>JAVBRD010000002.1:0-186763 GCA_031548365.1 Eubacteriales bacterium
CTTAAGTTCAGCCCACAGAACCATTTGTAGGCCATGTTGTAGTTGACTTCCTCTTCCAGGCGACGCTCGGACTTTACGCCATACAGGTAGCCAACGAACATCATTCGAAACAACAGCTCAGGGTCAATGGCGGGGCGGCCGCTGTCCAAACAATGCAAAGGCTCGCACATCTGCCGGATAAAGCTAAAGTCCACTGCGCGGTCGATCTTCCTGAGCAGATGCCCCTCGGGGATCATCTGTTCAAGTATGACGATCTCCGCTTCCTGTTGTTTGCTTCCATTTCGCAACATCTCTCTCACCCGTTATCTATTTCGACACCGCTCTCCACCTTTCCTTTTGGCCAAAATACTTTCAGCCCGCCGACTACTTTGTCGACGGGCTGGAGGCCCGCTTCGTTTTGAAGCGGGCCTTGACGTGTTCTGAGGTGAGCGGTTGTTCATCGGGCGCAAGCGGAGAGGGGCGCGGTTTCGGTTGCCACATCAATGGTGATGCGTGCCCTGAGCGATGCGGGTCGGGTGGGAATAGGGATTTGCCCGCCATCGACGTATCATCCTTTGCGTCTACAGATGCCAAGTGGCCTCGACCCGCCGGCCCGGGGGGATGATGACCTGCCACGCGCCGTCGGGTGAGCGGTCCGCGTATCCGCCCGAGATGCTGAGCGTGCCGGATGCGCGGACGACCAGGCGTCCCGTCCCGCTGCCTGAGGATGCGACAGCGATGTGCCCGGGACGCGCGTCCACCGTGAGATCGCCGCCGGGGATGGGCAAGGTGGTGGTCAAGGAGGGGAGGCCGGAGAGCTTGGGTTCGACGTCGTAGGTGATGTACCCGGGCTTTGTGGGACGAACGCCCGCGAAGTGTCTCGGAAGGAGGTAGACGGGGGAGGCGCCCCACGCGTGGCACAGACTGCGGCCGTAGGGGCGGCCGTACATCGCGAGATGCGCGGGGAAGCTCTCTGTGGGGATGTATTGCTCCCAGAAGGAAGTCGCGCCCAGATCCAGCATCGCGCCCCAGTAATCTTTGATGATGGCCAGCGCGCGCTCGTGCTGACCCACGCGGCAGAGCGCGTCCAACTCGTAGAAACGCATGTAGGGGGTGGTGATGGGCAAGAGGTTTTCTGAGAGCAGCGTCGTGTGCACAAGGCGCGTCAGCCGTTTCTCATCGAGCAGGTTGTAGATGATAGCGAAAATCGCGGCATAACGCGTCACGAGCGGCATGACTCTGCCGTCCCGTTCATGATGGCGTAAAACGCCCGCTTTTTCGTCGTAAAACACTTTGAGAATGCTGATAAGCAGCGCGTCCGCCGTTCGCGTCAAGTCCTGCGCGTTTCTCGGATCCCCGGAGACGCGCTCCATTTCGGCCATGGCGCGCAGCGATGCGAGGAAGAGCATCTGCTCCGCGCACAGGATGCCGTCCGTGGGCATGTCCGCCCAGTCGATGTACACCCAGTCGCCCGGCTTGGCAAGGATAAAGCCGCGAGCATCGCGGGAGTCAAGGCACGCGCGCATCGCGGAGCGCATGAGGGGCATGACCTCGCGCCCGAAGGATGCGTCGCCCGTTTGCCAGTATTCCTCGCGCACGGCGAGGATCCAATAGAACGTGTAGTCGAGGATGGTGTTCAGGTGCATGAAAGGGTCTTTTCCGCGCACAGCGCGCAGCGTACGGCGGTTGATACCCGGATCAAGCGTTGTGTATGGCGTCATCATCACACACTGCGCGGCGTCGCCAGACCACACCCAGCGGTCGCGCTTGATGCCGTCGAGGTAAAACTCGCGCGTGCACAGCTCGAGCGTGCGTTTGGAAACATCCCATATGCGCGTGACGGTCTGATCACCGGAGGACAGCGAAGCGCGCCAAGGCGCGGATGGCGCTTCCTCCTGAAGGTGGAAGTCGTGCGCTTCGACCGGCCCCGCGACGCGGACGTAGCGCATCGCGCGCGTCTCAGGCGCGTGAACCATACCGTGCGCGGCGATGTTGACCTCGTCAAACACCTCGCACCAGCGGTCGTCCATGACTTCGTCGAGCGACTCACCGTAATAAATGATAGCGCGTCCCGGCCGTTTGGCGCGGAAGCTGAGCAGCCCGAAACTCTCGCGGCCAAAGTCGACGAGCACGCCGTTGTCCACGGGCTTGCCCTGTACGGGCTCGGTTTCGTCAATATCGCGCGGGACGAGGGGCAGACGGAATGTGGAAGGCTTGCCGCTCAGGGGACCCATGGTCCACACGGCGCAGGGAGTGGGCGGGGCGTCCTGCAGCGATGATTTCCAGCTGTGCCCTGTGTAAAGATACTCGCCCGTGATGCGCAGCGCGGGCGGGGAGCTGATGTGCCCGACGATGATCTTGATGTTGTGCGGTCCCGCGGAAATGAACAGCCGGTGCGGCGGCTCTTTCGCGGTCGCGCCGTCGAGCTGTACCCAGCCATCGCCGTCAAACTCGATGTTGACGATCTCATCCGCGTACGACGTCCAGCTATGTGTAAAGCACGCGTTGAGCGCCCAGCCATCCAAACGCCAGATGGGCGGGTAGGTCATGCCGCGCTCTTGCCGCCGCAATGAGACTTTGGCGTTGTAAAACGTCTCCCACTCGCCGGGGTGTGAAATCCATAGCCCTTGCATGTGTTCGGCGTCCTCCTTATGCGTTCGTCGCGCGAGGATTGAAGCTGGTGGTATTATAGCATAGTGGTCTCCGCGTGAATATTGGATTTGCTGGAATATTTTGCTATTTGCGCGAAAGAGCGGGAAATGGTAAAATGACGAAGCACATGGTAATAAATACATAAGGATGTAATCGCATGGTTAAAGGGAAGTTTATCCGCGTACTGAGCGCGCTATGCGCAACCCTGGCACTGGCCACTATGACAGCGGCGATCACGGCGAGCGCCGCTCCCTCCAAACCAACGCCGCCGGTAGAAGCAAGCACGCCTGATCCGGAACAGCCCAAGACGCCCGCCCCCTCGCCCGATCCTACCCCCGGGGTAACGCCCGACGTGACGCCCGACCCGCCCCCTGAAGATACGCCAACGCCTGTGCCCGTGCGCACGCCAACTCCTACACCTTTCAGGACGCCCACGCCTGTGCCTGCCACCACGCCCACTGCGACACCCGCATCGTCGTATAGCCCGACACCGGGTATCACGCCTGTCGTGACGCCAAGCGCGCCTCCCGCGGTCACGCCCCCGGCATCTGCAGCTCCCGCACGTACCGTTGCTCCGACCCCGCGCGCAGGGATACCCGGCCCGAATACAAACGGCAGTGGGACGGACGTGCCGCCGTATGGCCCCATCAAGCCTGACGAAGACCCGCCCCCTTATGGTGCGATCGTGGCCACGGGTGACAACCGCGGGCTTGGCGCGCTTGGATCAGGGATTGTGCTCGTGGTGGCCGGACTTGCGTTCGGTTGTGCGCGCAGAAAAGAGAACCGGACATAATTTGTTAACAATGAACATCAAGTGTTGCGATTTTTTTACAAGAAATATGCGTTTAGTTCATTCCTTGTTCACAATTAGCCGCTATAATACGAACTGAGCACTACCCCGTGAGTTGGTTTTCCTCCTTTCCAACGCGCGGTGCTTCAAGCCGTGGAACCCACGGTGAGTAAAACTGGCCGGTACCCTCGGGTACCGGCACTTTTTGATTATGCGGTTTTAGGCCTGAGGGCTATGTCCTCTCATTCCCCGTGCTCTTGAGCACGCGTGCGGCGACATATAAAAGGCCGGTGAGCACGATTAGGCCACCCACGATCCAGAGCGCGACGTTCAGTCCGCGCTTCACGCCCCCCGTGAGCTGATCCTGTACGGGCGCGGTGATGGGTTCTGCGGCGGGTTCGATGGAGGCCGCGGGCGAGAGCGTTGGTGAAGGCGTTTCAAGTACGCTGAGCACGCGCACCTTGCATGGCTCGGTTTGAATGGTGTAGCGGCCGATGCCCGTATGGCGCGCTGCGGAGGCGGTGAAGACGAAGTCGGTGGTTTTCTCGACTTGAGTTTGGACGGTGATGGTTTTCTCCGCGACGAGATTGGGCAAGGCCTGCTGCCAACCCGGGATTTCTGCGCAGTCGACGACAATTTCGGTCAAAGATTGGTCGTCATCGTTGTGCAGATTCACTTCGAAGGTCACCATCTGGCGCGGCTGGATACTGTTGGGGGTTGCGGTGACCTTGATCGACCAGCGCGCCTGCTCCTCCACCGGGTTGTCCACCTCGATGCGCACCGGTTCGGAAGTGACCTTAATCGGAGCGCCCGCGGAATCCTTGCCCTCGATGGTGAAGGCGTAATCGCGCGCCTCGAACGGGCGAAGCTGGCGTGTGAGCACGAAAGTGCGGGTGGACTCAAGGAGTGGAACGACCGCGAGATCAGGCAGCGTATTGCCGCTGACGGCCAAATCGCGGTAGTCCAGGTTGCCCTCGTTGGCAAGCGTGAGCGTGAGCACGGTGGGTTCTCCGCACGACACGCGCTGCGGCTCGAGCGACGCGGTCACGCGCAGCTGCGCTTTTTCAAGGCGCACGACGTCCGGAGTGACCTTGACGGTTTCAAGCGAACCCGTGACCGGGTTTGTGTACTTGACGTAGGGGGAGGAGATCAGGTCGCCTTCGATCTTGGCATCCTCCTCGTGACGAACGGTCTGCTTGGGCTGGAGATTCGCGACGTAGACGAGTTCGCCGAAGTAGTCGTCGCCAATGACGATGTTGCTCAGCGGTATGGTACCGACGTTGGTCGCTTCGTAGCTTACCTTGACGGTCTTTCCCGGGCCCACGACCTTGGCGGAGAACGTGCGCGTGAGCGTGATGTCGGACTTGGCCTCGCGCCGCTCGATCAGGTAAGTCAGCGTGCCAGTGCCCGACGCGCTGCCGACCACGTACGTATACGGAAGCTGCTGTGGTTTGCCGAGCGTTGATTCAAGCGCGCTTACGGTGAATCGTCCGGCACCGGTGCCGCCGGATGAGACATCTTTGACGACGCAATACGGGCTTGAGGGCGAGCCGACATAGAGCGTGAGCGGGGCGGGGTTGCCGGCGGGATTGGCCACGGTGATGACCACTTCCGCGGGGCCGGGCGATGTCATCTGGCTGGGGCTGACGGCGACGGTGACCGTGGGCTTGGCGACGGCTGAGGTTTGCCCTGCCGCAAGCGCGGGGGCCTGTACGCACATCAGCATGAAAGCGAAAAATAAGGCGGCGGCATACAACCGCCGCCCCAGCGCGCGGCGGGGCGTTGATAAGCAGTAATTCATGGTGCCATTGTAGTTTTTAAGGCGCAGATTGTCAAGGCGAGCGCGTGGCTTGCAGCGGCACGCGCAGCCGATTCGCGCACCCGCGTTGCATTTTGGTTTCAAACCCAAATCAACCGGGAGCGGTGATGCGCTGACCTTCCCCGGCAAGCAGCGCGCGCGCGAAATCTGCGGATGTGGTCACGGGACGGCCGAATATGAACCCGCCGCGCCCGGCGTCCTGCACTTGGTGTACATCCCCGCCCGCCGTCATCAGAAGCCCGTGCGCGTCCGCGTAAGCGAGCGCGAGGTTGTTTCGCGAGTCGTGCCTGGGGTTGCCATTCATGACCTCCACGCCGTGGAGGCATTCGGGCGGCTGTATGGTCTGCCCCATACGGTAGGGGTGTGCTTGCACGAGCAGACCGCCCAGATCATCGATGCGTCTTTTTGCCTGCGCGCATGTCTGTCCAAGCAACCCGTGCAGCTCCGCGAGCGCCCCCGGCTCCAGGCCGTACACGAGGTAGTCCTCCGGGCCTGCCGTCAGCCGGATCTCCATGCCGAACAGCACGGCGAAACCCAGCTTTTCGCCCTCCTCCCGCGCCGCGCGGTAGCCGCGCAGGAACCAGTCGACGTGGGCGATGTACTTTCGCTCGGTGTCGCAGAGCATCCGATCCTCAAGGAAGTGATCGGTGATGATCGTCCCCGCGTAGCCCGCGCCGTGGATGACCCGCACCAGCTCGGCGGCGCGCAGGTGGGAACAGGAGCTGACCTCTGCGGTGTGCGCGTGTGTTTCAAGCAAAAACTTCATTTACTCGTCACGCTCGATCGACTGTTCGAGCAGCGCCGCGCTGCGCGCCACAAAGGCCGTCAGCCGCTCCGCCGAGAGCGTGCCCACGGTCAGCTCGCACAGGTCCATAATCTGGCGGGCTGCGTCGGAGGCCGCTTGGCTGCCTTCAGCAAGCGCGAGCAGCTTGACGATGACCGAATGCGACCGATTGAGCGTGAGCGTCCGCTTGACCGGCTGGTCCGCGATCTTGGAGCCGTACATGCGGCTCATTTCGCCAAACCTGCGCATCTGCTCGTCCTGCGAGAGCATTGCCGGCGCGCCTCCCTCTTTGAGCGACATCAGCCTGACCTCAAGCCCCGCTTCGCCCGTGACGTCCCGGAACAGCTTTTCCGCCGCGGCGCGCGCCTCCTCAGACGCGTCATCAGCGCCTTCGCGTTTGAACAAATCGCTTAGATCCGCGTCCACGCGCAGGAACTGTACGTCCGGCTTTTTGTACTCGAGGAAGCCCAACATGGCGTTGTCCAGCGGCGTATCGAGAACGAGGACGATCGCGCCTTGTTTGACCGCAGCGTCCACAAGCACAGCCTGCGTTTCGGGATTTGTCGCGTATACGAGCTTGTTTTCGCTGACGCCCTTGACGCGTTCAAGCGCTTCGGAGAGCGTGAGGGAATCCCCGCCCGTTGTTTTGAATAGAATGCGGTCGAGCATGCGGTCCGCGAACTTCTCATCGCGGATGCACCCAAATTTGATGAAGGGCGCGATGTCCGTCCAGCAAGTGATGTAGCGCTCGCGCTCGTTGTCAAACAGCGACTCGAGTTTGTCGGCCACTTTTTTCGTGATGTGCGCGGAGAGTTTTTTGACCGTGCCGTCGTTTTGCAGGAAAGAACGCGAGACGTTGAGCGGGAGGTCGGGGCAGTCGATGCACCCTTTGAGCAACAGTAAAAACTCCGGGATGATCTCCTTGATGTTGTCGGCGACGAACACCTGCGAGCAGTAAAGCTTGACCTGTCCTTCGGAGAGCGCGAAATCGTTGCGGAGCTTGGGAAAGTACAGGATGCCCTTGAGGTTGAGCGGGTAATCGACGGCGAGGTGGATCCAGAAAAGCGGATCTTCAAAGTCGCCAAACGTCTTTTTATAGAATTGTTTGTACTCGTCCTCTGTGATGTCCTTGGCGGGACGTTGCCAGAGCGGGGATGTGTCGTTGACGGGCACGGGCGCGTCGCCCTCTTTTTCCTCCCGCGAGGCGTCCTTGATGTAAATCGGAACAGGCATGAACGCGCAGTATGTGTTGAGCACGGAACGCACCTTGTACGCGTCCAGATACTCCTCTTCATTTTCGCTCAGCGTGAGCGTAACGGTGGTTCCGCGCCCCGCGCGCTCGCCTTCCTCAAGCGTGAATGCCATGCCGTCCTCGCTCGACCAGTGCGCGGCGGGTTCGCCCTCATGATAGGATTTGGTCAGAATCTCGACCTTTTCGGACACCATGAAGCTCGAGTAGAACCCGAGGCCAAAGTGCCCGATGATGCCCGTTTCGCCCGCGCCTTGGTACTTCTCCATGAACTCCTGCGCGCCTGAAAACGCCACCTGGTTGATGTACTTTTTGACTTCCTCCGCCGTCATGCCGATGCCATTGTCGACAAAACGCAGCTGACGCGCCGCCTTGTCCACCTCGACCGTGACCGCGTACGTCTCGGCGTCCATGCCTTCAACACCCGCGACGATGGCTTTGTGCTTTGTGATCGCGTCGCAGGCGTTGGCTGTCAGCTCGCGGACGAAGATGTCTTTTTCGCTGTACAGCCATTTCTTGATGATGGGCAGAATGTTCTGCGCGTGAATGGAAATGTTACCGGTTTCCAACGTCGTTCACCTCGCGGATCATTTTAGCTTTTACACGGCGGTGCGTCAAGGGCGGGGGTGAACGGGGAGCTTTATTCGCGGTGGCAAATTGCCGTGTCCCCACGTGTCTCGCAGGGTAGATACCTACTTTATCATGCGCGTTAATTATGGTAAGATTGGCCCAAACGCATCATGGAAAGGAAGTGCCCGATGAAATTCTCACAGATGCTCTACGAGCGCCCCGAACTCGAGGCGACCAAGCAAAGGCTGTCGGCGCTCATCGACGTGTTTGAGGCCGCTCCGGACGGGGAGTCAGCGGAAAAAGCGTATCTTGAGATCGACGCGTTCAACGGACATGTGCGCACCATGCGCACGCTCGCGCACATCCGGCACACACTGGACACGAACGATCAGTTTTACGACGCTGAGCAGACATATTTTGACCAGACCATGCCGCTTTTGCAGGAACTGTACCAGCGCGTGGAAAAGGCGCTGCTCGCCTCGCCGCACCGCGGACATCTTGAAGTCAAGTACGGAAGCCTTATGTTCAAAAACATCGAGATCAGCCTCAAAACTTTCAAGCCTGAGATCGTTGCTGATCTGCAAACCGAGAACCGCTTGCGGAGCGAGTACGACAAGCTCATCGCCTCCGCGCAGATTGCGTTTGATGGCAAGACGCTCACGCTCGCGCAGATCACGCCTTATCATCAGGACCCGGACCGCGCTGTCCGCAAGGCGTCTATGGAGGCGCGCGCCGCGTGGTTTGAGGCGCAGAGCGAAAAGCTCGACGAGCTTTACGACGCGCTTGTCAAAGTGCGCGCGGTCATCGCGAAAAAACTTGGTTTTCAGAATTTCATTGAACTCGGCTACTGCAGAATGGGCCGCAACTGTTATACGGAGAAGGAAGTCAGGGGTTTCCGCGATGGCGTTCGAAAGTACGCCGTTCCCGTGGCGGCGCGGCTGAAGAAGGAGCAAGCTGAGCGCATAGGTCAGAGCGAAATTACCATGATTGACGACGCTTTTGAGTACCCGACCGGCAATGCCAATCCCATTGGATCGCCCGAGCAGATCTTCGCGCACGGCCGTACGATGTATCACGAGCTTTCACCCGAAACGGCGGAGTTCATCGACTTTATGCTGGAGAACGAGCTTTTTGACGTGCTTACGCGGCCCGGGAAATCGGCGGGTGGCTACTGCGCGGACATCCCCGACCACAAAGCCCCCTTCATCTTCGCCAACTTCAACGGCACGGCGGGCGATATCGACGTGCTCACGCATGAGGCGGGCCATGCGTTCGCGGGCTATGTCTCGCGCGATCTTGCCCCCTCCGCGCTTCAGGATTACACGAACGAGACCGCCGAAGTTCACTCCATGAGCATGGAGTTTTTCACGTGGCCCTGGATGGAGGGATTCTTCGGCGACGCTGTGGGCAAGTACCGCTACAGCCACCTCTCCAGCGCCATGACGTTCATCCCTTACGGCACCATGGTCGACGATTACCAGCACCATGTTTACGCTCATCCCGATATGACGCCCGCGCAGCGCAACAAGCTCTGGCTTGACCTGGAAACGCAGTACCGCCCTTACCTCAAACTGGACGGTTTCCCCTTCTACGGCGAGGGCCGCCGTTGGCAGGCGCAGACGCATATCTATAAAATGCCCTTCTACTACATCGACTACTGTCTTGCGCAGACCATTGCGCTCGCGTTCTGGGCCGAGTGCCAGAAGGACCGGGCGTCCGCGTGGAAACGCTACCGCGAGTTCGTGGGCGTAGCCGGACGCGATACGTTCACCGGCACCATCGCGCGCGCCGGACTGCCCAGCCCGTTTGTGCCCGAGACGCTGAGGGATCTCGCCAAAGTTGTGGCCGCATGGTTGGATGAGCAGCCCAAGTACGTGTAGGCGGAAAAACCCATGAAACAGATGGTTTTCAAAAGCCGCGGCGAGTTTCGGGATTGGCTGACGGCCAACGCGCTCTCGAACGAGGGCGTCTGGCTTGTGTTCAGCAAGCAAAAGCCCGGCGGCGCGCTCAAAGCAGGCGAAGCGCTTGAGGAAGCGCTGTGTTTCGGCTGGATTGACGGCCAGGTACAAAGCATCGACGAAACAACGTATCTGAAATACTTCAAGCAGCGTGGAGTGAGCAGCAACTGGTCGGAGAAAAATAAAAAGCTCGCAGGCGCGCTTGAGGAAAAAGGATTGATGACCGGGTATGGCAGGGCGAAAATCGACCTTGCCAAGCAGAACGGGCATTGGGAGCAAGCCGAAACTGTCGCTCTTTCGGAAGAACAGATACAAGCGTTTGAGCTGATGCTCGAACCCTTCGCGCTCGCCCGCGAGAACTTCGGCAACATGCCGGTTTCGGCCCGAAAGGCATACATGAGATCCTACTTTTTCGGTGCGAAAACAGATGAAGGTAAGCAAAAAAGGTTAGCGACCATCGTGGAGCGCTTGAATCTCAACCTCAACCCGATGGAGAGTATGAAAAAGAAGCTGGAGAGCACGAACGGCGTGTAGAACCGGACTGCAGCGGACCGCTGAAGGGAGCGGGGGAGCGGAGCTTCCCCCGCTCCCTCAGCCTGTCGACAAAGCCAGAACCCGGCCCCATCGTGCTTACTCCGGAGATCCGCTGGGAACCCGCGGGTTCGTTAAGCAAAACACGGCGTGGGTTTGGCGACACGCGCGCAAAACCCACGCTTTTGTTTCGTTTTCGTAATCCGGCGTGTGTGAGTCACCGGTGCGGAATAACCGATGCGCGCGCTTGACACACGCGCGCAGAATGTCGTATACTGACTAGAAAAACATGCAGCCGTGATAACGCGCGGTTGTCTTGGGGAGGGGTGCCGCATGGCGAAGATCACGGTAGCGACCGAGGTGTGCAAGGGCTGCGCGCTGTGCACGACGGTTTGTCCAAAGAAGATCGTCCGTCTGTCAAGCAAGCTCAACGCGAAGGGATACCGCCCGGCGGAGTGCTTTGAGCCGGAAAAGTGCATCGGGTGCGCGTTTTGCGCGAAGATGTGCCCGGACTGCGCGATCACGGTGGAGAAGTAAGGGAGGCGAAAGTATTGGCAAAGGTTCTGATGAAGGGCAATGAGGCGATCGCGGAAGCGGCCGTCATCGCGGGATGCCGTTACTTCTTCGGCTACCCGATCACGCCGCAGAACGAGATCCCCGAGTACATGTCGCGGCGTATGCCGCAGGTGGGTGGGACGTTCTTGCAGGCGGAGAGCGAAGTCGCCGCAATCAACATGGTGTACGGCGCGGCGGGCTCCGGCGCGCGCGTCATGACGAGCTCGTCCAGCCCGGGCATCTCGCTAAAGCAAGAGGGCATCAGCTACTGCGTGGGCGCGGAGCTGCCCTGTGTCATCGTCAACATGGTGCGTGGCGGTCCAGGTTTGGGCGGGATTCAGCCATCACAATCGGATTATTTTCAGTCCACGCGCGGCGGGGGCCACGGCGACTACCGCCTGCCGGTCTTCGCGCCCTCCACGGTTCAGGAAGCGTGCGAGCTGACGGCGGAAGCCTTCGGCGTTGCCGACCGCTGGCGCAATCCCGTGCTCATCCTTGGCGACGGGTTCATCGGCTCGATGATGGAGCCGGTCGACCTCGCGCTCGTCAAGACACCCGACGCGGTGGAAAAGGCGTGGGCGACCACGGGCTGGGACGGCGTGTCCCGCCCGCGCGCCATCATCAACAGCCTGCTCATTGAAGCGCCCGAGCTTGAGGCGCACAACGCCAAACTGTCCGCCAAGTACCGTGACATCGAGAAAAACCTCACGCGATTTGAGTCCGCCGGTTTGGACGACGCGGAGATCGTGATCGTAGCTTACGGCACTATGGCGCGTGTTGTCAGGAGCGCGGCGCAGCGCGCGCGCAAAGAGGGTGTCAAGGTCGGCCTGATCCGGCCCATCACGCTCTGGCCGTTCCCATCCGCTGAAATCCTGCGGGCGGCTCAGATTCCGAGCGTCAAGCAGCTCGTTTCCATCGAAATGAGCGAAGGCCAGATGGTCGAGGATGTTGAGCGCGCGGTTATGGGCAAGAAACCTGTGTCGTTCTACGGCCGATCGGGCGGCAGTGTGCCCACGGTCGAGCAGGTGCTGGACGTCATCATGAAAAAGGCAAGGGGGTAGCCGCATGGCAGTCGTTTTCTCCAAACCGAAGGGCCTGACCGATGTTCCGCTGTCCTACTGCCCGGGCTGCACCCACGGCATCGTCCACCGCATTGTGGCCGAGTGCGTGGAAGAAGCCGGCATGCTGGGCAAAGTCATCGGCGTAGCGCCGGTGGGTTGCTCGGTGTTCGCGTATAAGTATTTCAATTTTGACATGCAGCAGGCCGCGCACGGCCGCGCGCCCGCGGTGGCGACCGGCATCAAGCGCGTTCATCCGGAGACGCTCGTGTTCACCTACCAGGGCGACGGCGATCTTGCGTCCATCGGCGCGGGCGAGATCGTTTCCGCCGCCGCGCGCGGTGAGAAATTCACCACCATCTTCATCAACAACGCCATCTACGGCATGACGTCGGGGCAGATGGCTCCGACCACGCTTGTCGGCCAGAAAACGACGACGTCCCCGCTGGGACGCGATCCAGAGCTGTGCGGCTACCCCATGATGGTTTCGGAGATGCTCTCACAGCTTCAGGGCGCGGCGTACATCGCGCGCACCGCCGTCTTTGATGTCAAGACCATCAACGATACCAAAAAGGCCATTAAGAAGGCGTTCGAGGTTCAGCTGGAGCGCAAGGGTTTTTCCCTGGTGGAGGTTCTCTCCACTTGCCCGACCAACTGGGGCATGAGCCCGGAAGAATCGCTGAAGTGGGTGGCCGGCGACATGGTCAAGCAATACCCGCTGGGCGTGTTCAAGGAGGCGCAGTAGCATGGAAAACCGCATCATCGCCGCTGGCTTTGGGGGACAGGGCGTGCTCCTCATGGGACAGCTGCTCGCGAAAGCCGGCATGGAAGAGGGACAGAATGTCTCCTGGCTGCCGTCCTACGGCGCTGAAATGCGCGGCGGTACCGCCAACTGCTCGGTCATACTCTCCGATGAACCGGTGGGTTCTCCGCTTGTCTCCGTCGCCGATATCCTCATCGTGATGAACGGGCCTTCTTTTGACAAATTCGAAGGCATCCTCAAGCCGGGCGGCCTGCTTTTTGTCAACACTTCGCTCATCGAGCGCAAACCAAAGCGTGAGGACGTGGTCGTGATCGGTGTCCCCGCTACGGGAATCGCCAACGAGCTGGGCAACGCGCGCGTGGCCAACATGGTCATGCTGGGCGCGGTCATCAAGGCGACCGGGATGGTGGGCGTGGAGAGCGTCATCCACGCGCTCAAGGCGTCCCTCGGTAAGTCCAAGGAACACCTCATTCCCCTCAACCAACAGGCCATGGAGCGCGGCGCGGACTGCGCGCAAGACCGGTAAAGAGTCGTTTCAACAAAATGAGGATCCGCAGTTTTGCTGCCGGATCCTCATTTTTGATGGCCGAGAGCGATAGGGGACGCGGACGGTCATCCATCGCGCGTGTCATGACACTCTTCGGCCCTCGTCCCCGTCCTTGCGCTGAGAGAGCCGAAGTCGGTCGACCGCGAGCGGAAAACGACGCCGTTCAGAGGCGAAAGCGGGGTGTCGAGCAGATCGAAGGAAATGGATTCGGCGATCAACGCCTGGTGGCGGGCGCCGGATGCGCGCGTGAGTGTGCGGTCGCCGTACTTGTCATCCCCTAAAAGCGGATATCCAAGATACGCCATGTGCGCGCGGACCTGATGCGTGCGTCCGGTAAGCGGTGTCACGCGAACGAGCGAGACGGTGCGCCCGCACGCGCAGCTCGAGCGGAGCGTCTCCCAGGCGGTGACCATGATCACCGCGCCCGGCCTCGGCGAGCTGATAACGCGAACAGCGGCTGCGGAAGCGTCTTTAAGCGCGTAAGCGGTATGCTCGCCGCTGCCGGGATTGCCGCCGACCAGCGCGAGGTAAGTCTTGCGCGCGCGCCGCTCGCGGAACGCGAGCAGCATCGCGGCCTCGGCCTGAGCGGACGTGGCGGTCACCAGCACGCCCGCAGTCATGGTGTCCAGCCTGTGAACCGCCACGGGAGGCGCAACGTGGTTGTCCATCGCCCACGTGCGGGCACGGGAAAGCGCGGTATCGCCCGCTCCTTGCGTCGGCAGGCCGGCCGGTTTGTCCAAAACGAGAATGCCGTTCCCACAAAAAAGCACATCCGCGGCGGGTTGAACCAGGTAACGCTCATCGATGAAAACTTCAAGCACGTCACCGGGACGCACGGCATCCGTACGAGAGAGCCGCACGCCGTTGCGGCGAATGTCGCGCTTTTCGAGCGTGTTTTTGAGGATGTCACTGGGCATATATGGAAACGCACGGACGAGCCACGCCCGAAGCGGCGTATCGGAAGCAACGTCGCAGACCACTCGCCTCAACGCGCCCGCCTCACTTTCATATGCGCAGTTTTCCCCGCGCGCGTGGGTTTTTCCTGCAAACGAACTGCCAAAGTTGCGCAAAGCTGACAGCATAGACACGCGCAAACCCGGTCACAATGGTGGTAGACACGCTTGCGGCCAAATGGCATCCTTTGGAAACGCCGCAGCCGCGGAGGTAGATTTTGCACAGGTTTGTGATCGAAAAAAGCCCGCCGCTCACGGGCGACGTCGCCGTCGCCCCAGCGAAAAACGCCATATTGCCTCAGCTGGCCGCGTGCCTTTTGACCGAGGATGAGATGGTCATGCACAGCTTGCCGGGCATCGACGACGTCGCCACCATGCTGCGTATTATGCGCGCGCTCGGCTGTCGCGTATGCAGGCAAAACGGCGCGACGCTCATCACCTCCCGCTCCATCGACACCCAGGCCGCGCCTTACGACCTCGCGCGCTGTCTGCGAGCGTCTATATTGTTTCTGGGCGCGATGCTCGCGCGCACGGGACGAGCACGGCTTTCGCTCCCGGGCGGGTGCGCGATCGGCACGCGCCCCGTGGATTTACACGTTCGGGCGTTTGAGGCGATGGGCGCACGCGTCAATGTGGGCTACGGCGTGATCGAGGCCGAGGCGTCGTCCGGTCTGCATGGCGCGCAGGTCGTGCTTGACGTGCCTTCGGTGGGCGCGACAGAGAACATCATCATGGCCGCGTCGCTCGCGCAGGGCACGACGCGCATCATCAACGCGGCGAAAGAGCCGGAGATCGTGGATCTCGCGCTCATGCTCAGGCGAATGGGCGCAAAGATCATGGGCGACGGCACCGACATGGTCACCATCGAGGGCGTCTCACGCCTGTCCGGCGTCGAGCATGAGGCCATCCCCGACCGCATTGAGGCGGGTACGCTCATGATCGCTTCCATGGGAACGGATGGCAACATCCTGCTGCGAGGCGCGCGCGGGGACCATCTGCGCGCGCTCACGCAGCGCCTGCGTGACATGGGGGGCGTGATCACCGAATACCCGACCGGCATGCGCGTTCGCGGCCGCGCTGAACGCGCCGTCGATATCAAAACCAGCGTTTACCCCGGTTTCCCGACCGATCTCCAGCCGCAAATTATGCCGCTGATGTGCGTGGCGCAGGGCACAAGCGTCATCTACGAATCCATTTTCGAGAACCGCTTCATGCACGTGCCCGAGTTACGCCGCATGGGCGCGCACATCCATGTCGAGGATCGCGCCGCCGTCATTGAGGGCGTGACGCACCTCACCGGCGCGCGCGTTCGGGCGACCGATCTGCGGGCTGGAGCGGCGCTCGTCATCGCTTCGCTCATCGCCGACGGCGAGACGATCGTGGAGGAAGCGGAACACATCGACCGCGGCTACGACCGCATCGAAGAAAAGCTGACCGCTTTGGGCGCTGTCATCCGCCGCGAGGAAGTGTACCAGGCGGCCAAGGCGGGAAACGCGTAAGAGATACGCCCAAAAACTTTGCATCTCCGCTCTGATCTGATATAATGCCGGTATATCTGTGGCCCGAACCGCGCGAAGCGGTCGGGCTGTTCGTGATCAGATCGGAAGGAGACTGTCATTTGAAACCGGAAATTTTCACATCGGCGGCGGCGATGCGGTCGTTCAAAATGCTCTATGGCCAGTCTGAGTTAGAACTGAGCGTACAAGCAACGCGTTACCGCGCGCTTGCTGAACGGCATGAAGCCGTGTTTGGGTCATCCGGGCAGGACCTTTTGTTCTTCTCCGCACCGGGCCGGACCGAGATCGGCGGTAACCACACCGACCACAACATGGGCCGCGTACTCGCGGCGGCGGTCAATCTCGACACGATCGCGGCGGTCAAAAAAACCGGAACCGGCGTGGTCCGTTTGTCGTCGGAAGGTTATGACACGCTCTACACGGTCGATCTTTCCGCGCTGGAAGCCGTCAAGGCCGAGGAGAAGACCACCGCGGCCCTTATACGCGGTATTGCGGCGCGCATGAATGAGCAGAGTCTGCCCATTGGCGGGTTTGACGCGTGCGTGACCAGCAACGTAATGATCGGTTCCGGCCTTTCGTCTTCCGCCGCATTTGAGGTACTCATCGCCACCATTTTGGACAACCTTTACGGCGACGGCGCGCTCGCGCCCAAGAAAAAAGCGCAGATCTGCCAGTTTGCCGAAAACCGTTACTATGGCAAGCAAAGCGGCTTAATGGATCAAACCGCGTCCGCCGTAGGGGGACTTGTCGGCATCGACTTCCATTCGCCTGACCCGCGCGTCACACCCGTGACGTTTGATTTTTCGCGTTACGGCTATTCTCTGGTCGTCGTTCAGACAGGACAGCATGACAACCTCGACGACGAATACGACGCCATCCCGCGCGAGATGAAGAGTGTCGCCGCCGCGCTGGGAGGAACGGTGTTGCGCGACCTCTCGCCCGACACCATTTTAAACGCCATCTCCGAGCTGCACGGGCGTGTTACCGACCGCGCCATCCTCCGAGCGCTCCATTTTATTGATGAGAACCAGCGTGTTGCCGCCATGATTGATGCGCTTGAGGCTGCGGATCTCGCCGAGTTCTTTAAACTCATCATCGCGTCCGGCGAGAGCTCGTGGAAGCTTCTGCAAAACCTGATCGTCCCCGCGGATCATTTGAACCAGCCGATCACGCTCGCACTGGAAGTATCCCGCCGCATTCTTGAGGACCGCGGCGCGTGGCGCATCCACGGCGGCGGCTTTGCGGGCACCATCCTGGCGTTCGTTCCCATTTCCCTTTTGGATCGCTACGTCAAGGCGCAAAACGCGCTGTTTGGCCCCAAGGCGTGCACCGTGCTTTCGCTGCGTAACATCGGCGCGGCGGCTGTGCCCATGGAATAGATCAACACATGACGGAGGACAAGCAAAATGTTGCTCATCAAAGGCGCGCGCATCATCACCATGGAAGAAAACGACTTTGAAAAGGGCGATATCCTCATCGGGGACGACGGAAAAATCGCCGCGATCGGGGAGAACGTCAAAGCTCCGGAAGGCGCCGAGGTGCTGGACGCGTCCGGTTTGACCGCGTGCCCGGGTTTCATCGACGCGCACACGCACATCGGCATTTTTGAGAACGCGATGGGCTTTGAGGGGTCGGACGGCAACGAGATGACCGACCCGGTCACGCCGCAGATGCGCGCGATTGACGCGATCAACCCAGTGGACCCGTGCTTCAGTGAAGCGCTCCGCGCGGGCGTGACGACGGTGTGCGTCGGGCCGGGGAGCGCGAATGTGATCAGCGGACAGTTCAGCGTGATGAAGACATGCGGATCGAGCATCGCGGAGATGACGGTCGATGAGTGCGCGGCGCTCAAGACCGCGTTCGGGGAGAACCCGAAGAGGGTGTACAGCGGCCAAAAAAAGATGCCGTCCACGCGCATGGGCACGGCGGCTGTGTTTCGCCAAGCGTTTGTGGATGCGCAGGCATACGCGCGAAAGATGGAAGCGGCGGATGCGGACAAAACGCCCGACCGCAACCTTGGAAAAGAGGTTATGGTCAGGGCGCTCTCGGGCGGTTTGCGCGTCAAGTGCCACGCGCACCGCGCGGACGACATCCTGACCGCCATCCGGCTTTGCCGAGAGTTCAATCTTGATTTTTCGATCGAGCACTGTACAGAGGGGTACATGGTCGCGGAGACGCTCAAGAAAGAGAACATTCCGATCATCATCGGTCCGCTGCTCTCCGACCGCTCAAAAATTGAGCTTTCCAACCTGACGTTCACCGCGCCCGCTAAACTCCACGCGGCGGGGGTGCGCTTCGCGATGATGACCGACCATCCCGTCATCCCCGAAGAGTACCTGCCGGTGTGCGCCATGCTCGCCATGCGCGAAGGTTTGCCTGAACGCGAAGCGCTCGCGTGCATCACCATCAACGCCGCGTGGGCGCTGAAGATGGACGACACGCTGGGCAGCCTTAAACAGGGCAAAGACGCTGATATCGCGCTGTTTGACCGCCACCCGCTCGACATCCGCGCGCACGCGCAGGCGGTGATCGTGGGCGGCAAAATCGTGCACAAGGCGTAGAGGTGATGACGCTTTCTCCTTTAAAAGACCCGATGCATACCGCGCCGCGGTATGCATCGGGTTCTGGCTTTGGCGCTCCCGGAGGGATTCGAACCCCCGATCTTCGGTTTAGGAAACCGCTGCTCTATCCTGCTGAGCTACGAGAGCCTGCGAGCTTAGATTATCGCACAAACGGGCTGGAAAATCAAGTGATTGTTGTATTGTTGTGAGGTGCTACCATTGCCGCACCCAACACACATTCTGGCGGTCGCGGGTCTGGTGAGCGACGCGCACGGCAACGTGCTGATCGTCCGCTCACCCAAGCGGGGCTGGGAGTTTCCGGGCGGTCAGGTTGAAGCGGGCGAGACGTTGGAGGAGGCGCTCGTTCGCGAGATAGAGGAGGAGAGCGGCATTACGGCGGCGGTCACGCGCCTTGTCGCGATGTACTCCAACGTAGGCCAGCGCGGCACGGATGGCTGGCCGCGCCCCACCATCCTGATGGCCGATTTCCTATGTGATTACATTTCCGGCGACCCGCGCACGTCAGATGAGTCGCTCGAAGTGCGCTGGGTACCGCGTGATACCGCGCTCGGGATCATCGACACGCCCGCCTATAAAGACCGCATGGCCTTGATGCTGGGCTTTGATGGCCGCGTTCACTACAAATCCTACGTCACATTCCCCGCGTACGAACTGCGCACGTCGCGTGTTTTTTGAAAGCGATGGCAAAGTCGGTGTGCGCGGTACGCCGATTCACTGACCTAAAGCAAGGAGGCGCAAGAGGATGATCGTTTCTACAACGCCGCATTTAGAGGGTTACCGCGTTACGGACTACAAAGGGATCGTGTTTGGTGAAGTCATCGCGGGTGTCGATTTCATCAAGGACTTCGCGGCGTCCCTGAGTAACATTTTCGGCGGGCGGTCCGGCTCGTATGAGCAGGAGCTGACACAGGCGCGCGAGCAAGCGCTTGCGGAGATGGCCGAGCGCGCGGAGAAGCTGGGCGCGAACGCCGTTGTGGGTGTGGATGTCGATTACGAGGTACTCGGCCAGAGCAACAACATGCTCATGGTGACGGCGTCTGGCACGGCGGTCGTCGTTGTGCGCGCATGATGAAGTTTGTGCGTAACTATTTGACGAGGGAAACGCTGCTTGAGCTGTTCCGGTTTTTCATCGCCGGTATGAGCGGGCTGATCGTGCAGTTCGCGCTGTACGCGCTGCTCATGCGCGTGCTGACGTTTCAGAGCGGTTACCTCGTCGCGTCTGCGATCGCGTTCGTCGTGTCGGTCACGGTCAACTACATCATCTGCGTCAAGTGGGTTTTCACCGTCAAAAACCAAACGGGCGCGAAGATGGCCCTTTTCGCGCTAACGAGCGTGATCGGGCTGGCCATCAACACGGGTGTTCTTTACCTGCTTGTGGACAAACTCTCGCTTCACAAAATGCTCGCGCAAGCCGTTGCGGCAGGCGTGGTCATGTTCTGGAATTATGTGACGAAGCGGCTGGTTCTGCGCGGCCAATGACAAACGTCGCGAGTTGAGCGGGATAAAGCCGGATTGCGGCTTGGCGGAGATCCGCACAACCTGCGCGGTCCTCAGGTAAAACGCGGCGTGAGGTTTGGCGGCACGCGCTCCAAACCTCACGCTTTCGATTAAGTTTGATGACGAATTCGGAGCGCAGGAGAGTGGTGTTCATCACGCTGAACCGGGGAGCATCGCTCGCCGGTTTTAGAAGTGTTTGAGTTTGTCATGCTCCTCGATCATGGCCATGAAATTCTCGTACTTGGTGCCGAACGCAACCGAGTGACTTGGCCCGAGGATGAGCCCGCCATACCGCTTGCCCAGTTCCATCGCTTTTCGGACGGCGTTGCGCACATCCTCAACCGAGCCGCCGATGAGCAGTTCCACGGGCACACCGCCCCAGAACGAAAGCTGGCGGCCAAAGGCGGGCATAAGCCTGTCAAGCGCCATGTCGGGAATGCTTTGGATGGATTGATAGCCGTCGATGCCCGCCTCGATGATCTGATCCATGATCTTGACAGCGTTTCCGCAGCAGTGCATCACGACCTTGCTGCGGTGCTTTTTCATGGCCTGAACGCGCGCTTTGAAAGCGGGCAGGCACATCTCGCGGAACATCGCGGGGGAGATGAGAGGGCCTTTGGTCATGGCGAGGTCGTCTTCGACGAAGATTTCGTCGACGCCGGGGCGAATCCATATTTCGTCGCGCAACGTCCCCGCGCGGGCGGCCGCGTCGATGTTGGCCTTCATCAGCTCGGGTTCGAGCGCGTACAGCGCCAGAGCGTTCTCCATCCCGCCGGGAAGGGGCATAGGCCGGAAGCCTCCGCTTGTGCCGAACACGAAACGGTCGGGCGTGAGCGATTCAATAAGGTGGTCATAGGCGTCGAACGCGCCTTCGGGCGGTTCTGGCGCTGCCTGCGCGTCCTCGGCGGGGATGGTCAGCGGCTTGATGGGATGCTTGACCACGCACACATCGTTTGTCGCAGGCTCGATTTGATACACCGTGCCGTCCTTGGCTTCGTAGAGGTTGTCTCCAATTTTTTTGGGCGGATCGGGTTCGTATCCGCGCGCGGGCAGGATGGGCGCTTCTTTGTAGGCGATGATCGCGTCGATGCACGGCAGCTTGCGAAACAGTTCAACAGAATCCTCTTTGAGCGCTTGGCAGACTTCGTCCCTGCGGCCTTCCCATAGGGCGATCTGCTGCGCGGCTTTATCCCTGACAAGGGTTTTGCGCCCAATCACCCGGCTCGCGGTGTCGCAGTCGATCGCATATGTTCCGAGCGGAATGTAACCCTCGCGCACTTTGTTGAGCGCGTTGTACACGGCCTGTTTACTGGTTGTACCCATGTGGCTCACCTCCCGCATAAGCATACCGCGCGCGCGCCAAGCGCGCAAGAGGAGACACAATGGTTACCAGTCAAACACGCCCAGTTTTTCGTTGGTGCCGGGACCATAGCGCCCATCTTGGGGGATGCGGGCGTAGCGCTGAAAACGCTTGACGGCTTCGGCGGTGTTGTGTCCATAGACGCCATCGATCAAGAGGCGTTCGCCGCGCGCGTTGAGCGCGGACTGTATCTCACGTATCGCCGGGCTGCGGTGCGTGAGCGCAAAAACGACGGACACCCCGCCGAAGCCGGGAGTGCGGCTGTCGCTCGTGCGCATCCACCAGCGCGCCTTGGCGCGGCGAACATCGATGTGGATATGCTTTGTCGAGTCTTTGTAGAAACCGATGCCGCCCATGCCCAGTATCTCCGCGAATTGGGCGAGATCAAGCGGTGTGACGCCCTCGATGATTATATCGGCGGCGTTTCCCTTGTAATGCTGGCTGTGGGCTGCATGCCCCGTTTCCGCATAGATGGAGTTGCGCGTAGGGAATATGGGCCGTTTCCCGTAATGCTCGATGATGGGGTCAAGAGCGGTGATGAGGTCGTCGTTAAGCAGAATTTGCTTATGGCTTGGGTTGAGCCAAAGCTCACCCACGGTGTAGTTGGCACCGATGCGTACCGGCTTGTCTTTAAGAGAATACGCCCTGATAGCCAAGTTAACCCCTCCCTTGACAGCATATGCCAAGGGAGGGGGGAAGGGACAAGATGGCGGAACGAAAAAACCCTGTGCTGAACGGGCCATTTAAGCAGGTGGTCTCATGCGTCGCGACTTTCGCGTTGGCATCCTGAGCGAAACCAGGCAAAGCTTAGCGTTGGGTATGCTGCTTTCCGCTCTCTTGTCGCTTGGGAAGGTGTTTATCGAGTTTGGCGTACAGCTCATCAAGATCGATGGGCTTGCCGACGTGGTCGTTCATGCCTGCCGCGAGGCATCGCTCCACGTCCTCGCGGAAGACATTGGCGGTCATCGCGACGATGGGTATGGTTTTCGCGCGCGGGTGGGGGAAAGCGCGGATGCGCCGCGTGGCTTCGTAGCCGTCGACTTCAGGCATGTGGATGTCCATAAGGATGAGGTCGTACGCGTCAGGAGACGCCTCGAAGCGCCGGAGGGCTTCGCCCCCGTCGGCGGCGTTGTCAATGGTCGCGCCGGTATCTTCGAGCAACGCGTGCACGATTTCGCGGTTGATCTCAACGTCCTCGGCCAAGAGTAAACGGCGACCGCGAAGGCACTCGGCGTCGGGGTTTCTCGCTTCCTCCACCACTGAAGCATCCGTGCGGGCAGGAGCACCCGCGCACTCGTTGATGATGTCGATCAGCGCGGAGGCAAACAGCGGTTTTGGCACGAACCTGTCCACGCCCGCCCTGATCGCCTCATCGGCGATGTCATTCCATTCGTAAGACGAGATCATAATGACGACCGCGTTGCTCGAGAGGCGCTTGATTTCACGCGCAAGCTCGATGCCGTTCATTCCGGGCATCATCCAGTCCACAAAGAAAACGTTGTACGGGTTCGCGCCTTCGTTGGCGACGAGTTCGAGCGCTTCCGCGCCGCCTGGTGCCACATCGCAGTTCGCGCCGGCGCTGTCCATGATGGCTTTGAAATAGACGCGCACGTCATCGGCGTCGTCCACAGCGAGCACCCGCATCCTGCCGTGCGCGCGAGAGAGACGCGCTGGGGTGGCGGCGCTTCCGCACTCTGTCTTGATGGTGAAGTGGAAGGTTGACCCCTTGCCTAACTCGGAGTCAATCAGGATTTCCCCGCCCATCAGTTCCACTATGCGCTTAGAAATGGCCAGGCCCAGGCCGGTTCCACCGAACTTGCGCGATATGCTGCCGTCGGCTTGCTCAAAGGATGTGAACAGGCGGGACTGCTGTTCGGGCGATATACCGATGCCCGTATCGCTGACAGAGAACCTCAGCACGCACATCCCATCAACACATTCGGAAACTTTTTCGACGGCGAGTGATATCTTGCCATCTGCCGGCGTGAATTTTGTAGCGTTGGACAGCAGATTGGTGATGACCTGCGTCAAGCGCTGCTCATCGCATAAAATGGCAGCGGGTACGTCGCGCCCAATGTTGACGGTAAAGACCTGATTCTTTTCGTCTACACGGAACATGATAACGTTGGAAACATTCATGAGCATGCGCTCAAGACTGAAATCGCTGTACGAAAGCTCGAACTTGCCGGACTCGATTTTGGACATGTCCAAAATGTCGTTGATGACGCCAAGGAGGTGCTTGGAGGCGACTTCCACTTTACGCAGAGAATCCTCTTTGCGCGTGGCCTCTTTGGATGCGCGGGCGATGGCGGTCATGCCGATGATGGCGTTGAGCGGCGTGCGCATTTCGTGGCTCATGCGCGAGAGGAACTCCCCTTTGGCCGCGCTGGATTGTTCGGCCTGTTCTTTGGCTTCGACCAGCCTTTGTTCGGCGAGCTTATCGTTTGTGATGTCAGTTGAGTGCTGCATGTGCACCATGCGTCCGCCCGTCCACGGGATGAGGCGGTCGGTGTTGCGGTAGAACCGCCCTGTGACGGTGTTCTGCTCTTCCCAGACGATGACGGCGTCAGGATCCTTTTCAAGCCTGATCATGGGGCAGAAATCGCATCGGCCTGTGATGCCGGTTTGGAGCAGCCGCCAGCAGTAATCCCCCACACCCTCGCTCTGTATGCCAAAGTGTTCGCGCATTTTCGCGTTAATAAACAGTATTTTGTCGTCTTCCATGTCGGTCACGTATACATACGCGTCCAGTCCATTGAGCACGTTCGTCAGAATGTCGATCTCGCGTGCGGATTCCTCAACTACGACTTCATTCTTGCGGATATTCTCCAGCATCTCATTGATGGACGTGCTCAGCGTGAACAACTCGTCGTTGACCTTGAAGGGAGCAGTGTCGAGCAGTTCGCCGCGCCGGTCAACTTGCAGGACTTCGCGCGTCAAACGGGTGATGGGCGTGACCGCGAGTTGCGTCACGATCAGGTACATCGCGCCCATGACGATGAGCATAAGCAGGATCAACACGACGCTTGAGTAGCCGGTCGCGTGCATGCCGCTTAAGAAGACCGTGCGCTCGAGCGTGATGCGAAGCGCGATCGCGCCGCCCTCGGCGGCTGGGAGGACTGTTCGTAGCGTGACGTTTTGGGTGTCGTTGTACTCTAGGTCGTCCCCGGAGGCGGCCTCCAGAACGGAGATCGGTGTCACGGAGTAAGTGAAGTTGTCCATTCTGAGCAAATGCTCAAGGTTGTCTTTGTCGTACTCACGCACGAATGTCAGCGTGCCAGCCGGATCCGCGTTTTCGTCGCTCGGGAGAATGGGCATCATGCACAAAAGATAGGGAACACCTTCGTGTATGATATAGCCTGTGAGCGCGTGGTGGGTCGTGAGCCTCTGCGCGCGGTCGACTTGCGTGTATGCTGCCAGGAAGCGCGAGGAGAGCGCGCCTGTTTGCTCCGTCAGCCACTGCGGGACAGCTCCGCCCTCTTCGGTCACCAAGTTGTACGATTGTTCAAACAAGGCGTTTCCGGAAAGGTCTTTGATCAGTGCGTGATTGATCACGAGCTTTTGCATGGTGCGAAAAGCGGTGAAGTTTTCCTTGATATACGCGTCGTTCTCGCCTTTGGCATAAGAATAGGTGTCGTCCCAGCTGGCCCAGTCCCATGTCGAGGAGGTCAGACCATCGGATGAATCGCGCAGCAGCCCGGACACGGTCCCGCTCAGGTTGCGGACATACGTGTCCTCAGCCTGCGTGAGCATGCTGATCATGCGCGTGTAAAACACGACGCAAAACAAGATGGAGAAGATCGCGAGCGCTGTGCCAATGTATGTGAAGAGCTGCTGGCGAATGGATGTGAGCCCGCTGTGATTCATCAGTTCCATCCTACTCACTTGTGGTGATATCTGGTGTGAGTATAGGGGAAATTCGACAAATCGTCAATCGAAGAATTACCTAAATGCACAAGGGACGAACGCGAACGTTCATCCCTCGTAATATCTGTTTTATGCTTTGTCGTAGCGGCTTGAGCCCCCGATTGTGTAGCCTTCCTTTTCCCAGATGGCGGTCCACTCGCGTACGCGATTGAGAAATTCCTCGTTGGAGGGTGTTTTGAGCATCATGCCGATGAGCTGGTCGGTGGCCTCCGCGGAGTTGCCGGCAGAAAGTATTTTGCGAATCTGCCAGATGCCTTCCAGTTCTTTTTGCGATAGGAGCAGGTCTTCGCGCCTGGTCCCTGAGCGGGCGAGGTCAACGGCGGGAAAAATGCGCTTTTCCGAGAGTTTGCGATCCAGATGGATTTCCATGTTGCCCGTGCCCTTGAACTCTTCGTAGATGATTTCGTCCATGCGCGAACCCGTTTCAACCAGCGCTGTGGCGATGATGGTTAGCGAACCGCCCTGCTCGATGTTGCGCGCGGCCCCGAAAAAACGCTTCGGTTTGTGAAGAGCGCCCGGGTCAAGACCTCCTGAGAGCGTGCGCCCTGTAGGCGGGACGACGAGGTTGTACGCGCGCGCGAGTCGCGTGATGGAGTCGAGCAGGATGACCACGTCGCGTTTCTGCTCGACCAGCCGTTGTGCGCGCTCAAGTGTCATTTCCGCGACGCGGGTGTGATGGTCGGGCAACTCGTCGAATGTCGAGTAGATGACTTCGCCCTTGATCGAGCGCTGCATGTCGGTGACTTCCTCGGGCCGCTCATCGATGAGAAGCACGATTAAGTGCGCATCCGGGTGATTGGTCGCTATGGACGCGGCGATCTTTTTCAGGAGGATGGTTTTACCTGCCTTAGGGGGGGAGACGATCATGCCGCGCTGTCCGCGCCCGAGGGGGGCGATCAGATCGATGATGCGGATGGCCAGATCGCGTGACATCGCTGCGTTTTCAAGCGTATAACGCTTATCCGGATAGATTGGCGTTAAATCCTCGAAAGGGACGCGTTGCGATGTTTTGGCCGGATCCTCGCCGTTGATCGCCGTGATGTACAAAAGCGCCATGTAGCGCTCGCCCTCGCGTACAGGCCGCGTTTTCCCCGCGACCTGATCGCCGGTTCTCAACGAAAACTTCCGGATCTGCGCAATGGATACGTACACGTCGCGAGTGCCCGGCAGGTAGTTTTCAGATCGGAGAAAACCGTAGCCTTCCGTGTGGATCTCAAGCACGCCTTCGCAGTCGCCGCAGTCGCCGCCCGACAACAGCTCGGGAACCGCGGGATTGCTCGTGTTGTACTCGCGGTTGTAGTAACCGTTGTGCTCGACTTTGCGCGCTTTCCATGCAGGTATGGCTTGAGAAGTCTGATCAGGGTTTTTTTGTACAGACCATTGGTCTGTAATGCGTCTGGGAGCGGAATTGTGCGCCGAAAACTCTGGCCTCGGCTCACTTTTGGCAAGTCCCGAGGGCAGTGAATTCGGCGAAGGCAATGGACTCTGCGCCAGCGCGTCCGGGAAGATCGACTCAACGCTCGGGACAGTCATAACAACAGGCAGTTCGGTTTCAAGGGCATCGGCCTTTTCAGAAAAGACCGTGGTCGTATTTCGGCCCTCGGAGGCTTTCCTGCGGCCGCCGCGCCGTGGCGGAGCGGGGGGGAGATCGCTCTTTTTCAGCGGCGTGCCGTTTTTTTCGAGCATTTTTAGAATTAACTCTGTCTTGGGATACACGGTCGGCGAATACACACCCATATCCTTGCCCATTCGCCTGAGTTCGAGCAACGTTTTTTGATTGAGTTCCTGAAATGAAATCATATGAGCTTCTCCTGTGCGAATAGAAATGTGACGATAATAGCAGTTTGCCGGATTTTCCCTAAATTATGCAAATGTAGGGATTCCGCATTGTTGAATGAATCTCACGTACATTTTAATCGCTTTGATGGCAGCTTGTCAAATGATATTGCTTCCGTTTGATGAGACAAAGCGAAAATGAGAATAAACGTTTGAAATGTTTGTTCGCATATGCTATAATGCTTCCATCGCAAGGATGGGTGATCGACGTGGACTTGATGGCAAAACTCCAGATACTCGGCGATGCCGCGAAGTACGACGTCTCGTGCGCTTCCTCCGGCGCTCAACGCAAGGGGGCTGTGGGCGCGACGCTCGCGTGTGGAATATGCCACTCGTGGTCCGCTGATGGGCGATGCGTCTCACTTCTCAAAGTTTTGATGAGCAACGCGTGCGTGTATGACTGCGCGTACTGCCAGAGCCGGCGATCCAACGATGTACCGCGCGCCAGTTTCACGCCGGAGGAGCTCGCCGAGCTGACGATTGCGTTTTATAGGCGGAACTATATTGAAGGCTTGTTTCTGTCAAGTGGTGTGCTTGGTACGCCGGATGCGACCATGGAACGCATGATCCGCGCGATCGAAATGCTGCGGTACACCTACAGATTCTCCGGCTACGTGCATATGAAGGTCATTCCCGGCGCGGACCCGCTCCTGATCGAACGTGCAGGTCGCTTGTGCGACCGAATCAGCGTCAACATCGAGCTGCCAAGCGAGATGAGCCTTCAAAGGCTCGCGCCTGACAAGGGGCGCGAGGCCATTCTGACGCCCATGAAGCAGCTGTCGCAGAGCATTGTGCGCTACAACGAAGAAAGGCGCTCGCTCAAGCACGCTCCCGAGTTTGCGGCGACGGGGCAATCGACGCAGCTCATCGTGGGCGCGTCGCCTGAGAATGACCGCCAGATCGCGCTTTTGTCCCAGGGGCTGTACCGCAAGTACAGGCTCAAACGTGTCTACTTCTCGGCGTATGTGCCGGTGAACAAGGGCGTTTCGCTTTTGCCCGACCTGCCGCGCCCCCCGCTGCTCCGGGAGCACAGGCTGTACCAAACCGACTGGCTCATGCGATTGTATGGCTTCACCGCTGATGAAGTCTTGCCAGAAGACGCGCCGAACCTCGACACGGCGCTGGATCCCAAGGCGGGCTGGGCATTACGGAATCTTGGTCGGTTTCCGGTGGATATCAATGCGGCGGATATGGAAACCCTCTTGCGCGTGCCTGGAATCGGCTTTATTTCTGCGGAGCGCATCGTACGCGCGCGCCGGATCGGCTCCCTTTCGCTTGACGACCTAAAAGGACTCGGCGTTGTTCTCAAGCGCGCGAAGTACTTTGTTATGGCGCGAGGGCGTGGTTTTTTTACGCAGACAGACATGAACCCTGTGATTCTGCGCGAGCTGATGGCGCGTCAGGAAACCAACGCGCTCCCGCAAGGACTTGCGTTTGAACAGCTCAGCTTTCTGGAGGAGGAGCGTGCGCCCCTGCTTCTCTCATGATCGGCGCTTCGCGAGCGCTGATTTGCGACGGTACGTTTGACGGCTTCCTGAGCGCGCAGTTTGACGCTCATATAATGAAACCTCCGCCCGTGGTCATCTGCTGCAGTGAGCCGATCGCGCGGGACATGACGCTGGAGTATACATTCGTCGCGACTGATCAGGCCAAAGCGCGGCGGCTGCTGCGCGGTATACACGACAAACTGTCAAGTGAAACGGGATGGCGTGTGGAGTGCCTGTGGCGGTGCGAGTACCCCGGAGCCGGGCGGATGTGCTTTGATTATCTCCAGCTCGGTTGGCGGCTTGGGCGCGCGCTGGACATGGCGGTTCAGGAGCCCCTTGTCATGGACGTGGAACTCATTTCGCGGCGCGTGGGCAAAGAGGTTCACCTGATGCGCGGGATGCTGCGGTTTTCATTGAAGGAAGGCGGCGTATATTACGCCGAGTTTGTGCCGGACAATCACATCGTCGATGTGCTGGCCGAGCACTTTGTCGCGCGTATGTCCGATGTGCCGTGGATCATTCACGACGTAAGGCGCAACGTGTGCGCGCTTTACGACACGCGCGGCGTTGTGCTGCGCGATTTTCACGACTTGACGCTCCCGCCCGACACGGAGGAAGAGGGTGTAGTGGCGGCGCTGTGGCGAACGTATCATCGGACGGTGGCCATCGCTTCACGCGTCAATCCGAAGCTGCAGGCGCAGATGATGCCGCGCAGGTATTGGAAACACATGACGGAAATGCGGCCTCCGGCAAGAGACGGCGGCGGGCAGCGCTAATTCCGGTTTCCGTGACGAAAATGTTGCAACTCAAGGCGAAATCGCATAGAATGACAGCAGTAAATGTTGCGAAAAAGAAATATATTCGCCAACAAATTTTTACCAAATTCGGATGAGTGTGCCTGAAATGCCACGCGCAGTATTGATCAATGAAAGTTACGAAAATGTTTCAAAAGGCTTGCAATTTGCGAAGGCCGATGCTATAATGCACTCGGGTTCACGCACTGGACACAAAATCAGACCTTAATTTTGAAAGGGGCGTTTTCACACATGCGCAAATTCCTCGCTCTGGCGCTGGTCGTTGTCATGATGCTGGCGCTGATCCCGACCGCGTTCGCGGCCACGACGTTTGTCGGCGGCGGTTCCACACAGTTCATTTTCGGATCTGCGGGAGCGGAGCTCTCCAACGATGGCACCGATGGCTTCTTCTCCACCACCATGGAGCAGAAGCTCGGCTGGGCTCCTTACCAGAACCTCGACGGCGTGTGGGTACAGCTGGTTGACGCCAAAGACACCCTGCGTATCGACGCGGCTTATTCCAACCTCGCGCTGCGCGGCGGCGACTATGTTCCCTACATCGACATCCCGATGTACATCAACTTCGATATCAATTCTTTTGTGCGTGCGACCAGCACCAATGACATGACCGGCAAGATCACCGTGATCGCGGATGGGTTTTCTCAGACACTGGCGATTCCCTTCGGTGCCGGCTATCTGGGCAGCAGCTCCGCCAGCGGCATGAACTTCAACCTCCGCTTCTATCCGAAGCAGCTGGGCAACTCTACCGATATCAGGATCGTCTATGAAGACGGCGACACCACCCTGAGCACCAATTTCTGGACGCCCGTGGGCTCCTCGACCGCTTCCACCTTCGTCTCCAAAAAGATCATCTACATCGATCGCAACACCACCACCATGAACGGCAACGCGATCGTTCCGTCCATCGTCGGCACCAACGCCAACCAGGCCAAGGCTGTCTGGGCTCCGGCCACCGACAACGTCCGCGTTTTCGCCAACTATGGCGACTTCGTCAAGACGAAAATCTACAACCAGGATGACGGCAAGGAATACATCCTGCTCGACGTCAAGCTTCAGTTTATGCAGAACGACGGCGTTACCCCCTACCCGGGCAACACCCCCTGCAAGGTTGAGCTGAACCCGCAGACGATCCAAAACATGACTAGGGTTTCCAAGCCCGTTGGCACACCATCTACCGTTAAGATTGCCGGCAACGAGTACTTTGTTGAGACCCTCTGGGAGAATGATCGTCCGGATTACCTCGACAAGAACGGTGCCATCACGGTTCGCTTCGGCTTCGGTCTGAAGACGAACGACCCGACCAAGAGCGATTGCATCGACGTCCTCAAAAAGCTCGCTGACACCGCTCTGGCCAAGCCCCGCGTCTATCTCCGCGATGCCGTCACCGGCGTCTACACCGAGAAGTACTTCAGCATCCTGTCCAATTACTCCTACTACATCGCGCCCGCGACCTTCCAGATCGCTGGCGGCGACTTCACCATGAAGGTCGGCGAGACCAAGAGCCTGTCCATCGTGTACGGCGATACCTACACGCTTGACAAGAACGTCGCTTGGTACTCTTCTGACGCGAACGTTGCCTCCGTTTCCCCGGCCACGACCGCTTACGGCGCGTCCGTCACGGTTACCGCCAAGAAAGCTGGCGTCGCGGTCATCAACGCCCGCAACACCATCTCTGCTGTGACCGAGTCCTTCGTGCTCTGCACCGTCGTTGATGACACGGTTGTCGCTCCCGATGCCACCACCGTTCCGTACGTTGTGGTTTGCAACGCTCTGAACAAGCGCGTCGGCGCTGGCACTTCCTTCGGCAAGAGCGCTCCGACCCTCAAGCGCGGCGAAGTCGTCGATGTCATCGAAGTCGTCGGCGGCTGGGCCAAGTACGAAATCGGCGGCAAGACCTTCTACTCCAGCCTCGGCGATGGCAAGTACCTGCAGCCCAAATAAGGTCTGAGGAACTATCGCGAGACGTGAACCGGAATTCAGTCCACCTGCTTGCAGGTGGACTGTTTCTTTCTGCGGCGCGGCGGGGATTGAAGATCATGGCATTGCCGAAAACGGCCGTTTTGGAGAATCAGGCAGCATAGATGCCCCACGCGGCTGAATATGGAGCCTGCGATGTTTCGTGAGTTCCGCTCTGGATAAGTGGCCGGCGTGCGGGTAACCCGTATGCGTGGCCCGCGAAGGCATAAACGCATGTTTCGTGCGGTGCTATATCGTTTGCAAGCCATTCACCGGTCTTGCGTTTCACGGATGAGATTTCTACCGGGTCGGCGCTGAGTTGCCGCAAAACGCGGAAACACCATCTCGTTTACCCCAGCGGCTCGCATCGCATTGGGACGGCTAGAGCGCCATGAGTGCATGCCATCAGCATGCTGTTAATGCGGCGGTCGGTTCGCCCGCGATACAAAAGAGCGCGCCATGAGGCGTGCTCTTTGCGGGTTGCGGAGGGTTTATCTGACGTCATATTTCGGTCATGACTCGCTCAGGGGGAACTTCAAGGGCTTCAGGGTGTTGTATGAACCAGCGGATACGCTTGAAAGCGCCGGCGAAGTAGAATCCGTCGCAAATGCGTTCGTCTACTACAATGCGTAGGTCCATAAACGTCCTGTTTTCCACGTGTCCCTCGCGCGTGAGTACCGGCCGCGTCATCAGCCGCCCCATGGAGACAAACACGGAGGTTGTGCCGAAGTTGTAGATGTGGTGGTATACCGACCCTATGCCGATGGATCCCACGTCCGTGATAAAGAGGCTGTTGTGAAAGGGGCTGGCATGGATAACAGTGGCTGGCAGGAGATTGATGGCGTCAAGTGCCTTGAGAGCGTGAACCAGGATCCCCATGAGTGTGACGGGGCAGGCGTTTAGGAATGCCGCGAGACGGTCGGTGCCGTTGGCCGCGCCTTCGGTCTGCCCGAAGTCAATAGCCGCGCTGACTTTGCCTGCAAGTGTGGATAGCGTTTCAGTCAGATCGAACTGCATTTTCTGTATGGTGTCAGTCGACTCATTGGTGAGCGTCTTTTTGACGGCCATGCATACTTCCATGCGCTTGTGCGCGTAATGACGGCCGAGTTTGACGAAACGGTTGAGCTTGGGTTTCTCAGCGTATACGCGAACGCACGCGGCCATCAGCACGTCAATGAGGCGGATGCGTGCTTCGCTGTCTGCCCTGCGTGCGCGCAGGTGGGCAAGCGTGCGCGTGATGTCGATCTCGTCGTGGTAATGCACCTGCGCATCAGAGCGCGATGTCATGATGTGCGGCATGATGCGGTAGAAGGGATCTTTGTCCTTGACAGGCAGACCGTCGCAACGAGCCGCCCATACCCACTTGCGCATTGTGTCACCTCTATCGTCGGTGAATGAAGTGTATCACAAAACGCTCACATTTGCGAGACGGAAAACAAAGCCGTCATGCGGCGATTGCGGGTCATGCCCATTTCGTGTATGATACACACGGGTGAACGCCATGAGAACAGTAACGGCAAATGAGGTCTCTCGTGCGGTCGCGGCGCTTTGCGCTCGCGCGGCATGCGATCTGCCACCGGACGTAACCGCGTGTATTGAAAAAGCGCGTCTCACGGAGACATGGCCAGGCGCGGAGCGGACACTGGAAATTCTGCTTCGAAACGCGGAGCTCGCTAGATCGGAGGCGATCCCGGCGTGTCAGGACACGGGCGTTGCGTGCATATTCGTAGAATATGGTCAGGAAGTGTTTGTGGAAGGCGACTTCACGGCCGCGGTTCATCAGGGGGTTCGAGAGGGGTACGCGTCGGCCCACTTGCGTGCGTCGGTTGTGAGCGATCCGCTTGAGCGCGTCAACACGCGCGACAATACACCTGCAGTGATTCACACGGATGTTGTGCAGGGCGACCGCCTGAAAATAACGCTTATGCCCAAAGGTTTTGGCAGTGAGAACATGAGTCGTTTGGCCATGCTCTCGCCGTCGGATGGAGCGGATGGCGTGATGGACTTCGTCGTGGAATCTGTTCGCGTAGCAGGCCCGAACCCGTGCCCACCCGTGATCGTTGGGGTTGGCATCGGCGGAACATTTGATTATGTAGCGTATCTCGCAAAAAAATCGCTTCTTCGTCCGTTGGGCACCACAAACGCATGCGAGCGGTATGCCGCGATGGAGGCGGAGCTGCTCGCGCGTATCAACGCGCTGGGCATCGGGCCTCAGGGATTTGGTGGCGCGACGACCGCGCTCGCCGTGCACATTGAGACATATCCAACGCATATAGCGGGTCTGCCTGTGGCGGTCAACCTTTGCTGTCACGTATCTCGCCGCGCGGAGGTGACGCTGTGATCCGCTTAAGCGCACCCTTCACGATCGGGGAAAGCCGCGCGCTCAGAGCGGGGGATGTCGTCTTGCTGTCAGGCGTCATCTACACTGCGCGCGACGCCGCGCATAAGCGCTTTTCCGCGCTGCTGTCTGCGGAGAAACCGCTCCCTGTGGACATTGTCGGGCAGGTCATTTATTATGCCGGTCCGACGCCTGCACGCCCCGGAGAGGTGATCGGCTCGGCAGGTCCGACCACAAGCTCGCGCGTGGACGCTTACACGCCCGCGCTGCTAAAAAACGGTCTGCTCGGTATGATCGGCAAGGGCGCGCGATCGCACGAAGTCGTTTCCGCCATGATGGAGTGCGGCGCGGTTTATCTGGGCGCGGTTGGGGGCGCGGGCGCTCTGATCTCTCGTTGCGTCGTCAGCTCCGAGGTCGCGGCGTATCCTGAACTTGGCGCGGAGGCTGTATACCGACTGGTGGTCGCTGATTTTCCGCTCACTGTGGTGATCGACGCACATGGCAACAATCTATACGACATCGGACCGGAGGCGTACAGGCGGGAGCGGACCGAAAGGATGGGTGAATAAACGTGCAGTTTTTTTTGCTTGCGCTGATCGCGACGCTGGTTGGTGGCATCGCGGGCATCGGCGGGGGCATGATCATCCGTCCCGCGCTTGAGATGGGCGCGGCATCAGTCGCGCTGGCTTCCTTCACTTCGGCCGCGACGGTGCTCGCGATGGCTACTGTCAACGTGTTCGCCGCGACGCGAAAAGGAGCGAAAATCCGCCTTCAGGGCACGCTGTTTATCGCGGTGGGAAGCGTCGTCGGCGGTTTCGTGGGCGGGTCCCTGCTCCAGTACGTCACCCCCAGGGCGGTCACCGGGCTTTTCATCGTTTCACTTCTGCTTGTGCTGGGCGTGGTCATCCTGCGAAAAGTGCGGCCCAGTCTGCGGATAGAAGTCAAGCATTGGGCACCGCAATTGTTGATCGGGCTGTGCACAGGTGTCATGTCGGGCTTTTTCGGCATCGGGGGAGGCCCTTTTCAGATGGCTGCGTTGCTCATCTTCATGGGCCTTGAGGATCGCGAGGCCGCGTTCCAGAGCACGTGCATCACGCTTCTGACCACTCTCTCGTCCCTCGGTCGCTACACGATGGCCGGTTACGCGGACTTTTCGCTGATCGTGTACACGGTGCCTGGCGGACTACTCGGAGGGTTGATCGGCGGCCTCGTCGCGGCCAAACTGCCCAAGGGGACGGCGACGGTTGTTTTGTGCGCGGTTGTGGCCGTCATTCTAGTGGGTGAAGTGATGAGGTGGGTGTCATGGGGGGCGTGACTCCGCGTATCCAACAGCTGAATATCATGATCAAGCCCGCGTCCAGCCTTTGCGATATGGCGTGTGGGTATTGCTTCTACTGCGACGAAGCCAAGAAGCGGGAGGTCGCGTCGACTGGCATCATGAGCGAGGAAACGGCGTCGCTCGTGATTGAACGCGCTTTTGAGACAGGCGCAGCTGCTGTACAATTCATGTTCCAGGGCGGAGAACCGACCCTGGCCGGTATTCCTTTTTTTGTACGTTTCACCGAGAGGGTGCGCGACCGAAATGATGGAGGCGTCCGGGTGGGGTATGCGCTTCAGACCAACGGGTGCGCGCTCACTCGCGACTTTGCACAGTTTTTCGCGCGCGAAGGCTTCTTGCTCGGACTCTCGCTGGATGGCCCCAAGGACATCCACGACGCCATGCGCGTGACCCGCGAGGGCAAAGGGACGTTCGCGCGCGTCATGAAGTCGGCGGCGCTTCTGGCCGAAGAGCACGTTGAGTTCAATATTCTCTCGGTAGTGACGGCGCTCTCGGCCAGGCATGTGGACAGTGTGTATGCGTTTTACAAAAAATCGGGATTCCGATTCCTTCAATACATCCCATGCCTTGACCCGCTGGACACCGCCCCCTTTGCCTCGCGTCACTCGTTGACTCCGGCTGGGTATGAGCGCTTTCTCAAGCGGCTGTTTGACCTGTGGTACGCTGATCTTGCGCGTGGAGAGTACACGTCCATCCGTTATTTTGACAACGTCGCGCAAATGGCGGCGGGACGCGGCCCCGAGCTTTGCGGGCTGAGCGGCGAGTGCGCGGGTCAGCTTATCGTGGAGGCGGACGGAACTGTTTATCCGTGCGATTTTTTCTGTGTTGATAACTGGCGTTTGGGCAATTTACGGGATGCGAGCTTTGTCGATATGAAAACAGATGAAACCATGGGGAGGTTCATTGAAAGCTCTCGCCACAACGACCCGAAGTGCCGCTCCTGCCGCGTCTACGCGCTGTGCCGCGGAGGGTGCAGGCGCGACCGTGATCACGCGTTGGATGGCGTCGCCGGGAATCACATGTACTGTGAAGCCATCGCGTCCTTCCTCGAGTACGCGGCACCGAGGTTCGCTGAGATCGCGCGCAGAATGACTTAAGATGCTTGTGTGAAGGCGCTGGATTCCGCATAGAATCCAGCGCCTTCGATGTACAGGGTACGCGGCTTATCCGGGTGGATAGATGGGGAGGCTGAAGTACCAATCGCACCGAGAATCGGTTTGACAGCAGTCGCGCGATTCGCAGGGTTCTATCGTCGCGACATAGAAGCACACCTCGGCGTCGTAGCACGCGCGGAGCGCAAAGGGGCTGTCGCATGACCCTCCAGCCGGTGTGATGCGCACGCGCGCCATTGCGCCGAACGTATAGGAACGGTTGCGCGGGAGCCTAAGTAACGTGTTCTGCGGGATGATGATGACGTCTTCGCCGTTGAAGCGGTTGCCGTTTTCATCGCAAAAACACACATCAATGGGTACGATGATCTCCGCCGTCACACGAAACTTTCCGGCGACACCGCATGTTGGCTCGACCACCACATCGCGCACTTCGGGCTGCCGCTGGGTGGCGCACGCGCTGATCAGCTGCAGAGGGGGGACGGGCGGGCACGCGGGGCGTATTCGCTGCGGATAGAGCGTCACACTCTGATCGCATACGCGGCTGCGCACCATGTCGGTGAAGCATTGCTGAATCGCGCCCGTGGGGCGGGTGACGCAAGGCGCGGGCTGGGGGCGGCAGCAAACATCGCGAGGAGGGGGACAGGGCGGCGGGCATCTGGGCTCGCACCGAGGCTCGCACCGTGGTTCGCATCTTGGCTCGCACCGAGACTCGCATCGTGGTTCGCACCGAGGCTCGCACCGAGGTTCGCATCTTGGCTCGCACCGAGGCGCGCAGCGGGGTTCACACGTCGGTGCAGTGCGCCGGTCGCAGGGGATATCACACCGTGGGTCGGGGATAATCGGGACCGGGCGCGGCGCCGGCCAGATCGGGTTAATGGAGCAAGGCTCACGGCCGCGGCTCCAGAATTGGGCAGCGACCGGTTTGTCAATTTTCATAGTGATTCTCCTCCCGTGGGGGATACAGATCATCATATGATGGGACAGCTTCGGAGAGTTCAGGTTGCTGGCGAATCCGCAGCGCGCGGATTGACAACGAACAGCGCTGGCGATATAATGAATAATCACATAAATATGCAAGGGAGGCGCGGTTTGGAGAGAATCAAGGACGCCATACAGCCCGAGCGCTGGTTTGACGCGCTCCCAAGAAAAGGCTTCGCGGAGCTCGCGCGCGTTGAGCAGTCCCAGCCGTGGTTTGAGGTATACAAGCTGCCTCACGATGTCTATGCGCTCTACGAGCCGTGCCACTTTCAGGAGGTCATCTCGTATCTTGTGCTGGGAAGTGAGCGCGCGCTTTTGCTGGATACGGGCATGGGCATCGGGGACATAAGAAAGCTCGTCGGGGAGCTGACGGGGCTGCCGCTGATCGTGGTCAACAGCCATACGCATTTTGACCACGTTGGGTGCAACTGGCGGTTTGACGCCGTGTACGCGCTCGACCATCCGGTGGCCAAAGCGCGGCTTGAGCGCGGGCAATCAGGTGAGCACATCCTCTCTCAGCTTGGGGGTGAGTCGACGTGGAAGCCGTATCCTGACGGGTTTGACCCGACGAGGTATGAGATCAAGCCGTGCCGCTACCAGCCGCTTAAGGACGGGCATGTCTTCAGCCTTGGCGGGCGCAAGCTCACGGCCATTCACACGCCCGGGCACTCACCGGAAAGCATCATGCTGCACGACGATCTCAGCGGTGTGCTCTTCACGGGCGATACGTTTTATCCCGCGACACTCTACCTGCATTTTGAGACGCCCGACGGCATGAACTCGGACTTTGCGGTTTTCAGGAATACGATGAAAAAACTCGCGGCGCTCAAAGATGTGACTGCGCTTTATACCAGCCACAACGAGCCGGTTGTTGACGCCGCCGCGCTTGAGCGCGTGTCGGACGCGTGCGAACGTGTCGCGGGCGGGAATGAACCCTTCCAAACGGACGAAAACGGGCTAAAAAAGTACGCGTTCGATGGTTTCGCCATCGTGACCCGATAACAGAAAAGGATGTAGACACATGAAGAAAATCGCTCTGATCACAGTTGTGGCTTTGGTTCTTGCGCTCGCGCTCGCGGCGTGCGCCCCCGCCACGTCCGCGCCGGTTGGAGAGACGTTCGGCGGCCAGATCGCCAAGGCGGGCACGCTGATTGTCGGCACAAGCCCGGACTATCCCCCGTATGAGTCGCTCGATGAAAAAGGCAACCTCGTGGGCTTTGACATCGAGATGATGAACGCGCTCGGCAAGGCCATGAACCTGACCATCGAATTTAAGCAAATGGATTTCTCCACGATCATCTCAGCGCTTCAGGCCAGCCAGGTCGACGTGGGTCTATCGGGTTTTACGTACGACAAGGAGCGCGACGTGCTCTTCACCACGGGCTACTTGAAGACTGCGCAGGTCGCCGTCGTCAAAAAAGACGGCCCGATCAAGACAACGAAAGACCTCGAAGGCAAGAAGCTCTACGCGGGTCTGGGTACAACGGGCGAGATCGCGATCAGCGACATCGAAGGCGCGGAGCAGATCATGGCGAGCGATTACCTCGTCGCGTTTGAGATGCTGCGCAACGGCCAGATCGACGGCGTCGTGTGTGACCTTGGCGTCGGCCAGGAGTACGGCAAGCAAGACGGCCTGATCATGCTGGAGGAGCGCCTGATTGACGAAGAGAACATGATCATCGTCAAGAAGGGCAACGACAAGCTGTATGAAGCGCTCAACAAGGCGATTGCGACGTTCATCACGACGCAGGAGTACAAGGATCTCGTCAAAAAGTACAAGCTGTAAGCGGACGGGAGGCACCCCGTGGAGATACTCCAGAAAATACTCGCAGGGCAGCTGCAGTACTTGGCGTTGGGCGCGCTGCTCTCGCTCGGGCTTGCCATCGGCGCGCTGGTGATCGGCGTGTTCATCGGCATGTTCGGCGCGATGGGACGCATCTCGCGCAATGGCATCGTGCGCGGAATTGCCACGGTTTACGTTGAGTTTTTCCGCGGCACGCCCATGCTGCTCCAGATCCTGTTCATCTTCCTGGGCATACCGAGCATCTACAAGGCCGTGACGGGGCAATCGCTCTTCCTTGAACCCTTTGTCGTGGGTTTGATCGCTATGGGCATTAACTCCGGAGCGTACACGACCGAGCTGATCCGTTCGGGCATCGAGTCCATCGACAAAGGCCAAATGGAAGCCGCCCGCTCGCTCGGTTTATCCCGCTGGCAGGCCATGATTTATGTCATCTTCCCGCAGGCGTTCAAGCGCATCGTGCCCCCTCTGGTGTCTGAGTTCATCGTGCTTGTCAAAGACTCTTCCCTGGTGTCCACCATCGGCGCGATGGAGCTCCTCAAGCGCAGTCAGGTGTTGGGGGCGCGGTACTACAGCTACGTCGTTCCGCTCATCGTGGCATCCATCATGTACCTATGCATGACGCTGACGATCTCCTGGTTCGCGCGCAAGCTCGAAAGGAGGCTCAAAGTCAGTGATTAAAGTCGATGGTCTCTGCAAGTCCTTCGGAGAGCTACGTGTTCTGGTCGACGTGAGCATTGGGATCAACAAGGGTGACATCCTGTGCTTCATCGGGCCTTCGGGATCGGGGAAGTCCACGCTCCTGCGCTGCATCAACGGCATTGAGAGGCCGGAGAAGGGCAGCATCGTGATCGACGATGTGGACATGCTCCACCACAGGACCAATCTCGACCACATGCGCGCCAAGGTGGGCTTCGTATTTCAAAACTTTAACCTTTTCCCACATATGACCGCGGTGGACAACATCATGCTCGCGCCCCTGCGCGTGCTCAAACAACCGGAGGACCGGGCGAGAAAAGACGCGATCTCCCTGCTCGCGCGCGTGGGGTTGTCCGACAAGGTCAATGCTTACCCGGCGCAGCTTTCAGGAGGACAGCGGCAACGCGTCGCCATCGCGCGGGCGCTCGCCATGAATCCCGACTACATGCTCTTTGATGAGCCGACCTCCGCGCTTGACCCTGAAATGATCGGCGAAGTGCTCGAAGTCATCCGCAGTCTCGCGAAGACGGGCATGACCATGGCCATCGTCACACACGAGATGAGCTTTGCCCGGGAAATCGCCACCAGCGTGGTGTTCATGGACGAAGGCCGCATCGTTGAACAAGCCAAGCCCGACGACTTCTTCACTTCCCCCAGGAACCCGCGCACCATCGAGTTCATCAGCAAGATTCTGTAAACCGGGCGAAGACGGCGGCGTGGAGGTTAACCTCCACGCCGCTCAGAATGTTGTCGCGCCAGAAAAGGCGCTTGCCGCCCTAACCCTGGAGATCCGTATGAACCTGAAGCTCATGTGACGAAACGCGGCGCTCGGATTGACGGCATGTCATCATTCCGGGCGCGCTGTTTTGTGCGTGGCTTTATTCCCAGAAAAGCAGCCCGGACTCCTCGAAGTATAGCTGCACTTGATCCATGTAATCGTCGACGAAGTGTGCGATGCGCATCTCTTCCTCGTCAGAAAGGCCGGGCCTCGATCCGATGAGCGCTTCGCACAGCGCTTCGAAGGCGTCGTCGTCGTCATAGAAACTGTCGCCGGGGGTGCCGTCCTCCGTCAAGACACCCGTGTCGGCCATAAAACGCAGGTCGGCCACAAGCAGTTCGCAAGTAAGCGCGGCGACCTCGGCGTCGGAGAAAGCGTTGTGCTCCGCAAGCGCTCTCATGGCGTGCGATATGCGCGCCGCAGCGTCCTGGAAATCAAAGCCTTTCATGCTGTTTGATCCACCTTTTTCGTTTGATCATCACATTCAAAGCCCGCGCGCGGACGCGAAGGCCGTGTATCATGTATCGGAATGTTTCGCGCGTGGATTTGGCGTCCGGCTCGATGAGGAGACCCGCGCCTAAAAAGAGCACGATGAAACGCAGGACAGACGAGAGCCAGAAACTCATCGTGTAGCGATTGACCGTGACAAAGGGGATGGTCACGCCGTCAAACGCGGTGAACACGTTCTGGATCAAAAACCCGCCAATGACGAACGCGAGCGCGTTTCCGATCAGCTGGGTCGAGACGCTGTACGCGGCGATATAGAACGATCGGTTTTTCTCGGGCGACGCGTTGAGCAGCATGTTTTGCGCGGACAAGTCAACGGCGCACCAAGACGCACCCGCGATGACCTGATACAGGCCGACCAGGTAGAAATTGTGCGCGTTGAGCAGCGGCCATAGAAGCGGTGTCCCTGCGGCAACAAGCCCTGCAAGCTTGACCACGGGTTTGTAGCCGTGGCTGTCCATCAGCCGCCCCCAAAAGGTGACGAAGACGGCGGTTGCGACCATGGACATGATGTTGTTCAGCACAGTGATCTGGAAATAGCTCATCTTCAGCACGTCGAGCATAAACACTGTGTAGAACGGGCCGGGGAGACGCGCTGAGAAATACCAGAGCGTCCAGTAGCAAACCAGCTTGAGGAAACGCTTGTTCTTGATCAGGCCGCGTGCCATGGAGAGCGTGGAATCGCCTGCCGTTTTTTCGGGCATGGGCGGCCACTTGATGAAGATGAACGTCAGGATGTCCGCCGTGCCGAACAGCGCGGCGAGCGTGAACACGATGAGGTAGCCGGTGTAGCCCGATAACGCGTCCAGCGTCAGGCTGATGAAAAGGCTCGCGATCACGCCGACGACGGTCATCACCCGGCTGCGCGATGAGAAGTATCTCCCGCGTATCCGGATGGGCACGAGGTCGCCCACGAGCGAGAAGAAACTGACGTTGACAAACGCGCCCGAGCAGCTCGACACCGCCACGAACACGACCACCGACCACACGCGCAGGTTGGTCATCTGTTCCGGAAAAATCAGGGGGACCAGCGCGACGGGGAGCCACATCATGCGCTGGATCGTGCCGAAAAAAATCATGGTGAAGCGCCGTGCGCGCGTCTTTTCGACGATGGCCGACGCGAAGAGCTGCATCGCACCCCCGATGAACGGGATGGCCATGAGCACGGAAAAGACAAAATCGTCAGCTCCAAGCATGCGGACGTAGCCCGTGAGCGCGGGCCCGTCCGTCACCATGAAGCCGACCTGCCCAAAGCTGACGGCCAAAATGACCAAGTAAAGGCTGCGCACGAGGTCGGGAGTCAGCCCCTGCGTGTCGATGAGCCTGAACCGGGCGCGCATTCGCTGTAACAAACAAAAACCTCTGCAAATCAGTCTGGCGAGGAGGGCGGGGGTGAACGCTGTGAGCGCTGCACAGTCATCGTTGGCTAAGTGGGGGCTTAGCATCGTAAATAAAAAGCCTGCTTTGTATGCAAGCAGTGTTTCGCAGTCCATGGCGCGAACGCGCCGGCCGACAGGGTACGGGGACAATGTCCCCGGCGCGGGGTTCAGGGCCGCGAAGGCCCCTGCGTTCCCTCGTTCAGTTCCTCAGGCTACCCAGCGGGGCGGGTACACGGCCGCCGCGGGAGATGAAGGCTTCGGAAGAGAAGGGGTGGACGGGGAGGATGGGCGCGTGACCGAGCAGCCCGCCGAAGGAGACATGGTCGAATGCGGCCTTCCCGGGCGCGGGAATGACACGCACGGCGGTCGTTTTGTTGTTGACGACGCCGATTGCGGCCTCGTCCGCGCTGATGGCGGAGAGGGTCGCGGCGGACGTGGCGCCCGGAACGGCGATCATATCGAGGCCAACCGAGCACACGCACGTCATGGCTTCGAGCTTGTCGAGTGTGAGCGCGCCCACCTCTGCAGCCTCGATCATCCCGATGTCCTCGGATACCGGGATGAACGCGCCGGACAACCCGCCGACGTGGGAGGACGCCATAACGCCGCCCTTCTTGACGGCGTCGTTGAGCAGCGCGAGCGCAGCTGTCGTGCCGTGCGTGCCTGTGCGCTCCAGACCCATCTCTTCGAGGATGTGCGCGACGGAATCGCCCACGGTGGGGGTGGGGGCGAGGGAGAGGTCGACGATGCCGAAAGGAACGTTCAGGCGCTGGGATGCCTCGCGCGCGATGAGCTGCCCCACGCGCGTGATCTTGAACGCGGTGCGTTTGATGGTCTCCGCCACGACATCGAAAGGCTGGTCGCGTACATCCTCAAGCGCGCGCTTGACGACGCCCGGGCCAGAAATACCCACGTTGATGGCCGTCTCACCTTCGCCTACGCCGTGGAAAGCGCCGGCCATGAAGGGGTTATCCTCGACGGCGTTGGCGAAGACCACGAGCTTGGCGCACGCAATGCCGTCGCGTTCGCGCGTGCGCTTGGCCATGTCCTTGATGACGTTCCCCAGCAGCGCGACCGCGTCCATGTTAATGCCTGCGCGCGTCGTCGCGACGTTGACGGACGCGCAAACGCGCTCGGTGACGCTCAACGCCTCCGGCAGGGATACGATCAGGCGGCGGTCACCGGGTGTCATGCCCTTGTGAACGAGTGCGGAGTAGCCCCCGATGAAGTTGACGCCGGTTGCGTCCGCCGCGCGCTCGAGCGTGAGCGCGACGCTAAGCGGGTCGCCGCTTGCCTCCGCGATCAGGGAAACGGGAGTGACCGAGATGCGTTTGTTGACAATGGGAATGCCAAACTCAGCCTCGAGTTGCTCGCCCACGGCGCATAGTTTCTCGGCGCGGCGCGTGATTTTGTCATAGACCGCGTCGCAAAGCGCGCGTGAATCGTCTCTCGCGCAGTCGAGCAAGGAGATGCCGAGTGTGATTGTGCGTATGTCGAGGCGTTCGCGCTCGATCATGCGTACGGTTTCAAGAATGTCGGTCAGGTTGAGCAATATGGCGTCCTCCGTTTCAGACCCTGTGCATGGCGTCGAAGATGTCGCTCCGCTGGAGGCGGACAGTCATGCCGATCTCGCGCGCGGATGCTTCAAGGCGGGCACCGAGCTCACGGATATCCAGCGCGCACGCGTCCAAGTCGACCAGCATGACCATGGTGAACGTGTCGCCGCCCAAAACGGTTTGGCTGAGGTCGAGGATGTTGACATCTTCTTTGGCGAGCGCGTTGCTCATGTGGGCGATGATGCCCACACGATCGCGCCCGAGCACGGTCAGTACGGCTTTCATGGGGTTCCTCTTTTCATCATTTATGGAACGTCATCCGTTCCGGCGCAATCTGCGGTGTTTTCAGGCGCGAAACGCTGGTACGCCTCGGTGGCTTCGCGGATGCCAAAGTACGCGGCGGAGCTCAGCGCATGGGTAAACGGCCAGCTGATGAGCGGTACGATGAGCGGGAGCGCAAAGACGAAAGGCGAATCGGTGTGTGTGTACAATGCCATGGAAGTAAAGCTGGCGACCATTGCCGCGAGGCAGATGACGCACGCTTCCAGCCCGCGGGCTGTCAGGATGCCGCGCGCTTGCGGGCGGTTGAGCAGCGCGAGCGTGCGGCGCACCGCGCGCACCCCCCAGCGGTTTTCCGTGACCGAAGCCGTGGCGGCGAGCGGAAAGAGAGCGCCTGAGACGAGCCAGAACACGAGCACGGGAACGATCAACCATGAGCGGTAAGGGTCGCGGTCGGATAAAGTGATGAACGCGGGCAGTCCGAGGGCAAGCGCGCATAACGCGCTGATCGCGTCGCACGCGAGCCGGAGCATCACCCATCTCCCCGCGCGCGCACACGCGGAAGAAAGACAATCCCAGAGCGAGACGCTCTCGCCTAGGCACGCGCGCACCGAAGTCACCGCGAGCGCTCCGCTCGCAAGGGCGCGAATCCCCACGATCAGGACAAGCGCAAAGGCTGTCATCGCCGTGAGTTGAAGCGGCGAGCCCGTGTTGAGCGTTTGACGCGCGCATGTGAAAAGCACCGGGACGGGTGCAAGGGCGCACAGCGCGGTCAGCGCCATCACGCCGCCGCCCGTCTGGACCGCCTGCCACGCGCGTTTGATCAACATTCCGGCTCGCTGATGAACAGCGCGATTCTGGGCAGCGTGGTGCGGATGCGTGAGAGCAGCTCGCGGCCTTCGGTCGTTTCTGGCTTGCCCACAACCATGTGCGTGATGTCGTGTTTATACGCGTAGCGCGCGATCGCGCTGACAAAGTCATCGCTCCTGAGCACGGTCATCTCCGCGTTGACGGCCTTGGCTGCCTCGAAGAGGTACTCGAGCGCTTCGCCTTCGCACGGGTTGCCAAGGAAATGAAAGCCGAACCGCGCGACGTGCACCACGGCCAGCTCTCCGTTTTCAATTTTTGCAAGCGCTGCGCCGTGCTTGATCAGGCGCTCGCATGTCTTTTGACCGGTCACGCACGCGATAACACGCGCGGGAAGCGACATGTCCATTCGTTACTTCTCCCCGATGACGGTGATGTCCTTGAGCACGCGCCCCGTATGACGGACGCGGACGTGCATGCCCACTTGAAGCGCGGGCAGCTTGGCTTTGACGTCGGAGTAATAGCACACAGGCTCGCCTTCGTAAGTGTGTGTGAGCGTATCGATGTCCAAAAGCAGGTGGATCGGACGACAGGGGACGCCGCCGAACTCAAAGCTGTCTTCAGGCAGGCTCTGGATCACGGCGGAGAATTCGTGCTCAAGCCCGGTGTTCAGAGAATTAACGAAGCGCGCGTATCGAAATGCCGGCGCCCCTTTTAAGTCCCACCAAAAAATGACCGCGCAGCCGAGCACCGCCGTGACCGCGACGGTCAGCCACTGTATCTTCAAGCAGAAGGGAATTATCGCAAACGTTACGGACGCAAGCGCGCCAACCAGCAGCGTGATCAGCGCGCGGTCACCGCGCTTTTTCGCCAAGGAAAGATCGTGTGTCGTGTACAAAAGCCTTCCCGCCTCACTCATCATCATGCCTTCATTCTACCACGTTTTCGCCCCTCTTTGAACCGTTTACACCAATTTAACATTCGGCGCGGTTTGAGGCGGAGGGTTGTCAATTTGGGTGCTTTGATTTATCATGAAGAAAGAATAGGGACAGGGGGCGTCGGCGTGTACGATATCGGTCTGATCGGGCTGGCCGTTATGGGTCAGAATCTGGTTTTGAACATGGAAAGCAAGGGTATGTCGGTTGCGGTTTACAACCGAACAGCGGCAAAAACGGAGGCGTTTGTCCAAAACGAAGCCAAAGGCAAAAACATCCGCGCGGCGTACTCGGTTGCCGAGCTGACAAGTCTTTTGCAAAAGCCGCGCGTGGTCATGATCATGGTGCAGGCGGGCGCGCCCGTGGACGCGGTCATCGCGGAACTGCTCGCCAACCTTGAAAAAGGCGACATCATCATTGACGGCGGTAATTCGTTCTTCAAGGACACCGTACGGCGCACAAAGCAGGTCACCGACGCGGGGCTGCTTTATCTGGGCTGCGGCGTATCGGGCGGAGAAGAAGGCGCGCTCCTCGGCCCGAGCATGATGCCGGGCGGATCCAAGGAAGCGTACGCCATCGCGGGACCCTACCTTGAGAAAATCGCAGCGGTGGCGGATGGCTCGCCGTGTTGCGCTTACCTTGGACAGGACGGCGCGGGGCATTACGTCAAAGTGACGCATAACGGCATCGAGTACGGCGACATGCAGCTCATCTGCGAGGCGTACGCGCTTATGCGCTCCCTCGCGGGTCTCACGCCCAAGGAGTGCGCGGCCGTGTTCGCAGAGTGGAACACGGGCGAGCTGGACTCCTACCTCATTGAAATCACGGCCGACATCCTGGCGCGCGATGATCCCGACACGGGTAAACCGCTCGTGGACGTCATCCTCGACCGCGCGGGGCAAAAAGGAACCGGCAAGTGGACATCGCAGGAAGCGCTCGATCTGGGCGTGCCCGCCGAGACGATCGCGGGAGCCGTCTTCGCGCGCACCATGACCGCGCGCAAGGATGAGCGTGTGCACGCCGCCAAAGCGCTTCCCGGCCCATCGCCCGTGCCGGTGTCTGAGCGCTCCGCGTTCCTTTCCGCCCTCAAAGACGCGCTCTACGCCTCCAAGATCTGCTCGTATGCGCAGGGGTTCTCGCTCATGAGCGCAGCGGGCGAGGCATACGGCTGGACGCTCGACTTTGGCCGTATCGCGCTTTTATGGCGCGGGGGATGCATCATCCGCGCGCGCTTCCTTGGACGCATCAAGGACGCGTACGACCGCGACGCCGCGCTTCCCAACCTCATGCTCGACCCGTTTTTCTCAGGCGTACTCACCTCCGCGCAGGAAGGCTGGCGGCGCGTGGTCTGCCTCGCCGCGGAAAACGGTGTATGGGCGCCCTGCTTCATGTCCGCGCTTTCGTACTACGACGGATACAGGAGCGCTGTTCTCCCGCACAATTTGCTGCAGGCGCAGCGCGACTACTTTGGCGCGCACACCTACGAGCGCACCGACAAACCCGGCGCCTTCCACACAAAATGGCTGTAAAGGCTGAGGCTGTCCAAAGCTAAATCGTCGATGCGTAACCGAGGAGGAGACGGAGCCTTCCGTCCTTCATCTATACTCACAAAATGTGGGAGATGCTTGTTTGGCGTCAGAAAACATTTACGCCCGCCTTGCCAGGATCGCGCTGCCCATGGCGCTTCAGGCGGTTCTTGTGCAAGGCGTGGCGCTTGCGGACAACATCATGGTTGGCTCGCTCGGCGATACGGCGATCGCGGGAATTGTGGTGGCCAACCAGGTGCAGTTTATCCTCAACATGCTCACGACGGGCGTGTCGGCGGCGCTTGTGCTGCTCGCGTCGCAGTACTACGGAAAAGGCGACAAGCCGAGTATGCGCTCGGTCGTGGCTATCGGGTTTTGGCTTTGCGCGCTGCTCGGGCTTGCGCTTGGCGTTGTGTGCGCTGTTTGGCCGCAGGCTCTGCTCGGCATACTCACAGACAAAGCGGATACGATCGTCCAAGGTGCGGTGTATTTGAGGGCGGTCGCGTTCTCGTTCCCATTCATGTGCGCGACGGCGGTGTTTGTGGCGTCAATGCGCTGTGTGGAGAACACACGGGTCAGCCTTTATGTCTCGACCGTTTCACTGGTGGTCAACATCACGCTCAACTGGGCTCTGATCTATGGTCGATTGGGCCTGCCGCGGCTGGAAGTGTTTGGCGCGGCGCTGGCCACGGTGGTCTCGCGGCTGGTAGAGTTCGCCCTAATCTCGCTGTTTGTTCGGTTCCGGGATGTGAGGCTTGAGTTGCGCCCACACCATCTGGTGAGGTTCAGCCGCGTTTTGGGTGTCGATTTCCTCAAATATGGCGCGCCCATCATCACGGGCGATATCTGTTGGTCGCTGGGCGGTATGGCACAAACCGCCATTTTGGGCAGGCTTGAAGCGAGCGCGATGTCGGGTAACGCCATCGCGCAGGCGCTGTTTCAGGTGATCTCAGTCATCGTGTTCTCGACATCGGGCGCAGCGTCGGTCATTATTGGAAAAACGATCGGCGAAGGGCGGACAAAGGACGTCATTTCGTACTCGCGGCGTTTTCAGGTTGTGTTTTTATGCATGGGGCTGGTCGGATCTGCGCTGATCTGGTTCTTGCGCGGGCCGGTCATTTCGCTCTACAACGTCTCGCCGGAAACGCGCGCGACGGCATACCAGTTTCTGGGCGTACTGGCGGTGACCATCATCGGCACGTCATACCAGGCTTGCTCTCTGACGGGGCTTGTGCGCGCGGGCGGCGCGACACGGTTTGTGCTTTTTAACGACCTGATCTTCATCTGGCTCATCGTGCTGCCATCCGCTTTCATCGCGGCGTTCTGGCTCCATCAGCCGGCGGTGGTGGTGTTCGCGTGCCTGAAGTGCGATCAGATTCTAAAGTGCTTCGTCGCGGTGGTCAAGGTTAACCGGTTCCGCTGGGTGAAGAACCTCACGCGAGAGATCGCGGCGGACGCGGCGTAGCCCGCCACCCTAATTCTTTGGAGGTGTCCCATGATTACGCTTGCACTGGAGGCATCCACATCGGCTGCTAAGGCGATGGTCTATTCGTTGGAGCGCGGTGTGCTCGCACAGGTTTCGCGGCCTTACGGCAAACTCGCGGGCAGCGTGGTGACGCTGGATTCCGATCTCGTGGTGGAATGTCTGCTCGAGGCGGGGGCGGAAGCGGCGCGCGGTTTTGGGCCGATGATCGGTGCGGTCGCGCTGTCCAGCATCTGGCACTCAACGCTCCCGGTGGACGCGGCCAACCGTCCGCTTATGGACGCGTTGACATGGGCGAATACTGGCGCTTCGGGACTGACGGCCCATGCGCGCAAGGACCAGGAACTCACCCGTTGGCTTTACGGCCGCACGGGCTGTATGGTGCACTCGCTGTACCCGCTGTGGCAGTTCAAATACCTGCTTGAAACGCGCCCGCGAGACATGGCTGCGATGCGCGGCCTGTGGTCTCTTGGAAGCTACCTGACTTATCGGATGACGGGGAAGGCGCTCAGCTCGCGGAGCTTTGCTTCGGGCAGCGGTTTTTTCAACATCCACACGCTCGACTGGGACGACGAAATTCTGTCTTGGGCGGGTATCCCGCGCGACGTTTTGCCTGAATTATGCGAGGCGGACGACGCGCTTCCCATCCTGCCGGACATCGCCAAAGCGCTTGGTATCGGGGATGTGCCCGTCGCGGCGGGCGGCGCGGACGGCGCGCTCAATCAAATCGGATCGGGCGCGCTCACACCGGGCATCATGACGTTTTCAGTGGGCACGAGCGGCGCGCTCCGCGTTGCGACGCAGAAACCCGTCCTGCCCGCCAATCCCGCGACCTGGTGTTACTACGCGGCGGAGAATACGCGCGTCGCCGGCGCGGCAACCAGCGGCGCGTGCAACTGCGTGGACTGGTTCCGTGACAGGATGCTGGGCGGCCGCGCCTCCTTTCCGGAGCTTGAGGCTGAGATCGCCATCGCGCGACCGACGCTCGCGTCTTCTCCGATATTCCTGCCCTTCCTCTTTGGGGAGCGCTGCCCGGGCTGGCGCGACGATATCCGCGGCGGGTTCTTCGGCGTCAGCGGAAACTCGCAGGCGGGGCACATGTATTACGGCGTGCTTGAGGGAATCCTGTTCAATCTGTACCAGTGCTACAAGACGCTTGTAGCGGAGCTTGGGGAACCGATGGAGCTGAGGCTTTCGGGGGGGATACTGCGCTCTCCTACGTGGACCAACATGGCGGCGGACATTTTTGGGCGCAATGTGAGCGTCAACTTGAGCGAGGATCAGTCGGTGCTGGGTGCGGTTGCGCTCGGTCTCAAGGCGGCGGGCGCGCTCAAGTCGCTTCGTGACATGCCTCCTCCCGAGAGCGAGATCGTACCCAACAACCCGTCCGCACATGATTTTTATCAGACGCGCTTTGAGCGGTATCAGGCGCAGTACCAAGCGCTCATACCATAGAATAGGGGGCAACAGCGCATGAGAGTCAACCACATCGCAAAGAACGCGGGCGTCTCACCCGAGGAGCTGCGCGGCCTGGTCTTGAGCGGCTTTGACGAAAGCCCAAAAAAAGTGCTGCTTATCCCGCCGGACATCACGCGTGTGCACTCCCGCGCGGGTGAGATCACCGCGATCCTTTACAAGCAATACGCCTCGTATGGCGCGGAGGTGGACGTTCTCCCCGCGTTGGGCACGCATGTCCCCATGACGCCTGCTGAGGCGGAGGTCATGTTTGGCGGCGCGATCCCGTTTGGGAAGATCATCGAGCACCGCTGGCGTGACGACGTGGTCACGCTGGGTCATGTGCCCGGCGCGTTCGTCAAGGAGGTCAGCGACGGGCTGCTCGACTTTGACATCGAAGTCCAGCTCAATTCACGCATTGTGAACGGCGGCTATGATCTCATCGTGTGTGCGGGGCAGGTTGTCCCGCACGAGGTCGCGGGCCTCGCGAGCTACTCCAAGCACCTGTTCGTGGGCTGCGGCGGGAGTCAGATGATCAACCGCACGCACTTTGTGGGCGCGGTGTACGGCGCGGAGCGTATCATGGGGCGCGCGGACACCCCCGTGCGCAAAATCTGGGACTACGCTGCCGCGCATTTCGCGGCACAACTCCCGGTTCGCTACGCGCTGACCGTCATCGGGAAACACGAGGGGAAGAACGTCATCAAGGGGCTGTTCATCGGTGACGGGCGCGATGTGTTCGAGGCGGCGGGCAAGCTCGCGCAGGAGCTCAACATCGACTACGTACCGCGCGAGGTCAAGACGTGCGTGGTCACGCTTGACCCCGAGGAGTACCGCACGACGTGGCTGGGCAACAAGGCTGTCTACCGCACCCGCATGATGCTCGCCGACGGCGCGCGCCTGATCGTTCTCGCGCCTGGCCTGACGCGCTTTGGGGAGGACCTTGAAAACGACGCGCTCATCCGTAAGTACGGCTACTTTGGCCGCGAACGCACACTGTCCGACGCGCGCGAGAACGCCGATCTCGCCGAAAACCTATCTGTGGCCGCGCACCTTGTGCACGGCACGAGCGACGGGCGCTTCGATATAGTCTACTGCGCGAACCCCGCTATGAAAAAAGACATTGAGTCCGTCGGATACTCCTTTATGGACATTGCGGAAGCGCAGGCCAAGTACGCCGGCCTTTCGGACGGGTACAACGCCACGTCCGACGGCGAAATTTACTACATCTCCAACCCTGCGCTCGGTCTGTGGGCAACGCGCGAGCGCTTCGGCGCGTAGTCGGCCAGTAGAAAATTGTCGCCGGAGGACTTCCTCCGTATTCGTTTCATATGCAGGGGGTCGTGTGTGCTTGGGTATCAAGCTGGTGGGCAAAATCGGATCGATGGCGCTGATACGCCGCGAAGAGAACGACATTGACTACAACATTTTTTCGCGGCTGGGCGCTGAGCTTGAGCCGGGGATGATCTTCGTGACGTCGGGCGCGACCGAGATCGGGCGGCTCGATTACATGAAGCGCAACAGCGGACGCGAGCTCGCGGGCGAGCCCGACGCGGTCAAGACAGATTATGCGGCGCAGGGGCAGGCCATTTTGATGGAGAACTACAGGCGGTTCATCCCGCCGCACATCTCGGTGCGGCAGATGCTCGTGGAGCACCATCACTTTAACGATCAGGAGAAGCGCGAGCATATCAGGCGGCTTTTTTTGCGCGCGGCGGAGCAAGGCGCAGTACCCATTGTCAACTACAATGACGCAGTGTCCGCCGAGGAAAACCGAAAAATGGAGCTCTCCCAGCTGCGGCAAACAGGCGCGCCCGCCGTTGAGTGCGTGGACAACGACGAGACGGCAGCGGTCATCGCAGAGCTGGTCGGCGCGCGCCTGCTCGTCATCATGACATCCGCGGACGGCATCTATCGCGATCCGTTCGATCCGAAAACGCTTGTCGAGCGCGTAACCGGTGCGGACGCGGACGAGGTCATCGAAAACATCCGCCTTTTGCAAGAGAGCTGCGTGGGCGCGTCGCGCGCGGGCGCGGGCGGCGCGAAAGCCAAGCTGGAGTACATGATCCCCGCTGTGCGCCGGGGATGCACCGTGGTTATCGGACACGGGCGTCATCGCCTGACCGCGCTTGCCGAGGGCAAGGTGCCCTGCACGCGCATCGGCGTTGGGATATAGAGGAATATATGACACCGCATCATATGGAGTGAGGAAAACTAAATTAGTGAGGTGGCCGAAACGAAAATAACGATAAGCGACAACATTATCAAGCATCACTTGAGAAATGTGTACTTCATTAACGGACATAGTTACACCGGTAAATCCACAATGGTTAAAATGCTTGCGGAGCGTTACGATATGGTGTTTTGCGGTGAAAACTACCAATCCGGTATGCCCGATTCATTTCCAAGTGACGAACTGTCGCGATGGAAACAGCCAGCTCTATGCTATTTTGATACGATGAGCGGTTGGGAGGAATGGCTGAGTCTTTCGCCAGAGGAACACTGGCGATGGATGCATGCTTGCACACAAGAATGCGTGGAAGTCGAAATTGCCGAACTGATAAAACGGGCCGCGGGTGGGAAGAGAGTCGTAGTTGATACGAATATTCCCCCGGAAGTATTACGCGTGATTTCGGACTATCAGCATGTAGTGATTATGGTTGGTAACCCGGATATTACCGCTAAACGGTTTTTTGACCGAGACGACCCCGACAAGAAGTTTATGATGGATCAAATTAAGTTGTGCAAAAACCCAGAGGCAACGCTTGCGAATTTTTACGCTTGGTTAGAGTATCAGCCACCCGATGACTGTGATTGGAAACATACAGGGTTCTTCACATACACTCGAACCGATTATGAGAACGATACTCGCGAAGAAACGTTTGCGATTTTGGCGACACATTTCGGATTGGCGGATTGAGTCTGCATCCGGCAATATGCATTACTAGAAGTTCTGTAGTTTGTTTGTGTTATAAAGCCTGCACCATAACGATGCAAAACCGCCACCCAACTTATTGGTTGGCATCGTCAATTAACCCCTAAACAAGCACGGGGGAGCGAATTTTTCGCCTATGGCGTCGTCGTGCTTCGGAAGCGCAACTGCCGGATGCGCTTCGGCAACCTTGCTCTGCGTAAAAAACTCACGCTCGCCTGTGCCGTTTATGGTGTTGGCTGGTGACGTGTCAAAGAAAAAACCTTGACAGCTTCGCGCGGAACGTGTATGATGGCAAGACCAACATGCGGGGTGACGGCATGGAAAAACGCGTGCGAATCGCCAAGCTGATGGACATTTACGGCGCGGAGCTGACGCGTCAGCAGGCCGAGGTGCTCGCCGCAATATACGACGAGGATTGCTCTCTGGCCGAGATCGCGGAGCGCATGGGCATATCCCGCCAGGCGGCGCATGACGCGCAAAAACGTGGCGCGGCGCGACTGGAAGCGCTGGAAACGCTTTTCGGCATCGAAGCCGGGAGCCGCCGGGATATTGAGGATTTGCGGGCGGCGCGCGAGGCGCTTGTTGAAGGCAACACGCAAGGCGCGCTTGAGCGCATTGACCGGATGATCGCGCGGCAGGAGGGTGAAGATGGCGTTTGAGTCCCTGTCCCAGAAGCTGCAGGACGTTTTTCGGAAGCTGACATCGCGTGGCAAGCTCAGCGAGAGCGACGTCAAGGAGGGCATGCGCGAAGTGCGCATGGCGCTGCTTGAGGCGGACGTAAGCTATAAAGTCGTCAAAGATTTCATTGCTCGCGTGACCGAGCGGGCGGTTGGCACGGAAATCCTCGCCAGCCTGACGCCGGGTCAGCAGGTCATCAAGATAGTCAACGAAGAGCTGATCGCGCTCATGGGCGCGAGCGCGGCAAGGCTGACTTGGTCATCCGCGCCGCCCACCGTTTACATGCTCGTGGGCCTCCAGGGCGCGGGCAAGACGACCGCTGCCGGAAAGCTCGCTTCACACCTGAAAAAAACGCAGGGAAAAAAACCGCTCCTCGTCGCGTGCGACGTTTACCGCCCCGCCGCGATTGACCAGCTCAAGATCGTCGCCGAAAAAGTCGGCGTACCTGTGTTTGAGATGGGGCAAGGCGATCCCGTTATGATCGCCGCTGAAGGCCTCGCTTACGCCAAACGGATGCTCTTTGATCCGGTGATTGTGGACACGGCGGGCCGCCTCCACATCGACGAAGCGCTCATGTCCGAGGTCGAGAACATCAAGACCGCTGTCAAACCGCAGGAGATCCTGCTCGCGGTGGACGCGATGACGGGTCAGGACGCGGTCAATGTTTCGGAGACGTTCAACACGCGACTGAACATTGACGGCGTGATTCTCACCAAACTGGACGGCGACGCGCGCGGCGGCGCGGCGCTCTCCGTGCGCGCGGTCACGGGCAAGCCGATCAAGTTCGCCAGCGTGGGCGAAAAGCTCACCGATCTTGAGCCGTTCCACCCCGAACGCATGGCCTCGCGCATCCTCGGCATGGGGGACATGCTCTCTCTGATCGAAAAGGCGCAGGAGACGTTCGACGAAAAGCAAGCGGCGGACCTTGAGAAAAAGCTAAAAACCCAGCAGTTTACACTGGAGGATTTCCTTGAACAGTTCCAGCAGATGAAAAAAATGGGCGGTCTGGCCGAGATTCTCAAGATGCTGCCCGGCGCGTCAAAGCTCGGAGATGTGCAGATCGACGACAAGCAGATCGCGCACGTGGAGGCGATCATCCGCTCCATGACGGTTCAGGAGCGCCGCAACCCCGACGTCCTCAACGCTTCGCGCCGCAAAAGAATCGCGGCGGGCAGCGGGCGTACGGTGCAGGAGATCAACCAGCTCATCAAGCAGTTCGAGCAGTCCCGCCAGATGATGAAGCAGTTCATGGGCGGGGGCAAAAGGCGTCTTAGGATGCCGTTTTAGGACGGAGATAAAGTCTTTGTCCGATTTCGGAAGAAACGGACGCCGGATTCTGCGGAACCAGCGCAGCAAAGGCTGTTTCCGTACCCACACTCTCCACCCGCAATCCTCCGCGCTGCGCGGATGATGATAGGCCACATATTTGAGGAGGAAACACTGTGCTTCGTATTCGACTTAAGCGCATGGGCATGAAGAAAAAGCCATTTTACCGCATCGTCGTCGCCGACGCCCTTTCCCCGCGCGACAGCCGTCCTGTTGAGGAAATTGGCTGGTACAACCCGCTGGTCGCGACCGAGCAGGTCAAGGTAGACGTTGAAAAGGCGAAGGATTGGATCGCAAAGGGCGCTCAGCCCAGCGACACTGTCCGCGCGCTGCTCAAAAAGAACGGCGTCGAGGTAAAGTAGTGCACCGAAAGGTGGTCGTAGCCGTGAAGGATTTGGTTCAATACATCGCGGCCTCGCTCGTGGACAACAAGGAAGCCGTGGACGTACGTGAGGGCGCAGAAAACGACGCCGTGCTCATCGAGTTGCGCGTCGCTCCGGAGGATATGGGCAAAATCATCGGCAAACAAGGCCGAATCGCCAAGGCGCTGCGCACGGTTGTCAAGGCAATCGCCGCGCGCGAGGGCAAGGTTGTGCTCATCGACATTCTTGATTCAGCGGAGGGCTGATGAAGCCATATCTCTTAATCGGGCGGGTCGTCAAGCCGCAGGGTATCCGGGGCGAGGTCAAGGTATTGCCCATAACGGATGACCCTGCGCGCTTTTTGCGCCTGAAAACCGCGTACATCCAAACAGCGGACGGCTTTGTTCCGCGCCGCGTTCTTTCGGCGCGCGTGGGGAGCGACGCGGTCTACCTTTCACTGGAAGGAATCCCCGACCGGAACGCCGCTGAAGGCGCGCGCGGGCTGGAGTTGTTTGTCGACCGCGACAACGCGGTCAAACTGCCCGTGGGACGCTACTTTATCGAGGACTTGGTGGGTTGTTCGGTCGCAACGGACCAAGGGCGCGCAATCGGAACGCTCAGTGAGGTGTTCTCCGCGGGCGGAGCGGATGTGTGGCGGGTGCAGGGTGCCAAGACCGTGCTGTTTCCAGCGCTCAAAGCGCTGATCGTGTCAGTGGACATAACGTCACGGCGCATCGTGATCCGCGATGATAAGCTGTCTGAGGTAGTGGTTGATGAGGATTGACGTGCTCACACTCTTTCCCGCGATGTTCGCGCCCGTGCTCGGCATGAGCATCATGGGGCGCGCTGCCGCAGCAGGACACATCCAGACCTGCGTCCACGACATACGTCACTTCACCAAGGACAAGCACCGGAAGTGCGACGACTACCCGCTGGGCGGCGGACCGGGGTTAGTTATGACCGCGCAGCCCGTGGTCGACGCGGTTCGCTCCGTGGACGGCGCGGGGGAGTGCCGCCGTATTTTTTTGTCTCCGAGGGGGCGGGTGTTGTCCCAGCCGCTCGTTCGCGATCTGGCGCTCGAGAGGCGGTTACTGTTGCTCTGTGGGCATTACGAGGGGATTGATCAGCGTGCTTTGGACGTATGCGGGTTTGAGGAGATCTCCATCGGCGATTATGTGCTCACGGGCGGGGAATTGCCCGCGATGGTGCTCATCGACAGCGTCGCACGGTACGTGCCGGGTGTGTTGGGGAGTGCGGCGTCGCTAGAAGAGGAATCGCACGCGTCGGGCCTCCTGGAAGCGCCGCAGTATACACACCCCGCGGTATGGGAAGGCATAAACGCGCCCGAGGTGCTGCTTGGAGGCAATCACGCGCGAATAGCGGAATGGCGCCGCGCGCAGTCTTTGCTCGCCACGCGCGACATGCGCCCGGAACTGCTGGAGGCGCAGGAACTCAGCTACGCGGATCTCCGTTTGCTCGATCCCGGTATGTACACGCTGTGTGGTAAAGTGGTCGTTCAGCCTCTTGACGACCGTGCGGCCAAAGCCGCAAGGCGGCTGGGGGTGGAGGCGGCGTTCTTATCCGGCGAAACCAGTCTTGCGCTCGCGGTGACTGTCGATAAAAAGTTTGCGGGTGTCCTTTCCGTGCGTGCGTCATTGGCTTCCAAAGCGGGGATTGATGCGCTAGCGGTTGCTCCAGTCTACGAAGGAACGGGACTTGATCTCTACCTCTTGCGGTTGGCTCACGCGTGGGCGCGTAAGCGGGGCTTGCAGCTGAACGCGTAAACGTCCACAAAGGCGCAGTTTTTCTCTTGACAAAACCCGGAAGCGAACATATAATGTTCAAGTGTCTGATAACTGGGTGTAGCGCAGCTTGGTAGCGTGCTTGAATGGGGTTCAAGAGGCCGGAGGTTCAAATCCTCTCACCCAGACCAACAAAATCCCGCGGCTATTGGCCTGCGGGGTTTTGTTTTTCTTGTCGGGACTTCACTCCTGCAGTGTGAGTCATTATCGCGAGGTGCGCGAAAACCGCAAGCGCATGGTGCTATTTTTCAAAAACAGGGATAATAACCTTGCGGCGGTTTGAGCAACAGCTGGCACTAGGCGTGTTATAAGCGGTGCCTGGCGTCGCCAAGCGGGAAGCCGGCAAAAGGCCGCGCTCTTCACTGAATGTCAGCTCTGTTTGTCGGAAAGAAACGTTTACAACTCCGCCGCCGTTTCGGACTGTGTCATTTCGTTGGCAGTACCTCTATCACGAGCTTGCAGGCGAGCTCAGGCTCCAGGAAAAAAACTGAGGCCTCCTTCATCATAAAAAGACAGTAATGCTCCTCGCGCCGTATGATTCGAAGGGTAAATTCTTATGATCGCGATATGAGGTTCGCGCGTTGCGCGGCGCGGTTCCGGCATTTCAGTCAAGCCGCCGACCACCACATCACGGTCGCAATTCAGGATGCCATATGTCTCGCAGCCAACCGCATTCCTGCGCATAGCGACGCAGTCGCCAGGCCCATCCCGCAGATGCCGCTTCACTCACATCCGATATCACCTGGATGGCCATAGGCAAATGACGCGCTCAGGCAATACGCGCCCCGCGTGCCATAATCCGTCTTAGCAAGCGCCATGCCGTCTGCTTCCAGCCGGATATCGCTATACTCCAGCCAGAGGAACACATCGTCCAAGTCGCCTATCGTGCCGATCATGCCAGCATTTACCGTACTCGTCCCACGCGCGTTCCCCCGAAAAAGCGCGTAGTTCATATCTTGGGCAAGTCCGCGCAATAAATGGGGTGAGCAGTCGTCAACGCCGTCGGCTGCATGCGCGGACTTGTCCCTTATCATTTAGCGTGGCGGCAACGTGGACACGATCATCGATAATCACCGCTTCTGCTTCTGAGTTTTGAACCGCGCTGTGAATCCTGCATTTTTCATCCGCAATGCCCACCGTAAAACTCCCGGCGTCCTTAAGAGAACGTATACACTCGGCTAGATAGGAAAAGAGCAGGATTGCGGCGCGAGCAAACTTGAAATATCGCCCGGAGCAGGATCCGTCAAGGCTCCGTTGCATGGAGCGAAACGAAACGCAAAAAAGCCATCGTCGCCGTATGGGCGGGGATGGCTTTTTGACATGCTATTAGCTTTTATGAAAGATCAGTTTTCTTGAAAAATTATGATCAGAGGGAATTTCGTAAAGCCAGTGCGCCACATCATCGGGTTTTGCAAGCCGATGATTCTTTGCCCACGGCATGACCGCCACCGCCTGAACACTATCCACGGTGATTTTCTGATCAGTGTTAGGATAATGCTTCAGCAGCTCAAGGTATATGCCCAAGTTCGTTTCCAGCTCGTTCTTATACCGGAGTGCTTGACCATAAGCGCCGTTTTTCCTGCTTTTTTTCAGCTCAAAGATGAAGAGCGTCGTACCCTTAATACCGAGAACATCAATCCGCTTGTTTTCAGCCGCCATAAGAAACTCGGCGGCAACGAGCTTAATACCATCGAATTGTTCGTCCAGCCTTAATTGCTGCAAGCAAAAAGCCGCCTGAACATCATCTTCGCGATATGTATCGGTATCTTTTGAGCGTTTGGGGAATCCCCAGCTCTTCAAGTCGGCGGCTTGCGGTGATCCGCCCAGTTCTTCTACGTTATCTGCGATTGCGTCCAATATACCCCGGCTCTTTTCAAATGTTAGTTCGATCCCGCGCATGGGATGATGCGGGAGAAACGACACAAGTTCTATTTTTTGATTATCCTTTGGCCTGAGCTGAAAGAAGCCGAAAATGCTGCTTTGGGCATATTCCTCGTTAAGCTTCGCGACCTCTGCGGCACTGACTTGTACATTCTTAAGCTTCTGAATCGCCTTGGCATCCAGTATCATCGTGCTTCTCCCCTTGCTTTTGTATGATCATACCGCATAAGCAGCTATCGTTCAACCTAAACATCTCCGCCATACTATTGTCTTTTTATTTCTAGCATCATATGTTACACTGTCGTCAGGGACGGTGACCTGCATGGCAAAACAAGCGGGAGGACTCAGCAAAACTGAACGCATCCTTTCCATCTACCATCTGCTGACCCATTGCGAAGAGGTCTCGATGCAGGAGCTGACAGACAATCTTCCCGGTTGTAAGAAAACCTTCTCCCGCGATATCGCGCTGCTCAAAAAGGCCAATGTGCGGATTGGATACTCAATGAAGCGGAAAGCTTTTGTGCTCGCGTATCGGGAGATGGAAAAGACAGATCCGCCGGAAAGCAAATCAGAAGCGCGTTACATTCAAAAGCTCAGGCGGCTCATCGCGCTCATGGACGGCCTGCCGTACGGGGACTGTGACAATTGGTACATGGCAACCATTCCCTTGGCGAGCAGGCGCACCATGCAGCGGGATTTCGCGACGCTGAACGCCATCGGTTACGATATTAAGTATGAACACAGTGAGTGGAACTCGCACGACGCGGGCATGGATGTCCCGCCGGGCCATTATTATTGCGACAGACCGAACGGGGCGTACAGCCTGCGCACATTTTTGCAGGAGGGTTATACATGAAGGTCGGGGAACTTGACGTGAAAATCATGCGTCATGAAAAAGGATTCAAAGCAATCCTCAGCAACACGGAATGGGGATGGCATGGCGAGTCACGCGACGATATGACATTCACGCTGACACGCATTGTAAATTTGGTTGTTAAAGCGCTTCTTTCGGATGGATTCATGTATGATCCGAGTCGGGATGGTGATATAAAAGTGATTCGCCGCGAGCTGCGGGCCTACGCAAAAAAAGTTGAGGACGAATATTTGAGATCACGGCAAGAGTCGCAGTGAGACTGTGTGAGGAGGATTAAAAGCGTTGACAATATGCGATCAGCCGGTCTCTGCAGAACGTGCGGAGCTTCATCTTCACACGAAGTACAGCGCAATGGACGGCTTGTGCGATGCGGACGAGGCTGTGCGTTTGGCGGCGGATATGGGGCACACGGCGCTTGCCATCACCGATTATACCGTGGTACAGGCATTCCCGCAGGCGATGCGCGCCCTGCGAGAGGTGCGTAAAACTCACCCGAGTTTTGTTCTCATATACGGCTGCGAGGTGGTCTTTGTGCCTGATACAAGCGGTCCGTTCATTTTGAGTGAAGGCAAAGCTCTACCGTCTTTCCATATGATGCTGCTGGCGAGAACTCAAGTGGGCTTAGGGAATCTATATCGCATCATCGTGGAAAGCCCCCGCGCAGGGCAGGAAAAAAGCCCCCGCGTACCCCAAGTGTTGCTGGAACGATATCGCGAGGGGCTTCTGTTGGGCAGCGTCTGTGAAAAAGGCGGGCTTCACCAGGCGCTGGCCAGCGGATGTTCCTGGTCGCGGCTTCGCGAAATGGCAGTGTACTTTGATTATTTTGAAGTACAGTCGGTTTACGATGCCCAAAACGACCTGCAAGATGCCCTCGTCGCTTCGCGCATCGAACTGTGCAGGCGCTTTCTCGCTTTGGGCAGAGAGCTGAATAAACCCGTGGCGGCCACGGGGAACGCTCATGTTTTATGCCGATCGGGCGCGACTGCTCACGCCGTTGTGCAGTGCGCGCAGGGATGCGCCGATACGGATCAACGGCCTCCGCGGTTTTTGCGTACGACGGAAGAGATGCTCGAGGCGTTCGCATTTCTTGGTGAGCAGGACGCCTTCGATGTTGTGGTGCGCATGCCAAACCAGATAGCGGGTTGGATCGATCCGGAACTGGACGGATCCCTAATATCCGCGTCAGAGCTCCTTTTATGGCATAAGCCGCACTGTCTCCTGGCCTTTTATTCGGCGTTTTTTTCCGCGCGGGAAAGCTGGATTGACTATGACGCCGTATTGGAAGGCAGTCAATCGGTTCGCCTCCGCATACGGCGGCTGGAAGAAAAAGAAGGCAAAACGCATGAAGAATGCGATAGGCTGGATGCGCTGCGCCTCGCGAATGAGTACCTATGCCGGGGTTTTAGTTTCTTGCCTGCGGAGCTTGGGAAAAGCCGCGCCACGGTATATGAGGTGGAGGACGGAAAACTGCGTCTGCCCTATCTTGCGATCGAAGGCGTGGGGATGCGCGCTGCAAAGAACTTGGAGAAAAATGCCCAGTCCGGGCAAACCTACGCCTCGCTTGAGGATTTTCGCCGGCAAATGGGGTGTCTGTCCCATCTCGCCGTAGACGCACTGGACGAAGCGGGTCTGCTCTGTAGCGCCATCGGATAGTCGGTAGATAGGAGGTAGCCTTTGCAAGCACACATAGAAGAAACCCTCCTGTTTGCGAATCCGAGGATATGCGGGAGTATCTGCGCACGCGCCCGGATTGGATGGACCGAAGCAAGTGCGCCGAAATTGTGTCCAGCGCTCCCGCGCCGCTGGAGAGAAAACTCTCGGCTCTGGAGCTCATCGCAAAGCTAACGGAGCTTGGCGCAGAGAAGGATTACCACGACCCCGGTGAGCTGGCGAAGTCCGTCCGTATCGCTCTTAACAAACGCTCCAATGTCCTCCCGGGTACGGTGTTTTACTCACCTTAGGCGAATTTGAAGATCAATCTCTTTCACCGGGTTTGATGAGGCGATGCTATATCTCCATGGATTTGAGGAAATAGGAAACGATGCCGCACGCGAGGGCTTGGGAGCAACTTGGTAACGAATTCTATCTGTGAAAGAAAGGTCGTCGGCATTTTTGAAAATTGTGATTCATCGCGGCACAAGGCAAATCGGAGGCAACATCGTGGAGATTGCCACCGAAAGCACCAAAATCATTTTGGACTGCGGGAAAAACCTGCCGCCATTGGACGGTAAATACATCCAGGACGAAATCGAGATCGACGGCCTGACGCGCGGCAATAGCGCCTATGACGCTGTGTTCGTTACCCACTACCACGCTGACCACTGCGGCCTTGTTGAAAAGATCAACAGCGATATCCCGATTTATATGAGCCGCGAGACCAAGAACGTGCTGGACATCATCTCGGATTTCGTGGACATCCCCTTGCCCCGCGCCGATCGCATTTTGCAGCCAGGGCAAGAGGTTTGCGTTGGGGATATCCGCATCCTGCCCCTTGAGGTGCGGCACAGCGCACAGGGCGCGCTGTTGTTTCGGGTGGAGGCGGATGGCAAAAAACTCCTTTATACCGGGGACTTTAACCACATCGACGACGGTTATCGGGCGCTTCTCGGAAAGCTGGATGTGATGCTGTGCGAAGGGACAAATATCGGCGCGCGAAACGGCCTGACGGAAGCGGATGTTGAGCGTGAGATGGCGCGGATGATGAGCGAGACTCAGGGACAGGTGTTCATCCTCTGCTCGACCACAAATATCGACCGCATCCGGCGCGTTGAACGCGCTTGCCACCGGAGCGGGCGCACGATAGCGCTTGACCCCTTTGCGAAAGCCATTCTCGACAAGATTGCCCGGACGCTTTTTATTGACCCTGTCGGCTTTGTCCCCCGCTTCATCGATGCAGAGAAAACACCTCGCTCACATAAATACCTTATCACAAAATGCGATGTGGATTGGAACGGAAGCCAGACATTTTCCAGCGCGCAAGCCGTATCGAAGATGACAAACCTCACTTTTTTGGTGCGGCAGACGATGGGAGAATTTCTTAAGCGGCTAAACGGCCTGACGCCGCTTGAAGGCTCGACGCTGATTTACTCCATGTGGCGCGGCTATGAGAACAAGCCTGAGACGAAGCTTTTTTTGGATTTGTGTAAATCCCTCGGTATGAGGATTGAGTATCTGCACGCAAGCGGTCATGCCTACCGAGAGGCGCTGGAGGGTACAATTCTGAATCTTAAACCGGAGGTGTTGATCCCCATCCACACCGAGAGCGCGGAGGCGTTCCGCGAGATACACAAAAATGTGATACTGCTTGGTGACGGTGTGGTTTTGGATTGCTAAAAATTGCTAGCAGAGGAGGTTGTAGGGGACTACTGTAACTGGTGCTGCTGATTGGCGTTGAACATAACGGCAAAGCGCTGGCGAAGCGAAGGGCATAGCGGGCTTTGGCTGCGGATGATTCATCGTACAGGAGACGCTTGCCGGAGCGCCCGGGATGCTTTGACTCACAACCCTCGGCTCGTAGAGCGTCTTACGATGGGGGTAATATTGTCGCTGCGATCATTCACATATCATGCTGCCAAAGCTGTTCGGCATCGTGCTTTGCATTCTCGTGCAGATCGGGTTATAAAGCCAACGGATCGGGGGCGTGTGCGAATGACGCGCCCCTGATCCTTGTGCCAAGAGGAAAGCGATACCGGCTCTGGAAAAGTAATCGAAAGCAAGAAGGAGTTGGCCTGAGGATACCCCGCCGCGCCCGTGTGCGCGGATTCTTGCCCGAATGCGAAACCGGACTCCGCCTTGGCGCATACAATGGCAGAAAGGGAGGTTGAGCTCGTGAAAATAACACGCCGCCGAGGGATGTGCCCACGTTGCAACGGCGCCTCCTGCTGCCGTTGCCATCCCACAGGCTCGAATACATACCGTCCGGGTCATTGCTTTACCGGAGGCTCCTGCTGTGCGCGAGGCTCGGGAAAACCGTGCTACTGCCGCACTTACGTACCCTGCCGACCGTGCAGGATGTGTTTTTTGGATATCATAGGCCCCGCCAACGGTTCCACCGAAGTCGATTCCGAGGCGCCCATCACCGGAACCGGCACGCCGTGCTGTGAGGCGGAACTCACCATCGACGGCGCGTTCGTCGGGCGCGTCCCCATTGACCAAAGTGGCCGGTGGGTTTATCAGCCGCCTGTCCCCTGGACAGCCGGCGTGCACTGCGCGCGGACCGTCCTGCGCTGCCCCGGAGACGACTGCGCAAATCCCCTCGAAGATACCACCTGCTTTGAGGTCCCCGGCATCACGATTACCGGCCCCGAAGACGGCGGCGGAGCGGACCCGGAAGACCCCGTCACCGGAACCGGCGAACCCGGCTGCGAAGCGGAACTCTTTGTCGACGGCGTGTCTGTCGGGCGGGTGCCCATCGACGCGAACGGAGACTGGGTGTACGAGCCGAATCCGCCTTGGACGCAGGGGCGTCATTGCGTGCGCGCGGTGCTCAGGTGCCCGGGTGACACAAACCCCAACCCGCCGCAGGATGACACCTGCTTTGACGTAACCTATCCCGCTTGTCCGCCGCCGCCCATCGATCTGCCCGAAATGAACGAGGTTCTCGCGTCATCAAGGCCGTCTATCGCCGGGCGCGGCATCCCGAACAGCCAGGTTCAGGTCTGCGTTTACAACAGCTCCGGAGCGATCGTCTTCTGCGAGACCACGGCGCTGTTTGAGGATGGCGAATGGGGTGTGCAGCCGCCAAGCGACCTGCCCGACGGCACATACACCGTAGTAGCCACCCAGCTGGGCGGGCTGTGCATCCCCTCCGACGCCTCGCGCGCGTTTTCAATCTTCACGGTGGACACCAGCTTCCTGAACGTCAACCTGATATCGTTGGTGCGCGGCTCGGTGTTACGTAAGGTGGACATGGTGATGACCGGCACTGCCTCGCCAAGTACCACGCTGTCGATCTACTATCTGCTTTTGACCCCCGGCCAACCCACTCCCACCGAAGCGGAGGTCATCGGCTACAGCAATCCCACCACGCTGACCGACGGCAACGCGGTGCGCGGGCAATTCACGCGCTCGCTGTCAGGCGTGACGCAGACCTTCCCCTTTACGCTGACGGGCAAAGAGAACATTACGCCGCTGGCGCTGGAGACCGGCGTGATGGACGGCTACAATTATGACATCTACGTGGTGGGCGTGACCACGGAAGGCCGCGGCACAGGCGTGCTGACGCTGTTTCAGTCGGCGATCGGCATGCCGTTCGCCTCGGGCAACGGCGTCGCCGGCGATCCTTTCTTTGTGCGCATGTGCACGCCTGCCGAGATGGCGTTCTATCCCGATCAGACCCAAGGGAACCCCGGCAACCGGGCGGGAGTTACGGAAAACGCGCGCATCCTGGACAACATCGAGGGCATGCAGGCGCTGTACGACCAAACAGGCGGCGTGCACGGCATGCCGGACAGTTTGGCGCTGGCATACAGCTTAGACGGTTCGTTCGATCTGGTCAATTACATGCCCGCCTGGAACGGCAACGGCTGGCGGCCTATCGGCAATGTGGATGCCGGGCTGGTTTCGCTTCCGCTGTCCGGCGAGCATGTGTTCACCGGTGTCGCCGACACCCCGCCGGGCGGCGCCGTTATCGGCAATCTGACCATCAACGCCAACGCCACCCCCCAAAGCCCGGTTTTGGTGCGCGGGCTCTTTGGCCAGGTACGCGGCGTTTCCTTGGAGAGGTTCATTCTCGCCAACGCCTTGTCAGAAGCCATGTTCACCGGAGTCGCCGACACCTCGCTGACCGGTAAGATCGGCACGCTGGTCGGTTACATGCAGGGCGGCGTCATCCGCGACATCACGCTCGATCTTGGCCGGGCATCCGGCGGGCGCGCCGGTACCGGCAGCAACATCGGATACGTCGGCGGTATGGCCGGCGTCCTAGAGGGCGCGATTACCGTCGAGCGCATCAACGCCGCGGAGTTGGTTACCGCCGAGATCACGCCGCTCTCCGTCAACGCGGGCGGGCTGATCGGGCTGTTGAACCAAGCGGGAGCGAATGCCCTCGTCTCCGATGTGTTCATCGCTCAGGCGGAGGTCACCGGGTACCAAAATCAGGGCGGCCTGATCGGCTATGTCAGCGCGGGAATAAACTGGATGGATAAAATCCAGATTTCGACAGGCAGCTTTAGCTTCTTTGCGTCGAATTGCGGCGGCATGATCGGTATGTTCGCGTGCAGCGCTCCATCCAGCATGTCAAACATGGACATATTGCAAATTCAAATCAACGCGCCCAACCCGCAGACCACAGCTACGCACCAGGGCGGGCTGATCGGGTTTTCTCGCTTGACCGCGCCGCTGTCGCTGATGAACTCGCAAGTGATCAGCGGGACGATCTACGGAAACAACCGCATAGGCGGCGCGTTCGGCACAGTCGAGCTGCGCGCGGGAGGCAGCCGCTTCGAGGCGATCAGCTGCGCGGCCGACGTCATAGGGCGCGCGGCCTCCATGGGCGGCGTGGCCGGTGCAATGGTCATCATGGCCGCCGACGCGACGACCGACATTGTCAACTGCGTGTGCAGCGCCGCTACGGTATCCGCCATGGCCACATCGGGCGCCGCCGGGACGAGCGGCGGGTTTGTCGGCTATCTAAGCCTGTCAGGTTTTTCACCCTACCCCACGACGCCCGTCGTCTTTCTTGCCGATTGCGCCTCCTCCGCGAATGTCGTCACCAGCGGTCAGGAGTGCGGCGGCTTCGTGGGCCGAACCTCCGGAGCGCAGTACCTGCGCTGCAGGGCGACCGGCAGCGTGAACGGGAACGTATGGCTTGGCGGCTTCAACGGCAACACCGACGCGCCCGCGCCTGCCGACCCGCTCAATCCGTCGCTGCAGTTTGTGCTGTGCCAGGCGCGTGGCGACGTGAGCAGCGCATCCGGCTCTACGGGCGTAACGGACGGCATCGGCGGATTCAGTGGCGCCTGCACTTACGGATTGATCGACCGCTGCTTCGCGACGGGCAACGTGACCAACGCGACGGCCACACAGAACGGCGGACTCATGGGGGTTAGCAACAACGCGAGCGTTATCCGCGACAGCTACGCCACCGGCAGCGTCACCACCAATGCAGCTATCGACGGCGCGCTGTTGGGCATTGGCCGCGGCGTGACGGTAACGCGCTGTTACGCGTCCGGCAGCGTGCAGGGCGCGCAGATCGTCGGAGGCATTGCGGGACAGATGGACAACGCAGGCGCGAGCGTCGCCGGCGTGAGCAACAGCATCGCCCTGGGTTCATCAGTGGTCGCCACCAACGCGAATGGGGCTGTGCACAGGATCTGCGGACAGCTTGGCGCGGGGGCCGGTTTGTCGCAAAACCGCGCCAACCAGTTCATGGCGCTGACCTCCGGCGGCGTGCCGGTCGCCCCGGTCGACAATCCCAACGGCCTGGACGGGCAAGGCTTTGATCCGACCGACGTGCTCGCCGCCATCACGACTCTGGGCTGGGACACAACGACGGTGTGGGACACCGCGACCATCGCCACGCTGGGCAGGCCCACGCTGATGGGGAATCCGGAGTAAAGATGATCGCTTCCTACAAAACAGGGCACCCTAAAACCCGCATTTGGCCTTGAGCATTCACCTCGTAAAAGTCATCTGATGCTCTATATTCCACATCGCTCGGGAACGGGGAGCGCATGGAAACCCCTATTCCAAAGGAGTTTGAAGGACGTCGTGGTATGCCGCAGTACGCGGCAATACAGTGTGCCGGTTCTTGGCAGGGTCGAAGCCACCCGCTCGATTCGGTTGAAATAACAAAAATCCCGCAAACAGCGCGTTTGCGGGATTTTTCGTACCCAATAACATGATTGGAGCTGGTATCTATATGGACGAGCTCAACCTTTCGCACAAACAAAACAACCATCGCAGTGGTCTGTTTGCGTCCCCCATCGTCGGTGGCCTAATCGGCAAGGGCCTCGTGTCCTACTCATCCTCGACCAGTGCGAGCCGCAATACGAAGCAGAAAACCATGCTCAATGCGTTTTCATGGTCAAGCTGCTGTTCCTCATTACAGATCACCTGTTGCCGTCGGAAATGGATTCCAACTCAATCCTCCATCTCCGAAGCGGAACAGGCGGAGCTTGAGGAATTCATCCAAAACGCGAAGATACTCATCAACACGCTCGGGTACAAGGTTTTTGAGGCGATCACGGAGGCGGAAGCCAAGAGCGACGGCGACGCCACGGAATACTCCATTGCGATCTCCGGCCATAACGCCCGAGGCATGCCCACTTCCGACGGATTCGTGCTGTTCAAGGGATCGACGACCCACAGGAATTCTACGGTAAAAACATGGAGTCCCGCATTTTGAAGCGCATCAACACTTGTCGGGAAACCGGTCAGGTGAAAGATATGCATACTGCTGTTTTATAGGAGCGTTTTGCTGTATAATCACGATGGTCTATTCATTCGATGGCTGCAAATCAACTGCTGGCTTATCCTGCGGCACCGCCTCATCGTCATCGGCGTACTCTATCCCCCGGTGCTCCCGGCGAGTGCGTACGCGGGCCTGATGTCGATTCTCCTGGCGGTCGTGGGCGCGTAAATCAACTTCTGCATGTACTACCGGCTGACGGCCGCCGATGTTTCGATGTATGCCAAGGAGGCGCAATCAATGAAAAAACCCAATGTCATCGTCATCATGACGGACGACCAGGGCTATGGGGATCTGAGCTGCATGGGCAATACGGACTTTGTGACGCCGCACATTGACGCTCTGGCATCGCGCGGCGCGCGCTTTGGCTGCATGTATTCAAACAGCCCCGTCTGCTCGCCCTCCCGCGCGTCATTGCTGACAGGCCGCTATCCCGGCCACGCGGGCGTACGCGCCATTTTGGCGGGTCACAGGCGCGCGTCGGGCCTCATGCCGGACGCCCCGACTTTGGCCACCGCACTCAAGAAAATCGGCTATAACACGGGCATCATCGGCAAATGGCACCTTGGCCTCGCGCCTGAAAGCCGCCCTAACAACAACGGCTTTGATTATTTCTACGGTTTCATGGCCGGCTGTATCGACTACTACTCCCACATCTTTTACTGGGGCATGGCCAACGGGGGCCACAACCCAAGCCATGACCTCTGGGAGAACGACCGGGAAATCTACAACAACGGCGCTTATTTCACAGAGCTCGTATCCGAACGCGCCGTCACCTTCATCCGCGAGCGCGCCGGGCAGGATGAGCCGTTTATGCTCTACCTGGCCTACAACGCGCCGCACTATCCCATGCACGCGCCGCAAAAATACATCGACCGTTTTCCTCATCTGCCCTGGGACAGGCAGATCATGGCCGCGATGATGAGCGCGGTGGACGACGGCGTCGGCAGCGTGGTGGACGAGCTGGCCCGCTTGCGCCTGCTCGACAACACCATCATTTACTATCAAAGCGACAACGGCCCCTCGCGTGAGTCGCGCAATTTCATGGATGGGCGCAAGGACCCCTATTACGGCGGATCGTCGGCGCATTTCAAGGGGCACAAGTTCAGTTTGTTCGAGGGCGGCATCCGCGTTCCCGCCATGATCAGCTATCCCAATGTCATTCCGCAGGGTCAGGTCATCGAGGAGCCTGTCGCGTCGATGGACATTTTCCCAACCATACTCACAGCGGCGGGAGGCGATGCCGCGGATTATCAGCTTGATGGTTTGGATTTGTGCGACGTACTCACCAAGGGAGCGAATACGCCTCACGATTATCTGTTTTGGGAAATGGACGCGCAAACGGCCGTCCGCTCCGGCCCGTACAAGCTGGTGCTGAACGGCGTCTTGGTGGAGGGCGAGCAGCCGCAAGATCCCGTATTTTTATCCAACTTGGATGAGGATCCTTCGGAGCAAAACAATTTGGCTGAGAGCATGCCCGAGCTTGCCGAGAAGCTGACTGAGGCCGCCGCCGTCTGGCGCGCAGGCATAGAAGAGCAGTGGGACCTGCAACATAAAAGCCGCTATGAAAAACTGACATAACGACCGCCGACCGATGCGCCGCCGCGCGGATGAACGGGCGGCTTGATCGTGTTTTGACGACCAAATCTTCAAAAATCGTTAAGAACGCTTTTGTGAAAAGCGCTATGCATTGAATGCACCGATGATATCAAGTGGTAAAAGGGTGATGATGCTGGGCTAGACTTCATCGATGATCCGTTTGCGCTTGGTTTGCGGGCAGGCCTATTCTTGGTCGCACACATTGGAGGTGTTTGCGCAAAAAAATACCCCCTGCGCACCTGCGCCACTCGTGATATGATGGAGCAGGCGATAAAACTCCGCGCAGATGAAGGAGGATATACATGCTCAAGCAAGCCGTGTTTTCGTGTGATCTGAACAAAGCGCTTCTGAAACGGGAGGACTACAAGCCTTTCCCCAAATACGGCGACCGCGCCGCGTGGGAAGGGTTAGACGGCGAAGCCAAGGCGTACTACACGGGCGTGGGACAAACCCTCAAAGGCTGCGATTTCCCAGCGTTGACCGCCGTCCGCTACATGGACTTTTACCGCAACGGCGACCGCGAAAAGTACCAGATCCCCTACTTCGACCGCCGCGCAAGACTCTCCATGTTGACCGTAGCCGAGTGCGTCGCGGGTGACGGCGAGCTGATCGACGACATCATTAACGGCGTGTGGGCGGTCTGCGAGGAGACGAGTTGGGTCTTGCCCGCGCACATCAATCACTCGCAGCAACAGGCGCGCGTCAACGAACTGCCTGACATCGAGCTGCCCGTGTACATCGACCTTTTCTCCGCGGCGACCGGTTCCCTGCTCACCTGGGTTTACTACCTGCTGGGCGACGCCATCGCGGAGCGCTCCCCTCTGGTCAAGCGACGCATTGAGATCGAGATCAAGCGGCGCATTCTTGACCCCTATTTGGCCGACGACAGCTTCGGCTGGAAGGGGCTTGAGCACGACAGGCCGGTCAACAACTGGAACCCGTGGATCAACTCCAACGTGCTTCCCGCGTTCCTTGTGCTTGAAGCGGACGACGCGGCGCGCGTGGAGGGCGTCAAGCGCACGGCCGCTTCTACACAGCGCTTTTTGGACTTCTACTTCGACGACGGCGGGTGCGACGAGGGGCCGGGGTACTTCGGCGTGGCGGGCGCGTCGCTGCTGGACTATCTGGAGATCATTCATTACGCCACGCGCGGGGCTGTGAACCTCTACGATCAGCCGCTCATCGCGGCCATTGCCAAGTACATCTACCGAGTGCACATCGCGGGGAGCTACTTTGTCAACTTCGCCGACGCGGCAGCGCGGGTGCGCGTCAGCGCCGGGTTACTGGAGCGCGCGGGGCAGGCCATCGGCGATGTAGACCTCACGGCGTTCGCGCGGCGGCAGATCAGGAGTGGCGCGAGCGACAAGCCCTTTGTGGGCAACCACAACACCGAGTACCGCACGCTCAAAAACATCCTCACCTGCGACGCCTCCGTCCCCGGCGATCGCGTGGTCGCGCCGCTTGACCACTACTTCAGCGGCATACAGGTGATGATCGCGCGGCAGTACAAAGACAGCGAGCGCGGGGTTTTCGTTGCGGCGAAAGGCGGGAACAACGCCGAGAGCCACAACCACAACGACATCGGCAATTTCATCATCTACAAGGACGGAAAACCCGTGATCATCGACGTGGGTGTGGAGACGTACACGAAGAAAACCTTCAGCCCGCAGCGGTACGAAATATGGACCATGCAGTCCAGCCACCATAACCTGCCCTCCGTGGGCGGTGCGGATCAAGCGCCCGGCAAGGAGTGCGCCGCGCGGGAGGTCGTCCACAGCGCCGACGGCACGGTGAGCGCGCTTGCGATGGACATCGCGGGGGCTTACCCGGGTGAGGCGGGCATCAAGCGGCTGTTCAGGCGGGTGCGGTTAGACCGCCGGGACGGCTCGGTCGAGGTTTCCGATGCGTTTTCGCTCGCCTCGCCTCAGACGATCACATCCCATATCATGTGCTTTAACACGCCCGAGATCGCGCGCGAAGGCGAGATTGATCTGGGCGGCATGACGCTTGGCTATGATCCCACGCTGTTCACGGCTCGCTCCGAGCCCATCGCGCTGACCGACGCGTCGCTCACGCACGCATGGGGCGTCAACACGCTCTATCGCGTGCTGCTCACGGCCAAGTCAACATCCTCTGAAGGGCAATACGTGCTCAGGTTTGTCTGAGGTCCCGCGCACAGCGCCGGGCTCACTGTCTTTATCAAACCACAGGGGTTTGCCAAGGGGATCCTCTCCATGGCGACGCTTCGCGGATAAAGAGCGGGGATGCGGCAAACGCCGCATCCCCGCTCTTTGTGTATCAAAACGCAGACGTTTCCCGCGTTCACAGCGTGTTTTTGTGTTCCGACCGCGCGTTGAACATCGCACCAAGATGCGGCGCGGGGTTGGACGCCGCCCAATCGCCGTCGCGGTTGAGCTTCCTGTACTGCCCGGGCGTCGCACCCGTGCGCTCCTTGAAGATGCGGTTGAAGTATGCCGGCTGGTAGTAGCCCAGCCGGGAGGCGATGTCCGCCACGTTCAGGTCGGTCTCGGCCAGCAAGCGCATGGCGCGTTCCAGTTTCGTCGCCGTGACGAAACTTTGATAATGCTCCCCTGTGCACTCTTTGAACAAACGCGACAAGTGGCCCGAGCTGATGCCAAACGCCTCCGCCACCGCCTTTTGCGTCACGTCCTCCTCGATGTGTTCCACGATGTGATTCCTGATGCGCTCGATGTATCCCACCTGCATCGCGCCGCGTTGGCCATCCGCCACAAGACTGATCACCGACATCAGATCGCCGATCCACTCCAGATAGTCGTCGGCAGTGTCGGCGCGCAAGAGACCCTCGGCGAACGCGCGGCGCTCGGGCTGATTCAAGTCAACGCCCATGGACGCCGACACGCGCATCAGTGCGTTGATCACCGTGTTGATCGCGATGCTCGCGCTCTCCCATGTCGCGCATTCCCGCCTGCACTTGTCGATGTGATCTCGTACCAGCCGCTGCACATCGGCGGCGCGGCCCGCGCGCATGTGCGCCTCGATTTCGGCAATGGTCTCAAGGGAGATCATGCTGTGCGCGCGCCCGGAAACCCTGTCCGGCGTAAAGACCTGACCGGCGGGGTACAAAAAAGCGTATTCCATGGCCGACGACGCGGCCGTGTAGCTCTGGGTCAGCTGGGTTAGAGAGGAAACCGGGCTGGCAACCGCGATGTTCAGGCGCGCGCCGAGCATCTGCTGCAGGTGACCTAGCAGCGGCTCGATTCTGGCCGTCACCTCCCCCGGGTCAGCCGCGTTGACCAGACACAGCACCGCGTCATGGCTCACCGGCGCGCCCATCACCGTGCACTGTCCTCCAGCGAAAAAGCGCTTGACCAGATCGACACTCACGGACAAAAACCCTTCGATATTGGCCGCGCCCAGCGCCTTGACCTGACGCACGGAAAAGCGCACGACGAACAGCACATGCCAAGGGTACTCAAAGCGCATGAACAGTGACTTCATGCGCGTGTCGGCGTCCGCCGGGCTGGCCATTTGATCGGTGATGACGCCAAAAAGGAACTTCTGCTCCTGCATGGCCGTATCGGCGCTCAGCGCTTCCCGGGCATCCTCCAACTCGTGCGTGACGCGGCGGATGGCCCACGTGATGGTCTCCACGTCGCCCTCGCCTTCCTCGTCGTTCCCAACGCGCACAATACGGGAGACGAGGGTGTTGAAAGGACGAAACAGCCGCGCGCCCACCAGCACGGCGGACAACAGCGACATGAGCACCAGCGCTACCGCCACCGCTGATATCATCGCGTAAAACTCGTTAACCGGCCGCAGGAACACGTTGAGCGGCACGATCACCGCGTACGCCCAGTCTCCCCGCTTCGACGGCGCCCACGCCGCCATGATCTCCCCCGATCCTGTCTTGACCCGCTTGAGCCCCGGCCTGACCAGCTCTTCCCTGCTGAGCGCTCCGTGAGGGATGTCCGCGCCTGGCTCAGCGTACAGCGCTTCGCCCGTGTCGCTCAAGATGACCAGCCGCCCTCCGATGTCGTGCACAACCGGTTCGATCATCTCGCGGTAGAGTCCGGGGCTGACGTTGACCACAAGCACACCCGCGGGCTTTCCCTGGATGTAGAGCGTCTGGCGATAGGAAGGAACGCTTTGCGCGCGGTCAAAGATGTCGTAATTCCCCCAGGGCGCGCCGTTTGGGTCGCGCGCCTGCTCAAAACGCGCCAAATCAAAGTAGCGCGCGTAGGGATTGCCTGGTTTTGTTAACCCGAAGTACACGCCTCCCTGTGAGGAAACGAGCGTGTCGTTGACATAGGAGTACACATAAAGGCTCTTGATCAAACCGCTGAGCTTCACCGTGAGATCCAGCTGCGTATAAACCTTCAGCGGCATCACGCCTTGCGCCTCGGCGGGGAGGACAAACAGGGGCTGGTGCGGGCGGGACTCGAGCAGCAGCTGTTCCACGGCATACAGCGATGCGACCTGCGCGATGTCGTCGTCAAAACGGTCGCTGATCTTGGAAGCGCTGTGGCCGATGGAGCCGGTAATGCCTTCCACCATGCGCGCGCTGGAATAGCGCGCCGCCGCCGTGATCACCACCGCGATCACGACCAGAATGAGCAGGCTGTAAAACAGGATGACGCGCGCGCCCAACCATTTTTTGAGAAACAATGAAGGCCGCAAAACCTCACCTCGCCATTCGCTGAACAATTTTTCGCGACATAGCCGCTCGCAATCAGTCAGTCGGTCAGCTGGGTTAGTCTAAAATTGTCACGAAGTAGCAGGAATAGCAGCAGACGGCGGTAAGAGCCGCTATGGGCGGGGCGGCCATCAGACGAAGGCCGGGACAAAACGAACGTCTTGATTAATTGTACCCACCTCAAGGCCCGAAGTCAAATTAGTGTATGAAATCGCAGGAGATTGACGGGTCACACACGGGCTTGCGTGTTTTATAATGAGCAAGTAAGAGTCTGAGAGGAGGAAGTCCCGTGACGCAGATCAAAAGGACCGCTGTCACGCCGGGGACGCTCAGTGCAAAAAAACGGTTCATTAAGTACCACGAGCTCTTCCTGATGCTGCTCATCCCGATGGCTTACTACATCATCTTCCATTATGTGCCCATGTACGGCATCATCATTGCGTTCAAAGACTTCAACCTGATGAAGGGCATCATGAACAGCCCGTGGGCGGGGATGAAGTACTTCAGGCAGGTATGGGCCAACCCCATGTTCTTTCAGGCGTTCAACAACACGCTCATCATCAGCGGGCTCAAACTGGTGATCACTTTCCCTGCGCCCGTTTTGCTGGCGTTGCTGCTCAACGAGATCGGCAGTATGAAGTTCAAGCGAGTGGTGCAGACAGTATCCTATCTGCATCACTTCATCTCCTGGGTGGTGCTCTCCGCCATCGTCATCAACTTTTTGTCCCCTTCGGTGGGACCAGTCAACGCGCTGATCAAGTCGCTGGGGGGCGACTCCATTAATTTTGTGGCTGATAAACGCTATTTTAGAACGGTGCTGGTGGTCTCTACGCTGTGGAAGAGCGTCGGCTGGGGGACAATTGTGTACCTGGCGGCGTTCTCGGCGATCAACCCGGAGCTTTACGAGGCAGCGGTCCTGGACGGTGCCGGGCGCTTTCGGCAGACCATCCACGTGACAATCCCGGCCATCATGCCCGTGGTGACCATCATGCTCATCTTCGCCGTGGGCGGCATCATCAACGACGACTTCGACCAGATTTACAACCTTTACAATCAGGCGGTCACCAGCGTCTCGGAGGTCATCTCCACGTATGTCTACAAGATCGGGTTATTGCAGATGAACTACTCTTTCGGCGCGGCGGTAGGCGTGTTCAAGAACGTGATCGCGTTCGCGCTGGTCGTCATGACCAACGCGATCGCAAAGAAAGTCAGCGACTACGGCATTTGGTAAAGGAGGTTCATTGATGCTCAAAACGCGCGGTGAGAAGACGTTCGCTGTCTTCAATTACCTGTTCATGACCGTTCTGGCGTTGCTGTTCATCTACCCCATGTGGGACGTGGTGCGCATCTCCTTTTCCTCCGCCGCGGACGTCGGCCGGATGGGGTTTAAGCTGTGGCCGGGCGAATTTAGCCTGGTGGGATACAGGTTCGTCATAGCCAACGAGTTCATCTGGAGCGGGTACAAAAACACAATTATCCGGCTTGCGCTCGCGGTTCCCATCTCCATGGCCAGCATGATCCTGTGCGCCTACCCCCTGGCCCGGCGCGATTTGCCGCTCCGAACGCCGGTGACGCTGTTTATCGTGTTCACCATGTTTTTTTCGGGCGGCCTCATCCCCGGCTACATGCTCATCAGGAACCTGAACATGTACAACACCATCTGGGCTCTCGTGCTACCGGGGGCCATTCCCACGTTTTCCATGCTGATCATGCGCAACAACTTTCTGTCGATTCCCGAAGAGCTGGAAGAATCGGCGCGCATAGACGGCGCGAACTATACGCGCACGCTGATCTCCATCGTGCTGCCGCTCTCTACGGCCATTCTGGCTACGGTGGCGCTGTGGACGATCGTGGGGCACTGGAACGCGTGGTTCGACAACCTGCTGTACATCAAAAACGGACAGGACTACGGGCTTCAGGCCATTTTGCGCAAGATCATCATTGACGCGCAGCCATCGTACTCGCCCGACCGCATACCTGGCGAGGAGCTGGCCGTGCTGCCCAGCGCGGACGTGACCAAATGCGCGACGATCATTGTGTCCACGCTCCCCATCCTGTGCTTTTACCCGTTTGTGCAGAAGTACTTTGTCAAAGGCGTTATGGTGGGCGGGCTAAAAGGCTGAGCCCCATACGGCGGAACTAAAAGGGACGCACCTTTTAGATAAATATTAAGGAGGAAACGCAATGAAGAGAACCCTGGCCATCGTCTTGGTGTTGCTCTCCATCTTCGCGCTAGCGGCGTGTCAGGCAACGCCGCCTGCCGCAACACCCGTTCCGGCCGCACCCACAGCGGCTCCAGCTGCGCCATCGGCGGCTCCGGCCGCACCCACAGCTGCTCCGGCCGCACCCACGGCTGCTCCGGCTGCGCCAACGGCGGCTCCCACCGCTCCCCCGGCAGCCAAACCGCCCATGAAAATCTCATGGGTGCCGCAGAATGACGCCCCCATCGACATGACTTCTCCCGGCGTGGTCGAGTTCCAAAAGCGCATGAACATCGAGATCGAGTTCGTGTATCTGGAGCGTGCGCAGATGGCCGACCTTTTGCAGCTGCGCGTGGCCACGGGCGAGATACCCGACGTTATGTGGCTCGTGGGCAACCGCACGCTGGCAACCAACTTCGCCAAGCAGGGTGTGCTGGCTGAGATCCCCCCGGAGTACGTCAAGGAAAAAATGCCGGTGACGTGGGCCGGTACCAACGAGATCTGCGGCGAAGACACCTGGAAGATCAACGAAATCGACGGTAAAAACTACGGCATCCCCACGCCGTTTGGCGAGAACATCTACCCCTTCACGCCCATCATCCGCGACGACTGGCTCAAAAAAGTGGGCATCAACGCGCTGCCCGTGACCCTTGAAGAGCACGAAAAGGCGTTCTACGCCTTCGTGAACGACGATCCTGACGGAAATGGGAAAAAGGACACCTACGCCCTCTCCCGCACGGGCATGAACATCGTGTTCGGCGCGTTCGGCGGCATACCCATGAACGCCGCCTGGACGCGCAAGGGCGACGAGGTGGTCTACGCCGCAACCATGCCTGAAATGTTCGAAGCGCTCAAACTCCTCAACAAGTGGTACAAGGACGGCCTGATCGACCCCGAGTTCATCACAGGTGAGAACAAAGGTCAGAGCTGGGCCAACACAGTCCCCTTCTGGAATGGCCTGATCGGCTACTCCTCCCCCGGCATGTACTACCACATCCGCGGGCCTCTCAACCCCAACGATCCCAAAGACCTCGGCGGCGCGAACTACCAGCAGTTCAAAGCCATCCAAGGACCCGACGCGACGTTCACCACCATCAAGCCCATGGTGGGGCCGCAAGGGAAGTCGGGCTCCGTGCTCTGGGGCACGGAGGGCGCTGTGCCGGACCTGACGCTGAGCGTTCTCCTTGAAAAGGATCGAGAGAAATATGACCGCATCCTTGAAATCGCCGAAGCGCAAAACAGGGATTTCGACCTGTACCTGTTGTGCACCAGGGGCGTGGAGGGCAAAGAGTACGAAAAGACCAACGACCCCAAGCAGCCCTACCGCTCGCTGCTGGACACCTCCGACAACCTGATCAGCGCCAAGCACGGTCTTGGTTTGGCGGGAATGATGATGTCGCGCAACAACCTCAAGTTCATCGCCGACGCCGCCAACCAATACGAGGTGGAGTACAAAAAACAGTTCCTGGATTGGCCGGGCTACACCAGCTTCGTCCGCCTCTCCCTGCCCTCGGACGCGCAGTTCAACTCGCAGATCAACACCGCGCGCGACGAGGCGTATTGGAGCTTCGTGACCGGACAGCGCCCCTGCACCGACGCTGAGTGGGCGAAGTTCCTCGGAGAGCTGGATGCACTGGGCCTGAAGACCCTGACGAGCGAAGCCAACGAGTATCTCGCGAAATACTACAAGTAACCGCCGGAGGCAAGGGATGTCGATCCCCTTGAAAGCAAACGGGGCGTTCGACTCAATGATTTTCGCAAAACCGAACGCGGCCGGTTTATCCACTGTTTAACTCTTTGGTAAATGCCGCGGCAGTCACCGGTGGTTACCAGGGCGTATGGCAATACGCGCCGGGTGCCCTGAGCGCTGAGCGCGCAGGGCACCCGATTTTGCTTGAGGGAGGAACACAAAATGCTGTACGAGGCCGTTCGAAAGGCCGTGCTGGACGGATCGCTCAAGAGCAAGGACGACTACCATCCTTTCCCCGCGTACGCCGACCGCAAGGCGTGGACGCGTGTCTCCGCCGAGGTCAGGGCGTACTACGCCGGGTTTGCGCACGCGTGTGACAGGAAGACGCTCTTCACGCCCCTGCCCGCCGTGCGCTACATGGATTTCCAGCGTGACGGCAACCGGCAGCGCTATCAGGATCTGTATTTCCCGCGCCGCAGCAACCTGACGGCCTTGACCATCGCCGAGTGCATCGAGGGCAAGGGCGAGTACATCGACGACATCATCAACGGCGTGTGGGCGATCTGCGAGGAGAGCAACTGGCTCATCCCCGCGTGCAACAACGGCCACAACAAGCCGGGCGACCGAATCCACATGCTGCCCGACGTGGAAGCACACGAATACGTCGACCTCTTCGCGGCGGAGACCGGCTCCGCGCTGGCGTTTGTGTACTACTTCCTTGGCAAGGAGATGGACAAGCGCGCTCCCGAGGTCACGCGCCGCATCGAGATCGAGATCAAACGCCACCTGCTTGACCCCTACCTAAACGACGACACGCACTGGTGGATGGGTTTGGTGCACGACAATCCCCCCAATAACTGGAACCCGTGGATCAACAGCAACATGCTGGCGATTTTCCTTTTGATTGAACCCGACGAAGAGAGGCGGCGGGCGGGCGTATTGCGCTCAGCGCTGTCCATACAGCGATTCCTGGATGGTTACCAGGCCGATGGCGGGTGTGACGAAGGGCCGAGTTACTTCAACGTCGCAGGCGCGTCGGTGCTGGACTACCTGGAAGAGATTGGCCTGGCCACGAACGGCGCGGTTGACCTCTACGCGCAGCCGCTCATCCTGAACATGGCCAAGTACATCAGCCGCGTGCACATCGCGGGCACGTACTATGTCAACTTCGCCGACGCGCCCCCTCGGGTACTGACGTGCGCCGGGTTGCTGGAGCGCGCGGGCGTGCGTCTCAAGGACGAGGGGCTGGTCGCCTTCGCGCGTTATTTGCTGGACAGCGGCAACGCCGACCGGCCGTACGTGGGCGGTCGCAACGTGGTGTACCGGCTCCTGAGCAGCATTTTCCATCACAAGACGTGCGAAGGCGCGCCCTACGCCGCTCCGCGCGATCACTACTTCGACGGCATCCAGGTCATGACCGCGCGGCAGACCGCCGACAGCGACGCCGGGCTGTACCTGGCGGCCAAGGGCGGCCACAACGCCGAGAGCCATAACCACAATGACGTGGGCAACTACATCCTGTATTATAACGGCAAGCCCGTTGTCGTGGACGCGGGGGTGGAAGCCTATACCAAGTTCACATTCAATGAAAAGCGCTACACCATATGGACCATGCGCTCCGACCACCACAACGTGCCCGTTATCAACGGCTGCGTGCAGGAGCCCGGGAAGGCGTTCGCGGCGCGTGACGTGAAACATGCCGTCCAGGGTGATGTGAGCAGCTTGACGATGGACATCGCGGGCGCATATCCGGCTGTGGCGCAGGTCGAGGCGTACACGCGCTGTGTGCGCATGGACCGTGCGCGCAAGTGCGTCACGGTGAGTGACGCGTACGCGCTTGGCGAAGCGAAGGCCCCGGTGGCGGTCAACACGCTGTGCTATGAAAAACCGGAGGTGACCGCGGGCTGCGTGTCGCTGGGTCAGGTGCGGCTTGGCTACGACGAGAAGGCGTTTGACGCAAGCGTCAAGACCATCCCGCTCACCGATGACAAAATTCAGCGCGACTGGGGCGTGGGCGAGCTGTATTTGCTGACGCTGACCGCAAAATCCGCGGCGCGAGAAGGCGCGTGCGTGCTCACGTATACGACTGCGCCGTAAACCACCGCGCGTTCACTCCGGAACCTGAAGATCATCGCGGGACTGAATAAGAGCTCCGTGCTTAAAAAGCAGAAATCCATACTTTTGTATGGAGTCCTGCTTTTTTTGTTGCATCCTATGCTAAAACGATTTCGGTTTTTTTCACATAGATGCTTAATAATCTGCTCAAATGTTGCTTGGCCGGCCCGGATGTTAGGGCAACACCGCACAAGTACGCGCTCAACGAAAGTGATAGAATACAGGTATGAATAAACAGACAACGTTGTCGGCCCTGACCGACGAGCTGGCGCAGGCGAGCACAAGCAAGAGAGAGTTTTTATCGCGGATCGACCGGATCATTCCGTGGAGCGAGTGGACGGGGATCATAAAGCCTCATAACTACAAAGGAGAGCGCGGAAAAAAGCCCTTTGATCTCGAATTGATGCTGCGGATATATCTGGTAAAAAATCTATACACACTGTCCGACATGGCGACGATGACGGAGGTCATCGATGCTCGCTTCTGCGTGCTACTTGATGACGAGGGCGTATTGCGCAATGGAATTTACGACTGCTACTTCAACCTGCGATTCTACCGGGGTGAACTGAGCGGCGCCCCGCGACTGTTGGGCTATGTAAGCAATATAGTTATGCAGACGGACGAGTGGAACCCGGACCAAGATGCCGATATATGCGGCTTTGTTGAAGCGGAGACGCGCCTCGAAACGGCGAAAAGCCGTCAATAACCCGTTGAAGCCCGGTCAAGTGATGTGAGCTATTGCTCTCTGATATGCTGGAAAAGAGGAAGGATTGAGCTTCTGCTGGTAGATCATCGCAAACCAATACGCAGGTTGGATCCTAAGCTCATAGGGCGAAGAAAAACAGATTGTTTTCCATAGAAACGCCTGTTGCAGCTCAAGGCAACGGAATAGTCCGCTCTGTTCTCTACGACGGATACCCGTATGGGGTTAACGGATGTAAATACTGCTTGCTGGATTCCCTGAAGCCATTGATTTATCTGAGTTTGTGGTAGAAGTCCTATGTCGCCACCTCGACCATGAGAAACCTTGGAGACAGTTTATCTTTGGGATTTTTGCCGTTTGCGCAGCGCGCGGCGTGGCAGCACAACAAGTTGACAGCGTGCGCGCATGCCGCTATATTCAAAATGGGGGGCGAGGAGGGTTTGAATGGTGGCATGAATGTGTTGCATTCCCGCATAGCAAAGTGGATCCCGCTCGCGACGCTGCTGATGATCTTGGTGGTTTGCTTCTCTTTGTGGCGGATCATGCATGGCGTGCCATACACCGTTGTGCGTGGCCAAAACGGTGTGTGGGACCTCCGCGGCTTTTTTTTCTCCAGCGATAATGCGCTTTTGAGTGGGGATGTGGCGTACTTCCCTGAGGAACTGCTGATACCTGCGGAGTTTGAGGCGCGTTCAGCTGAAGCGCAAATCGGAAATCCTGCGACACTTAATTACAGCACGAGCCGCATGCGCGTTTTGGTTCCTGATGAACAGACGTATGTTTTGTATGGAAGCAGCACCGTTTACGCCGACAGCATATTTATCAACGGTCGGCGCATGCTTGATGTAGGCGTACCGGGAGCGAGCCGTGAGGAAATGGTGCCCGGAACCGCGTTGGTGACGCTCACCGTAACTCCGGTCAACGGTGTGATCGAGATCGTCCAGCAGGTGAGCAATTTTGTTCACAGAGAAGGCGAAACCCACGCCTCCTTTTACCTCGGTTACTCTGGTGTGGTGCGACCCGGACTTGCTGGCGACGGGATCACAGTTATCATGGGGTGCTTTCTAGCACTCTTTCTGGTTCATCTCACGCTTTTTCTCATCATGCATGGCTATCGCGCTAATCTTTTGTTTTCGCTGCTGTGTCTCGTCTGGTTTTTTCGCACTGCCACAGCGGGCGGGAATGCGTTTTCCGAAACGTTGTCGGCCCATTCATGGGTAGTCAAGTTTAGGATTGAGTACATTTCGCTCCCGCTCACGGGTCTGTTGGTTGTCATGATGGTGGGAGAGCTTTTCGCGGGCTTGCTCTCCAGAAAACTCATCCGGGCGATGTGCGCCGTGTTCGGCGCGTATGCGTTGTTTTTTATGGTTGCGGACACTGTGTTGATGAGTTGGGTGTTGCTTGCCTGCTACGCGTGTCTTGGTGCCGCGATCGTGATTGTTCTTGTGCATTTCGCCGCTCGGTTGCGACACCCCAGCATGGAGCAGGTGATTGCCTCACTGGGCGTGCTGCCGCTATCGTACGCGGGTATCCGCGACATGTTCTATTACAGCGGATTTACTCTGCCGCCTGCGGTTTCGGCGCCGTTCGCTCAGATTGCCGTGCTGATTTTTATGTTTTTTCAGATGACGGCCATGTTCATCGCTACGTTCCGCGCATGGGAAGAGGCCAGGATCATGGAGCGGCGGCTTGCGGCGGAAAACGCCTCGCTCGACCACGTGAGCAGACTAAAAAGCGACCTGATCGCCACCATCGCGCACGAGACGAGAACGCCGCTCGCGGTGCTTTCGGGCTACGCGGAGATTATCTCCATGGGGCTGAAGCGCAAAGGCGTTGACCTAGAAACAGCGGCGGATCTTGACAGGATGGCCGACGAAATCCAGCGCATCGCCAAGCTGATGGAACGGATGCAAACGCTTTCGACCGCGCGGCACCAGTCCGCGTCCCGCGCGCCGGTGCAAATCGCCGACATCCTCAGCCTCGCCGTTCGGATGTACGAGCCCATCCTCTCAAGAAACAAAACATCGATTGTCCTGAGCGCACAGCAGGACTTGCCGCTGATTTTCGCGAACGCCGATGAAATGACGCAGTTGATGTTTAACCTGCTCACAAACGCAGGAAACCACACGAATAACGGCGAAGTTATCGTGAAAGCGGTGATTGAGAGCGGATGTGTGGCTGTATACGTCGAGGACACGGGCACCGGCATTTCGGAGGATTTTTTACCGCGCGTTTTTGAGCGGGGTGCGAAACTCAGCGCGGAAGGCAGCGGTCTGGGTCTGTCTATTTGCAAAGACATTGTGGAGTCGCACGGCGGGAGCATCCGCGTGGAAAACAGGAAGGAGGGAGGAGTTTCGGTCTGCTTTACACTTCCAGAGTATCAACCGGAAGAGGTGAAGACGAATGGCAGAAACGGGAACGATATTGCTGGTTGAGGACAATACGGAACTCAACGCGCTCAACACGCGCGCGCTGAAAAGCGAAGGATACCGCGTCGTTTCAGCGCTCTCACTTGCACAGGCGCGCGTGTTCCTGGATCGCGAAGCGCCCGATGTTATTCTGCTGGATGTGATGCTTCCCGATGGTGACGGTTTGGAGTTTTGCGCGGAAATACGCGGAAAAACGGACGCGCACATCCTGTTCCTGACGTCCAAAGCGGAGACGAACGACCGAATCCGTGGGCTGAACGCCGGCGGGGATGACTACATCGTAAAGCCGTACAGGCTTCAGGAAATGCTCTCGCGCGTGCACGCAGCCATGCGGAGGCGACGCATGCGGGGTCAAGCGGAGGGGGACATGGTGATCGTTCGCGGGCCGATCACCGTGGATGCCATGTCGGGGCAGGCCTTCATGAACGGGAAGAATCTGTTGCTCACGCCCAAGGAGTTCGCGCTGCTCGCGCTGCTTGTCAAGGACACAAAGCGCATGCTGAGCAAAGCCGCGCTTTATGAAAGCGTGTGGGGACAGCCGCTCAAAGGTGATGGCGCCGCGCTTTGGAAGCACATGTCCAACCTCAAGAAAAAAATTGAGGTCGGAGGATCGGTGACGCTGGTCACATATCGCGGTGACGGCTATGTCCTAGAGATTTTGGAATGACCACTGCGTGCGCGAACCTGTAGATTTCTTCAGGTTCGCGTCATTTTTTGGTACATCCATGTATAATGAAATCGTATTTTGCACCTCGCGCGGCATGAAAACGACGGGGGCGCGATTATGCGAATTGAGGATTATGTTGACCTATCCATGGCGAGTGAGCCCTACGCGAGCGACTCCGCGTGCATTGACGAACTGCTGCGCGTCGCACGGTTGCGTGTGGATGTTTATGCATCCGCGGTCGCGCCTGAAGGCGCTGATCTGCAGCATTCGGGGCTTAAGGGGCATGTGACGCGGCGCGAGGATCTGCGCGGAATGACAGAGGATCCGTTCACGCCACAGGAAATGAGCGCTTACGCGCGTAAAGCCAGGGTCGCGCGGGATGTGTGGCGGCATGTGCTTCGGCGGATGAAGCACTCAACGGAGCAGGATGTCTTCGTCTCTTTTGAGTATGTCTCACGCGTATTTGAACTAACCGATTTTGAGCGTCACTGTTTTTTGCTCGCGCTGTCTGCGGAACTTGACGCACAGATCAGCCGGGCGTTTGTTTTTCTGCAGGACGATGTCCGTGCGAGGTATGCCACGCTTGAGCTTGCCTCGCGGCTGTACGATTTGAACCCGGAAAAAAGGATGGCGCTCCAGCGAGATGTCGTGCGCAGGAGAAGTACGTTCCAGATGATTTTCGACATGGGGGACGCGGGCGCTAAGCGACTCTCCATGTCTTCGTTCCCCCTCAGGCTGCATGAGCGTGTTTTTGAGTATCTCTTTGATGTCAGCTCACAGCCGGAGGATGCACGGGGTGCGGTGGTTGTGCGCTTTCCATGGGATGAGCGCCCGCCCCTGCTCCACGAGACGGGCTTCGCGCCCGCGATGGCCGACTTTATTTTGCGGCGCAAGGGTGACGCGAAGCCGCTTGCGCTGATCATATCCGGCGCACGCGGCGCGGGCAAGACGCTGCAGGTCGAGCACTGCTGCGCGGCGCTTGGGGCGACGCTGGTCACGGTGGACTTGCGCAGAATACAGAACCTCGAAATGGACGCTGCCGCGGTGGAGGTAGTCGCGCGCGAGTGCGCACTACGGCAGGCGGTTCCCTGCCTTGAGCATGTCGAGGCGCTTTTGAGCGAGGATGAGGATGAGCCGTACTGGCTGCGCGAGATGGCGCTTCGGCTGGGAAGCGAGCGCGGCGTGGTCTTCGTCACGGGCGAAAAGGAATGGAAGCCGGGCCGGCTCGGTGATTTCGATGTGGTTTCTCAAGCGCTGGCTGTGCCCGACGCGCAGATGAGGCTATCGCTGTACCGCGCGATGGGCGCGCCGCAGAGCGTCGACTTGGAAGCGGTCGCGGGCAAGTTTGTGTTTTCGCCCGGGCAGATTCGCGGCACGATCGATGACGCGGCCGTGATCGCCGACTGGGAAAAAAACGAAATCGGCGAGGAAGCGTTTTACAAGGCCAGCCTCAAGCAGATATCGCACAACCTTGGGCAGCGCGCGACGCAGGTAAACGCGCGGTTCGCGTGGGATGATCTGGTGCTTCCCCCGCTCGCCAAAGGGACGCTCAAAGCGGCATGCGATCAAGTGCGGTTTCGGCGCGTGGTGTACGACGAGTGGGGGTTCGGGGAGAAACTGCCCTACGGGCGCGGGTTGTCCATGCTGTTTTCGGGGCCGCCGGGCACGGGCAAGACTATGGCCGCGCAGGTCATCGCCAACGCGTTGCGCCTGGAGCTTTACAAAGTGGACATTTCAGCCGTCGTCTCCAAGTACATCGGCGAGACGGAGAAAAACCTCAAAAATGTTTTTGACGAGGTTAAGAAGAGCCAGAGCATTTTGTTTTTTGACGAGGCGGACTCTCTTTTCGGCAAACGCACCGAAGTCAAGGATTCGCACGACCGCTACGCCAACATCGAGTCATCCTTCCTTTTGCAAAAGATCGAGGAGTACGACGGCATCGTTATCCTGGCGTCGAACTTTTTGCAAAACTTTGACGACGCGTTCCGCAGACGCATCAAGTTCATCATTGACTTTCCTTTTCCGGACGCCTCCCAGCGTGAAAAGCTGTGGCGCATGATGTTCGCTAAACACGCGCCGGTTGATCATGAAGGCATGGATTTCGCGTTTTTGTCCAAACGTTTTGAGCTCTCGGGCGCGGCCATCAAGAACATCGTGATCGGGGCAGCCTTTCTGGCCGCAGCCGCCGGACAGGATATCAGTATGGGTCACATCCTCTTGGCGGCGCGAACCGAGCTGGCCAAGTCGGGGAAGATCATGCTCAAGGAGGATTTGGGTGCCTACGCGGGGCTGATGCAAGGCTGATGGAGAGGTGAGGCGATTGCGCAAGGACAGTCTTAAGACAGGCAAAAAAAAACGCGCGCCCTCGATCTCTCGTAAGCAGTCCGCGGCCTTGCGGCAAGAGGAGACGGAGGATGACCGCTTGTACCGGGGCAACACCTATGGCCCGCGCCGGTACGCGGGGGAGGGAGACGGGCGGATGTCGGTCTTCAGCCCGCACGCCACGAACCGCAAGGACAAGCCGGAACGGTTTTTTTCCGCTCATAACGAGTTTGGCACCATGGAGGCCGGACTCGACCGTGAAAGGCGCGTGACACTTGCCGTCGGGCGGCACAAGCGGGGTGACTTTGGCGGACTTGCCGCGCATCAAAAGACCCTGTCCGCCAAGCGCGCCAAATCACTGCGGGGGAGCGCCGGCGCGCGCGGTACGGTGCTGGCCGATCCGACCGACGCTCAGGAATCAGCGCTCGCATTTGCCGGCCCAAAGAGGAACGCGTCGCGCGGCGCACGAGACGGAGCGGATACGCTGATCCGGACGCTTGAACGCGGGGAGAGCGAAACGCTGAGCGATGTCGCGCCCTACCTCTCAACGCGCGAAGATGAGGATGAGCTTGGAAGTGTCAAGGACGAACTTGAAGAATGCGGTCCGGACGACGACGACGGGGAAACCCGCACAGCGCTGTCACGTCGCGCGGACTTCCTGCGCAGGGTGATCGCGCAAAAACAGCAGCGGCGGCGCGAGATGACACAGAAGCTCTCCTTGCAGCTCATGCGCAAACGGAGGAAAGGTCTCTCCGGCGGACACGGAGGTCCGGCTCCGATTTTTGCCCTGCCTGATGATACCGAGCCCAACAAACCGGATGATACGGCTGTATCCCTGGAACGAACGGAGGAGGAGTAAGCTTGGAAGAAAGGACGCAGGAACCGCGCAGAAGGTCGGGCGGCGGCAGCGGGCCGATGATTGGCATGGCGAGGGCCATGATGGGCAGAAGCGAGCAGCAGCCGGAGTCACCCGAACCGGAGCAGGAGCAGGAAAGCCCAACAGGTTCTCCCGAAGTGGGCGAGCGGGATCCGCTCTCCGCGGAAAACCGCGCGAAGGTAAATACCACCAAGAAAAAAAAAGCCAACCTGCTCACATTCAAAGAGCGTTACGCGGCGGTAAAGGGACTGAGGAAACAGCCCGGGCAGGAGAAGAAAAAACCGTGGTATAAAAAGCTGTTCGGCGGTGAGAAGCTCGAAGACGCCAAAGAACTCGCCGAGGCGGGCTTGGGCATTGGCTCGGAGGTCTACGATAAAATCTCCGACTTCGGGGATTTTGCAGGACCGGTCGGTTCGGCTCTTGATTGCATCAAGAATGTGATCAGCGTCGTCAAGGATCTGGTCGATATCGCGCGCGGCAAGGAGTCAGGCAAGGACAAAGCGCCCGAACTCATAGAGAACACCATCGGCGCGCTCAAAAGCTCACTTGACACCGCGGGCGGCGTTTTGGAGCTAATTGGCCCGGCTGTGGGGCCGATACCGATTGTCGGCGCGATCCTCGGAGGCATCTGCGAGTGCATGACGATTGGCAAAGGCGTGATCAAGGTCGTCAGGAACGCCTCTCGCGTAAAGGATTTAAACAAAGAACGCGGCACCTTGATGGATAAACACCAAACCTTTAAAAACAATTACAAGAAAAAGGGATTCTTCGGAAACCAGAAGACTGACAAGAAGAAATTCGCCGAGGATGTCAAGAAGGGGACTGTGTTCAAGGGATCCGAGGACAAGGACGCCAAGAAAGTCTGGCGATTGAACGAGTACAAGCGCACGATGGGCAACCGCATCCGCGACGGCATACTGTCGGCGGCCGAGGGCGTCATTGGTATTGGATCGACCATCGCCGGTCTCTTTCCCGGGCCGGGCTCAGCGGTCGCTGCGGCGCTCAGCGCGCTTAAGACCGTGTCAAAAGTAGGCCGCAAAGCGTTTCGATGGGGCAAGCAAAAGATGCGCGATAAAGCCGCCGAAAAAAAGAAACAGGGTAAGGAGCCGGGCGGCATCTATAAACTGTTCAACGCCGAACGCTCAACAGAAGGCAAGAAGACAATGCGCACGCAGATGGCGGAACAGCTGCTTGATTCCATGGAAGGCCTGCCCTCGCTTGATATACTCAAAGACGCGGAAGTGGATCCGACGCTGCAAGCCTATGAATCGGTCCACAACGAGTTCAGGTTCGCCAACGCCAGCTTAAAGGCGCTCACCGCGTGCGAAAACAGGGACGAGGTGATTGAACTGCTGGTTTCCAAGATGGCGGCTTCCTCCGAGTGACGCCCATAAACCAAGAAAGCAGGTGCTCCGCTTGACGGACAAAAACCGTATGCGTGACGACACAAACGAACTCAACGTGCTCAAGGGATACCTCAAAGACGCGGATATGGAAGCGCTTGTGCTTGAGCAGTCCAAGACGTTTGAGCTCCCCACGCTCGTCCAGCCTTTGCCCAACGACTCCAAGGATCGCGCGCGCGTGTTCACCATGAACTTCGTGCCTCTGGAAAAAGAAGACGTTGAGTACACGCGTTTTTTGCAGATCCACTGCGAGCTGCCATTCACCATGGCGGATGGACGCGAGATTGAGACGCTGCGCATACTCAACATGGTCAATCAGGTCATGGCCGTCGGCTCGTTTACGCTTCAGGGGGACAAGCTCAGCTACCGTTACGTGTTCGGATCGCCCATTGACGCGGTACTCGACGAGGGCGTATTCATGGAAACCATGTTCATGATGGCGTTTATGCTTGATCTCGCGCAAGATCCGATTGAGTCTGTCGCGGCAGGGGAGGCGACGGCCGCTGACGCGTTCGTCGCGGTATCCCCGGACGAGGACTGAAGACGCTCAAGGGACGGGCGTATCACGCTCATATTCGCACGGCATATGTACGGTTCCCACGGCGGGGACAATCCCGCCGAGATCAATAAGCGACGAATCGAAAGGGGGCAGTCCGGTTACCGTGGTGGGACCCACGGAATCGGGGAAACATGGCTGAGTACTTGTCACCAGGCGTCTATGTGGAAGAGTTTGAGTCGGGCGGACGGCCGATGGAGGGCGTCTCGACCAGCACGGCAGGCTTTATCGGGCTTGCCGAGCGCGGACCCGCTGAGGGCGTTCCTCAGCTCGTAACCAGTTTCGCGGACTTCAAACGCAAATACGGCGGATACCTTTCGGCTGCTGAGTTCGGCAACTACCGTTTCCTCGCGTATGCGGTCGAGCACTTCTTCATCAACGGCGGAGCGCGCGCTTTTGTGATGCGCGTTGCCCCGACGACGTCTAAGAACGCCGTCGCGAAGGCCGCGCCGCTCACGTTCACTGCGCACAATCCGGGCATTTGGGGCGACAACATGCGCATCATCATCTCGCCCGCGAGCAAAGCGCGCACCCAGGTGTTCGAGATTTTGGACGGAACGAGCAAGCGCTATCGTGTCAAAAATTCAGCGGGCTTCAACGCGGGCGACGTCGTGACTTTCAATGTGGGCGCGGAGGTCAAGGCCGTTAACGTCATCACCAAGTCGCAGGACAACTTCCTTGAGTTTGCCACGGAGTTTGCAGAGGATGTCGTGGACAAAAACCTCGTGGCGAACAAGACCATCTCCACCAGCGAGTTCAACGTCGAGGTCAAGTACGAGGACATGCTGGAGCTTTATGAGAATTGCTCCTTTAACATCGAAGCGCCGAGCTACGTTGTCTCCAAGATGTCCAAGTCCGATCTTGTCAAGGTTGAGTGCGCTCCTTACAGCGAGGCAAAGACGCCCTACAGCGCGTTGGCGGGGGATGCCGATGTGCTGAGTGTCGGCTTCACCGGCGGCTCCAACGGCAGCGTCGAGTCCATCAGCCCCGCCGACTTCATCGGCGCGGACAATGGGCCGGGCAAGCGCACTGGCATTCAGGCGTTCATCGACAACGACATGGTGTCCATCATGGCGGTTCCCGGCGTGACCGACCCCAACGTGCAGCTCACGCTGGTTGCGCACTGCGAGAACCTCGCGAGCCGTTTCGCGGTGCTTGATATCCCGCAGGACGTTAAAAAAGTGCAGGACGTCATCACCCATCGTGACATTTTCGATACGCAGTATGCCGCGCTCTACCATCCATGGCTTGAGATCTTTGACCCTCTGGCCAAGAAGAACATCTGCATTCCGCCCTCCGGGTCCATCATCGGCATCTACGCGCGCAGCGATAACACGCGCGGCGTTCATAAAGCGCCCGCAAACGAAGTTATCCGCGCGTGCGTCGGCCTTGACTGTCAGTATAACAAAGGCGAACAGGACATTTTGAACCCCAAGGGCGTCAACTTGATCCGCGCGTTCCCGGGGCAGGGTATCCGCGTCTGGGGCGCGCGTACGGCCTCCAGCAACAGCCTCTGGCGCTATGTCAACGTCAGACGCTTGTTCATCTTCATTGAGGAGACGATCAAGGCCAACACGAACTGGGTGGTCTTTGAGCCGAACGACGAGATGCTTTGGGTGCGTGTCAAGCGGACGATCGAGGTTTTCCTCAACAACCAGTGGCGCTCCGGAGCGCTGGCCGGAAGTGCGGCGAGCGATGCGTTCTTTGTTGATGTGGGGCGCACGACCATGACCAACGACGACATCGACAACGGCCGCCTGATCTGCGTCATCGGCATCGCGCCCGTCAAGCCCGCCGAGTTCGTGATCTTCCGGATCACGCAGAAGACGCAGACCGGTGAATAAGCAGGCCATTTGCTGAAAGGAGTGCCAAAGGATGAGTTTGTATCCATTGACCAAGTTCCGGTTCAGGCTTGAGGTTGACGGTCTGGAAGCCGGCATGTTCTCGGAAGTCAGCGGCATCGACGCGGCGATTGACGTCGTCGAGTACCGCGAGGGCGACACGGTTCCGACGCCCCTCAAAGTTCCTGGGCTCAAGCGCTATGGCAATATCACCATGCGTTGGGGGCTCACAACCGGCATGGTTCTCTACGAGTGGCTTCAGGCGGGCGTCGAAGGCCCGGTCGACCGCAAGACGGTGACCGTGACGGTGCTCGACGAGGCGGGGGAAGCCGCGGCGTCCTGGCAGTTCGTCAACGCGTGGCCCTGCCGCTACACCGGTCCCGACTTCAACGCGACCGCGTCCGAAGTGGCCATTGAGGCGCTCGAACTCGCGCACGAGGGCACCACACGCGTATCCTAAAGTCATAAAGCATGGATTTATCAGCCGCGGCGGGCGTAACCGCCCGCCGCGGATACACGGGGGAGAGGTAACATGGCGTTTCAAACAGAGTTTGGCTTTGTGCTTCCGCGCGGTTATGTCGACGAGGCGGGAACGCTGCACCGCGAGGGGACGATGCGCCTTGCGACCGCGGCGGACGAAATCCTCCCGCTGCGTGACCCGCGCGTACAGCAGAACAGCGGGTATCTATCCATCATCCTGCTGGCCAGGGTTATCGTCAAGCTCGGCGACCTTCGGGCCGTGGACACGCGCGTGATCGAGAAACTCTTCACCGCGGATCTCGCGTACCTTCAGGATTTTTACGAAAGAATCAACCAGATGGACATCCCCGCGTACGAGACCGTCTGCCCGCATTGCGGGGAGAAGATCGAGGTGCCTGTAGATTTTTTGTCACAAGGGCAATAAGCGTCTATCCGATGGATCAGATCTATCAAGAGAGCGCTTTCATTGCCTACTACCTACACTGGCCTCATGAAGAGATCATGCGGCTTGAGCACCGGGAGCGCAGGCGGTTCTGCGCGGAAATCTCCAAGATCAACAACCAGCTCTCAGGCGCGGGCAAGGACATTTTCGCCGGGTTTTAGCATGCGGAAAGGACGGGTGAGGCATGGGAGAGAGCAGACCGAACAGGAAGGACATGTCCTACCGCAGGAACCCGCTGCCCGTTTATCCGAAAGAAGAAGACCGAATGGACCTCTCCTACGTCAAGTCCCCTGACCCGCAGTACGAGTCCAAAGTCAAAATGGACGTAAACTACCACTTTTTCAGCACTGCGATTTTTCAGGTGCGGCTTGGCGAACTCGAAGCGGGTTTCAAAAGCGTTCAGGGGCTGGAGTCATCCGTGGAGTACGACGTTTATCCAGAAGGCGGAGCCAATGAGTTTGTGCATGTTTTTGTCAGGCCCGCAAGCCAGCCGGGCAGGTTAATCTTTGAGCAAGGCGTGGGTCAAAAGGAGCTCTTCACGTTCTATCACGGTGAGATCGCTGTGGGTTATACGTTCGAGGAGATCGGTACGGTGACGCTTTTCTCCATGCAGGGCGAAGCCATGCGCAGCTACAGCTTTTTATACCCGACGGTTGTCAAGTGGGAGCTGTCACAGCTGGAAGGAAACGATTCGCAGATCCTGATCAGGAAACTGGAAGTTCTGCACAGGGGAATCGTTGAGGAGGTTCACGACAAGGATGTTCCGCGTTGGAAACCGAAGCGTCGCTAGGCGGAGAGTCATCCCGCGCTTGTCAGCCGCGGAACGGTTCGCCAGCCGGATCGCCGCGAGGCACGCGTTCCGGGACATGGACATCGCCCCGCTCACGCTCGACGTGCTGATGCCCACCGGGAAATCCGGTGATGAGGCGATGACGCTCAACCTTGAGCTACTCTTGCGGATCGCCCACGATTCCTCCGCCGCGCGATTGGACAGACGCGTCGCGCTCGCGACGGCGATGCGGGTGCGGCGGATGACCGAGCATGCAGGCCCGCCGCGGTCCGGCGCGGAGACACGCGCGCAAACGGGGTTCGCTTCTCGGGGGACAGGCACTGCCGGCAAAGAGGGATACGTTGCCCGCGATAAATCGGAAGTCGCGGGAAAGACGATACGCCGCGTATCGCCCGAGCCGGAAAAATCCGGCATGAAGGTGCTCGCGCTGCACGCCTCGGCTGCGGTCAGCGCCAAGCGCTTCAGCGCGCCGACGCGGGAGACAGGCGCTGAGCGAGTGTGGATGCAGCCTGTGATGGCCCTGCGCGGAACAACCGCCGCGCTGCCATACGCGGAAGAACGTGTGCATGCTCGGCGGATAGCCGCAAACGCTCCAAGGCGACCGTACACGCAGCTGGCGCTCGACGAAGCAGGCGAGGGCAGCTCGCCGAAGCTGCGCGGCGCTGGGGTCACGAGAGACGGCACGGTTGCCCGGCGGCTGCCGGATACCCTGATGATGAGCCGCCAGGCAGTGGGACTGAGCACACAAGGTACCCAAGCGCAAGCTGCGGAGCGGCATGAGACCGGTGCCGGGATTGGTTTTCGCACGACCGTGCGGGATACGGCCAGCGCGGCAACGCGCTCGGTCGCGCGCCGCAGCACTCGCGCGGACATCGCGCGCGTACGGAGTGCGTCGGGTTTGCTGCAAACGATGGACGGCATGCAGACAGCATATGGTCGAATGGAAACGCTGCACGCAATGGTTTCACTCAGAGGCGTACGCACGGGAAATCAAACCCTGCCGGGCGCAATGGCTCGCCAGCATGGCCGGGTCGCGCGGGAGATTCCGGCAGGGGCGCGTGCAACGGAACCGCAATGGGGTGCTGTACGGCGTCGTGCGGGTACACGCTTGCAGGGTGTGGTTGATATCGCAAACGCGGAAGGCAACGTTTTTTTCTCCGGCGAAAAAGGACAGGCCGATGTCAGGCGCGCGCGCGGCGCGGCGGATGATTCGCGCATGGCTGTTTCGGATATTTTTACCGGCATGCGAGGACTGATGGGCACCCGACGCGTGTGGGAAGCGGCGGATGTTCAACGCTCATTAACTGTGGTAAACACGGTCCGCGACGCCGCTCCACGGTTGGTTCCCACCTCGCAAGCGCGCGCAAATGCCCGAACAGCGCCATTGCGTCATGTTCCCAGTGCACAAATGTGGGCTGGCGATCAGCCTTCGTTTGAACCCGCGAATGCCGCCGGTGTCGTCGTTCCGCGTTATGTGTTGAACTCGTTAAGACGAGTCAACGCCCGCGCAGAGGATTTGCGCCTTGCGCCCGGCGCACCAAGACGTAGAGATGACCAACGCGCATACAGTGCCGCGGACGCAGTCGGCGTCGTTGCTTCGCGTTTTGTGTTGAACTCGCAAAAACGGGTCAACGCCCGCGCAGAGGATTTGCGCCTTGCGCCCGGCGCACCAAGACGTAGAGATGGCCAACGCGCATTGAGTGCCGCGGACGCAGCCGGTGTCGCTGCTTCGCGTTTTGTGCCCGGCGCGCGGTGGCGTGCCAATGTCCGCGCAGAGACTTCGCTTCTCGCGACCGATGCCCTGGGGCAAGCCCATACCCAGCGTGCGCTGGATATCGCTGACGGCAACCGTTCGGATGCTTTTCGAATGATCCCAAGCTCACAAAGACGGGCCGTCATCGGCACGAATACCTCGCCATTCGTGCCCAGCATACAAAGGCGAGCCAGTGCCCAGCGAACGCAGGATGCGTCGGACGCTGCTCGCGAAGTTGCATCACGACCCGCTTCCAGCATGCAAATGCAGGTTCGCACCCGGCTCGCGCGGGAAACGGCGGATGCTGCCCGAACGGTTATCTCGCGTCAAACACCCGGCGCTCCAAGGCCGACGGATGCACGAAACGCGCAAGGCTCGGCAGCAGACGCGCGCACGCCGGATTACCGGAATGCGGCAACTTCGCAAACGCAGTATGGCGTCCGGCGCGAGCGTGATGCTGCAGACGCCCGTGCCGTTGGTTCGCATCACGCGCCGAATGCGGAAACGGGGGCGGTCGGCCGCGCGCAAAACGCGGCGGAAGACGTCCGCGTCGGATCGCGTCGGGTGCCTAGCGCGCAAATACCGGCCAACGGCCGCGCGCAAAGACCGCAGGACGCGTTTGCAGCCAACCCGGCGGTGGACAAGCCCGTAGCCGCGCGTCGTACGCTTGACTTGGCGGAAGCTCAACATCGGGAAACCGCGCCAAATCCCCTGAACGGGAGATATCGCGCGGACATGCGCTTGCGGACGGGGCATGCGGCGGATGCGGCGCGTAAAGCAGGGGATCGCTCGCCAAGCGCGCCCGTCGGAAGTCCGCAAGCCAGCGCCGAGGGGACGCGCGCTCCGGAATCGCGGGGCAATCTGCGCTCAGCGCTCGAAGCGGGCGGCGTTCGCTCCATTCAGAACCAGGGAATGCCAGTGGACATCAGGCATCCGGAGCGCGCGGCGCAGGAAGTCCGTTCGGCCGTTCGGTCGGGTTCCCCCAGCGTGAACTGGCGCGCGGGTCTCCGGACCATATCCGGCAGCGTGGGCGGCCAAGCGTCCAGAGCGGCTTCTGCTGCATGGACCGATGAACGGTCCGATTCCGCGGTTGAGTCCGGGATTGCTCCGTACCCGGTGCGTCGAGCGAGTACGCGCGGGATAGCGTCTTTGCCGGGGGTTATCCCGCAAAGTCGGAGAGCTGTGATGCAAAACCTGGCGGCAAATGCTGGAGGATCCGCCGCACCGGGAGACGCGCCCCATGCGCTCGGACAAGTACAGCCAATCGCAGCACGAGCGGAGTCGTCCGGCGTCTCATCGGCACCCCTATCTCCGTTGGCGCAACAAGAGCGCGGTATACAAAAGGATCTCATATCCGCGAAGAAAGCGTTCGCGACAAGCCATGGCCTCACCGCACAGCCGTCCCCGCGTACTGTAAGAGCGCGCATGACCCTTTCGCCGGTCGAGATCCGCGTGACGGCAGGGCAACGGGCGATGCGGCTTGCGACGGGTGAATCGCGCGGAGTGGCGCACATATCCATCAGGGAAAGCGGTGCTCGGGGATATGCGGATCGCCGTGCAAGGCTACCGAACGGGTGGGCGGAACGGACATGGGTGCAGAGCGCGCCTAAGACGTTGGCGGCCGGGACCGCGCCAAGCGCAGTGCGAACAGCCCATGAGGGCAACGCACGCCCGCAGGAGCAGGACGTTCGGCGACAACCGGCGCGGCGGGCAGCGGAGTCGAGACTGCGTCCGGCCGGCGCGCCTCAGGGCGAACGCGGCGCGCGGGTGCAAGCGGGTATGTCGAAGACATCATCCGCGGAGATGAGACACCGAGTGGCGGGGCATTCCGCAGAGCAGCCCCCGGCGCAGACAGGCGAGCCAGCCGCGGCGCATGACCCACAGGGCGCGCGAAAACAGGTCGAGTCGGCGGTCAGACAGACCGCATCGCGTTTGGCGGGCACGGATCGTGTGTCCGAGCCGGAAGTGGACAGAATTGTCAGGCGCGTGATGGGCGAAGTTGAAAAACGCGTCAAACTCGAAGCGTTGCGCAGGGGACACATATAGTTCACGAAATGGAGAGGAGGCTGACCGATGGCGCTGACCAAGGCGGCGATCACGCTTTACGGAGAGAAGGAAGACACGTTCAACGTGCTTTTCAATCCGTCGGAGTATGTCATCAACTCCTCCAACACGTATGCCACGCGTCAGATTCCGGGACTGAACCACAACGTGGTGCAGTTCATCTCGGGGAACGCCGCAACGCTGAGCATGACGCTTTTTCTAGATACGCACGGACAAGCCGCACTCATCAACACGTCCACAGTGGCCGGGAAAACGCCGGAGCCTGAGGATGTCCGCGTGAGCGTCGCAAAGCTTTCTAGCGCTCTGGCCATTGCGGGTTCGCTGCACGCTCCGCCGCTTGTGTTGTTCGCTTGGGGATCGCTTAAGTTTACCGGCGTGCTGGAAAACCTGAGCGTTTCCTACGTCATGTTTATGCCCGACGGTAAACCGGTGCGCGCGCGGGCCGAGGTCACGTTCCGCGCCGCGCTCACGCCCAAGCAGGACCTGGTAAAAACGCCGCGCGAGTCGCCGGACCGCACAAAAAGGCGCGTGCTTGAAGAGGGTATGCAGCTTTGGCATCTCGCGCAAAGGGAATACGGCGACCCCGCACAGTGGCGCGTGATCGCGGATGCAAACGGCATCATCAACCCGCGGATCGCCCCTCAGGGGAACGCGCTCAAAGTACCTTCGCTGTAGAGGCAAACGTTGCGCGAAAGGGGATGGGGGCATGGCCGGCGCGCTCATGAGCGGTCAAGGCAACGAGTATGGCAAACTCGCGGAAAAATACGGCAATTTTTATGTTCCCGCCTTGTCCATTGAGGTCGGCGGGACGAGCCTTTCAACAATTGGACTGTTTACGGAAGGCGTTGAGGTGGCGCTCACGCTTGATGGCCCGTCGACCGCCACGTTCTCGCTCATCAACGTCTACGACCCTGTGAAAGGCGCGTTTATTTCAGAGGCAACATCAAAGGTTAAGCTGGGCGCAAGAGTGGAGGTCAAGCTTGGATACGGAAGCTCGCTCCATACGGTGTTTGTCGGGTTTGTGGCACAACTGGACGCTTCGTTTGCTGAAGGATCGCAGCCCGTGATCAACGTTTCGTGCACCGATGTGCGCCGGCTGATGATGGAAGCGAACGAGCAGAAACAGTTTCCCGATTGCAAGTCATACAGCCAGGCGGTTGAGAAACTGCTCGGAGAGAGCCAGTACTCCGGGTTTCTGGAAGGCACGGAGATAGAATCCACACCCGCTCGGCCAAAGAACGACATCGGGCAGGCCAACGAGACCGATTACGACTTCGTTGAGCGGCTGGCGAGCGAGAGTGATTACGAGTTTTTCATCATGGAGGGCGTTGCGTACTTCCAGAAGAGGCATAAAAACAAGTCATCGAGTGTGACGTTTGAGTGGGGTACTGGGCTTTTGTCATTCTCGCGTGATCTCTCGCTTCGGACATTTGTCACCAAAGTTGTGGTTGTGGGGCGCAAAATCAACTCGACAGAGACCATCGAAGGCGTGGCGGAGCGCGCTACACCCCCCGGTTCGCTCAAGAGTGTGACCCAACGCATCATCGATTCTACGATTTATGAGAAAGAGGCGTGCGAGGCGCGCGCGCGAACCGAGCTTGCAAAAATCGCCGAGACGGCTTTCTCGGGATCGGCTTCCTGCATTGGTTTGCCCGAGGTCATCCCTGGACGATGCGTGACGTTCAAGCGCCTGTCGCCCGAGGTCGATGGCACGTACTATGTCACATCGGCCAGCCACTCGCTGGGATCGGGCGGCTTTACAACGAACTTCAGTATCGGGGTGAAACCATGAATTTGTTCCCCGGAGGCGGCAACCGCAACGCCGACCAGCGAAAGCCCATCGTGGGCGTGATGAACGCCAAAGTTGAGCAGAACTATGACAAGGAACACCCCGGCATGGTCAAGGTCAAGCTCCTGCTTTATGAGGAAGGCTACGGTGTGACCGAATGGGCGCGCGTCGCGATGACATATGCGGGAAACGGTTACGGCGGGTATGTCCTGCCAGAGATTGGGGATGAGGTGCTCGTCGCGTTCGGAAACGGTGATCTGCGCGAGCCCTACATCATCGGCTCGCTGTTCAACACAAATAATGTCGTTCCGGAGGAGACTTCGGTCGACCTGAACAACATCAAGCGTTTCAAGTCGCGGCAGGGCAACGACATCGTGATCTCGGACGAAAAGGGTAAAGAAGCGGTGACAGTTACGACCACCAAGGGTTTTTCTGTCAAGCTTGAGGATGAGCCGCAGACCGTCACCGTCACCGATCCGGACGGGAAGAACATCATCGTCCTGAACGCGAAGGACGGCCTGATCAGCATCACCGCGGACAAAAAAATCGCCCTCAAAGCCGGCTCGGTCGAGCTGACGCTGGATGGTCAGGGCAACAAGCTGACGGCCAAAGCGGGCGACGTGCAAATCGACGGCTCATCGTCCATCAAGACAAAGGGCACGACCACGGAAATCGCTGGAACGCAGATCACCATCAAGGCGGACGCCACGCTCACCGCGCAGGCGAGCGGGAACACGGTCGTCAAAGGCGCTATCGTGCAGATTAACTAGGGACAGCGTCCGACGAACGTCGGTCTGCCCCGCTTGACTCAGATGGAGACGACACCCAAGACCCCGTCATCCGCAGCTCGCGCGAAGGTGTCTCAAGGTTACGAGCGTCTTAGGATTTTACCTGGAGGTGTGTTGCATGGACGAGAGAAACCGTGAATTTCTCGGGCGCGGCTGGCGCTTCCCCGTGAAGGTGGACGCCGCCACGGGCCGCATGCAGACATCCGAGTTTGAAAGCGACATCAGTGAATCGGTACGCATTATCCTCGCCACGCGCAAGGGTGAACGCATGATGCGCTCGGACTTCGGGTGCGACATCATCCAGTATGCGTTTCGCTCCATGGATTACACCACGGTTAACCTCATGCAGGAATGCGTCAAGGATGCGCTCACGCAGTGGGAGCCGCGCATTGCGAACATCGAAGTCAGCGTCGATCCGGCTGCGAGCGAGCGGGGGCTGCTCATGATCAGCGTGTCGTACGTCGTGCGCGCCACAAACAATCCTTTTAATCTCGTGTATCCGTACTACCTTGAAGAAGGTGCGGTATGAACGCGCCTAAGATTGATCCGCGCGGGCGGCAAGATATCGTTGAGCAGATCCGCGAGTACGCACGCACGTACGCGCCGGAATGGCGTTTGGATACAGACAATCCCGACGCGGGCAGCGCGCTCGCGCTCATCTTCGCGGAGATGTTCGAGGAGACGGTGCAGCGCTTCAACCGACTGCCAGATAAACACTTCTTTGCGTTCCTCAATACGCTTGGCGGGGGCCGAATGCCCGCAGTGCCCGCGGAGGGGTTCGCGCGCTTCGCAATGATCAACGGAGTGAGCCAAGGCACGTATATTGAGGCGGGCGAGCGGCTCATCGCGCAGGGTGAAGGCGGGGCGCAAGCGCTGATGTGGAAAACGGCGGCGGACATCGCGCTCACGCCGGCTCAGCTCATGGAAGTGTATTTGGTCGAACCGGAGGAGGACCGCGTAACGCGCGTATTCGACATGGAGAGCCCCGCGCCTTTTGACGTCTTCCGCCACGCGGGCGCCAACCTGCAAAAACGCTCACTCGAAGCGCGCCATGATGACGTGCTCGACGTTGGCCCCGCGGATTTGTGCGTTCACCTGATTCCGGGCGAGGTCAGCCCGCTCGCGCGGTCGCATGTCAAAGCGCTCGCGGCGGAGGGCGGCCCGCGCTGGGCGCTCGTTACGCCGGCGGGCGAATCACCGCTCCTCGTGACGAGTGTAGACGCGGACACCGTGCGCCTTCGTCATGATGGGCCGCGTCTGGCGGCATCGGCGGAGGCTTTGGCGGAAAGCGGCCGGTTCGTTCGCGTTTCCGGGGTGGATGTGTCGATGGTCGACGGTATGGAGATCCGAGGCGTGCGCCTGTCCAGCGCGGCCCGCGGTGTTGCTCCAACGGCGGCGTATGCGGGTGAAACGCAGCTCGTTGGGTATGCCATCAAGCCGTTCGGCGATCGTTTCGCGGTTTACAACGATTTTTGCCTCGTCTCCGATGAGGCGCTGTCCAAGCGCGGCGCGGAGATCGAGCTTTCATTCAGGGTCGGCTTTGAGCGGGCGTCCATCGAGGGCGCGCCCGAGCCGGATGTCAACTGGAAGCTCATCATGCGGCGCGACGACATCGCACCGCCTGAGGAATCGCGCATCACGCTCGCCGAGGTCTCTTGGGAGTACTGGAACGGCCTTGGATGGGTCAGGCTCTTCGTGGACGAGCGCTACGATACCGTGTTTGACGCATCCTACGGTGAGCAGGAACGCAATGCCGTCATCCGGTTCACCTGCCCGCGCGACATTGCCCCCACGCTCATGGGCGGTTCGTTCGGCCTCGCCATCCGCGCCCGCGCAAGGCGTGTGAACAACGCGTTTAAGCCGCGCGGGTGGTACATCGCGCCTGTGATCGAGGGCGTATCGTTCGCATACGCGTATCCGGGCGGGATGACTGCCGCCCCGGACGCGACGGACGTGCGTTATGAAGGCAATCTCAAAACCGGGCGTATGGAGCCCGGCGCGCCCGTGATCGCTCCGTTCCAAACGTGGCCGTGCCCGCGTACAGCGATGTACTTTACATACGACATGCCCGCAGTTGGTACGCCCGTGCGCTTCCTCGTCATTTCTGGCAAGATGACCGCGAATCCGCCCAAGACCGAGTGGGAGTATCTTGCTATCGCTGCTGGGCGGAAAATGTGGAAGCCGCTCGTAACATGGGACGAGACGGATGGCTACACCAAATCCGGGTTGTTCAGCTTCTCCATGCCGGATGACGCCGCAATGGACGACGCGTTTGGCCCCGACCGCGCAGTGGTTCGCGCGCAGCTGCTCGAGCCGCTCGCGTCCGCGCCGCGCGTGCTTGAAATCATCTCCAACGTCACCGCCATTGAGCAGGTTGAGGACAAGCCTGAAGTCATTGCGGTCGTCGGCGCGCATCAGTTTTCACTTCGGCTCCCATCAGGTGACGTGCAGTCGTCAGAGGTCAGCGTGGACGAGTTCGGCGTGCTGCCCGAAGAAGAGCTGTCTACGCTTGAGGCTGAGTTTGTGCGCGGGCCGGACGGCCTTTTGCGCGAGGCATGGGTGCGCTGGCGTGAGGCGCCCGACCTCGCGCCTCAGCGGCCAGGCGAACGCGTGTACGTGATAGACGCGATCGAGGGGATCATTGCGTTCGGAGACGGGCAGAGCGGCCGTGTGCCGCCGTTCGGTTCGCGTGTGCGCGTGCGGTACGCTGCGGGCGGAGGCGCGCGCGGGAATCTGGGCGCGGGGCGGCTTTCAGGACTGACGCGTTCTATACCGGGAGTCGCGTCCGTGACCAACCCGCTCAAAACGTATGGTGGCATTGAGCAGGAGACGGTGGATGAGGCGGCTGAGCGGCTGGTGGCGAGGATCCGTCACCGCGACAGGGCCGTCACGGCACGCGATGTGGAAAACCTGACCATGAGCTTGTCGCGCGGCATCATCAAGGCGCGTGCGTTCGTGGGTATAACGCCCGGGGGCGAGGCGGAGCCGGGAAGTGTCACACTTGTCGCGCTCGAGCGCGATTTTCGCGACAGCCGCCGGTTTGAGCGCGTGCGGCGCGAGATCCATGAGGCGATCGCGGATCGCATGCCTGTGGGGATGAAGCTCTTTGTCATCGAACCCAGGCATGTGTATCTTGATGTGCGCATGGAGGCAGTGACCGCCAACACGCGTGAAGCGCGCCGCATGGAAGCCGAAATTGTGCGTCAGCTGGAGGCGTTCCTTGATCCTGTGGCGGGTAACTTCACGGGGTGCGGCTGGGGTATTGGTCAAATCCCCAACATCGCGCAGATCGGCAATGTGCTCAAGACGCTGGAAGGCTTGCGTGTGCTGAGTATTCGCTTGTCGGCGCGCGTTGAGGACGCAGGCGGCGGACGCGAGATCGATCCGCTCAGGGAAGTGGGAGAGCTCAAGTACGCGCTCCCGGTCAGCGGGAAACACAGCGTCATTCTGCGGCTTGACGAGAGTCTGAGCGATTAGGCGGGCTGTCGCACCGCAGGGGTTTTGTTCTGAGGCTCTACTGCCGATACGCCTGAAACCCAGATGAAGGGAGGAACGCGTCATGCTGCCATTGCCAAATTTGGACGATCAGGTATTTGAGGACATCGTGCTCAAAGCGCGCCGCAACATCGCGCGCTACAGCCCCGAATGGACGGACGAAAACGAGCATGACCCGGGCATTACGTTCATTCAGCTGCTCGCGTTTTTCAAGGAAATGCAGCAGTACCACATCAACCAAATTTCGGACGCGCACCGGCTGGCGTACCTGAGCATGCTGGGCGAAGAGCCGCGCGAGGTCCGCCCAGCGCGTGCGAATGTGTTCGTTGACGGCGTGTCGCGCACCCTCACACTCCCGCGCGGCACGCGCCTGTCAAGTCCTGCGGCAGGCTTTCACACCGAGTTCGATGAGGTGCTCGTCAAAGGCGATGTGGCCCGCATGCGGTCGGTTTCGTGCGGTAAGGAGAATGTTTCCGTCAAACAGGAGGTCTCGTTCGCGGTTTTCGGCGACAAGCCAGAGCCGGGCGCGGTCTTCGAGCTGGGTTTTCAGGCACCCCTGCCCGCGGGATGTGAGCTGCGTATCCATTTCGCTGTGCGCGGAGCCGCGCGGAACCCGGTTGACGCCGACTTTATCCCGCTCGCGGACGTGCGCTGGTCAGCGCTTACCGCGCGTGGATGGCAGCCGATTCGCATTCTTGGCGACGGGACGCACGCGTTTTTGATGTCGGGGCTTTTATCGTTTGAACTCGGCGAGGCGCACGCGCGATGCGCGGGGGGGGCGATGGACGGCCTGTACACGTTGCGCTGCGAGCTGGTTGCCGCGAGTTACGACGTAACGCCGCGCATTACTAACGCGCGATTTAACATCCTCCGCGCGGTGCAAGCGGAAGCGCTGTGCGAGTGCGTGCTCTTCACCTTGAATGGGAACGGCTCAGCGCTCGCGGGGCGCATGGCGGTATCCTCGCCGCCTGCCATCATGATCGAGGCCGGGGGCGGCTGGGTAGACGCGACGGATGCCGAAGGCGTGCCGCTGTACAGGTTGGAGCGGAACGCGAGCGGACTGCGCATTGTCGGAGATGGCCAGAAAAAAAACGCGCTCGCGGTGTTTTGCGAGATGGGGAACGGCGGGTTGATCGGCGTGGGCAACGGCATGCCGCGTCAGGAGATGAAACTGGGTGCGACCGGCGTCATGCCATCCAATCTGCGTCTGATGATCGCCGAGAATGGCATTGTCTACCGCGAAATGAAGCGCGTGCGCTCGCTAGACGAAGCGGATGGTGATGCCCGCGTTTTTGAGCTGGATGAGGTAAACGGCATTGTCCGCTTTGGCGACGGCGTGTCAGGCAAGCCGCCGGTCGGCCCTGTGCGCGTGATCTCGCTCCACACAACCGCAGGTGAGGCGGGTAACGTAAAAGCTGGGGAGATCAATGGCTTTGTGTGGCCGGCCGGTGCGGACGAAGAGATGCTGGCGCTTTCTGCGCGCAGCTTCGAGCACGCTCGTGGCGGACGTCAGGCCGAAACCATTCAAAAGGCTGAGCGGCGCGTGCGGCTTGAGACGCAGGACATCACGCGAGCGGTCACCTGCGCTGACTATGAGGCCATCGCCGCGCGAACGCCAGGACTGATTCTCAAACGTGTCAAGGCTTTCGCTGGCGGCCCTCCGGGCAACCACGACCCGAACGGCGTCACCGTGGTGGCGGAGCCACACAGTGAGGGCGCGCGCACCGGGCTTTCGGCACCACAAAAAGCCAACATCGAGCGTTTCTTAGACAAACATCGTCTCATCACCACGCGCGTTCACGTCATTTCGCCCGTGTACGTCACGGTGGATGTTCAGCTCGAAGCCTCGGTGCGCGCGCGGTTTTCGAGTGTGCGCGAAGATTTGGCGCGCATCATCAACGACTTCTTTGCGCGAAACGGCGAGTTCGGGCGCACCGTCAATTACGGAGAGCTTTACGGGCTGATCGACACGAATGGCGCGGTCACGGGCATCACGTCTCTGACACTCGTGGCGCAGGGGCGCGGCGCGGGACGCAACGCGGCGGGCGATGTTCTCTTGGCGCCGCACGCTCTGGCGGTTTTGCGTGATGTCTGGCTGTCGCTGAGTGCACGCTGAAGCGGGAGGTAGCGATGCTCAAACAAAGGGCTTATCAAATCGGCCGCTTGCATTTTGAGGCGGGGGACGCGCGTGGGGTGGCCATCGGAGCGCACGGGACCGTGCTCGCTGAAGACTCATACCACGGACGGATCGTGACCATGCCCGTGGACGCCGGCGAATCGCGGATGTCGTGGCACGCGCTCACGCTTGACGCGATCATCCCAGAGGGTGCGATCTTGACGGTGAGCGCCTATGTGTGTGATGCGCAGAGCGGATCCGAGGGTGCGCTCATCGAGCGTTTTGCGCGCCTTCTCGCCCAAAACGCGTCGCCAGAGGTCATCGCGGACGAAACAGGTTCCGTCCTTGCGTGCAGGGAAGTCAGCCCGAAAGGGATGCCGCTTTTTTCAGCGGAGGGCCGCTTTTTGTGGCTGGTTTTTGATCTGACGGGTCAGCCCGGCATTACGCCCACGCTGATCGGCGCGCGCGTGAGCTTTCCGCGACAGACCGCGCTTGAGTGGCTGCCTGAAGCGTATCGCGCGGACGCACAGAGCGCGGAATTTGTCACCCGCTACCTTGGGGTGTTCCAGACGCTCATGCTCCAAATGGAGGACGAGATCGACGATACACACGAGATGTTTCGCGTGGATCTCACGCCGGAGCGCATGCTGCTGTGGCTGTCCGGCTGGCTTGGCATTGAGGACGCCGTGCTCTTTGAGGGCCCCCGGCTGCGGACGCTCATGGCTGAAGCGATGTCGCTTTACCGGATGCGGGGCACGCGTGCGTGCCTTTCGCGCATCGTTGAGATCTACTGTGGCGAGCGGCCTTACATCGTGGAGTCCTCGCGCGCGGCTGAGCATTTGTCCGGGGCGGCGCTTGAGCATTTCGCCCGTTTGTATGGCGCGAACCCCTATCGCTTCACGGTGATCTTGAGCGGCGCGCGCATCACCGGCAGCAGGAAGTACAAGGAACTCCTCGGCGTCCTGAGGGCGTGGGCACCAGCTCACACTGAAGTTGCGCTGGTGGCGCTCAAGAGCAACATATTCCTTGACCAGTACGCGTACCTGGGCATCAACAGCCACCTCAACGCGACAATGGGCGTCCGCCTTGACGGCCGCGGCGCGTTGCCCTTTGTGGCTCTGTTGGACAAGGGCGGGGGCGCGAAGCTTGGCGCGTAAAACGATGGTGTTCGAAATGATATCGGAAGGGACGGTCGACGCGCGTGAATAACATCACCTACTTTCCATTTGAGCGCAACCGCTATTTCTTTGGCAAGCTGCTCACTGTGGGGGATTTCGAGGCCGAACAGCGCTACATCAACGACAAACGCAGGCTCATCAACCGCCTGTTGCACGGAACAGGCGTTGTGTGCGGGCTTGGCGTGGTGCGTGTGGACGAGATGGAGATTTCTGTAGACGCAGGCGTTGCGCTTGACTCCACAGGCCGCGAGATCGTTGTGGACAAGCCCGTCAAGAAGAGTCTGAACGCCATCGACAACTTTTCAGCGCTTAAGGAAGCGCGTGCGCGCGTTGTCTACCTGTGCATCGAGTACGCGGAGGAAACGCGCGAACCGGTTCACACCATCGCCAGCGACGGCGGGAGTGCCGAAGGCGTGGACTACAACAAAATCGGCGAGGGTTACCGCCTCTACTTGACCGATAAAGCGCCCAATCCCTCCTTCATCGGTATGGGCGGCCTCTCCCGCCAGGTGTCGACACTTTATCAGGACGACTTTGTGCGCGTGACGCAGGTGCTGCCGCGCTATGTGCGCTCGGGTGACGAATTCGAGTATGAGTTGCTCGTGGAGCGTTCGGGCGGTGGCCGCAGCCTTTTCATGGAGTTTGACATCGCGCTTGAGTGCGCGCAGACTTTAGAGGGCAAGCGCGCGCTCCACGTCCGGTTCGACGAAGCCGAAAGCGAAAAGGCGTCGGTTCACACGCGTCGCTTTGCGTTGCGCGCTTCCAACGCCGCGCCTAACGCCATGGTCTTCTCCATCGCGCCCACTGCGTTCGTCATCCGAACGGGCGGCATCCAGCGCGTGGCCGAGGCGATTCCCCACACGCGCGTTGAGCTGTGCGAGGGCGATGTCGGCGATGCCATCAAAGGAGCGTACTACCGCACCGCGCTTGATGACGTGACGGGCGGAAGCCTTCAGCAACCCATCGTGCTCGCGAAAATGTCGCTCATCACCGCGGTCGGGCAGACATACATCATCGACGACCTTACGCCCATGCCGTTCGGCCAACACATCCTGGGCGACGTCGTCACCTCCTTGATTGATCAGAACCGCGAGCGGCAGTTGGATAGATTGGAACGCGGCATGCTTGAACTGCGTCAGGCGAGTCCCGCATCCGGCGGGAGCGGGGGGACCGCTCAGATCCGCACGAACGCCGCCGGTATGCTGGAGATTTCGGTGCGCGGCCTTAAAGCCGGAGACATCGTGCACTCGGAGGAAATCGCGCACGGGCTTGGTTTGGGAAACGCGTTCATCACGGTCGGCCAGCAGGAAGGCGACCGCGAAGGCCGAAGGCTGGTATTTGGCGATCCTTTGCTCTTCCAGGGTTTTGAGGTACTCAACGCGCACGTTGCCGATCTCGCCGTAGTCACATATCCGGATAGGGGTACGTTCCGAGTCGCGGCCCGTCTCTCTGCGCTCGCGTTTGAGAGCATGCCACTGCGCGTTCACTGGTGCGCGTACCGAGACCCGTCCGAGTCCAAACATGACGTCGTGGCAAAGGCTGTATTTCTCTCCCCCGATCTCGTGCGTCTCGAGCCTCGCCAGAGTTTCGTCTTTGAGCCGCGCGTGCGTGGAATTGAGAGCCAGAAGTGCGTGTTCTCCGTCGTGGGTGAGTACTCGGGCGAGATCGACCCGAGCGGCCGGTATACCGCTCCCGGTCACAAGGGCGTCTACCAGATCGTCGCAAAATCCGCCGCCGACCCAAGCGTGTACGGCGTGGCGTACGCAATCGTCGCCAAAGATCAGTAGGAAGAGAAAAGGTGGGCGGCACCGTCTCTGTATCCGACGCTCTGCGACGGGAGCAGTCTTTGCGTAAATCCCAAGGAGGTGGTTGTGCATGGTACTAAACGCACCTGGGCGCGATTTTTTCGTCGCACAGACCCTGCGCGACCAGGCCGGATCGGCAGTATACGTGTGCCGCGACGTCCGTGAGGAGAGCGGGGAGCAGTACACCATCACGCTTTTGAAGGATCGAGACAGGCTGTTTGAAGCCGCGCGGATCTTCCTTGACATGAAGGATGCTCGCGTTTGCCCCGATTTTGTGGATTGTTTTGCGGACAAAACCGGCATGTACGCGGCCTTCCGCCGCAAAACCAGCCCGCCTTTGTTCGATGCGGGCGGCAAGACACCCCGCTTCTCCTTGCAAGAAAAGCTGACCGTTGGACGGAACCTGCTTGAACAGATGCTCATGCAGAGCCTGCCGCCTCCAGTGCAGATTGAAGCGCTCACGGGGGACAACCTCTGCTGTGACCGTTCGCTGAGCGTGAGCTTCAATTACGCGTTGGACCACGCGGATGAGTACGACCGCATGGGCAGTGAGGATGCGCTTGAGCTGCTTGGTAAGACCATACTTTCGCTTTTTGAGGACGATGCGAGCGTGCGCGCTCAGGACGGTTCTTGCGTGGGGGATATCACGCGCGCGCTGTGCGCCGGGGAGATCGTTTCAATCGCACAAGCGTACGACGCGTACCTCAAGGTGTTCAGGCGGCTCATCGAGGGTGAGCGCATGGCTGTCGCTGAAAAAGAACACTGGCTGTTTCGCACGTGGCGGTTCCTCAAGAAGCTGATGTCCAAGCTCATGCCCGTGCTCGCCATACTCCTGATCGTGGCGGCCATCGGCTACATGATCTACACGATTCAACGGCCGGCAGTTCCTGCGGACGCGTCCCCTGGTGCGATTCGGGCAATCGGCGTGTACGAGGTGCAGGCTCCCGTGCCCGTGATGGCACCCATGAGCACCCCGCAGGCAAAATAGGATCCAAAGGTGAAGGAGGCGCGTGCGAATGGCTGGTGGCGGGTTACTTGATTACATCGTCCGGTTGGTCAGCCGCTTTGCGCTGCGCCCGATCAACGCCGCGCTGCGTCAGGTCAAGAAGCTCTTCAACATCAAGCTGGCCGCGCAGATGCTTGTCACCAACTTCAACAACCTTGTGCGCACGGAAACGGGAAAAAAACCCGAGCGTATCGAGGATTATGTGCCCGCGCGCCGGCTGCTCATCGCCAAGAAGCTCATCATCATCGTTGTCGTCGCTCTGATCACGCTGCCCATACTTTACGCGCAGTTCGTTCATCCGTATGTGAGCACGCACTGGGTCACGCCGACATACGTCATCAACGAGCCCGCGATGTCCGTTTACACCGGCAACGTGCGCCTTGTGGACGGGCAGGGCACGCTGGTATACCGGGGTACGATGAAAAACGGGCGCGTGGACGGCGAGGGCGTTCAGTACGACAGCTACGGCCGTAAGATTTACGAGGGCGCGTTTATCATGGATCAGTACAGCGGCCTCGGTGAGCTGTACTACGAAAGCGGGCAGCTGAAGTACAAGGGGATGTTCTCCGGCAACCTGTACGATGTCTCAGGCGATGAGTTCACCGAGGCAGGGAACGCCATATACTCGGGCGAGTACAAAAAAGGTGTCTATCATGGCGAGGGGAAGCTCTACGAATTCGGCTACCTCAAGTACGAGGGCGGCTTCTCGCACGGGTTGTACGAAGGTTACGGCAAGCTGTATGAGGGCGGCCAGATGCTGTATGAGGGCGGCTTTGCCCAAGGCATGTACTCAGGCGAGGGCACGCTTTACGAGAAAGGACGTCTTGCTTATAAAGGCGGATTTTCGGCGGGGCGTTTTAGCGGACGCGGCGAGTACCACGTCAACGCGCAGCTCATCTACCAGGGAGAGTACAAGGACGGACTCAAACACGGTCATGGGAAGCTCTTTGAGCGCGACGGCGCCGCGCGAACACGGCTGTTGTACGAAGGCGGGTTCACCGAAGACTTGTACGATGGCCACGGTTTGCTCTACGAGGGCGGCCTGAAGCGCTACGAAGGCGAACTCAAGATGGGCGTGTTCAACGGCAGCGGCGCTGTATATGAAAAAGGCAAGATTGTCTACGAGGGCGATATCAAAAACGGGGTGTTTGAGGGCCAGGGCAAGGCGTTTGAGGACGGTGCGCTGGTTTACGAAGGCGGATTTTCGCGTGGCGAATATTCGGGCGAAGGAAAGCTGTACTACCTCAGCGGGCAGCCCGAATACATCGGGGGCTTTGCGTTGGGTGTGCCAAGCGGTCAGGGCAAGAAGTTTGACGACAAGGGCGTGCTGAGGTATGAGGGCGGCTTCCTCGACGGCATGTTTTCAGGGACGGGCACCATCTATGACGAGACACAGACGCCGCTCTATCAGGGCGGTCTGCTGCGCGATGCTTACAACGGGCCGGGCGTTTTGTATCATGATGAGACGTACCTGCCGGTGTACATCGGCGATTTCGTCATGGGTGTTAAGCAGGGCGCGGGCAAGGAGTACGATCCAAGCGGCGCGCTCCTGTACGACGGTGCGTTCAGCCGCGACATGCGCGAGGGTCAAGGCAAGGAGTACGACCTGGAAACAGGCGCGCTGGTTTACGCAGGCGGCTTCACTGCGGGTGTTTATAACGAACGCGGTGTAGAGTACAACCCGCAAACGGGCATGCCAGCCTACGACGGCGTATTTGTCATGGGGCAAAAGGGCATCAGCGGGCAGTACACAGACAATTCCGGTAGAGTTCTGTTTGACGGGCAGGTCATCGGTGGCAAGGTCGATGTCTCCGTGCTCATGGGAGAACCGATGAGCAAAGTGGACAGCACCATCAAGATCACACCGGTTGCCAAGGAGTATGAGGGCGGAATGTGGGCGTTCTACGATCACCCGTCCTTTGCGGCTCTGCTTGATTACGCGCCAAAAACGGAAACATCGGAGCCTGTGCTGCGCGGGGTGTATTACTGGCGGGATGGCGATTTTGTATCGCATGAAAAGAACATGACGCCCACCATGGTGCTCGGAAACCACAAGCCCGCCGGGCCGGCGCTTTCTGGGTATGCCGCCGTGACGGAACCCATGGATGCCGTGCTGCGCCTGCTCAAGCAGAAAGGCGCGAAAACCGCTCAACCTGTGATGATTTCGCCTTGGACGGATCAAGGGCTGCCCGCCGAACCGATCGCGTGCATTTTCCGCCAGCGCTTTGTGGTGGGGGATGTCGTCGAAGAGTATTTTTTCGACATCGCCTCAAACCTGCTGTTCACCGCGCAGATGCTGTCCGCGCCCGACCTGCCGGGTGATGTGCGTGTGCCGACCGGCAACCTCCTCGACGCGCATCGCGCGATGGATGATACGCCATCCACTGCGCCCGCTCCGGCGCAGGACGCTGCACCCGACGACGCATCCGACGATTCCGCCGGATAGGCACAGAACGCTCGCGCGCACGGGTATCCCAACGAGTGGAGGTCGATGATGGGCAAGTATACGATGTTCGCCGAGGTCGGTGAAGCGCTGCTCGGGCTCTTGCGCGGTGAGCTTGCGCCGGAACTGCTGCAAAACCCGGAGTCTGTCGCGCTGTGCGCGCCGCCCGATCGCGGGGACGCGCAGCTCGGTTTGTTCCTCTACGACGTGCAGGAAAACGAGGAGCTGCAAACGACACGGCCAGTGGAGATCGATAGAAACAGGACCAGGCTCGCGCCGCGGTTCTACTCCATGTTTTACATGATGACCGTCTACTCAAACGCTGAGCCTAAATTTCGCGCGGTTGACGAAGCGCGTGTGCTGGGACGCGCTCTGCAGGCCTTGAATGCTGCGCCGCGCCTTGATGCGCGGGAGGTCAGCGGCGATATGGGTGCGGCCGAGCCTTTTCTCAACATCACCATGCTTCAGATGAACATGGAGGAGAAAATGCGCATCTGGACGTTTCCCAACCTGCCTTACAGGCTCTCGGTTTGCCTCAAGGTAGCGCCGGTTGAGATCGAGTCCTCGCGTGTGCGCACGGTGCGCCGTGTTGTCGAAGTCGCCACGGGAGAAAAGGAGGTGTAGCCGGTGCAGGAACAGCGGTTCGTTTCATCCCGGCCACGCCGTGTGGCGTTTGTCGTCGCGGTGGTGGACGACTTGACCGGCGAACGCCTGCGCCCGCCCGATGTGCGGGTGAGCGCGGCCGGACGAGCGGCCCCCGTCGTCAAGCCGGAGGGGTACCACGTGTTCATCGGGGAACGGGGGGTATGCGAGGTGTCGGCTTGCGGGCGGCGGCACGCGCCTGTTCTCGCGCGGATTGACGCCGGAACACTCGACCCGCTGTACCCGGTCGTCACGCTCAGGCTTCAGCCGACTGATCAAGCCATCCCCGGCGCGTCGTTCATCAGCGGAGCGGTGGTTGGCGCGGACGGGACGCCTGCGATTGGGGCGAGTGTGCGTGTCGCGCACAGATGCGAACGCTATACCCTTAAGCTCACACGGGACGCGCGCAAGGGGGAAACGCATCTCGCGCTGTACAACCCCGCCAGAATGCAGCTTGGCGGCGCGCGTGTGATGCTGAAGTCCAAGGCCGGAGGCGAGGAAATGTGCGCGCTCACCGAGTGCTCAGACGACGCGTGGCTGCTGAACGGGCCGCTCAAAGCCGACCACAAGCGCAGCGGGGCGGAGGCGCTGGTGCTACGAGAGATGATGTGCGATTCGAAAGGCCGCTTCAGGATGCCGCTTCGGGACGAAGAAGGGGAGATCACGCTGACCGCGGAGCGAGGCGGGACGACCGCCTCCCTTCAAATCGAGCGCGGACAGAGCGGTATGATTGTGACGTTGCTCTAAGATCGGGAGGAAAACATGGGATTGTGTGTGTGCATGGGCGCGATGATGGTATGCCCGTTTGGCATGGCACCTTCGACCTTGGTGGTGCCTCCGGCCAATAAGGTGACGACAAAGACGCCCGTTGCGACCATCATGGACAATAAACCTATCGCCAATATCCCGCCGTTTGGCATGTGTTCATCACCGGCCAACCCGCAGGTCGCGGCGGCGACAGCAGCGGCGTTGGGCGTGCTCACGCCCATGCAATGCGTCCCAAACACAACCGCGCCATGGACGCCCGGCTCGCCTACAGTGCTGATTGGCGGCATGCCCGCGCTTAACAACGCGTCCACCCTCATGTGCGCATGGGGTGGCGTGATCACCCTATCAAACCCGGGTCAGACCACCTGCATGGTGCCCTGAACGGGCAAGAGGAGGAGGCTAGGCGAAGATGAAAAAGCTATTGGCGGTGTTGTTGCTGATCGCCATTGCAACGGGAACGCTGACAACCTTGATCCTGCTCAAGCCCGGGATCCATTTTCTGCTGGCTGCGGTTCGCGACGCATCGGGCAGCATCTATTTTTTGGAGGAAGACGAGAACGTCATGAGTCTGTGCAAGCTTGACGCGCAGGGACGTTTTGTTTTCCGCAAGTCAAAACCAAAGCTCACGGATGGCACGATGTCCAAGCGAACGCTGCTCGTGTCCGCGCCTGACGGCGGCGTGGTGCTCGCGGAGGCGGTCGTCAACCTTCAAAGTTTCGTGGTTGAGCAGGAGTACGTCTACCACTACGACGCCAATGGCCGAAACGAACGTATGCTGTACACGGTACAGAGCAAGAGCAACCTCGTTCCCAGCATTGCCGAACTCACGATTCTCGACGGGGAACTTTACATTGGCAGTTACGGCGAGGGTGACGACACGAGCGTGATGCACGTGACGAGGCTGGGGCTTGGCGTTGAGCGCAAGGCAGAGCACATCACTACCGTGAGCACGGATCATCCGGGCGGGATCACCCGTATGCTGCCCGTGAAGGGCGCGGTCGCGTACATGACGCCCGATTCACGCGTGTTCTTAGTGACAGACGGCGTCACGCGCGAAATCGGCTTTGGTACGGCGCAGCCCTTGATTGCGCTGTTCACGGCCAACGCCGCGGGCGAGCTGGTCATCGGCGACCTCGGGCAAGGCAAGCTCTGCGCGATCGACGGCGGGGGAAGCGTGCGGACCCTCCACGAGATGGGCAGGACATTCGGCGACAGGCGCGTGATGGCAGGCGCGTTCACCGCGCTGGCCATGGAGGACGACGACAACTTTGTGGGCATGACGTCAAGAGGGCAAGGTGGGCAGATCGCCGTCGTCACCAAGGGAGAGGGCACGCTGGTCACGCCAACGCGGAGCGCCGCGCAAACAGCGCTGTACATCGCTCTGATCTCGCTCGCGGTGTTTGCCGGCTTGGTCCTGCTTGCGATGGCCGTGCGTGCGTACCGTGCGAAGCCGCCCTACATCCCCATGGCCGCGAGGCTTGTCATCGCGTTTATCCCTGTACTGGTGCTGGGCGGCGCGATCATCTTAAGCAACGTCAACCGCGTCATGGAATCCACAATCGAGCGTCAGTTTCAGCTGCGGCTCTTCATGGACGTCAACGACAGGGCGGAGCGTATTGACGCGCTGTGGCTTTCGCAGCTGGACATACGCAATCCCTACGCCGATCCGAAGTACGAGGGGCACATCGGGGATGCCTTGGCCGAAAAGCGTGTGAGCGGGGGTGCGCTTACGGATGACGGCGATCAGCTCAGCATCCACACATTCGCTTATAGCTGGCTGTTTGCGCTGCGCGAGGGTGAGCCGTTCGTTGCGTGGGCGGAAACGCGCCCGACGGGACTGCCCATCCGTTTTCTGTACTCCGAGCAGGTGCGGGCCAACTATTTGAGGGCGGCGCTCACGGGCGAAGTCGTGATTTGCGACATCAAAGACGTTGAAGGAGATTGGATGATCGCGCTCAAGCCCATCAAGTACAACGATGCGGTGGTCGGCATCATTGAAACAGGGCTGACAAAGAACCTGTTTCTCAACGATTTAAAGCTGGTCAACGACCGTCTAACGGTCTTAAACGCCATCATTGCTACCGCGATGGCGCTCGCGCTCGCGGCCACCCTCATCCTGATGCTCAGACCCGTGTCCGAGTTCAAAACCGCGGTTCAGGCCATGGCCGCCGGAAAATGGGGCGTTCAGGTCAAAATCAGGTATGGCGACGAGATCGCTGAGATCGGGCGCGCGTTCAACAGCATGTCGAGCTTCATACTCCAGCAAATGCGCCGCTTGCAGCGCCATATGGACCGTTCATTCCGCTTTGTGCCGGTCAGTATGCTTGAACTGCTCGGGCGTGCCAATGTCTCCGATGTTGAGCTCAGCGATCAGTCGGAGATTGAAATGACGCTGATGTCGGTGGGCATTCGCCACTTTGAAGCGATATCCGAACGCATGGATTCGCAGGAGATCTTCATATTTCTCAACAGCGTGTTTGAGGCAGTCGCGCCGGAAATCGCACGTGCGGGCGGCATGATTGAGCGTTATACATCCTCCGGTCTGCTCGCATGCATGACCGGAGCCGCAGATGAGGCGCTCTCGGCTGTGCCCGGCATATACAAGAGCATCTCTGAGCTCAATGACCGCCGCGCTGCAGGGGGTTTTGAGGCCATCGAACTGGATGTGGCCATGCACGCAGGGCCAGTGATGTTCGGCGTCGTCGGATTTGAGGAGCGCATGACCGCCATGGCCGTTTCTCCGAACGTTATGCTGTGCCAAAGCTTAAGCGGCGTGGCTGAGGAATTGGGCAGCCGGCTGCTCATCACGCAGGCGCTCGCGGAAAGACTTTCTCCGGGACGCTTTCACTGCCGTTATCTTGGGCGCGTCAGGCTGTTGGACGACGCGGTTCCGCTCTACGACTGCTTCGACACTGATGACGCGGAGCAAGCCCACCTCAAGTCGGAAACGCTTGAGGAATTCGAGGAAGGCGTGCGGTTCTATCTTGCGAACAGCTACCTTCAGGCGCGTAAGCAGTTTGTCAAGGTTCTTCGGGAGAACCCGACCGACGCGGCGGCGCGGCTCTACCTGCACCGAAGCGACGAGCTGTATCGCGATGAGAACGCCTCTGGAACGGACGCGCTCACCCTATACAGGGGGAGGGATGTGTAGATGAGGCAGGGTTTTTACCGCGCGCTGACGCAGATTGTGTTCACGGCGGTAGCCGCGGCGCTTTGCGTGCTTTATGTCGTCGTCTCATTTTCCGAGCAGTACGCTGAGCGGTATGAGAAACTCATGCTGGGCAAGGCCGGTATGCTCGCGGAATCCGCCGCGCTCCTGATCGAACCTTGGACGCTCGTGGACACGCCCGAGCAGACCGTGACGGCCTACCGCAGCTACCTCGAGTCCGTATTCTCTGTTTCCAAGGATACGCCGGGTGAGGTTCTGCACTACGCGCTGTTCTCTTTTGACGGCGGAGAGCTCAGGACGATCGCTATGGACAAAGGCCAGAAAGGCCCGTCTTTTGCGTACAAGGATTATCGACTGGCAGCGGATATCGGCGAGTTTATCAAGGTCTACGGCACGTCGGTGCACGCGGTGCGGGGCATTTCAGATGAGTCAGGCCCGATCGGCGCGCTCGAGGTCAGCGTGGACTATAAGCCGTTCCTGAGCTTTGACGCGGGTGTGCGCGACCAGCTCGGGATAGCCGCGGTTCTCGGGATTGCGGCGATGATTGTCACGCACATATTGATATCGTTCATCTTTGTCAATCGTTCGGGAGGTTCCACATGAAAAATTGGCGGCATGTGCTCATCATGGCTGTCACGGCGCTCGCGCTCTTTGGTGCGTGTGTGCTGCTGGACAGTCTGTCAGCAGTGCCGCCGTGGCCGCCTTCGCTCAGTGTTCAACCGAGCGGAGTGGTCTCTGTGAGCGTTGACGCGGGCGGCGATTTTGTGGTGCTCGACAAAGAGGGAACGCGGGTTTGGCGCATGGTCAAGGGCAGCGTGCCGCTCGTGGCCAGCGTTCCGGGCAATGCCGTTTCCTCCGTCGCGCTCGCTGGCGACGGCTCGGTATGGCTCGCACTGTCCGATGGTCTGTGGCGTATGGACGCGCAAGGACGCATGATGCGTACCGCCGCGTTTGAAGGCGGATTCGGGGTAGGGCAAAGAGCGGACGGCGGTGTTTGGGCCGCATACTATCTGGACGGCAACGCCGTTTTCGTAGACCAAGACGGCGCGATATGGCAGTCTATACCGTGCGGACCGCCCAAGGCAGCCGGGATGTGCGACCAGGGTGTGCTTGTGCTCACGCGCGAGGGGGATTTGTCCCTCAACGGCCAGCCGCTGACCGGCGCGTTTGAAGGCGCGCCATCGAGCAACGGCGTTGGTTTCCTGCCAACGACGCTCGCCGCGCACGGGCCGCGCGTTTTGATCGCGGACATGGCGAGCGAAGCCGTGTACGAGCTTGTCTCGCTCAAGATGGATCCCGCACGTCTGCCCGCGCTCACCGGCGCAAGCTGGGGAGAGTATGCGGACTTGGTGGCCGAAAGAGGCGGGTATCGGTGCGTGTCCGTCGCGGGCGGACAGCTGATTGGCGCACGCGGGGATTCGCTGATCCTGCGCCGAGACCAAGGTGTGACCCAAGCGGTCACAAGCGTGCGTTTGTCCGCGCCTCTTTCGGTGCTCAAGCTCGCGCTTTACGCGTGCGCGGCCGCGTGCGCCGCCTTGTGCCTGATCCTACTGTTCATCCTCCTTAAGTCGCTGCTCTTTCGCTCCGCGAGCGACTTTTCCGGGCGCGCCGTGCAGCTCTTTGTCTTCCTGACGATTTTCGTTGCGTTCCTCTTCGCAACAGGGAGCGCGTCATACAGCGCGATGCTCGACGCTGAGGAAGAAGTTCAGCTCCGGCAGGTCGCGGTCATTGCGTCCCTAACGCTGCGTGAAGGCGACTATTCAGACATCGCCGACCTCAGTTTTTCGGCGGATGAGCGCGTGACGAGCTCGGTGCGTATGCTGGAGAGAGTGGTCAGCGCAAGCGAAGGGTTGTCGGCGGCGGCATATGTGCTTCGCGGGGAAGAGCCGCGTTTGCTCGCGAAAACAGGTGAGGTATCGGCTGATTTCCTCTCCCGCGCAGTTGGCAGCGCGGACATCACGGGAAGAACAGGTCCGTATGTAGGTGCGCTCACGCGCGGAGAAGCTGCGTTCTTCAAAGATGAAAGCGGGGCGAGTGTGGGCATCGCGCCCGTGTTTGACATCAACGGCGCCATCATTGCGGCGGTGGAGGTGCGGCACGACCTGAGCCTGCTGCGCGCTGAGAACGAGGCGTTCATGCGCGAGATGACGCTCAGCCTGCTCGCGACGCTCATCGTCATACTGTTTTTCTTTCTTGAGGTCAACCTCCTCCTTGAGTCGCGGTTCGCGGCGGCGGGGCGGTCCGGAGCTGACCCCAAAGCCGCGCGTGCGGTGGGCTGCGTCATGTTCACGGCGGGGAATTTTCCGCTGCTGCTCTTGCCTTTACTCGCTGAAAAGCTCTATCGTGCTTCGCCTCTCCCGGGAATCGGTCTAGAGATCGCGCAAATGGCCCCCATGACCGCGTTCATGCTGGGTATGGCGCTGGCCGTCCTGCCTTTTTCCCGCCTGATGGAGCGAAAAGGCTGGAAGCCCGGCTTTGTGCTCTCGGCTGCGTTCCTTGGAGGCGGATACGCGCTCGCGGCCGTCTCGCTCGCTCTGAACTCATTCTACGGGTTTTTATTCACGCTCGTGCTCGCGGGCATGGGCATGGGCCTTTGCGGCCAGGCGCTTCAAAATTACGTTTACGCCGCGGTCGGGGAAGGCGACGCCGCGGAAAGCCTGTCAGAACTCAACTCCGGTATGTTCGCGGGCGCGAACATCGGCGTGGTTTTCGGCGGGATGATCGCCGAGCGCGCGGGCGACGGCGTGCTGTTTGTGGTTGCGGCGTGCGTGGCGGGCGTCGCGCTCCTCATGGGCTGGGCGTGGACGCCCAACCTCAAGTCCGCGGATACGGAGGATGGCACGCGCGGGGGATCGCTTGCGTCGTTCATCTTCGACCGCCGCGTGTTCGGTTTTCTATTCTTTATGCTCATCCCCGCGGTCATCCTGTCTTTCTTCGTGGTTCATTATCTGCCGATTTACGCTGACGCCCAAGGGGCGTCGCCTAACATTGCCACGTGGGGATATCTCGTGCAAGGAGTCATCATCATCTACTTTGGGCCGATGCTCACGCGCGTTTTGTCGAGCAAGCTGAGCCAGCCCGTCATCGTAGCGCTCAGCTTTGCCGTCGCGGTCGCGGGCATCGCCGTGTTCGCGGTGATCCCAACGCTCGGCGCGGCGATCATCGGTTGCGTACTGCTCGGGCTTGCCGACGCAGGCGGCCAATCGGCGCGCGGGGAGTACTTCGTTTCGCTTCCTGCGAGCGCGCGGATCGGCCAGGCAAGGGCCTTGGGCGCGTATGGCCTCGTTGAAAACATTGCGCAAACAGTGGGTCCGGCGGCGTTTATACCCGTGGTCGCGGCGGGGCCGGCACTCGGCATGGGGTTGTTTGCCGTGATCGGCGCAGTTTTTTTCCTGCTGTTTGCCGTGGCGTCTTTTGCAGGCCAAACGCGGGTATTGCGTCGTAATAAGGCTGAAAGCAAGGAACTTTAGGACTATTGTGATAAAGGGGGTGCGACCATGGCGTGGGATTTTGTCAGCCCAGGATCACGTGAAGACGAGGAAGGATTTTCTAGCTATATTCAAACGCGCTTTGCGCGCGCTTGGCTGCTCGCTTGCCTGCTGCTCGATGACGAGGAGGAACGCGTGCGTGCGGTGACGGAGGGTTTCGTGGCTGCATACCGCGTTGGACCGGGTGCCGATGCGGATATGAGCATGATGGTCGCGCTCATCACGCAGGCGTTCGATCCCCAGAAAAGGAGTTCTGCGAGGGACGACTTGTTTGTCAACACAACCGATTTTTCCGCGGTTGCCGATGGTGAGAGGGCCGTGCCGAGAGCAGTTCTAACGAAACGCGTCATTCGGCGTGAACTGTGGGACACGCTTGTACAGCTGCCGCTGTCAGTGCGCAGGAGTTTTGGTTTGGTTCACATCGCGGAGTTCTCGCGCGCGCAAGCGCTCAAGGCGTCAGGCGTTGACGAGGATCTGCTGCGCGAGCACATCCTCACCGCGCACAGGATGCTCAAGCAAACGAGCGGCGCGCTTTCAGCGCAGCTCACCGCGAGCGAGCGAGAACTCATTCCCATCGGTGAGCTGATCAGCATGCTCTTGCGCGAGACACCCGGCGGCGTCCTTGCCCGCGTAATGCAAAACGCGCTGGGCGCAACGGTTTTTTCGGTGGCCATGCGTGTAAATGAGCGGCTGTCCGGATCGCTCCGCGAGCAGAGAGCAGACCTGCGCGTTTCTGTCGGCACCGGGGTTGGCGGCGCGTTGGTTGGAGGTGCGGCGAGTGCGCTCTCAAACGCTATGGTGGCCGGTGTCCTGGGTGTGACGATTCTCACAGGATTTGCCATCGGCGCGCTCAACCTGCCCGCCATCATGAGCAACGCGGGTAACTTTAATCATGGCAGAAGCGCGGCGATACAGGTGTTCACGACGGCATCTCCCACGCCGACGCTCCCGCCCACGCCCGACCCGGTAAAAACCGCAACGCCTACTCCGCCGAAAACGACGCCGCGGCCGTCACCCGTCGCCATATCGACACCTACGCCCGCACCGACCGCTGCGAGCAGGCGCGCAATCACGCCCGATCCCACCGCGCCGTCTGATACGGACGCGGCGCCTGAACCACCCCGCTCGCCCGATCCGACAACCGCGCCGGTCACGCCTGCACCGGTGCTTGAGGCGACGCCGATCCCCGCCGAAGATCCTGTGCCGATCCCCCCGGGACCGTCAGCGGCGGACGCCATCATGAGTCACTCCGAATTTTTTTCTTCACAGTTCAGATACATCATCATGCAGGTCCCCGATGTTGGCTATCCGATCTATGCAGCCCTGTCTGAATACATGCTTTTGGATTCTCCTGCTATGGGCAATATCAGGCAGCTCCTCAACGAGTTGTATACGTTCGATGAAATGAATGCGATCATCGATGCGATGTACAACAATGAGTTCAACAGTGACAACCCAATGTATGATGACATGGTGGCAAAATTGAACTCAGCCGCAGGCACAGCCCCCAACGCGTTCAGGTTGCTGATGCCTTGGGAGACGGGTTCGGCCGAGCCGCTTGACCGGTGGCTGGAAAGCCACAATGCGCCTCCTACGTCCGATCCGAATATGCAGCAATGGCTATCGGGAAAAATGATGGATGAAGCCGCGATCTGGTTGTTGCTGGATGCTATTGAAGATGACCCCGGCTACCTTCCCTATCCGGATTTCTTTGAAGGCGTACCTGCGTTGATTGCGATTTTATCCAGCATGGGCGTTGAACTTTCCGAAGAAACGGTATCGCGTTTGATGGCGATGGCGGAGCAAGGCCCATCCGAAACGCCCATCCCGACGAACACACCGCCCCCGACGGACACGCCGTCCCCGACGGACACGCCGGTCCCGACAGACACGCCGTCCCCGACGGACACGCCGGTCCCGACAGACACGCCGTCCCCGACAGACACGCCGTCCCCGACGGACACGCCGGTCCCGACGGACACGCCGTCCCCGACGGACACGCCGTCCCCGACGGACACGCCGTCCCCGACGGACACGCCATCCCCGACGGACACGCCGTCTCCGACGGACACGCCGGTTCCAACGGACACCCCAGCGCCGTGAGCAACCCATGCCCTCAAGGACCGGCTCGACGAACGCGTCGAGCCGGTCCTTTGCTTTTGGTGCGGGAGTTGGTATAATGTGCCAAGGGGGTGGAGCTCATGAATCCGTTGCGCGTTTTGCTGGTTGGGTGCGGCAGCATGGGGCGAACGTGGGTCGAAAAGATACGGGAGAACCACCCTGAGGCTGTGATCGCGGGCCTTGCGGACATCAAACCGGGCGCGACGCGGCTGTACGCGGAGCGGTTCGGGCTTACATGCCCGGAGTTTACGAGCGCTGAGGCCGGCATTACCGCGCTTCATCCTGACATCGTGATCAACACGGCGTCGCCCGACGCGCACGAGACCATATCCTCGGCGGCCATGCGCGCTGGCGCGCGCGTGTTCAGCGAAAAGCCCGTGGCGGAGACGTTCGAGGAGTGCATGCGCCTGTATGCGCTGGCGAATGAGACGGGCGCGACGCTTAACCTCATGCAAAACCGGCGCTTTATGGGCAACATCCGCGCGTACCGTGAGATGCTGCAAAGCGGTGTGATTGGCAAGACGGGCATGCTGTGCGCCGACTTTTTCTTGGGACCGCACTTTGGCGGATTCCGCGATGAGATGGCGTCACCGCTCGTCCTCGATATGGCGATCCACACGTTTGATCAGGCGCGGTACATCACGGGCGCGTCGGCGGTAACGGTGTATTGCAGGGAGTTCAACCCGCCCGGTTCGTGGTACAAGGGAGATGCCTCCGCGGTCGCCGTATTTGACATGGACGACGGCTCAGTGTTCTGTTATCGCGGTTCGTGGTGCGCCGAGGGCGTGAGCACATCGTGGGAAGCGTCGTGGCGCGCGCAGGGTGAAAAGGGAACGGCGGTCTGGGACGGATTTTCTTCCGTATACGCAGAGGTGGTCGACGAGGCCGCGCCGCCCGCGTACATGCGCTCGGTCAAAAGGATGGAGGCGGCCATTCCTGAGTTAGAGCGCTCGGGCCACGCCGCCGCGATTGACGACATGTTCGCGTCCCTCAGTGGGCGCGGAGAAGGCATGGGCGGCCGCGCGCTCTCGGATTATAGGGACAACATCCATTCCATGGCCATGGTGTTCGGCGCCATGAAATCCTCGCGAGAAGGCAAGAAAGTCAACCTATCTGAACTATATTAGGGAGGCCAAAGACATGAAACTCGGTGTTTGCGCTGTCATGTTCGGAGACAAGACGCTGGCGGAAGCCGCAAAGGTGTGCAGGGAGCTCGGGCTTGGCGCGATGGAGCTGGGCTGCGGCGGGTATCCGGGAAAAGCCCATGTCAAGCCGGAAGAGCTGTTGGGCAGCCCCGCCAAAGTCGCGGAGCTGAAAAAGACCGTTGAGGGCGAGGGGCTCGTCATTTCCGCGCTGTCCTGCCACGGCAACCCTGTCCACCCGCAAAAGGCGATCGCGGATTCCTTCCACAACGATTTCGTCAATGCCGTTAAACTCGCGGAACAGCTGGGTGTTGAGCGCGTGGTCACGTTCTCGGGATGCCCGGGCGACGCGCCGGGCGCGAAGTATCCGAACTGGGTGACTTGCCCGTGGCCGGACGATTTCCTCGACATCCTCAAGTATCAGTGGGACGAAGTGCTCATTCCGTATTGGCGTGAGCAGGCCAAGTTTGTGGAGGACCACGGCGTCAAGGTCGCGCTAGAAATGCACCCGGGATTCGCGGTATACAACCCCGAGACTTGCCTGAAGCTTCGTGCTGCGACGTCTTCCGCTATCGGCGCGAATTTTGATCCTTCACACCTGTTCTGGCAGGGCATTGACATCGTGGCGGCCATCCGCGCGATGGGGCCGGCCATCCACTACTTCCATGCCAAGGACACCAAGGTCGATCCGCTCAACAGCGGCGTCAACGGTGTGCTGGACACCAAACACTATGGCGACGAAATCCATCGCTCCTGGCTGTTCCGCGCTGTTGGCTACGGCCACAGCGAGGCCGAATGGAAGGACATTGTCTCCAACTTGCGCATGGTGGGGTACGACTGGGTTATGTCCATTGAGCATGAGGACAGCTTGATGACCTCGATGGAAGGCCTGAAGAAGGCGATCGACGTCTTGAAGGCCGCTGTTATGTTTCAGGCAAAAGGCGGTATGTTCTGGGCGTAGGCGCATGAGAGCGAAAAGGCTCGCGAACGGCTGGATTCAGCGTTGCGAGCCTTCGTTGTCAATAACGTTATCTTTTCACGAAAGTGCCGTCATGTGGCGCTGAAGAAGCAGGGACACAAGAGCGAGTTTCGTGGCAATCGCGACAGGCACGCGCTGAGCGTCTTGGATTGAAGCCGACAAGTAAACGGAGACCGCAGGCTCAGGAATGCAAATCGCATGTAAAAGGAGGCGGCTATCGGGATGGAGATCCTCACGCGTGAGCGTGCGGGCGCAGTGCTCAGCCTGTTTCCCGAGGGTGCGCGCATCTCGGGTGCACGGTTTTATCAGGAGGAGTACCTGCCCTGCCCCGCGTTTGTCGAAGTAGAGCTTGCGAACGGAGAAATGCGGACGGTCATCATCCGCTTCTCGCGCATCGGCATCTCGACGCTCGAACGCGAGTGCGATATCTACTCGGTTTTACGCGAAAACGGCTTGTCTGTGCCCGAAGTGCTCATCCCACCGAAGATGGGCGTTGACGGCGTGCCCTTCGCGGTGGTCGCGCAGCTGCCGGGTCAGAACGTGCAAATGCTCGCGGAGACGCCCGGCGCGGATGTCGCGCGCGCGTCCGCCATGCTCCTTGACGCATTTGATCGCTTGCATAGCTTGACGGGCGCGGTTCGCCGCTCCCGACCCGGACGTAGGCTCGAAACGCATTCGCTCGCAGACGAGCTTTCCGATTATTACGCGGATCCTAAAGGCTGGGATGCCCACCCCGAGGTCAGGCGCGCGCTCGCGCTGTTGAATCGCGTTTTGCCGCGTATACAAACGCCCGCGGTTTTCTCAAATGGCGATAAGAATCCCGCGAATTTCCTCACAGATGGGGGGAAAGTCACGGGGTATATCGATTTTGAGCACGCGTGCTTTGAGGACCCGCACTATGGCGTGGCCAAGTACGAGGTTTACGACATTGCTCCGTTTACCCGCGCGGGGTTCGTCCCCGCGTATCTTGAACGCGCGGGGATTTCCGAGGTCGAGTTCTCTCCAAGGCTTGCGGTTCGCGCGTTGTGGACGCTCAGGCGCGAGGTCAACCCGACCGGTCTTGACGACCAAACCTATCGCGCGGCGACGCTGACCGTGCTCGCGCGCGCCAACAACCTGATGGAGGTATTCTAAATGGCCAAAACGCTCAATTTCGGACTTGTCGGTTACAAATTCATGGGAAAAGCGCACTCCAACGCGCTTGCGAGGATCCCTGTGTTTTTCGACACGGACGCGGCCATCGTGCAGAAAGCACTGTGCGGGCGCGACGAGGAATGGGTGAGGCAAGCGGCGGGCAAGTTTGGTTGGCAGGAAATCGAGACGGACTGGCGGAGGTTAGTGTCACGCAAGGATATCGACTGCGTCGACATCGCCGCGCCGTCTAACTTTCACAAAGAAATCGCCATTGCGGCGGCGGAAAACGGGAAGCATATTTTTTGCGAAAAACCGCTCGCCCTCAGCCTTGCCGACTCGCGCGACATGCTCGCAGCGGTGAAAAGGGCCGGCGTGCGCAACCAAATCGGCTTTAACTACCGATTCGCACCGGCGCTGGTGCTTGCGAAAAAGATGATCGAGGAAGGAAAACTCGGCAAGCTTTTCCACTTCCGCGGTTCCTTTTTGCAGGATTGGATCATCGACCCCGAATTCCCCAAGGTCTGGCGGCTGGACAAAAAAGTGGCGGGTTCGGGTTCGCTGGGCGATCTGGGCGCGCATGTGATCGATGCCGCGCGATACCTCGTGGGCGATTTCGCGCGCGTGATCGGGATGAGCAAGACGTTTGTCAAGGAGCGGCCTTTGGTGGAGCGTATGACGGGGTTGTCCGGAAAAGCGGCTGCCGACGCGCCGCGCGCCGAGGTGGACGTTGATGATGCGACCATGCTGATGTTCGAGTTTGAAAACGGCGCGTTGGGCACGGTGGAAGCCACGCGCTTCGCGCAGGGGCACAAAAATGCCTTGTGCTTAGAGATCAACGGCGAGAAAGGATCAATCAAGTTTGAGTTCGAGCGCATGAACGAGCTGTGGTATTTTTGCGCGTCTGACGAGCCAGGACTTCAAGGCTGGCGCATGATACAAGTCTCCGAGGGGATTCACCCGTACTGGAGCCACTGGTGGCCAGGTGGGCACGTCATCGGTTTTCATGAGACGTTTGTACACGAGCTGTATGAGTTTGTGCAGGCTGTTTCAAGCGGAAATGAGTGCACCCCCGACTTTGAGGACGGCGTCAAGTGCGCGCAGATCTTGGAGGCGGTCGATCTTTCGATCGAGAAAAAACAGTGGGTTGAAGTCGCGAGCTTGTGAGGCTTTGCGGAATTTGGGGGTGTAGGCGTGGCGTACATGACGTGGCTCGACGCCGCCGCTTTTGATGACAAGGGCGGCTGGAAAGTAGACTCGCAGTTTGTATTGCAGATGGGTCAGGCGTACCTGCTTGCGATTGAGAAGCCCGGTGTCCCGGTTGCGGACGCCGTCGCGAACGTGAGCGTACCACGCGCGGGACGGTACAGGTTGTGGGTGCGGTGCAAAAACTGGCTCAGGGAGCATGCGCCAGGGCGGTTCACGGTCAGCCTGGGCGGGCAGGAGGCAGGCCGCGAGTTTGGCAACGCGCCCAGTGAGGCGTGGCTTTGGGAGATCGCGGGTGACTTTGAGCTTGCGGCGGGGGAGTCCGAACTGCGTCTCGTTGATAAAACCGGCTACTACGCGCGCTGCGCTGCGTTCATTCTCACGGATGAGTTTGGCTTTACGCCCCCCACGCCCGTCGAGCGTTGGCGGAGGCTTCGCGCAAAGCTGCTTGGGCTGCCCTGCGATGAGTGCGAGGGAGGGGCATACGGCGTGATCGTCGCGGGCGGTGGGCCAGGCGGCGTTCCGGCGGCGGTCGCCGCTGCGCGCGCGGGGCATAGGACGCTGCTCATCCACAGCCGTCCCGCGCTGGGCGGTAACGCGTCGAGCGAGGCGGGCGTGGGGTTTGACGGCGCGGCGTCGCGTCAGGCGCACGCCCGGGAGGGCGGGATCGCCGAGGAGTTAAGGCGCATTCGCGATCACTTCGGATGCTCTTGGGAAGAAGCGCTCCACAGGCTGGCCGAGCCGGAAAAAAACCTGACGATCAAGTACGACACGCTGGTTGTAGACGCACAAACAAACGGGAATGTCATTCGCTCCGTGACGGCGCAAAACACGCGTGACCTCACGCTGGAGCGGTTTTACGGCAAAATGTTCATCGATTGCACCGGCGACGGCTGGCTGGGCTTCTTCGCGGGTGCGAACTACCGTGTGGGACGCGAAGCCGCTTGGCAGTTCGGCGAGACGCTCGCGCCCGAACGCGCGGACAACGTGACCATGTCTGGCTGCCTGATGGGCGCGGGTCTTGGTTTCACCGCAATCGATACGGGCAAACCCATCCGCTTTACTGCGCCCGCGTGGTGTTACAAATTCCCGCCTGGGCGCGAGTGGAATCGCTACATCACGGGCGTGCACGGCCACTGGTGGCTTGAGCATCCGGGCGATGTGGACGATCTCTACGACGCCGAGCGCGCTCGCGACGAGCTGGCGCGGATATCGCTCTCCTTCTTTGGGTGGCTGAAGAATGATTGGGAGGAGAAGGAGCGCGCGGCCAACCACGACATCGTCAAAATGCCAATTTATGACGCCAAGCGCGAAAACCGTCGCTTCCTTGGCGATTACACGCTCAGTGAGCGCGACTGCGTGGAAGCGCGAGAGTTTCCGGACTGCGTCGGGCATACGGGCTGGACAATTGACGTCCACCATCCTCGAGGTGTATTCTCCGGCAACGAAGGCCCGTTCCACGCCAACATGCACATCCCCCTGGTGCAACTGCCGTTTCGTTGCCTGTACTCGGCCAATGTGGACAATCTTTTGTTTGCCGGTCGTTGCGCGAGTGTGACGCATGTGGCGCTGGGCACGGTGCGTGTGCAAAACACAATCGCCGTCGCGGGTCAGGCGGCGGGTACGGCCGCGGCCATTGCCATCGCGCATGACACAACCCCGCGCGGCGTTTACGAGCGGCACTTGCACGAGCTTCAACAGACGCTTCTGCGCAACGACCAGTTCATCCCCGGCGTGAAAAATGCCGATGAGAGCGATATCGCCCGCAAGGCCGTCGTGACCGCGTCGTCGTCCAGCAAGGGCGAACCTTTCCCCGACGCGCAGGGCGTGCCTGGCGCGTGGCGCGCGCTCGACCTTGTTCGCGCCGCGATGCTCCCGCGTGAAAACGACGAGCACGTCTCCTTTGTGTGGCTTTATTTGCGTAACGCAAACGGCGCGGCGGCGTCTGTGACCGCGCACTTCCGCAAGGAGCGTGATCCGGGCATTTTCTGGTCGGAGGAAGACATCGCGGTCGATACGCAGAGTGTCCCCACCGCGTTTGAGGGCTGGGTGCGCTTCCGCGTCGACCGCGTTTTTGCGGAGCGCTACCTCTGGCTCTATCTTGAGCCTGCGCCTGGCGTTTCGTGGCGCACGCTCGACATGGCTCCGCTCGACTGGTTTCGCACCTACCTTGAGGATGGCGTATTCCGCGTCGACGGGCGATGGGGGATGATGATACGCCTTTCGCCGCCATGCGAGGACGTCGCGGATTGCTCGCCCGCGCAGACAATCTGCGGATATGGCCGCGTGGTCGATCCGTCACACCACATGTGGGTGAGCGAAACGCTGCCTGCGTCGCTCACGTTCACGTGGCCCGAGAGCGAAACCCTCTCCGAAGTGCTGCTCACGTTTGACACCGACATGAACAACCCGCCCATGACGTTCCCGCAGTACCCCGTCCACCCCAATGTCGTAACCGACTTTGCGCTCAGCGCGCTCGTAGGCGGCACGTGGACGCCTGTCGCCGTCGTCGCCGGAAACTATCAGCGCCGCGTGCGCGCGTCCTTCCCGCCTGTGCGCGCCGACGCCCTTCGGCTCGACATCAACAAGACCGGAGGCGCACCTCACGCGCGCGTGATCGAGGTGCGCTGTTACTGAGCATACAAGACCAAACGAAGACATCCACGCATTCGCGGGATGCCTCTCAGCGTGATGACAAACCCATCGCTGTCGTCATCTACGACAATCGAAAGCGTGAGCTTATGCGTGCATGTCGCCAAATCCAACGCCGTGTAATGCCTCAGAAGCCTGCAGACTCACGCGGAAACCGGAGCCAGTTCACCAAGTCGTCCTCCGACTTTGTCGGCAACACAAAGAAGGCATCCCGCGCGTTTGCGGGGTGCCTTTTTTGGTTGATCCATGGAGTGTAAGAGCCGGTTGCGAATGCCGCCGGGGGCAGTGCCTTTAACTTGTGTTACAGCTTGCCGAGGGGCAGGGCCAGCGGCTTTTCGCAAGTGGAAGCGAGGGAGATGGTGCGTCGCTGATCGGAGGCGTCGTGGAACGCGTGCATGGCGTCGAGGACGTGGTAAGTCAGCTCGCCGCAAGCGCGGGGCTTGGTGCCGTTGCGCAGCGCGAGAGCCATGTCCGCCACGCCCAAGCCTCGCGAGTTTTCCTGGTAATCGGCGAGGACGGGGACGCTCTCCCATTCTTTGGAAGCCGCGCGGCGGATTTTGATGGGGCCGCCGAATGTATTGGGGTCAGGAACGGAGAGCGTGCCTTTGGTGCCGTAGATCTCAATGCGCGGAAGCTCAGCGGCCCAGACATCAAAAGAGGTGATGATGGTACCCACCGCGCCATTGACGAAGTTGATGACGCCTGCGATGTGGGTCGGCACGTTGACGTCGATGATCTGGCCGTTGAGAGGCTGAGAGGTGATGAGCCTCTTGTCAAACGTCTTGCGGGCGGTTCCCGACACGCTCTCGATCGGGCCGATGAGGTTAACGAGCGCGGTCAGGTAGTACGGCCCCATGTCGAACATCGGGCCGGCGCCGATCTGATAATAGAAAGCGGGTGCCGGATGCCAGGATTCGTGGCCATGGCAGGTCATGAACGCGGTGGCGGCGATGGGCTCGCCGATCCAGCCGTCGTCGATGAGTTTGCGACAGGTTTGAATGCCGCCGCCCAAGAACGTGTCGGGAGCGCCGCCGCACAGCAAGCCTTTTTCCTTGGCGAGCGCGAGCGTCTTTAGGCCGTCTTCGCGCGTGATGGCGAAAGGCTTTTCCACATAAGCGCACTTGCCTGCGCTCAGCGCGGTGAAGTTCACGACAGCGTGCGCATCGGGAGTGGTCAGATTGACCACAATCTCGATTTCATCGCCCGAGCCGGCGAGCATCTCCTCAGTGGAAGCGTACGCCTTGGGGACACCGTATTTCTCGGCGCGTTCGACCGCGCGCTCGGGGATGATGTCGGCGGTCGCGCGGACATTAAGGATATGGCTGAATGTGCTCGTCAGGTTTTTCAGGTAAATGTCGCTGATGACGCCGCAACCGACGACGCCAATACCTACTTTTTTCATTGCGAAGCGCATCCCTTCGGTTTTATCGGTGTGCCAAGGAGCAACACCGCAGAAAATGATGTACGCTGTTCTCGTGCGCCTTTATGCGCTGTCTAGCGCCGCTCTTTCGGGAACGGCAGCGCTCCTGCGCCTTCATGCGGACACCATGAGCATCGAATGAACTCACGATGCAAGCGACGCATTTTAAGCGGTGTCTACCTAGATTTTTTTGGCCGCCCACAGCATCCCGCGCTCCATCATGATGGCGGCTTGCGGGATATCGAACACATCCGCGTGATGACCAAGACTTGTGTAAAACACGCGGCCTTTGCCCCAGCGGCGCGTCCACGTTACGGGCATGTCAAACGCGCCATTGGAGAGATGGTTGCCGCCCACGGTGGGGAAGCGCGTGACCGCAAGGACATGGTTGGAAGGATCGGTGTGCATGTAGTACTGCTCGGTGCACACATCGAAATCCTCAAGCCCTGCGATGATCTGGCTGTCGCTCGTTTTGATGAAATTGACGCGGTGTGGCGTTCCGTCGTTGCCAGGGTGCGCGACCCACTGTCCGCCGGTCATGAACTGCCACTCGGTGTCCTCGCGAAAACTGTCGCACATGCCTCCGTGGCATCCCGCGAGGCCTACGCCCGCCGCGACCGCTTTACTGACCGGCGCGCGCTGTTCCTTGGTGATCTTGCCCATGGTCCAGATAGGGACGATCAGATCGAGCCCGAGGAGTTTTTCCTCATCTAGAAAGGCGTCGAGGGTGTCGCTGAGTTCGACCTCAAACCCATTTTTTTCCAACATGGCCTTGAAACGGCCGCTGACTGGAACAGGCTCATGCCCTTGCCAGCCGCCCTGCACGATCAACGCTTTTGACATGTGCTCCTCGTCTCCTCTATGTCATCTTCTTTTGTCATGATACCACAGCGCAACTCCAAAATAAATACTAAAAGGTTGCATCCAGGCGTCAGTTCGTGTTAGCATGACCTCATGGATTTTGACATAACGCTGCAGAAAAACAACAAAACGCTGCGCCGCGCAAGCGTCAAAGTGGACGCGGGCGATCTGCTTGTCGCGGCCATCGACGGGGTCAAGGAAAAGCTCGACATATCACGCCCGATGATTTTGGACAAGCATGTGCGTGACTTTCGCCAGTTTGGCATCGTGGTGTTCCAAAAGACGGACTTTATCGAGCCTGTGTCCTTTGACCGCATGGTGGTTGAAGCGCTGAACGGACCCTCCGACGCGGGTGAGCTGAGCGATTAGTTAAAGCCGGTGCCGCGCATCCGCACTTCGAGCGGGAGCGTGAGGCCATGTTGCCCGCTGAGATCTGGTGAGTGCGAGATTTGTATTGCGAATCAAAGACCATTAAATTTTACCATGAAAGACTTTTTCATCGCTGGGAAAGATATACCCGAACGCGATGAAAGGAGAATTTGCATGGATCGTTTCGCACTCGTTCTGGTCATCATCGGCGCCATCAACTGGTTGCTGGTCGGCCTGTTTCAGTTTGACCTTGTGGCCTTTGTCTTTGGCGGACAGGCGGCGCTTTTGAGCCGCATCATCTACGCCATTGTCGGCCTCGCCGGACTTTGGTGCACGACACTGCTGTTTCGCCAAAGAGAAATCATCCGCGACTAACCCATATGCCCGACGAAGAACCGCCCAAACCTGATCGGCTTGAGCGGTTCTTTTCATTGCGCGGCACATGGGTGCAAGTTACGTTCCCCTCGCGCGAACCTCGTTTCCGAGCGCTTCGACAACGCTCGGGTCATAAAGTGTCCCGGAACTGGCGGCGACAGCCTCAAACGCGCCGAAACGGGTGAGGCCCCCCATGCGCGCCTTAAAATAGGCGTCGGCTACGGCAATGATCCGCGCGCTCAGCGGGATGCTTTGGCCCGAGATGCCGTCGGGATAGCCTTTGCCATCGTATCGCTCGTGGTGATGCAGGATGACATCCTTGACTGCGGTCAGCCCGGAAACACTGCTGAAGATATCAAACGCAACACGCGGATGCGCGCGCATGTGCGCTTCACGGTTGGGTGCCGAGTCTGCGGTCTCAAACAGGGAGAACTCGCCGATGTCGCACAGCGTCGCTGCTGTCTCGATGTCCTTGAGCGCATGCTCGTCAAGGCCCATCCTGCGCCCGAGCACGACTGCAAAATCATCCATGCTGTCGGAAAAAAGTCTGGGACCGGTCGCTTGGCGCGCGAGCAAGTCCTTGAGCGTTTGGATTAGGTCAAGCAGGTCGGTTTCGCGCTGCGACTGAAGCGCCATCTGCTCTGTGCGGTCGATCAGCACTTGGATGATGTATCCGCGATCATGCCCCTGGAAGGGGACGGCATAGCTTTCAAAGCATTTTTCGCCGTTGGGCGTCGTTTTTCTGAGCGTATCGGTCGCGGGCTTTCCTGTGCGGATGGCCGTTTCGATGACGCAATGTTGGCAGATCTTCCCGCCGATATGGTTGATTTCATAACAGCGCTTGTCGGCCAGATCAGCACGGTTGATGCCCATCATCTCGCAGAAACAGTCGCTAACGAAGTGGATGGCATGGTCGTGATCAAAAACCGCGTAACCCACAGGCGCGTTCTCGAAAATGCGTGTGATCAGTTCGCTCTCAGGAACGATTTGGCCCAGATCGCGTTCGGTTGGTTCCGCGTGATGAGGCTGGGCAATGGCGACGATGCTTCGCTCCACCTGCGCGCCGGGACGTGCGGCGATCTGTGCCTCACCGCTCGCGAAATCGAGCGCCGCGAACGCCTGAACGACCAGCGGGTCAAATTGCGTGCCCGCATTTTTCAGGATTTCCTGCATAGCCACTTCATGGTCGAGCGCTTTACGATATGAGCGCGTTGATGTCATGGCGTCATACGTGTCCGCGACGGCGATGACGCGCGCGCCCAGCGGTATGTTGTCCCCCGCGATGCCGCCGGGGTATCCGCGGCCATCGAACCGTTCATGGTGATATAGGACGTAATCCTTGACGCTCTTGAAGCCCGACAGTGTTTTGATGAGTTCGTGCGACGCGAGCGGGTGGCGCTTGATGATCGCGAATTCATCCTCGGTTAATCGCCCCGGTTTGTTGATGATGCCGTTGGGGATCTCGACTTTGCCGATGTCGTGCAAAGAGGCGGCGAAGTCGATGTCCAAAAGAAACTCGGAGTCCATGCCCATCGCCTGCGCAAGCTTGACGCTCAGAGACCGCACCGAGAGCGAGTGCGAAGCGGTGTACGCGTCCTTTGCCCCGAGCAACGCGGTCAGTGAGCGCACGATTTCCTTGAAGTTTTCGTCAAGCTGTTTTCGGAGCTTCATTTCATCGGTGCGGTTGATCATCATCTCAAGGATGTACTCGACCTCGCCCTTGGCGTTGTATGTCAGAGGGATGGCGTAGTCATCCATGTATCGGATGGCTCCGCTCGCGAGCGTGTCCTTGCGCAGAACGTACTGACGCGTCTTGGTCCGAAGCGCGTTTTTGACCGCGCATATCTGACAGGGGACGCCGTTGTTTGAGAGGTTATAGCATTTCTCGCCCAACACGTCATGTTTCTTATACTGCCTCAGTTTCAGAAAGTACTCGTTGATGAACATGACTTCGAGGTGTTTATTGAGGATGATATAAGCGAGCGGCGAGTTGTTCACCAGCACGCTGGTCAGCTCTGATTGTGAAAGTTGCTCCAGCGTATATAATGATGAAGGCATGATGTTCATCCCTTGCCTAAAGATGACTTTTATCATATCGCCGGCAGGTATCCTTGTCAAGCGAGGTGTGGGACGTGAAAAGCCTGTGTGTGAAGGATTTTTTGCATCGCTTAACGAAAGAATAATGTTACATTGAGCAATTGACCATCAGGAGGCTATCACATGGCCGGATTTGAACGGGTTGACCGATTCAGCGATGAAATGCTCCGCGAGATCGACGCGATCATTCGGAGCGACCTGCGAGATCCGCGCATCAAGGGCGTCTACAGCGTCACAGGCGTGGAGACTACACGCGATCTTTCTCAGGCGCGCGTGCGCGTGTCTTACTTTGGCCAGGATGAGGACGGGCACGATGAACTCATCGCCGCGCTCAAAGGCGCTTCGGGGTTTATCCGCCGCGAGCTTGCGCGCAGGCTTAAAGCCAGAACTGTGCCCGAGCTCTTGTTCATCAAGGATGCGTCCATCGCTTACGCGGCTGACATCAGCAAAAAAATCGATGAAGCGATTTACGGCAAGAAAGAGGAACACAAGTGAAACGGCTTTGGGAGGCCATTTCGCGCGCGCGCTCCATTGCCGTGATCACGCACGCCGCGCCAGACGGTGACGCACTCGGCTCTGCGCTCGCGTTTGCGCGGGGACTTCGTGCGCTGGGCAAGACGGCGAGCGCATATTGCGCAGACCCCGTACCCAAGCTCTACGCGTTCTCGCCCGACGCGAGTCTCCTGCTCCCGCCGGAGGCCGCGCCCGAAAAAATCGACCTGTGCGTGATGGTCGATGTCGCTGACCCTGTCCGAACGGACGGGTGCGGTGCGCTGTGGGGGCGAGCGGATGCGCGTGCGGTCATCGATCACCATTTGATCTGCGCACCGCCTGAGGGCGCGTCCTGCTGGATCGACCCCTCCTTTTCATCGTGCGGGGAGATGGTGCTGCGCATGCTGGATGAGCTGAACGCGCCACTTGACAAGGACACGGCCACGCTGTTGTACATCGCGGTGTCGACCGATACGGGACAGTTTTCATATTCCAGCGTCACATCCGGGACATATCATGCCGCCGCGCGTCTCGCGGGCGCGGGCGTGGATGTATCGAACGTCACCTACATGCTCTATCGCCGCAGGAGGCGTGAAAAGACGCTGCTGACCGCGCGTGCACTCTCCTCGCTCGTCTTTGGCTGTGAAGGCCGCGTCGCGTGCATGGCGCTCTCTCGTGATGACTTCTTGGCGACCGGCGCAAGCGAGGAGGATTGCGAGGGCATCGTCAACTACGGCATTGAGATTGAGGGCGTGGATGCTGCGTTCCTCGCGCGCGAACGCGGGGAGGACGTCAAGTGCGGCGTGCGCGTAAAAACTGGGCTCGACGCGGCGGCAATTTGCCGTAAGTTCGGCGGAGGTGGGCATGGGCTTGCCGCGGGATGTACGATGCGCGCGCCTCTGCCAGATGCCTGCAAGGCCATGATTGATGCGCTTTGCGCCGCCATCCGCGAGGTGAGGCGCTGAAGCATGGACGGTTTTATCAACCTGCTCAAGCCTCCGGGCATGACTTCCTCCGACGCGGTGATCTGGGCGCGGAGGCTCTTAGGTGAGAAGAAAATCGGGCACGCGGGGACGCTCGATCCGAACGCAGCGGGCGTTCTTCCGCTGTGCGTCGGCAAAGCCGCGCGCCTGTTTGACTTTCTTACGGATAAGCGTAAGACGTACCTCGCCGAGACGCTGCTTGGCGTCGAAACAGACACGTGCGACGGGCAGGGACGGCTTGTCGCGCGTTCGGACGCCTCTGATGTGACAGATGCGCGGATCGACGCAGCTCTCGAACGTTTTCGTGGCCGCATCCGGCAGGTGCCCCCCGTGTACTCCGCAATTAAAGTCAAGGGCGAGAGGCTTTACCACGCCGCGCGCGCGGGCGAGGACGTGGAAGTCCCGCCGCGCGATGTCGATGTATTCACAATCGAGCGCGTATCGCCTGTTCGAAACGCGCGTTTCCTGATGCGCGTGACCTGCGGCAGAGGGACATACATCCGCTCGTTGTGCCGCGATATAGGCCGGGAACTGGGCACGCGCGGAAGCATGTCCTTTCTCGTGCGCGAAGCCGCCGGACCGTTTGAGATCATACGCGCGGCCACGGTCGAAGAACTCATCGACGCATCGGTTCGCGGTACGCTCGGAGAGTGGATTTTGCCTGTGGACTGGCCTCTTCAAGGACTTGCGCGGATCGACCTCCCGGCGCGCCTGTCGATGCGCGCGGCCAACGGCAACGCTCTCCCCGCCGGTGATTGCGGCGCGGAGGAAGGCGTCTTGTACCGCGCCTACGCGGATGGGCGGCTGCTGTTCATCGGGCGCGTTGAGGGCAACTTGCTGGTGCCCAAGACCATGCTGGGGAGTGGAATCGTGTGATTTTTTCGGATATCGCCGCGTTTCCACGCTCTGGGCGCGGGCTCTCGCTCGCAGTCGGCGTGTTTGACGGCGTGCATCTCGGTCATAACGCCGTGCTCCGCTTGGGGCAAAAAATGGCGGTCGAGCTCGGTCTTGACTTTGCCGTCATGACGTTCGCAGTGCACCCCGCTGAGGTCATTCGTCCACTTGACGCGCCACCCCTGCTCATGTCTCACGAGCAGCGCAAAGCCGCATTGCTCGCGTATGAACCCGCCGCGCTCTTTTGGCTTGAACCCTCACGCGCGCTCTTTGATGTTGAGGCAAAAGACTTTCTCTGTCTGCTCGCTGAAAAGAACTTGCGCGCGCTCAGCGTGGGTTTGAATTTCCGCTTTGGTCGCGGCGCGCGCGGCACGGTGGCGCTTGCGCGGGAGAGCGGGCAAGCGCTGGGCTATGACGTTCTCTCGCCTGACACTGTACCGTACGCGGACGCGCAGGTGTCATCAAGCGCCATCCGGCGAGCGGTGCTTTCAGGACGCCTGAGCGACGCGCGCGCCATGCTTGGGCACGAGCTTCCGCCGGTCGAAGGAACTGTGGAGCACGGCGCGAAACTGGGCGGGAGGCTCGGTTTTCCAACGCTCAACTTGTCCTTTGACAGGCGCCGTGCCCTCCCGCCTTACGGCGTGTACGCCGCGTACGTGTATCTTGAGGGGCGGAAGTACGGCGCGGTCATGAATTACGGTGTTCGGCCCACGATAAATGGTGGCCATCCCACCATTGAGGCGCATGTGTTCGCGGACATCGGCGACTGTTATGGCAAGAAAGTGGAAATCATCCCGTTTGAGTTTGTTCGCGGGGAGACGCGTTTTGAGTCGGTCGACGCGCTCGCCGCGCAAGTGCGTCAGGATATTTGCCGCGCGCGCGAGCTGACGCAAGAATAGCATATGCCCGGTCGTCATAGGATGGGAGCGGGGAATCGAGGTGGTTTCATGAGCGAGAAAGAGGAAAACCGCGCGCTGATCGCGCAGATGAAATTCGGCTACGCCGAAATGGGACAGATCAACCGCGAGTGGGCGGAACTGGGGGTCGTCCCGGATGCTAAGAGCCTTGAGCGCTATGAAAAGACGCTCGCCGCAAAAGCGGACATGAAAAAAGCAAATTAAGCCGCGCGCGCATATACTGGCATGGCAACCAGATGCGAACGGCGGTGACACACACGTGATCAAGCGAGGCGAAATTTACTGCGCGGACCTCAATCCCGTCATCGGCTCGGAGCAGGGCGGCATAAGGCCTGTACTTATCGTTCAGAATGATGTGGGCAACCGGTATAGCCCGACGGTGATCGTCGCGGCGATCACCTCACAAATCAACAAGGCGAAGCTTCCGACTCACATCGAGATTCCTGCAAACAAGTATGGCCTGACCCGGGACTCCGTCATTTTGGCGGAGCAGCTCCGCACACTGGACAAGCAGCGGCTTCGCGAGCGCCTGGGCGTTCTCCCCGCGCACACCATGCAAGTGGTGGATGAGGCGCTGACGATATCATTGGGGTTTAGCGGGATATAGAACAGCCGGGCGGCGGCGGGCCACGCGGCGCGCCGGGCCGTCCGGCTGTTTTTCCCGGTGAATACTGGACAAGCCTTTTAACCCGTCGGCTGCGCTCTCCTTTGGCGTAACGCCGCTACGCGCTGGTTCCGACTTCTTGACGGTCAAAAGCGTTCGCCGTGCATCTTCGGTTCTATCCTCGCCTTCTTTGACTGGATCACTCCGTATCGGAGTTGGCGGCCTCCGAGGCAAACCGGATGTTGCGGAGCATAACAACCGTTGGATAGCACGCGGGCCAATCACCGGTCATCTTGTGGGGATGTGGCGGCTGTTCCATCGTACTTTCATGTTGGGAGGTGGCGCGGTGCCTAAGGGCAAGTCGCGCGTCGAGCGGGGCCTGTGGCCCTACATACTGGTGATTGCGGGCGTCACTCTGATGAGCGCCGCGTACCAGCTCTTTTTGGTGCCCAACAGAATAGCGCCGGGCGGGTTTACGGGACTTGCCACCATCGCGCACTACAAGCTGGGATGGCCCATCGGCCTCACGGTCATCCTGATGAACGCGCCGCTTTTCGTGCTCGCGCTTAAGCGGCTCAACATGAAGTTTACGCTCATGTCTCTCGCCGCCATGCTTGGGCTGTCCATGATGATCGATCTTTTGCCCGTGTATCCGGTTACGCACGATCTTCTGCTCGCGTCGGTTTATGGTGGCCTTATTCTTGGCGCGGGCCTCGGCATGGTGGTGCTGGGCGGCGCGACCACGGGCGGAAGCGATCTCTCGGCCAAACTCATCCTGACGGGCATGCCACATGTCAGCATAGGACGCGTGCTGCTCGCGATTGACTTTGTGGTCATCGCACTCTCAGGCGTAGCGTTTGACCTCCAGATGGCGCTCTACGCGCTCGTATCGCTCTTTATCTCCGCGCGCATCGTCGATGTCATGCAGGAGGGTTTGACATCCGCAAAGATGTTTTTCTGCGTAACGGACAAGCCCGAAGCGATCGCGGAACGCGTGATGCTGGAGATGGAGCGGGGCGTGACGTTCCTTGAGGCGCGCGGGGCGTATACCGGCCAGAACCGAACCATGCTCTTTTGCGTGGTTGACCGCACGCAGGTGCGCGGCATCAAGCACATCGTTGCCGAGGTTGACCCGCGCGCGTTCCTCGTCGTCACCGACGCGCGCGAAGCCATGGGCGAAGGATTTCTGGAGAACAGGCCCGGGCGCGGCAAGCCGGTGCGGTGATTGCGCGCGAGTGGCACCGCATGCTACAATGAACCCGCAGGAGGTGCGATGATGACCGAACTTGACCGCATCCGCTCTAAGCGGGGCTTCATTTGCGATATGGACGGCGTGATCTACCATGGAAACAAGCTCTTGGACGGCGTGAAAGAGTTCCTTTCGTGGCTGGAGGAGAAGGACAGGAAGTACTTGTTCCTGACCAACTCATCCGAGCGCGCGCCCCGCGAGCTCCACCAGAAACTCGCGCGCCTGGGGCTTGATGTGGGCGAGGAACATTTTTACACAAGCGCGCTCGCGACAGCCGCGTTCTTAAGCTCCCAAATGCCCAGGGGGAGCGCGTATGTCATCGGGGAGGCCGGGCTTGTGGGCGCGCTGTACGACGCGGGATTTACGATGAACGATCAGACGCCCGACTACGTGGTCGTGGGTGAGACGCGTACGTACAACTATGAAAAGATCGAAAAGGCGATCTGGCTTGTTCAGAAAGGCTCACGGCTCATCGGCACAAACCCTGACCTGACAGGACCGGGCGAAAACGGCATTTTGCCTGCGACGCGCGCGCTGGTCGCGCCCATCGAGCTGTCCACGGGTTGTTCGTGCTACTACGTGGGCAAGCCTAATCCGCTCATGATGCGGCACGCGATGAAACGCATCGGCGTCAGCCAGGACGAGGCGATCATCGTGGGCGACCGCATGGACACGGATATCGTCGCCGGCATCGAAACCGAAATTGAAACTTTGCTCGTGCTCACCGGCGTGACCACGCGCGATATGCTCCCGACCTTCCCGTACCGCCCGAACTACGTGCTCGGCGGTGTGGGGGAGATACCGGGATGAAGATACAAAAGGAGTGCTGGACAGACGCGCTGTCCGCGCGGAATACGCCTGCCGCAAGCGCGCGCGACGGTGACGTGATCACGTTTGAAACGCTGGACTGCTACGGCTGTGTTGTCACGGACAGTGGAAGCGGGCCAAGCCCTGTGCGTGTTGCGAACGGTAGAAACGGCAATCCGGCGTGCGGACCGCTCTTTGTGGAGGGTGCCATGCCCGGAATGACACTGGCCGTAGACGTGCTTGACATCCGCGTGAGCGGTTACGCGACGATGTGTGTGCGCCCCGACGCCGGCGCGATGGCCAAGGCGGTCTCGGAACGCGAGCAAGTCTTTTTCCCTCTCGTGAACGGATGTGCCGACATGTTCGGACACACGCTCGCGCTTGATCCCATGATCGGCGTGATAGGCGTCGCGCCGCTGGGTGAAGGCGTCGACAACGAGACGCCGGGCACTCACGGCGGCAACATGGATTGCCGGATGATTACGGCGGGATCGACGCTCTACCTGCCTGTGGCCGCTCCCGGCGCGCTGCTCTCCATGGGGGATGTGCACGCGCTCATGGGCGACGGAGAGGTCGCGGTCTGCGGGCTTGAATGCGCTTCAGAGATCGATGCGCGCGTGCGTGTACTGGACGTGGCGGTTGCGCGCTGGCCCGTGCTCAGGGCGAAGAATGGGTTTTGGTACGTGCTCGCGTCGGCCAAGACGCTGGATGAAGCCGCAGAGCTCGCGCGGTATGAGATGCTTGATGTCCTGCAAAGGCGGACAAACCTCAGCGATAATCAGCTCGTCATGCTTTTAAGCGTGGTCGGCCAGCTTGAGATTTGTCAGATCGTCGATCCTCTGATGACTGTGCGTATGGGCGTGCCGGAGTCCGCATTTCCGGGTCTTGTGCGGTAGGATACGCATTGGTGCGATTTTCGTTTTGTGATTTCGCTGTCTGGGGCTGATCAGGACATTTCGCATGTACATCACCGTGGGGGCGGTCGACGGGGTTCGGAGGCGTCAAGCCCTTATGTAGGAGGAATTAATCAATGAACTGGTACCGCGTCGACGTGCGGACGACGCACGAAGGCATAGAGGTGGTGAGCGCGCGCTTGGGAGACCTGGGTGTGACGCAGCTTGAGATCATCGGAGATGTCGAGGACATTCGCGCGCAGCTCGAGAAAACCAAGGACGAGTGGGACTATGTGGACGAAAACGAACTGCTCGCCGACATGGGCGGGCCGCGCGTGGCAGCGTACTTGCCCGAATCGGAGGAGAGCCGCGCAAAAGCGGACGATATCCGGGACAACATGGCGGATCTTGCGCTGATGGACATCGGTTTTCCGCTCGGTTCGCTCGAGGTGGGCATTGCGGTGGTGGACGACGCGGACTGGGCAAACAGCTGGAAGAAGTTTTTCAAGCCGTTTCCCATCGGCGGCCGTTTTCTGGTTGAGCCGGACTGGGACCGCGCGGAGGACGCGCGGGGCCGCGAGCGCATCACTTTGGCGTTCGGCATGGTGTTCGGCACGGGGCAGCACGCGTCCACGCAGTTGTGCCTTAAGCAGCTGGAAGAGCTGGACATGGCGGGCAAGCGCGTGCTCGACTTTGGATGCGGCACGGGTATTTTGTCACTCGGCGCGCTCAAGCTGGGCGCTTTGCGCGCGGTGTGCGTGGACATCGATCCCCTCGCGGCGGGGGTGTGCGAGGAAAACGCGCGCCTCAACGGGCTTGAGGGAAAGCTGCTTGTTCATACGGGCAACGCTGTCTTGGATGCTGCGCTCCAGGCGAAGATCGGCGCGGAGACGTACGACGTCGTGCTCGCGAACATCGTTGCTGACGTGATCATGCCGCTTGCGCCTTTCGCGGCGCGCGTGATGGCGCCGGGTGGTGTGTTCATCTGCTCGGGCATCGTACGCGACCGTGAAGACGAAGTCGCCGCAGCGCTTGAGCGCGCCGGCATGCGCGAAACGGGACGCAAGCACGACGGCGAGTGGACGTCGATCGCCGCGGCTATAAAGTGAGACGCGTCGCGTTTGCCACGCTTGGTTGCAAGCTCAACCAGTACGATTCCGAGCTGATGCTGGAGCGCTTGAAAAACGCGGGCTGGCGAGTTGTCGCGTTTGCGGAGGAAGCCGACGCGTACGTGATCAACACGTGCACGGTTACGGGGACGGCGGATCAGAAGAGCCGGAACATGATCGCCCGGGCGCGCAGGTCGAGCCCATCCGCCGTGGTGGTGGTCGCGGGATGCCTGGCGCAGAGGGACGCCGAGAAACTCGTGGAGCGTGAAGGCGTCAGGCTGGTCATTGGCACGGCGCGGCGGGCGGAGATCGCTTCCCTGCTGGAGCGCGCAATGGGATCGGATGAGCCGGTGATCGCTGTGGGCTCTCTGACAGATGCGGCGTTTGAGGATGAAGGCGTGAGCGCGCGTGAGTCGCGGACGCGGGCCATCGTCAAGATACAGGAAGGCTGCGACAGGCACTGCGCGTACTGCATCATTCCGAGTGTGCGCGGACGGTCGCGCTCAAGGCCGATTTCCTCGGTCGCGGATGAAGTCGATGGCCTTGCGCGCGCGGGGTATCCAGAAATCACACTCACCGGTATCCACCTCTCATCATATGGAAGGGATTTGCCCGGAACTCCATCGCTGGCTGACGCGGTCTCGGTCGCGTGCGCGCCCCAGGGCATTGCGCGCGTGCGGCTGGGGTCGCTTGAGCCGACAGTGGTGGACGATGCGTTTATCGCGCTGATCGGCGCGCAGGTCAAGCTGTGCAGGCATTTTCACCTCTCGCTCCAGTCAGGGAGCGATGGCGTGCTTCGCCGCATGGCTCGCACGTACACAGCCGAGCGTTTTTACTCCGCGGTGGTGCGCTTGCGCGGAGCGTTCCCGGAGGTATCGCTCACCACCGATGTCATCGTGGGATTTCCCGGGGAAACCGAGGAGGAGCACGAGGAGAGCCTTGGGTTTGTACGCGCGTGCGCGTTTGAAAAAATCCATGTCTTTCCCTTCAGCCCGCGCGAAGGCTCAAAGGCCGCGATCATGCCTGATCAGGTGCCGGATGACGTTAAGAAGCGCCGCGCAGCCCAGATGCGCGCGTTGGGCGGGGAAATGGAGCGTGCCGCGCTCAGGCGTCGAATCGGAATAAGAGCGCGCGTGGTTGTCGAAGAATTGGAGGCCGGCCTGTCTGTAGGATACACCGATACGTACGAGCGTGTGACCATGCGCGGGGCCAGGCCCGGGGACGTCGTGAGCGCGCTCATTTTGGGCGCGAATGACGATCAACTGTTAGGAGTGTTATCGATGGACGGCTGTGTGTTCTGTAAGATCGCTTCGGGGGAAATCACGTCAAATAAAGTGTATGAAGACGACGATTGCGTGTGCTTCCACGATATCGCGCCCGTTGCGCCCGCGCATGTTGTGCTCATACCCAAGCGGCACATCGCGTCGCTTCAGGAATGCTCGACCGAGGACGCGGTTCTGCTTGGGACGGTCCTTGCCAAGGTGCCTCAGATCGCGGAAGTGCTGGGCATTGCGCAGAGCGGGTACCGCGTGATCACCAACAGCGGTCCCGACGGACAGCAAAGTATCGCGCATCTGCACTTTCATATCATGGGCGGGAGAAAGCTCAAATGGGAGAACTGATGCTCTAAAAACACGAACGCGTCGAAATTCATTCACTGATTCGACACAAAAAGTCAATTGACAGGTGAATCTCAATCAGGCTATAATAGATCGACCGTTGGAAACCGGCAAGTTGCCGCCCTTCGGAGGAACGTCGAGCGCGAGGGGAGGTTGGGAGCATGTCCGAAGTTCATATCAGAGATAATGAGTCTCTGGAAAGCGCGCTCAAGCGGTTCAAACGTCAATGTGCCCGTTCTGGGGTTTTAGCAGAGGTGCGCAAGCGCGAACACTATGTGAAGCCCAGCGTGAAGCGGAAAAAGAAGTCCGAAGCCGCGAGAAAGCGCAAATATTGATCCGTTACCCCGATAAGCCGGAGGCCGAAAAGCCTCTGGCTTTCTGTTTGAGGGGTAAGCACAGGCGCATGTGAAAAAAGAGACAACCGTTGCAGGAAAGTATAAGGTTGCACAGAATATAGAATGTGGAGCAATTTGCATTGCTCGCCTTTGGCGAGTCGTGCGCAACTGATACATGGAGGGATGACCGATGGACCTTGAATCCGGGTTCGCACGCTGGAGCGAGGCGAGAAAGGAATTGAGCGAGTGTGCTGCCAAAGCGGCGGCGCTCGCCAAGGACAAAGGCAAGCTCAGCGCATCCGAGCGCGTGGCGAGACTGCTTGATGAGGCCTCATTCGTAGAGATGGACGCGCTCAACCGCGAGGCGGCACTCATCGCAGGCTTTGGCCTGATTGACGGCAGGGCGGTCTACGTTGTCGCCCACGATTATTCCCATCTCGCGGGCTCCCTTGGCAAAGACCAGGTGCGCAAAATCCAGAAGGTGCTTGATCTTGCGGAGAAAACCGGGACACCCGTGCTCTATCTCATCGACAGCGGCGGCGTCCGGCTGACAGATGGCGTGGCCGTCCTTTCGGCTTACGCCTCCCTCGCGCGCAGTATGTCCCGCCTCTCGGGTGTCGTGCCCCAAATCGCCGTGGTGCTTGGCCCGTGCGTCGCGGGCGCGGCGCTGCTCGCGGCCAGTGCCGACGTGATGATTGTGAGCGAAAAAGCGGGCGCGGTGCTCGCGTTCCCGCCTCAGGTGTTTTCGTCTGTAGAGGGAAAGACGCTGACGCTCACCGATGTTGGCGGCGGCAAGCAAGCGGCGGCTACCGGCATTGCGCAGCTTACGGCAGCGAGCGAGGAAGATGCCATCGCCCTCGCGCGCGCGGTCATCGGTTATTTGCCCGGCAACAGCTCGGAGGACGCTCCCTTTGAGTCAGACGCGGATGACTTCAACCGCATGATTCTCGAGCTTGACACCGGCAAGGACGCGGACATTCGCGATACGCTCCGCCGCATCGCCGATGGAAGCATCATCCTTGAGTTCTCACCCGCGTATTGCGGAAATGTCGTCACCGCGCTCGCGCACCTTGGCGGACGCAGCGTGGGCTTTGTCGCCAACGCGTCGGAGGACGGCAAAATGTGCGTCGGCGCATGTGATAAGGCGGCCCGCTTTGTGTCCATGTGCGACGGATTCAACATTCCCATCGTCACCCTCATCGACTGTGCCGGCATGTGGACTGTCCCGGCGAAGATGAACGCGGACATGATCAAGTCGGGCGCGCGCATCGTTTCCGCGTTCGCGTCGGCCACCGTGCCGCAGATCTCGGTCATTACAGGCCGCGCGATCGGCACGGGCTATGTCCTGATGGGCGGAAAAGGCCTCGGTAGCGATGTGACGTTTGCCTGGCCGGACGCCGTGATCGCTCCTATGCTGCCCGAGGCCATGGCGCAGATTTTTTCCGCCGATGAGCTCTCCGCGCAGGACCCGCTTGGATCCAAGGAAAAGCTCGCGCTCAAGTACGTCGCTGAGGCTGGCGACGCGCTTTACGCAGCCAAGAACGGATTTGTTGACGATGTGATCGCGCCATCGCAGACGCGCCAGCAACTCATCGCCGCGCTTGAAATGCTCATCGGCAAGAGCGTCGCGCTGCCCATGCGCAAGCATGGCAACCTGCCGCTGTGATGGGAGGTGTTTCCATGCCCATAACATACAATTTGCTCACCGTCAGCCAGCGCTTGACCGGCGGCCTTTATACCGCGTTGCTCGGTATGAGCGTCGTGTTCATCGGTCTGGTCGTGCTGATCTACCTGTTCAAGCTGATGAGCCTGACGCTTAACCGCAAGCGCAAGGAAGAGGCCGCGCCGGTCGCTGATATTGTTGAGGAACCCATAGTAGAGGAAGTGTCCGAAGCCGACGATGGCGAGCTGGTCGCGGTGATCGGCGCAGCCATCGCCGCCTACTGCGCCACATCCGCTCCATCCGGCAAACTTGTCGTCCGCTCGGTTCGCAGGGTTGGGACGACCGTTCCGCTATTTGCAGCTCTTGGCCGCAGCGGCCAGATTTTTGGCCGCTGAACCGATCACTTTCAATGAATGTGGAGGAAACACCATGCGTAAATTCATGATCACCGTCAACGGCAACACCTATGAGGTCGACGTTGAGGAAGTCGGCGGCGCTTCACCCGCGCCTGTCGCGGCAGCTCCCGCCCCCGCGCCTGTCGCGGCTCCCATCGCAAAACCCGTCGCGGCAGCCCCCGCACCCAAATCCGTCGCCCCAGCCGGCGCAGAGCTGGTCAAGGCGCCCATGCCCGGCACGCTGCTCAAAGTCGAGTGCGCGGTCGGCCAGAAGGTCAAAAAAGGGCAGACGCTCTTCATTCTTGAAGCCATGAAAATGGAGAACGAGATTCAGGCTCCCCGTGATTGCACCGTCGTTTCTGTTAACGGGCAAAAAGGTGCGCAGGTCAATGCGGGCGATCCTCTTTGCGCGATCGAATAACATTGTAGAGGGTGCCTGTTTTGGATAAACTGCTGAACATAGACATACTTCAGACATTTATCGGTATCGGGCTGGAAACCGGTTTCGCCACCATCACATGGGGCCAGCTCATCATGATCCTCGTGTCTTGCGTGCTTTTGTATCTTGCGATTGTGCGCAAGTACGAGCCGCTCCTGCTTTTGCCCATCGCGTTCGGCATGCTGCTGGCCAACCTTCCAGGCGCCAACATGATGGCCGAGCCGACATACACCGCGCTCGCGGACGGCACGCAAAAGCTCAACCCCGGCGGACTTTTCTACTACCTGTATCAAGGCGTCAAGCTCGGAATCTACCCGCCGCTCATCTTCCTTGGCGTTGGCGCGATGACCGACTTCGGCCCCCTGATCGCAAACCCCAAGTCGCTCCTTCTGGGCGCGGCGGCGCAGCTTGGCATCTTCGTGGCTTTTCTTGGTGCGATTTTGCTGGGCAACATCCCCGCTATCGGCTTTGGTCCTGCGGAGGCTTCCTCCATCGGCATCATCGGCGGCGCGGACGGGCCGACAGCCATCTACGTTACTTCAAAACTTGCGCCTCAGCTCTTAGGCCCGATCGCGGTCGCGGCCTATAGCTACATGGCGCTTGTCCCCGTGATTCAGCCGCCCATCATGAAGTGGCTCACGACTAAGAAAGAGCGCGAGATCGTTATGGAGCAGCTGCGCGAAGTCTCCAAAACAGAAAAAATTGTGTTCCCGATCGTGGTCACGATCTTCGTCTCCCTGCTCTTGCCGTCGGCTGCGCCCCTCATCGGCATGCTGATGCTGGGCAACCTTCTGCGCGAGTCGGGCGTTGTTGAACGGCTCTCCAAGACGGCGCAGAACGAGCTGATCAACATCATCACGATTTTCCTGGGCTTGACCGTTGGCGCGACGGCCAACGCGGAGGTATTCCTCTCGCCGCGCACACTCATGATCATCGCCATGGGCTTGGCCGCTTTCGCGTTTGGAACGGCGGGCGGCGTGCTGCTCGGCAAGCTGATGAACGTCATCTCCGGCGGGAAGATCAACCCGCTCATCGGCTCCGCGGGCGTTTCCGCAGTCCCGATGGCCGCGCGCGTCTCACAAGTCGTGGGTCAGGAAGCGAAACCCGGAAACTTCCTGCTCATGCATGCCATGGGGCCGAACGTGGCCGGCGTCATCGGTTCTGCGATCGCCGCGGGCGTACTTTTGTCACTGTTTATGTAGCCATCGCTGAATAAGGGAGTGAGAACTCATGGGAAAGGTATTCATCACGGACACCATTCTGCGTGACGCGCACCAGTCACAAGCCGCGACGCGCATGCGCACCAGCGAGATGCTGCCGGTTTGCGACAAGCTCGATCGCGTGGGTTATTGGTCGCTGGAAGCGTGGGGAGGCGCGACGTTCGACTCGTGTTTGCGGTTCCTTAACGAGGATCCATGGGAAAGGCTTCGCCTCTTGCACAAGAACTTGCCCAACACGCCCATACAGATGCTCTCGCGCGGGCAGAACATCCTGGGGTACAAGCACTACGCCGACGATGTGGTCGATTTTTTCTGCAAGAAAATGATTGAGAACGGCGTCACCGTCGTGCGCATCTTCGACGCGCTCAACGACACGCGCAACATGGAACAGACCATTAAGTCCGTCAAAAAATACGGAGGCAAGGTCGAGTCGGCGATGAGCTACACGATCAGCCCCTTCCACACGATGGACTACTTCATCGAGCTTGCGCGCAAGCTGGAGAAGATGGGAACCGATACCATCTGCATCAAGGACATGGCCAACCTCCTGCTGCCGTACGACGCGTTCACGCTCATCCGCCGCCTCAAGACGGCGGTTCGTTGCCCGATCCACCTGCACACCCACAACACCTCCGGCACGGGCGACATGGTGTACTTGAAAGCCATTGAAGCGGGCGTGGACATCGTGGACACCGCGATCTCCGCTATGGGCAACGGCACCGCGCAGCCCGCGACCGAGCCGTTGGTCGCAACGCTTAAGGGCACCGAGCACGACACCGGCTTTGATCTTGCGCTGCTTTCCGAAATATCCGCGCATTTTAGAGGCGTGGCCGAGCGCTTGACCAAGGATGGTTTCCTGGATCCCAAGGTGCTGAGCGTTGATATCAACACGCTGCTCTATCAGGTGCCGGGCGGCATGCTCTCCAACCTGATCTCGCAGCTCAAGCAGATGAACGCGTCGGGCAAGTTCCTGGAGGTGCTTCAGGAAGTGCCGCGCGTGCGCGAGGACTTCGGCTATCCCCCGCTCGTCACGCCGACCTCCCAGATCGTGGGTACGCAGGCTGTGCTCAACGTCGTCACGGGCGAGCGATACAAACAGTTCACCAAGGAGTCGCGCGCGCTCCTGCGCGGAGAGTACGGCCAGCTGCCCGCGCCGGTCAACCCCGACGTGCGCAAGCTTGCCATCGGCGAGGATAAGGTCATCACAGGCCGTCCGGCCGACGCGCTCAAACCTGAGCTGGACATGTACCGCGAACAGATCAAGGAGTACTACCAGCAGGAAGAGGACATCCTCTCCTACGCGCTTTTCCCCGATGTTGCCGTCAAGTTCTTCCAGCTCCGTCAGGCAGGCAAACTCGGCATTGACGCCACAATGTTTGACGCCAAGGCAAAGGTGCACCCGGTCTAAAGGGCGAATCAAGACTGATACAGCGCAAAGCGCCTCTCTCAATGCACGAGAGAGGCGCTTTTGTTATACCCGAACGACTTCGGGCGCGGCGTCGGATCGATGAGTCGTGCCGTTTTCCGCCAAGCGCCGCTGTCGGCCATGTCCGGTGTCCGACGCTCTTTTGTTGTTACACCCGCCGCATCCAGACAGACATTTCGTTCTTGCCGCGGTTGGCCCACGCGTAATAAGGGATTGCCTTGAGATTGACCTGCGATGTGCGCACGGGCGCATCGTCGTAGAGCGCGGTAGAGCTTTCATCGTCGCGCGTGCCGCGCCCGCATAGTGTGATCACTCCGCTGAGAATTCCGGGCTCAAAGCGCGCGGTGAATGAAGCTGGGTCGATGGACAGCGCGGTGATGATCGGACCGTTGTCGTACTCCTCAAAACAATAGACGAAAGGGCCGCGCTCGAGGGCGACGAGTCCCGCGATCTGCCGCGCGCGCGGGTTTGCGTGCGTCACCCGAATGCCCATGGGGAGAGAGAGGGTGACGTTGTCGCCCTCTTTCCACTCGCGGTCGACGTGCAGGTAGCCGTCTTGAAATGACGCCGACGCGGGAACGCCGTTGATTGTGAGCACGGGCGTGCCGCTCCAGTGAGGGACGCGAAGCGCGAGCGTAAAAACGACGGGTTTTTCAGGGCGCAAGGCGATGGAGACGTCTCCGTTCCATGGGTATCCGCCTGTGATGTCGAACGCGGTGTCCACACCAGAAAGCGTCGCGTGTCCGCGCGCTGCGGGGTAGAGGTGCACGCAGAGCGCGTCCTCGCTCGCGGTGAACGCATAGCGGCCGAAGAGAGCGATGGTTCGCGCGATGTTGGGCGGACAGCACGCACAGCGGTACCACTTGGGGCGCTCGGGGAGGTTGTGGCGCGTGTCGTCGCGTTTTTCGCTCGCCTCCGGCCAGACCCACAGCGGGTTGGCGTAGAAGTAGCGCGTACCGTCGAGCGATATGCCGGAGAGCGAGCCGTTAAGCAGCGCGCGTTCCATCACGTCAGCGTAGCGGGAATCCAGGCGGTTTTTGATCATGCGGTACGCGAACATGGCCAAAGAGATGGTCGCGCAGGTTTCAGCGTATGCGGTGCCCGAGGGCAGGTCATAGTCAAAAGAAAACCGCTCGCCGTTGCGGTGGGAACCCACGCCCCCCGTGATGTACATGCGGCGGTCAGACGCGCTCGAAAACTGCTTTTCGCAGACACCCGCAAGGGTTTTGTCGCCCGTCTCGCGCGCGATGTCGGCCATGGCGCTCGCGAGGTAGAGCGCGCGCACGGAGTGCCCGGTGATGTCGGGCTGGTCACGAACGGGCGCGTGGGCCTGGAAATAGAAGAGGTTTTTCTCGGCGTCCGCCAGTTTTTCCTCACCGCGCGCCTTGGCCTCCGCCATGTAAAAGCTCGGATTTTGGCCGCGTTCATCCACAAAAAACTTGGCGAGCTTGAGATAGCGTTCGTTGCCGGTCGTGTGAAAGAGTTTGATAAGCGCGAGCTCGATCTCAGGGTGGCCGCAGTAACCGCGCACCTTTCCGGGTTCGGGGCCAAAGCGCGCGTCGATGTGGTCGGCGAGCTTGATGGCGACCTCCAGCAGGTTGGTTTTGCCGGTCGCCTCGTAATACGCGGCGGCGGCCTCGAACAAGTGGCCCGCACAGTACATTTCATGGTTGTCGCGCAGGTTGGTCCACTCCTGTCCGACCGCCTTGAGTTGGTAATACGTGTTGAGGTACCCGTCGGCACGCTGGGCTTTTCCCAACAGGTCGGCCAGTTCGTCGATACGCGCCTCAATCGCGGGATCGGGGTGGAACGCGAGCGTGAGCGCGGCGGCCTCAGCCCATTTGTACAGGTCGGAATCTGTAAAGACCAGCCCATCGAACTCGCCGCTATCTGCTCCCGCGGCGATACGGATGTTCTTGATGGCCGGGCTGTGCGCACCCGCGCCGTCCAGCGTTTCCCACTGGTAGGAGAGGCTGCGGGTGGCGACCGTGTCCTGCCAGCCGCCCATGAAGCCGCTTTCGAGCCGCACGTTTTTGAGCGGTATGTCCTTGGTGATCATGTGATCCTCCTTATTGTACCTCGATGACGGCTACGCTGTTCCTCGGCAGCGAGAGCGTCAAAAGGTTATCTTTGAACGATACAGGAAGCGCAACGGGCCGGACATTCTCCGGTTGCTCAAACGTGTTGTGCGCGTCCATGGAACCGGTGAGTACGCGCGCGTTTGCGGAAGCCCAAACGCGTCCTTCCAGTACAATCTCAACGGTTTCGTCCGCGAAAAGCGATGCGTTGCACAGCGTCAAAGTGGTCAGGTTTTCATTGCCCAGCGAAGCGGAGACGCTCAGCTTGGGCGTTTTATCGTCCAAAATGGGCGAGTCCGATGTGTTGATGACCGGCAGCAGCAGCGTGTTCTGGTGGCCTTTGAACATCTCAAAGACGTGGTAGGTGGGTGTGAGGAGCATGCGCGGGCCATCGGTGAGCACCACGGACTGAAGCACATTGACCGTCTGAGCGAGGTTGGCCATGCGCACACGATCCGAGTGGTTGTTGAATTGATTGAGGTGGATGGCGGCGACCACCGCGTCGCGCATGGTGTTCTGCTGATAGAGGAAACCCGGGTTTGTGCCCGGTTCGGGATCATGCCACATACCCCACTCGTCCACGACTAGCGCCACCCGCTTTTCTGGGTCGTAGACGTCCATGATCGCGCAGTGTCTTTTGATGAGCTCGTCCATTTTGTGCGCAGACTTGACGGCGGTCTCGTACTCGGCGGCGGTAAAGCCCGTCGCGGAGCCTTTCTTGCGCCACGGGCCCACAAGTGTGTAGTGGTGGAGCGCGAGGCCGTCCATCATGCGGCCCGCTTCACGCATCATCACTTCGGTCCAGTGATCGTTGTCGTCGCTTGGCCCGCACGCGATGCGCTTGATGGGGTTGCCGCCCTGCGAGCGGACGTAGGTCGCGTACCGCTTGTACTCATCGGCGTAGTACTCAGCGCGCATGTTGCCCCCGCAGCCCCAATTTTCGTTGCCAACGCCGAAATAGGGCAGTTTCCACGGCTGCTCGCGGCCGTTTTCCTTGCGCAGGTCAGCCATGGGCGAGCGGCCTTCGAACGTGATGTACTCCACCCAGTCGCGCATCTCGCGCACGGTGCCCGAACCGAGGTTTCCGCAGATGTAGGGCGCGCAGCCGAGCTGCTCGCACAGTTCAAGGAACTCGTGCGTTCCGAAGTGATTGTTCTCCGTGACGTTCCCCCAGTGGACATTGACGATGGTCGGCCTTTTTTCCTTGGGGCCGACTCCGTCCATCCAGTGGTAGTCGTCCGCAAAGCATCCGCCCGGCCAGCGCAACACGGGGATCTTGATGCCGCGCAGAGCGGCCACGACGTCGTTTCGCATCCCGCGCGTGTTGGGAATGGGGGAATCCTCGCCCACGTACAGCCCTTCGTAAACGCATCGCCCCAGATGCTCGGAGAAGTGGCCGTAGATGTTTCTGTGAATCACGCTGGCCGTGTTCCGCGCATCGATCCGATAACGCATGTCGTAGCCTCCTTGTTCTCTTTATCGCTTGACATTCGCCGACACGCCGGGCAATCCCTTGCGCACGCGGAAAATCGTATAAGCAAACATAGAATCTCTTTCACGTTTGGGCGCTAAGTGGTATAGTGTGGTGGAAAATGCAAATAAGTGTATTTGAGTGGGTCAAAATCCCATGAATGCACGGAGGGGGGGACGGACGGTGCAAAGGTTCTCAGGCAATCACCCAATCAGCATCGATGAAAAGAACCGCATCGTCATACCTTCCCGCTGGCGCACCCTTTTGGGTGAGGAAGTGACGATTCAGCTCTCGCAAAAGGGCTGCCTGTCCATCTATCCCCAGGCCACGTACGACGCTCTTTTTGAAAAGATTAACGCGCGCGCGGAAAGCGACATGCTCTCCCGTCGCGAGCTTGAGTATTTAAGCCAGTACACCGAGGAATATCAAGCGGTTGACCGCTCAGGACGCCTCCTGATCCCAAACGATGTTAAAGGCTACTTCGCTTTTGAGGGTGAGCTCCTGCTCACGGGTACGATCGACAAGCTCGAGCTGTGGCGCAAGGAAGACCACACCAGGTTCTACGCGTCCGAGCGCGACTTCATCATGGAAAGCCGCGACAAGCGATGACATTTGAGCACACACCCGTGATGGCCGGGGAGGTCATGGATCGGCTGATCACCCGAACGGACGCGGATGCGGTCTACATTGACGGCACGCTGGGTGGCGGGGGGCACGCGGAGCTTCTGCTTGAGAAGACGAGCTCGCATCTCATTGGAATTGATCGCGATCCGGCAGCGCTCGCTGCGGCCGGTAAGAGGCTCGCGCGGTTTGGCGATAGGTTCTCCTTCATCCATGGCAATCACGCCGACATGTCCGATCTCATCGCGCCTTATCAGCCGTTGGATGTGCGCGGCGTTCTCCTGGATCTGGGCGTATCAAGTCACCAGTTCGACGAGCCGTCGCGTGGATTTTCCTACAATTATGACGCCCCGCTCGACATGCGCATGGATACCACGCAGCGGTTGAGCGCCGCCGACGTCGTCAACGGTTACAGCGAAGCGGATCTCGCGAACGTGATCTACGAGTTTGCCGAGGAGCGCTTTTCCCGCAGGATCGCGTCGGCCATCGTGCGCGCGCGTCCCATCACGACCACGCTGGAACTCGCCGAAATCGTCATCAACGCCATCCCCGTAAAAGGCAGAATAGGCGGGCCGCATCCCGCGCGCAGGACGTTTATGGCGCTTCGCATTGAGGTCAACGGAGAGCTTGAGCGGCTCAAGGAAGCGCTCAATGGCGCTCTTGCGTGTCTTTCACCGGGCGGGCGATTGTGCGTGATCACGTTCCACTCGCTCGAAGACCGCATCGTCAAGCAAGCTTTGGCCGAATGGGCCAACCCGTGCGTTTGCCCGCCCAAGACGCCGGTGTGCATATGCGGGAAGAAACAACTCGCGGTGCTGACGCCCCGCAAAGCGATTCCGCCGTCGGACGCGGAGGTTCAAATGAATCCTCGCGCGAGAAGCGCGATGCTCAGGGTGGCCGAGAAGATATGAGCATATGCGGTGAAGCATTTTATGGAGGGGAACCGGCATGACGCAGAAGAGAACACGCGGAGGACGGTACGAAGTGCAGGGATCCAGCGCTCTCAGGCCAGAATTCTCGTCGTTTACGCAGGACGATCTGGACACCATCAGAAGAACATTTGAAACGCGCGATAAAGCGGTCAAAGCAGAGCGTAGACCCGCAAGACGCGTGGCAAAAAAAGCGGGTGTATCGGTCGGTACTCTCCGGCGTGTGGCGATCTTTGCCGTGGCGTCCATCGTAGTGTTCTCGGTGACGATCTTGTACATCTTCCAGTGCGCGGTCATCGCAGGTAACGCCCGCGACATTCATGAGTTGCAGGCGCAGCTCAAACAGGAAAAACGCGCGTCCGACGATCTGCGTCTGGACATCGCGCGCAATGACAATATTCACCAGATCCAGCGCATCGCCCGGGCCAACCTCGGCATGGATTACCCCGTCGACACGCAACTGCGCACGGTTTCGTTGCCCGAATTGCCTCCCGCGCCCATCACCGAACCGGTTCTGCCTAAGACGGATCGCGTCGGCCTCCTGAGCATATTGTTCGGACAAAGCGAATAGCCTCTTACATGCGCAGGACGAACCGGGGACGGAGGTTCCCCGCGCGCCGACAGGTGGTGTAAACACAATGGATGACAACCCCAAGGCCATGACAAGAAAAAGGCTGCTGGTTTTGCTGTGCGCCTTTGTTCTTGGCTTTTTTGTGCTAGTGGGAAAACTCGGAGAGGTAATGGTTGCCCGTGCCGATGAGCTCAAGCGGATCGGGGAGAACCAGTGGACACGCACGCTCACCGTGTCCGCCAAGCGCGGGATGATCACCGACATCAACGGCAAGGTGCTCGCGCAGTCAGCGACCGCGTACACTGCGGTGCTCAGGCCGCAGGAACTGCGGAAGAAGTTCACAAAGGACAAAAAACTGGATCAGCAGGCGCACGAGGCCATGATCACGCTCATTGCGGAAACGCTTGAGATCGACCGTGAAAACGTGGCGAAAAAGGCGGCAGACGAAAAGCTGCAGGAGTTCACGCTCAAACGGCAGATAGATCCTGAGAAGGCCAAGCCCATCCGCGAAGCAAAACTCGCCGGTGTCTACTTGCTTGAGGACACGAAAAGGTACTATCCGATGGGGGCCTTTCTCGCGCAGGTGATCGGCTTTTGCGATGTATCGGGTCAGGGACAGTCCGGGCTTGAGAAGTCGCTGGATTCGATCCTGAAAGGCGAATCAGGCGAGATCGTTACGCAGACCGATAAGAATGGACGCGAGATGCCGTACGACGACGAAAAATACGTGGAGGCGCAGAACGGCCAGCACGTTGTGCTGACCATCGACTCTCTGGTTCAGGGTGTGGCTGAGCGTGAAGCGGGCGAAGGCCTTGCCGCCACGCGCGGCAAGGCCGTGCAGGTCATCGTCATGGATGTGCGCACAGGGGCAATCCTCGCCGTCGTCAACAAGCAGGACTTTGACCCGAACGATCCTCCGCGCAACGACATCGCCCTCCTTAACCAACTTACGCGTGACGGTGTCGTCGCCGACGCATACGAACCCGGATCCACGTTTAAAATGTTCACTGTGGCCGCCGCGCTCGACGAACAGGTGGTTACCGAGAACTACACATACAACTGTACCGGTTCCATTCTTGTCGACGGAGACAAGGTCAACTGCTGGAGAACCGGCAACCCGCACGGCCACCAGTCGCTGACCGAAGTGCTCATGAACAGCTGTAATCCCTCGCTGGTCGACATCGGCCTCAAAGTGGGGAAGGATAAGCTCTACCGCTATATTAACGGCTTCGGCTTTGGCAATCTACCCGGCTCGGGTTTGCCCGGAGAGTCCGGTGGGATCGTTCGCGCGGTCAAGTACGTGCGCGATGTCGACCTCGCGCGCATCGCGTTTGGGCAGAGCATCGCGGTCACGCCGCTCCAGCTCATCACGGCGGGCTGCGCGGTCGTTAACGGCGGGGACCTGATGAAACCCTACATCGTCGACTCCGTCATCGCGCAGGATGGCCAGGTCATCCAACAGAATACACCGCAGGTTGTTGGCAGAAGCATCACGCCTGAGACGAGTGACATCATGCGCGGTATGCTTGAAAAAGTCGTCAGCGAGGGCGGCGGGCGTAACGCGTACATCCCCGGCTACCGCGTGGGCGGGAAGACGGGCACCGCGCAGAAGTACGAGAACGGGCGTATCATGAAGGACACGCACGTCTCTTCCTTCATCGGCTTCGCGCCCATGGACGACCCGCAGGTCGCCGTGCTTTACATCGTCAACGAGCCGGGCGTGCGCCCCGACTTCGGCTCGGTCACCGCCGCGCCGTATGCCAAGGTCATCCTCGAGGAAACACTGAAGCACCACAACGTCAAGCCCGTATTTAAGGACGCCAAAGAGCAAGCATCCATCGGCAAGACGGTCAAAGTGCCGCAGTTTGTGGGCGAGTCGCTCGCGAACGCGGGGCTGATCGCCAGCCAGAACAACCTTAAGACGATGCTTGAAGGGGAGGGCGCGAAAGTGGTCGACCAGCTCCCGCCGGCAGGCAGTGAAGTTTCGGAAGGTTCCATGGTGCTTTTGTATATGAGCGGCGCTCCCGAACCGACCGACAAGGTCGCCGTTCCGGATGTGGCGGGCAAGACGCTGATCGAGGCGAACCGCATGATGCGTTCCTATGGCCTCGTCATGAAAATAAACGGCACGGGCATCGCCGTGTCGCAAGAACCGCCGGCGAACAAAATGGTTGTGCCGGGCACACAGGTTGTCGTGAAGTTTGCGCAGCCTTGATTGGGAAGGTGAATCGCGTGGTTAAATTATCCGATCAGATCGGCGTTCCGTTTACGGGGCTCGCGTGGGATTCGCGCCAAGTTCAGAGAGGAGAGCTCTTCTTTTGCTTGCCCGGCGTCAAAACCGACGGCCACCAGTATGCGGCGCAGGCGGTCGTGCGCGGCGCGGCGGCTCTTGTCGTCGAACACAAACTCCCGCTTGAGATCCCACAGCTCGTCGTGCCTGACGCGCGCGTCGCCATGGCGGAAATTTCCGCGGAGTACTATGATCATCCGGCGAGCCGGCTCAAGCTCGTGGCCATAGGCGGTACCAAGGGCAAAACCAGCACAACATACTTGGCCGAAGCCGCGTGCAGCGCGTGCGGTATCACGACAGGGGTCATCGGCAACTTGGGCGTGAGCGCTCCGGGCGTCAAGATCGCCAAGGAGCTCAACACACCTGAAGCGCCGGAGATGCAGCGTATTTTGAAAGAACTCGCCGATCACGGCGTAAAAACCGTGTTCTTTGAGGCGACCGCGCACGGCCTTGACATGCACCGTTTGGACGCCATGAGCTTTGATGTGGGCGTGCTCACCAATTTTGCACAGGATCACCTTGATTACTTCGGTACGATGGACGATTACGCTGCGGCCAAGAAAAAGCTGTACGCAGATGGGCGCGTTGGGCACGCGGTCATCAACCTCGATTCGGACCGTGCCGAGTGGTTTGTGGACGAGTTTCACGGCCCTGTCACCACCTATGGCATCTCCCGCCCGGGCGATATGAGCGCGAGCGACATCACTATCCGTCAGGATGGTGTGTCCTTCCGCATGACGCATAAAGGCCAGCTTGTCTACATCGACATGCGTTTAAGCGGATTGTTCAACGTTTACAACGCCATGGCCGCCTCGTGCGCGTGTCGCGCGCTCGGTATGCCGCTGAGTGATATCGCGCGCGGAATCAGCGAGTGCAACGTTGTGCCTGGCCGCGCCGAGCGTCTGCCAGTCGAAACGCCGTATACTGTCATTCTTGATTACGCGCACACCCCTGAGAGCCTGATGAGTATCCTTGAAAACATTCGGCGCATCAACACCGGAAAGGGCCGTCTCATCGCGGTGTTTGGCTGCGGCGGCGACCGCGACAGAGGCAAACGCCCCATAATGGGGCGCATCTCCGGCCAAAATGCGGACGAGGTCATTCTGACCAGCGATAATCCGCGCACCGAGGAGCCCATGGACATCATTGCGGAGATCGAAGCGGGAATCAAGGAAACCGGCACGCCCTACAAAGTCATCGAAAACCGCCGCGAGGCGATCGCCCACGCTCTCTCCATCGCTAGAAAAGGCGACATCGTTCTCTTGGCCGGTAAAGGACACGAGACTTACCAAGAGATCAACGGCGAGAAATACGCGTTTGACGAGCGTGTGGTTGTCCGAGATATCCTCGCGGGGAAGAGCGAGGGTTAGCGTCCGTTGACTTGCGTTCTTGATCATTCGCGAACTTCCGGCCGGCGCGCCGCTTCACCCCGGCTTGTTCGGCGTTTACTAAGGAGGGCTGTCCATGCAACGGCTGATATTCACCGTGATCACCTCTTTCTTCATCATGCTCGCCGCAGGGCCGGTGCTCATCCCCGTGCTCAAACGGCTCAAGGTCGGGCAGCCGATCCGAGGGGACGGCCCAGAAACGCACAAAAAAAAAGAGGGCACGCTCACGATGGGCGGGCTGCTCATGTGGGCATCCATCGCGCTGTGCGCACTCGCTTTTTGCCCCGCGTGGGCGAACTTCACTGACGCGCTTGTGCTGGTGGGCAGCATGCTGGCGTTTGGGCTGATCGGCTTTCTGGATGACTACCTCAAGGTTGTGCGGCACAACCCGGACGGACTGGCGCCGAGGTACAAAGTCATCGGACAACTGGTCGTATCCAGCGCGCTGACCGCATATTGTTACTTTAATCCGCGCATCGGCCCCTCGCTCATCGTGCCCTTCCTTGGAATCGAGTGGAACACTGGACTGCTGTATTTCCCGCTCATGATTTTCGCGGGTGTTGCCACCACGAATTCGACGAACATTACGGACGGCGTAGACGGGCTTTTATCGGGCATCACGGTGGTCGTGGCGTCGGTGTTCGCGCTTCTGGGCATGTTCATCGCTCAGGCTGCGGGCAACACCGACTTTCCGCTCGCGGGAACCCCTGCCATGGCCATGGTGTTTGCTGGCGCGGTCGCCGGCTCATGCCTCGGGTTTCAAAGGTACAACGCGCATCCGGCCAAGCTCATCATGGGGGACACCGGATCGTTCGCGTTGGGCGGCGCGGTGCTGGGCATGGCCATGTTCCTCAGGCTCCCGCTGCTCATCCCTGTGGTTGGCTTGATGTACGTGGCGTCTAGCCTGTCGGTGATCGTACAGCGCTACTACTTTAAAATCACGCATGGTAAGCGGATCATCCGCATGTCGCCGTTGCACCACCACTTTGAGCTGGGCGGCGCGTCGGAGACGCAAATTGTCGCCGGATACGTCGCGGTGACGATCCTGCTCGGCCTGCTCTCGCTTATGGCGATTTAGTTATCCGCAGGAATGAGGCTTTCGCATGGATGTAAACGGTAAACGTTTTTTGATCGTGGGCATGGCGCGCTCCGGGGTTGCGTCCGCGCGGCTCCTGACGGCGCACGGCGCGCAGGTGACCCTCAGCGATCGTAACGACCTTGAGTCGTTCGAGGGGCGGCTTGATGAGCTCATGCTCCTCCCAGGCGTGACGTTCAGGCTTGGGGAAGACCCCTCCGCGCTTCTTGCCGAAGTGGATGGGGTGGTCATCAGCCCGGCCGTGCCGATCAAGAGCGCGTTCATTGCGGAAGCGCGCGCGCTCGGCAAACAGGTCATCGGCGAGCTTGAGCTTGGTTTTCTGCTGTCGTGCGGCACGGTCGTCGCGATCACGGGCACGAACGGCAAAACGACCACCACCGAGCTGACAGGCGAGATTTTTAGAAACTTCGGAAAACTCACGCACGTGTGCGGCAACATCGGGCTGCCCATCACCGCAATCGCGGACAACACGCACCCCGAGGACGTCGTGGTGTGCGAAGTTTCGTCCTTTCAACTGGAGTCTATCCGCAAGTTCAGGCCGCGCGTGGCAGCCATCCTCAACATTCGCGAGGATCACTTGGACCGCCACGGATCCATGGAAGAATACGCGCGCCTCAAGCTGCGGCTGCTTGAAAACCTTGGTGAAGGTGACTTCGCGGTGCTTAACGCGGACGACGAGACGCTGTACGCGTTTTCCAAAGCGTACGGGGGACACCAGCTCCTTTTTTCGCGTAAGCGAGAGCTTGAAAACGGGGTCTTTGTGCGCGAAGGCACGGTCACCTTTCAGTCGGACGGTATCGCGCACGCCATCTGCCCGGTCTCCGAGATGCTTATCCCCGGAAGCCACAACATCGAAAATGCACTCGCCGCGACCGCCATCGCGTGCGTATCCGGCGTGCCGTTTCCCGTCATCCGGCATACGCTGCGCACTTTCCAGGGCGTGGAACACCGCATCGAGAACGCGGGCGATGTGCGCGGCGTTAAGTTCATCAACGACTCCAAGGGCACGAACGTGGACTCAACGCTGAGCGCGATCGAGAGTATGCGCGTCCCCACGATACTCCTGCTCGGTGGGTATGACAAGCACGCGGATTTCGCCCCGCTCGCAAAGGCGATCAGCGGCTCCAACATCCGCGCAGTGGTGGCGTTGGGCGCGACGCGCAGGCTCATCGCTGATGCGCTCTCGGCAGGCGGATTCGAGCACGTGACCATCTCTGACGAGGGGTTTGAATCGTGCGTGCGCCTCGCGTACGGCATGGCAAAACCCGGTGAGTGCGTGCTGTTGTCCCCCGCGTGCGCGAGCTTTGATATGTTCAAGGATTTTGAAGAGCGCGGGCGCGTGTTCAAGGCGATCGTCAGAAAACTGAGGGAGGAAAACGGATGAATCAACGTCAGCTCCCATACGAAAGAGCGTGGGAACCGGCGCGCGCCGTTCATCCCGTCAAAAAACGCACCATCAAACCGCCTGTTGAGAGATCTGAGCCGCTTCCCGCCAAGGGAGCGCCCGACGGTCTACTGCTTTTGATTATTCTGGTGCTTGTGTTGTTCGGGCTGGTCATGCTTTTCTCCGCGAGCTTTTATACGGTTCAGGAGAGCGGCAAGATGCCGTGGGCGACTGTGGGAAAACAGGCGATCATCGCTGGTCTCGGGCTTGGCGCGATGATTCTGGCCATGAACGTGCCGTTTACGTGGTACAAGAAGGATCTGATCGTGTACGGCGCGGTGGGGCTGAGCATCGCGCTTCTTGGGCTGGTGCTGATCTTCGGCGAGGAGATCAACTACTCGCGGCGGTGGTTCCTTATCCCGGGCATCAATATTTCCGTTCAGCCCGGAGAAATCGCAAAACTCGCGCTCGTGCTCTTCATGGCCTATCGCATGGCCAACCGGCGCAAGGAAGTGATCACTGTCAAGGGGTTGATCATCCACGGCGCGGTCGTGGGGATCATGTTCCTGTTGGTTATGCAGCAGCCCAACCTTTCGACCGCGGCGTCGCTCGTTCTCTTGTGCGGCATCATGCTTTGGTGCGGCGGCGCGAAAGTCATGCACTTGGGCGTGCTGGTTATCCTGGGCGGCATACTCGTCTATCAGCTCGCGCATTCAGCCGACTATCGTCTTTCGCGCATGCTCAGCTACCAAAACCCGTTCGCGCCTGAGTATGTCAAGGATGAAGGCTACCAGCTTGCCCAGTCGCTGCTTTCCCTTGGCTCGGGCGGCGTGTGGGGCGTGGGCCTGGGTCACTCGCGCCAGAAGCTCTTGTTTTTGCCATACGCGGACTCCGACTTCATCTTCGCCATCATCGGCGAGGAGATCGGCCTAGTCGGATGTATTGTTGTCATCGCGCTCTTCTTCGCGCTCGTCTACCTCGGGATGCGCGTGGCTGTCAACTGCCGTGACCGTTTCGGCTCCTTGCTCGCAGCAGGGCTTTCCGCGCTGATCGGTGTGCAGGTTTTCCTCAACGTAGCCGTCGTCACCGGCCTTTTGCCCACGACAGGCCTGCCTTTGCCCTTCTTTTCGGCGGGCGGCACATCGCTCATCATCATTATGGGCGCGATGGGCATGCTCCTCAACATATCGCGCTACGCCAAGCGGCCTGAGAAAAAAATCGCCGAGACATAGGGGCGTATGCGCAAAGAGGAACGCCTGTTAAGCGGGCGTTCCTTCTGTGTCTTGGTTGACAGGAGCGTGCGCATGTTCTACTATGAACCGATACTTCATAAAGGGGTTTTCCGTATGACCGTTGGATGCGTCAAAGAGTTAAAGCTGCACGAATACAGGGTTGGTATCACGCCGGGTAATGCGCAGGCTTACGCGCGCGCGGGACACACAGTGCTCATCGAGCGCGGCGTAGGCGAGGGGTCAAGTTACGAGGACGCGGAGTACGCATCGGCGGGCGCGCGAATTGCAGACACTGCGGAGGAAGTTTGGGCAAAGAGCGATCTGTTGGTCAAGGTCAAGGAACCGCTTGCGGCGGAAATTCCGCATGTGAGAAAAGGCCAAATCGTTTACACATATTTCCATTTGGCGGCGGACGAGCACCTTGCGGACGCGATGATGAAGAGTGGAGCGCACTGTGTGGCGTACGAGACGATTGAGGATAAGAAGGGGGGGTTACCCTGCCTTAAGCCCATGAGCGAGATTGCGGGCCGCCTGTCCATTCAGGAAGGCGCGAAGTACCTTGAAAAGCCGTTCGGCGGCCGGGGCATCCTGCTTGGTGGCGTTCCGGGCGTGCCTCGCGGAAAGATCGCCATTTTGGGCGCGGGCGTCGTCGGCACAGGCGCGCTTAAGGCGGCGGTTGGAATTGGCGCGGAGATCACCATCCTCGACATCAACCTCGACCGCCTCGCGTACCTCGACGACATCTACTCCGGCCGAATCACCACTTTGCTTTCCTCGCCGGACAACATCGTCTCCGCGCTTTCGGAGGCCGATCTCGTGATCGGCGCGGTGCTCATTCCCGGGGGGGCCGCGCCTAAGCTCATCAAGCGTGAGTATCTGCCCAAGATGAAGAAGGGTGCGGTCATCGTGGATGTCGCCATTGATCAGGGCGGCTGCTGCGAGACGAGCCGTATGACCTATCACGACGCGCCTGTGTTCGAAGTTGACGGTGTGCTCCACTATTGCGTGGGCAATATGCCCGGTGCGACGCCGCGAACTTCAACCATCGCGCTGACCAACGCCACGTTCGCATATGGTCTTAAAATCGCCAACTTCGGGCTGGCCAAGGCTGTCGGGAGCGATCCGGGGCTGATGAAGGGCGTCAACATCTCGAGCGGCATTTGCACCAACGAAAACCTCGGTCTGGCCCTCGGTCTGCCCGTTAAATCGCCGGCGGAGCTGTTCGCGTAATCGTAATCACGAATAACGTCCCTGCTTTGGGGATTTCCCAAGAACCCGCAGGTTTCTAAGGCTCAAACGTGTTCAATGCATACAAAGGAGGCGCGGTTCATGCTGTTCACCAACAACACGCACGGCATCGCATTCGCCAAGGATCCGGGTGTGGTCCGGTTCAAGGGGCGGTACATCCTGTATCACTCGACCGGCACATACGATGAGGCCGGAAAGCGGTTGGGCCTTGGCGTAGGCATCGCGGAGTCACCCGATATGGAGAACTGGACAATCGTGGGTGAGGTGCCGCTCACCCAGCCTTGCGAGGAAAAAGGCATCGGCGCGCCTTCGGCCATCGTCTTGGGCGGGCAGGTCCACCTGTTCTACCAGACCTACGGCAACTGGCAAAAGGACGCTATCTGCCATGCGGTCTCGGACGACGGCATCAATTTCGTTAAGGACCCGACTAACCCCATCTTCCGACCAAGCGCGGACTGGTGCGTGGGCCGCGCCATCGACGCGGACATTATCGCCTTCAAAGGCAAGCTTTTCCTCTACTTCGCAACCCGTGATCACGAGATGCGCGTGCAGAAAGTTGGCGTCGCCTCTGCGCCGCTCGGCTCTTCCTACTCGCGCGACGACTGGACGCAGTGCGTCAATCAATCGATTCTAGCGCCTGAGATGAAGTGGGAGCAGGAGTGTATCGAGGCCGCCGCAACGCTCATCCACAACGATAAAGTATTCATGTTCTACGGCGGAGCGTACAATTGCAAGCCCCAGCAGATCGGCTGCGCGGTGTCCTCCGATGGCGTTTTTTTCACGCGCGTGTCCGCAGAGCCGCTCCTCGGCCCCGGCCCGGAAGGCTCTTGGAACTCAAGCGAGTCCGGCCACCCCTACGCGTTCACCGACGACGACGGTCAGGACTACCTGTTCTACCAAGGTAGCTCTGACATGGGCAAGACGTGGTACCTCTCCCGCGCGCGCATCCACTGGGATGGGGACATGCCCAGAGTCGAGCCGCTGCCGCTCTAGGCGCAGATGCAAAGCGCCCCCGACAGCCAAGGCTGTCGGGGGCGACCCCTTTTTTGGGGAGGGTCAGCGCGTCATGGGCAGGACTTTACCGGTTTCCATGGACTCGTCCGCGCGGTAGACGGCAAGATGCCCGTTGATCGAGTCTTCAATGGAAGTGCAGGAGATCGAGGGCCTTTCGCCGTGCATATAGTTGACGAAGTCCGCGGAGAGCCGCAAGTCGCCGCCGCCATGTCCCGCGTTCGCGCCCGTCGTCACGTCGACCACTGTCTCGGTGTACTCGTGCCCGGGGCTGTTGTCGATCGTCCTTAGGATGTATCGGCCGTCCTCGCACACGCCCGATATTTCCCCGCGCGTGCCCACGATATGGATGGAGCGCTGTCCCTTGGATGCCCCGCACACCATGCTGTGGTTGGACGTCGCGCCGTTTTTGTATTGAACAATCACGCTCTGGTGGTCGACCGTGTCGTTGTCGCACCGCCACGCGCAAACGCCGTGCGGGTTGTCGGTCTTGAGCGAGTGAATTTTGTCTTCAATCGTAACATTTTCTCGGTCCTCAAGCCCTGCCCAGACGTAGAAACTCCAGCGGTTGGGGTGGTCAATGTGGAGTTTTTTCGCGGAGTAGGGGCAATCAGGCTCGATAGGGCAGTCAAGGAGACAGCGCGTGCCCGCGCCCTTGGGCATCTTTTCCGGTGTGAACTGGAAGTTGCTCCCCGAACTTGCCACAGAAACGGGGCTGGTTTCGCCCATCATCCACATTGTCAAGTCCATGTCGTGGCAGCACTTGGCCAGCAGAATGGACGCATGGCACATTTTTTTGTTGCGCCACTTGCCGCGTACATATCCGATGGACATGTGGTGGTAGCTGACGTGCTCCGTCGTCTCCAGCGCGATGACCTCGCCCAGCGTTCCATCCAGTATCGCCTGGCGGATTGAGGCGTAGAAGGGCGCGTAGCGCAGCACGTGGCACACCATGATCTTGCTGCCGCACTTCCGCGCGGTGTCCACGAGCCGCCACATCTCTTCCTCATTTACCGCGAACGGCTTTTCCAGCAGCATGTCGTACCCCGCTTTGAGCAGGGGGATGGCCGTCTCCACGTGTTGATGGTCCATAGTGCAATTGATGATTGCGTCCGCGAAGCGCGGCTTTTTCGCCAGCATCTCCGCTGAATCAAAGCAAAACTCGGGCGAGAACCCATATTTATCCGCCATCTTTTTTTGGCGGAACGTGTTCGGATCAGCAACGCCCACAATGCGCATGCGATCGGGGTTGGCCAGCGCGTAATCGGAGTAACACTCCGCGCGGTGCCCCGCGCCTACGATCACGCAGGTCAACGGCTCGCCTTTTTTGCTGGGGACGAACATGCGATCACTCCTTACACTCTGTGCGTCGGCTTGGGGAATCCTGGCGCAAATGCGTCGCCCACGCGCGGGCTGCAGCTCACCGCAAAGCGTGCGCAGGTTTCGGTCAGCGCTGATTCAAAACTGTCTTCGAGCGCGGCGGGTTGGGCGAAAGCGCGCGCGTTGACGACGAGACGGAAGGACGAGGCCTTAAGCGAGTCGTCATCCGTGAGCTCGGGCGGGCGGTCTAACGTGACGGCGTTCGCCTTGATGAATCCTCCGCCCGAAACTGCGTACGCTTTGATATGAGCGATCTCGGCGGACAGGCGGGCTTGCATCTCCGCGAGCAACGCGGTCAGAAAGGGGCCGCAGGCAACGGGGGAAGCGGCCGCGACGTCGCATGAACGGTTGAGCCAGCCGAGATAGGCCTCGGCTTGGCCGTAGAGTTGATAGTTGATGGCGAGTGAAGGCTTTTCGACGAAATCCGCGCCAGCCACTCGCGGAAGCCATGCGTCGAGCCCCTCGCCTGTGCGCGCGCTCACGCGCATGACCTCCGCGCTCGGGAAGCGCTCGCGCAGAAAGGCGAAAAGCATGTCGGTCTGCTCGCGCGGGAGCGAATCGCACTTGTTCAAAAGGAGGATGTCGGCTTCCTCGAGTTGCTTTGCGAAAAGGTAGTTGATCTCATTAGGGAAAGGCGATTTCTCGTCGCGCATCAGCCGTTGAACACGCGTGGGATCAGCGATCACAGTGAAAGGGCTGACGCGAAAACGGGGCAAGTGCGCGCGTGTGATCGGCTTGAAGATGGTGGCGACAAGATCGGTGCAGCTCCCGACGGGCTCGGCGAGGATGATGTCGGCGTTGTCCGCGCCAAGCTCGTCCACGCGTTTGACAAACTCGTCGAAGTTGCAGCAAAAACAACCGCCCGTGACCTCAAGGACGTTGAGGTTTTGGGCGAGCAGCGTCCGCGTGTCCACCAGATCGACGCCCTGGTCGTTTGTGACAATGCCCACGCGAAGCCCTCTTTGGATGAGCGTCTTGGCGATCGCAAGTATGGCGGTCGTCTTTCCAGCGCCCAAAAAGCCGCCGATCACGCAGAGCCGGGTTTCAGATTTCATGGTTGTCCTCGCTTTGTATACGCGCGTGGAGCGCGCGCCTGTCGGGTATGGAACCGGCGGTCAGCTGTTCGCCGCACAGCAGCACCAGCGGAAATGACTCAACTTCAATGCCGGGAACGGTCTTGGCTTCGCGCGCGTCCGCGAGCGTGATCTCGGCGTAGTGAACAAAAGGAAGCTCGCGCGCGAGTCGCTGACAGACGGAGCGCGCGAGCTGCGTGATGATTACACACGCGTTGCAGGGGTGCGCGAGCGTGACTAGCGTAAGCTCGGGCATGCTCAGCCGCGCTTTTTCGCGATCTTTTCCTCGACCTTCATCCGCAGCTCCTGCGGCGAGGGGATGAGGCTGACGTATTCGATCACGCCGTCGATGATGATGGTGGGGATGTACGACGCGCCCATCTTGAGCATGAACACGACTTCTTTCTTTTCTTTGACTTTGTGCTCGATGACGCGAACTGCGTCCCCGAGCGGCTCAACCGCGGTGTAGATGGCCTCCATTGTGTACTGGCAGGGCGCGCAGGACTCGCTGTCCAGCGTGATGATGTCCAGAATGACCTGGTTTTCACTTGCGTAATCAGGGATCGTGACCTCGATGCCATCCAGACCGCCCGCGTGACCGATGAACGACGCGTCCTCGCCAAAGACGACCGCGGCCACTGCCTGCACGTTTTCAACTGGCGTTGAGAAGGGCATGTCGCATCCGGGAGAGAGGATGTAGCCGGTGTTCCCACCCTTCGCGATGCAGTTGCGCGCCTCCTCAATATTGTCCATGGGTGTTCCAAACAGCATGCACACGGTCAGGCGCATGTTGCCGCCCACCGACACTCCGTACTTTGAAGCGACTTCCTTGACGTACTCAAGCGGGATGTTTTCGTCAAAGCTGATGTTGTCGCACCCGCACTGCGCCATCTTTTCGATGTTGCGCTTTGCGTTCCCGCACACAAAGAACGAGCCGAGTTTGCCCGCGTCGTGGATGGCCTTGAAAATCGCCTGGGACGCTGGTGTGCAGAATTCCTCAAAGTCGCGCGGGGAGATTTGGGACACCATGGGATCAACGATGGCGACAATGTCGCAGCCAGCCTCGATGTACATGCGCGATGTCGCCACGCATACGTCTTCGCACAGCTTCATCAGTTGCTTGACCTGGTCGGGGTCATCGGCCATGTCGTAGAAAATGTCCGCGCCACGCAAATGGAGCGCGAGCGTGAAAGGGCCGGTGACGAGGCCGTACATCGCGATGGTTGGACCAAGGTCGGCGCACAGGCGGCGCATGGCGTCAAGCACGATGGGATAGCGGCCGTCTTTTTCCGTGGGTATCTTAAGATCCGTGAGCGTCTTGCCCATTTCAAGCGGGTGGGTGACCACGGCGGGCGGATTGCCCGGCTTGTAGTCGACGCCGCAGCCCATGGCCTCGGCCTCCACTTGCAAATCAAACAGCACGGGCAGACCGTCCGGGCGGTAGAGATCAAACGCCTTTTTCGCGCCCTTGACGATCAGGTCGGCGTTATTGAAGTAGTCTTTTGCGGAAACGCCCAGCAGGAATGCCGAGTGGCAGCCGACGAAAGGCACCCAAGGCGTGCGCTCGGTTGTTTTGTTCATCATGGCGTCGAGGACCAGCTGCTTGGGCAACATGAAAATTCCCCCCGGATTATGATAAGCTCAGTGTATCACAAATTTTTCGTACGCAACACAGACTCTCTTGCGAAAACATGGGACGATCCGGCGAGATTTGCATGGTTACGCCGCCTTCCCCGGCGCAAGGATTTGCTGTCGCCTCTGTCGAAGGATAGCGCCAGAACAGCAAGGGGGACTGCCCGTGAGCGACAAAACAGTGCACATGATCGGACAGGCGCATATCGACCCTGTTTGGCTCTGGCGATGGCCCGAAGGTTATGCGGAGATTTGCGCGACATATCGCTCCGCGCTCGACCGCATGAATGAGGATCCGAACTTTATTTTTGTCAGCGCGTGCGCGTCGTACTACCGCTGGATTGAGCGTAATCAGCCCGGAATGTTCGAGGAGATCCGCGCGCGCGTGCGTGAGGGGCGATGGGCGCTGGCGGGCGGCTGGTGGGTTCAGCCCGATTGTAACGCGCCATCGGGCGAATCGTTTGTCAGGCACGCGCTCTATAGCCAACGATATTTACAGGACGTTTTCGGCCGCATCGCGGACGTTGGCTACAACGTCGATTCCTTTGGGCACTGCGGTTCGCTTCCGCAGATCCTCAAGGGGAGCGGTTTGAATGCGTATGTTTTCATGCGGCCCATGCCGCATGAAAACCCGGACATCCCCGCCAGCCTGTTTTTGTGGGAAGGCGTGGACGGCACGTGTATCCCGACCTACCGTCTTCCCGTATCCTACAACTGCGCCGGCGTTGACGCGCAGGGCGTGCCTCGTGTGTTCGAGCGCGTGGATGAGATTTATGCAATTGCGGAAAGGGAAAACGCGCCCCAAATGTGCTTCTACGGCGTGGGCAATCACGGTGGAGGGCCAACGAGAGAGCTGCTTTCACATATCTCCACGTTGAAGGGCGCGCGGCATTTTCCCGTCAAATACTCGTCACCCTCGCAGTTTTTCGCAGAAGCCGCCCAGATTACTGATCGTCTGCCCGTCCACACGGGCGACCTTCAGTTCCACGCCAAAGGCTGCTACTCAACGACTCACGAAATTAAGAAAGCCAACAGGCGTGCGGAAAATGCGCTGGGCGCGGCTGAAAAGCTGTCCTCGCTCGCGCACCTCCTCCTTGATCGGCCCTACGAAAACGGGGCGCTGCAGCACGCCTGGGAGCGCGTGCTTAACAACCAGTTCCATGATGTCATGGGTGGCTGCTGCGTGCGTGCAGCCGTGGACGACGCGGTACGATTTTACGGCGAGGCACAATCCATTGCGGACGAGCAGACGGTGTCCGCAGCGCAGCGCCTTAGTTGGGCGATCGACACCTCCGCGCACGCGCCTGTCGTCCGCGAAAAAAACGCGACGTTCGGTGGCTGGGAGTTCGGCGACAACGGCTCGCCCGTCGTGGTGTTCAATTCGCTCGGATGGCCGGTTGTGCGCGAGGTGACGTGCAACTACCCCATCAAGGGTCTGACGGACGAAGCGGGCGTACCCGTGCCGTATCAGGAAATTAAAGCGCCGTACATCCGCGGTGAAAACACCGTGCAAACGCTGTTCCGCGCGCAAATCCCCGCGCTTGGCTACCGCGTGTTCTGGGCGTATCAGGGCAAGGAAATGCCTGAAGCGCTCTCGCCCGCGCTCAGCGTTTGCGGCAACGTGCTGGAAAACGAGCACCTGCGCGTGGAAATCGACCCTGAGACGGGCGGCGTCACGAGCCTCTTGGACAAAGGCACCGGCGTGAAAACCGTTTGCGGATCGCGTGCGCTCGAGATCGACATGGGCGATGCGGATACGTGGGCACACGGCGTCTCGTCTTTTCGGGATGAGGCGGGTGCGTTTGCGTGCACGTCAATCGAAGTGCTTGAGCAAGGACCGGTTCGCGCGGTCATCCGCACAAAGGCGGCGTTCGGCGAGAGTGAGATTGTGCAGGACTACCGATTGTCGGCGGGTGCGCCGCATGTTGATGTTGCCGTGCGGATTTTCGCGCGGATGGCGCGCAAGATGGTCAAGCTCGCTTTCTCCACACCGCTTTCGGACACGAAGCTGATCTGCGAAGTCGCGTACGGCGCGATCGTGCGCGCGTCGGACGGCGCGGAACAGCACGGCCAGCAGTTTGTGGAGCTGCGCGGTGAGGCAGGCGGCAAGTCCTTGGGCCTCGCGGTCATCAACGACGCCAAGTACAGTTATGACGCGCTCGATGGTGAGCTGCGCTTGACCGCGCTCAACACGTCGTACTATGCCGATCACTTCGGCAAGCGCATCAAGGCGGACGACGCCAATATCCCCATGGATCAGGGGCTGACCGAGTTCAATTATCGTCTGATACCCAGAGCGGAGGATGGCTTGGCCGCGCTTGCGCGCGCGGGGCAGGAGTTCAACGCGCCCGAGGTGCTGGTGCAGGAGACGTACCATGAGGGCCCGCTGCCTGAGCGTTTCGAAGGCATACGTGTGAGCGCGCCCAACGTGCTTCCGTGCGCGCTCAAACTCGCCGAAGATGGCGGGGGGTATGTGCTGCGTCTTTTGGAGGCTGACGGAAAGGCGTGTCGCACAGACATCGTCCTCCCGCCGCTCAAGAGATCGTTTTCCGCAGACTTTGCGCGCATGGAAATCAAGAACTTTTATATCCCGCTTGACATCAACAAGCCGGTCGCTTCCTGCGACCTGATCGAAAGACCACTCAAATAATGATTTGAAAGGCGATGTGACAGGATGCATCAGCGATACATGGGTGTGCTCACGCCATGGCTGCGCCACGCCAAGCAGCACATCTACACCATTCCGGGAAAACCCGAGCTCGCGTGTTACGGCACGGGGTACAACACATGGGGCGTTCAAACAAATCAGAAGGCGTTCAGCGCGCTCGCGGTCATCGCGACCGATCCGAACGCGGATTTTGCGGACGCGGCGATGTCGCGCGATGAAGTGCTGAATGACGCGCTCCGGCTTTTGCGGTTCAGCATGCGATCCCACATCGAAGGCGACATGTCCTGCCTTGACGGCCATAAATGGGGTCACACATGGATCAGCGTGCTTGGCGTGGAGCGCATGATGCACGCGATGGAGGCCATTGACGCGCATCTGTCCGATGCGGATCGCGCGCTTTTCCGCACCGTGCTACTCTCGGAGGCTGACTGGATACTGCGCGATTACCCGGTCGTCGCGGGCATTGAGGCCGAGAAAAACAAGCCTGAGAGCAACATCTGGAACGGCGCGGTGCTTCATCGCGCGTCCATGATGTACCCTGACGCGGCGAACGCGGCCGCGTACCGCGAGAAGGGCACGCGCTTTCTCTTAAACGGCCTGTCCCGTGAAGAGGACGCGTCCTCGGATGAGCTGTTTGACGGCCGCCCGCTCAGAGAGTGGCACGTCGGCCCTAACCTCACGAAAACGTATGGCATGAACCACCATGGCTACCTCAATGTGGGCTACATGGTCATCAGTCTTTCAAACCTCGCCATGCTCCATTTTTCTTGCAAGGCGCGCGGGCTTGAGGCACCCAAAGCGCTTTACCACAACCTGAAAGGCATGTGGGAACTGGTGCGCGCGTGTACGTTTGACGACGGGCGTCTCCTGCGCATCGGTGGGGATACCCGCGCGCGGTACTGCTACTGCCAGGATTTTGCCATTCCCGCCTGGCTGCTCGTTGAGGATGTGCTTGGCGAGGACTGCTCGGAACTGGAAGAAGGCTGGCTGGCGCAGATTGAACGCGAGATGGCCGTGAACAATGACGGATCGTACCTCTCTACGCGCTGCGCGTCGCTGGAAACGGACTCCCCGCTCTACTACACGCGCCTTGAATCTGATCGGGCCAACGCGTTTTCCATGGGCGCGTACTGGCGCAGAACCATGGGTATTGTCCCCAAAGCGCCGCTTCAAAAGCCGCTTGAGAAGTGGTCCTGCGACTTCCACGGCGCGTCATTCGTGCGCTCCGAGCGCCGCGCCGCATCCTTTGTCTGGCGTGCGGCGGAGCTGCCGACGGGCCTTTGCGTTCCCGCCAACCGGAGCGATCTGGCCGAGTGGCGCGAGAACATGGCGGGACACATCGAGGGCAGCGGCAACAACACGTGCGACAAAATGTCGCAGAACTGCCAGCAGTCCTTTGATGGAGGATTCGTCACTTCGGGCGCGACGCGCGCTGTGAGCGAAGGCTTCATCGCCGAAGGACAGGCCCCGGACGCGCTCGCCGTACGCAAGCTCGCATTCGCAGCGCTGCCTGACGACCGCACCGTGGTGTGCGTGCAGGTTGCCGAGGCGGAGCACCGCACCTACCTCCGTTCAGTCAAAGGGCTGCTCTTGCACATTCCGAACGACCTGTGGAACGGCAGTGAACGCCGTTACCTGACCGCGTCCGGTGAGCGCACGATGCGCGGCCTGTTCGTGAACGAGCGCGTCCCCGTCGGAGACTGGATTTGTGCGGACGGCGTCTTGTCCGTCGCCGTACCCGCCGACACCGGCCTTGAACTGCTTCGGGGGAAAACACGCCAGATCGACATCAAACGGCGGCCCACCAGCGGCCCTTCGCCGGAAGGCATGCTTTATTGCGACGAAATCCTCGCGGGCTCAAAGCACAATGCATTCTGGGCCGACCAAGGCGATGCTCTCGTCGACATGGGCTTTGCCGTCACTGTGGATGGCACTGTCGAAGCCGCGCGCCTCTCGGCATCCATGTCCTACACATGCGAAGGCCGCACCCGCATGCTCGCGCTGACAGCGGCCGATGGGCGGGCCTACATGCTCGCGTTCAACACGGGAGACACTGCCGCCGCGATCACCGCAGTATCGAGCTTGACCGACGTTGCCACGGGCGAACGCATCGCAAAGGGCGGCTCGTTTGCCCTTGATTCACTCAAGGCAAAACTGTTCAACATGGCCTAAGCGCGCACGGCACAAAACCCTTGGGAGCATGTTAACTGTTCCCAAGGGTTTTTGCTTTGTGGGGTATCGTCAACCGAACTGGGAGCGGGTCTGGTGAGCGAGGATTTGTGAGCGGGTCAAGGAGGGGAGCCGTTGCGGCCAGCCCCACGGACAGGAGCGCGACGCAGCTATGCACAAAAAAGTCGCTCGCGTGTGCTGGTATTGGGGTTTGTTGATGATACACTGCTGCCAACTCAGGGAGGGTTCCCGGGAAATATTTCCCGTGACGATTCCTACGCTTTACTGTCGGTGAGCGTAATCTGGCAGCCGCCGCCGGTAACGGCCTCGGCTTTCACTACGGTCGAGTCGTACACGCGCACGCGCGCCGGTCTCGCGCCACCGCTGATCAGCACTTTGCGGCAGTTTGTGATTTTGATGGAGGGTACGAGGCGGTGGCAGCCTGCGGGCAGATCGCCCGAAGGCGCTTCGTAGGTGAAGCGGTCGACATCGTCCAGGGTTGCGCGAAAGTTCGGGAAGAGTGAGGCCGGTGTGGATACTCCCTTTTCGCGCCCGTAGCACGCGGAATTGTCTGCCGCGAAGAGCTGAAAACCCTTGCCGCTCTCTGTGGAAAGGCCGGTCGCGATCAGCTCCTCGGTGAACACGTACGGGTGGTCGCCTTCGGCGGGCTGGCAGAAGGATTTCACGCCCTTATTCGTCTCGGGCGAGCAGGGGAAGATGCTGACGGCTGTGTGCCCTGAGGTGAGCTCGCCGTCCATGACGCGCAGGTTCTCTATGGTGACCTTGCGCGGCAGGCTGCACGGGTAACCGAAGTCGTGATCTCCGGTATTGCCCCCGCCGAAAACGCAGGGCTTGGCGGCGGCGTTCTCGCTCGGATACCACGTGACATCCTTGACGGTGACATCGCCATCCCAGTTGCTGCCGTAATCGCCGCGGAAAGAGACGACGGTCGGCCCCATGATGACCACATTTTCGACCAGCAAGCGCCCATGCCCGATGGCGTTGAGTCCCTGCCAGCCGAGGTGCGTGTTGCGGATGGTGTAGTTGGTCACGTCCATGTGCGAGTCGGTGCGGGAGAACGTGCAGCCGTCCACCAGGATGTCCTTGCAGTAGTTGGAGGTGAACACGCCCCAAAGCGTCTTGTCCATGATGTTGTCTTCGCGGCAGTTGTGGAACTGGATGTCCACGCTGCGGTGCATGGAGATGTCGTAAGTCCCCATCATCACGGGCAGGTTGGCTGCGCCGATGGTCGTGTAGATCTTGTGGCCGGTGAAGTGGCAGTTCCTAAAGATGGTGTGCGCGCAGTCCTCGGCGCGGACAAAGCCGTGGTAGGGCGACCCCTTGTCTTTCTCGCCGCGGATGTGGTGTACCATGCCGTCGAAGATCACGTTGGAGCGGCGGATGGCGATGCCGCGCCCGTAATAATAATAGCCGGTCTCCGGCTGGACCTGATTGGCAATGGTGGTGATGATGCCGCCTGTGATGCGGAGTACGCGTTCGTCAATCGGCTTTGCGATTACGGAGGTCAGCTTATCAAAATCCCAGATGATGGGTGTCAGGACGTGCCCCGTCTGGTCGACGATGAAACAGTCGGTCTGTGTGTTGCCCGCGGAGACATTGAGTCCCACGCGCACGAACTGCTTCTTGCCCGCGTTTTCAGCGACGACAAGGCAGTTGAGCGGAAGGGCCGCGTCGATTTTCTTCTGCCCTTTCTTGAGCGAGGGGAGGGAGAGCGTGATCGGCTCGTGCTCCGATTTGATAATGAATACGGAGGGCCTGCGGTTGTCAACGCCAAGAGCGCTGTCGTCAATGATGATATTGGAGGTGCTCCAATCCACATCCGTCATCACAGGAATCTCTTCCATGGAAGGCGCGAAATAATACGACTTGGTCGGATTGGTGATGACGCGCAGCTTGTGCAAGTTCGCGTACTCATGCGCTCGTTTGACCGCAGCGAAGTCGTCCGACTTGCCGTCGCCGGCGGCGCCGAAGTCCTCGTAGCAAACGTGTGTTTTTCCCATGCGCTCAAACTCCGCGTTGTAATCCATGCTCATGACCATCCTTCTTTCGCTCTTGCTGAGCTCATGGTAGCACTTTCCAGGGGCTTGGTCAACACGGCCTTCTTCTTGGAAAAATGATGTTGCCATTGCAATTTTCGTACGAAAATGCAACAATGATTGTACAAAGTTTGTAGAAGAAAGGCGTTGACCATGCCGAAGAGACTCTTACTCATTGCGCTTGCGCTCCTGCTCGCTGCCTGTCTGCCCGAAGTTACCGCGCTCGCGGCGTCGCGGTACGAAATCGGCGATTTCGGGGACACCGGCATTGGCGATTACTTCATGGCGGCCCGCGAAGGAGGGAGCTGGCGTTTCCTGCTCGCCGTTGATCTTGCTGAAGGGAATCCCACAAGCCCTCCCGATCCCAAGATCCTCGAAAGCCACGCGCAGTTCATGCGCAAAAACATGAGCAAATCTGACGACTCAAAGATCAACGCGTATACGAAATCGTCCTCCGCGAGGAAAAAAATCAAGGCGGAATACGCAAAACTCGCGGGGATACACAAGGTGTTGCTGAGCAAAAGATTCCCGATCATCGGCGCTGCGTACAACATGCAAAGCTCATGGCACGAACCGCGAACGTGGGACAACACGGGGCGCGTGCACGAGGGTATCGATATCATCTGCGATTTGGGCACGCCCATCCGCGCGGTGTGCGCGGGGAAAATTGAGCGGATCGGCTGGAACACGCTGGGCGGGTGGCGCATCGGCATACGGGGTGAAGACGGCATTTACTATTACTACGCGCACATGTCCAAGTACGCGAAGAACATGCGCGAGGGAAGGACGATTTCGCGCGGGCAGATCATCGGCTACGCGGGTTCGACCGGGTACGGTCCCGAAGGCACGGACAACGTCATGATCCCGCATCTGCATTTCGGTATGTACGACGATGCGGAGCGCACGCACGCCGTCAACCCGTATCCGTTTTTGATCGAGTGGGAGTATGTGACCAAAGTCAGCGGCAAATGATGGGAGGAGCGCTCATGGGCTATGTCAATCCGTATCAGGGTCTTTCGGGCGGTCGGTGGTGCAAGGCTAACTTCCACGCGCACGCAGGCACGGGCGCGGGAACGTGCGGGTTTAACCCGGTGCAGGACGTCATAGAGCTGTACAGGAGCAACAATTTCGATATCCTGTGTATTTCCAATCACGATCAGTTCACGGACACTTCCGCGTTATCCGGCGCGAAGCCGCTCATGGTTCCGGGGGTGGAGTACTCGCAGAAAGAGCACATGCTCACAATCGGCGTGCGAGAGTCGCTGCACGAGCTCGACCATCAGTCGGCGATTGACAAAGTAAACGCCTCGGGCGGTTTTGTCATCCTGTGCCATCCCAACTGGCGGTACAAGGAGTACTGGTCGCACGAACGCGTGATGGCGCTTGACGGCTATCTCGGCATTGAGGTCATCAACTTCCTCATCTATCGTCTGAGCGGCTCGGGCCGCGCGACCGACACGTGGGATCGCATCCTGACCGAAGGCCGCATGACATATGGCTTTGGCAATGACGACTTCCACAGCATGTCGGACGCATCGCGCAGCTTCAATTTCATCTACTGCAGGGAAGAAAGCTTCTCCGGCGTTCGAGAAGCGGTTACTCGGGGTGCGCTCGTGGCGTCGAGCGGGCTTGCGCCGGAATTTCTCGAACTTGACGGCCGGTCCATACGCGCCAAGGTTCGGCATGAACGGAGCACGTTCGTCGACACCTATACGTACCGCTTCATCACCGAGGGCGGTAAAGTGCTGTCCACGGTTGAAGGCAGCGAAGCAAGTTATACGCTCAACGGCGAGAAATACGTTCGCGTTGAAGCCGCCGGAGAAAACGGGGCGCTGCTGTTTTTTCAGCCGATCTACCTCCGTGAGGCGTTTAAGCAAGCGTAAACTGCCGATGTACATGAGAACGCGCTCCCGTGCGGACTGACATAAGACAACAAGAAGAAACAACATCGTGCGTTGTTTCTTCTTGTTGTATGTATAGATGCGGAAAGTGCGCCTGCTTGGTACGTTTAGGCCAATAAAGTGCTAATCTATTGATGCAGGTACATCAAATGCAAGTGCAAAAGGCATTTTTCATCTGCGTGCTTTTATATGCCCTTATTGCTTTCAAAGGGTATTTTTTTTCACAGCGCGTATGGGCGTGCTGTTATAGACCGCTAATACTTGAGCGCGCCTTTGCGGACCAACAGGATGGTCAGCAGGATCGCAAGCGCGCCTCCCGAGAGCTTGGCGACAATGACCGGGAAGACCATTTCAGGGTTTGCGCCCCCCGTGAAAGCGAGCACGTCGCCAAGGACGAAGGAGCCGGAGACGGCGAACGCCACGTTGAGAAGCTTGCCGCGCGTGTCCATGCTTTCGAATACGCTCCACACGGGGATGCTGCTCGCGAGCTGCGTGAGCAGCCCGGTCGAAGCTTCTGTGCCGATGCCGGCCCGTTTTCCGATTTTAGAGATGATGCGATCCAGTTTACGGTTCAGGAAGAGCAACATAGGGAAAGCGCCCGCGAGCACGATCGCGATGAGCCCGACAAGCAAGAGTCCAACCAGGAGGGGCGTGCCGCCGAGCACCGCGTCCTCCTCAACCATGAGATTGAAGAGCGGGAAGCGGATGCCCGTCAAGTATTGAAACACCGCGATGCCCGGGCTGACGGTCGCGATGAACGTGATCCCCTTTCCGAAAGCCGAAAACAAGCGGATCATGAGCCTTTGGTTGAATACTAGGCCAAGGCCCACGGCGGCGGCGAGCAGGAGCACAGGCAGCGTGTTGATCACTAGATCACCCAAAGCCATGGGCGTGCTCGTGAGCGCCATCGTCAGCCCGCCCAGGAAACAGCCGATGGGCAGTGTCACGATGCCGATCAGGATTCCTGTAGCAAACAGCGAGTGATCCTCTTTTTTCATAATGGTCAGCGCATACGGGATGGTGAAGCAGACCGTGATGCCCATCATGGACGCGACGATGATCCCCGCATAATTGCCGACCGCGGCATTTCCTGCGGCCATCTGCATGGAAACGGCGTACCCGCCCATGTCCAATGCGAGCATGGACGCAGGGAAAATGGCTGGGGACACGCCCATGGCCCGAAACAGCGGGGATACGATGGGGGAGAGCACCCGGAGCAGAACGGGCGACACAGCGATGATGCCCACGATGGCCAGCGCGAGGTCGCCCATCGCGTGAAAACCGGCGTCGAAACGCTCGCCGTACCCGCGCTTGTTGCCGCGCAATTTATCGACAAGCCCGATCAGCATGAACACTGCGAGGATGGTCATCACGACGCTTGAGACGCTCAGGTTGGCCAGATAGTCGGAAAAAGACGAGGTGAACACGCTGTGGTCGGTGACGCTCAAAACAAGATCGCTGAACATGCTGGCGCTCTCCTACCTGTCTTTTTCGATGCGGACGGTTTTCTCCGGCGGAAGCCACTGAGCGAGCACGCGCTCGATCTCGTCAAACTCAAGCGGCTTGGAGAGGAAGTCGTTCATGCCGTTTTCAAGGAACATATCGCGCACATCACCGACCACGTTGGCCGTGAGCGCGACGATGGGCATGCGCGCGAATTTTTCCTCACCGAGCGCCCGGATAAGCCTGGTTGTGTCCACGCCATCCATGACGGGCATCATGTGGTCCATGAAGACGATGTCGTAATCGCACTCTTTAATCAGTTCAATCGCTTCGGTTCCGGATGCCGCACACGTGACCTCAGCCCCGTAATTCGAAAGGATGCTCTCTGCGATCACGAGGTTGATGTCGTTGTCGTCCACCACGAGAAAGCGCGTGTTTCGCACACGCAGCACCATGGAATTGCCTTCAGCCTGGTCCTCGGTTCTGCCGGCGTCCGTTTTCTCTTCCAGTTGCCGCGCGATCACTAGGCAGGTCAGCGGCGTGTAGACGGTTTTGTGAGCCGCACTGTTCGGAGACTCTCCGCCCAGTTCGCGCGCGAGTGCGATAAGTTTGGTACCGTGGGGAGGTTCCGTGCCGAACATGGGCAATGATTCTGCTTCAAGGAACACATGCGAGTAGCGGCCGATACCGTCGGCGTTTTCAATGATATCGCAGGGTGCGCCGAGCTTGCGCATCTTGGCGGCGAGAATGGCGGCTTTTTCCGCGTTCGAGAACCAGACGGCGAGACGGCGCGTGTCGTCGGGTTCCAGTTGACAAGCGGGGGCTGAGTTGCTGACTTTTTGAATGACGTAGAACGTAAAACACGAGCCGTGCCCGTAAACGCTGTCCACGGTGATTTCGCCGTCCATCAGCTCAACAAGCTGCTTTGAGATCGCAAGCCCAAGGCCGGTGCCCTCCACGCTGCGGTTTTTGCGTGTGTCGAGCTGCGTAAAGTTCTTAAACAACAGCGGCAGCTCTTCCTTGCGGATGCCGATACCTGTGTCGCGCACCGAGATTTTGAGTCTGACCGTACCCGATGTCCCGGTGGGCTCGGTCGTGACGGCGAACACGATGTGCCCCTCGTGCGTGAACTTGACGGCGTTGGTCAAAAGGTTGATGGCGATTTGCTTGATCCGCGTTATGTCGCCGATCAATTCGCGCGCCATCAAGGGGTCGTCGTCCACGATCAAATCCAGCGGCTTTGTGTCGATGCGGACATGGATCATCGTTGTGACGTCGTTGATGAAGGACCGGATGTCGTATTTTTCCGGTACAAGCTCAACCGCGCCCGCCTCTATTTTGGAAAAATCTAGAATATCGTTGATGATCGAGAGCAGCGACCTGCCGGCGGTCTTGATGTTGCTCAAGTATTCAAGCACTGTCGCTTGCGGAAAACACCGCAGCGCAAGGTCGGTCATGCCAAGGATGGCGTTCATGGGTGTGCGGATTTCGTGGCTCATGTTGGCCAGAAACTCCGATTTTGCGCGGTTTGCCAGCTCTGCGGCTTCGAGGCGGCGTTTTTCCGTGATGTCGGTGTAAAAACCTTCGAGCACATGCGGGGAGCCGTCCGCGTTTTTTTCCACAACCCGGCTGCGCTCCCAGATCCACTTGATGGTACCGTCCTTCATGACCATGCGGAACGTCGTCTCCAGCGGCAGCCCGATTGAGAGCGTTTCCGCGTTGAGTCTTTCAAGCGGGCCAACGTCGTCAGGGTGCACCATGTCAAAGAATTTGACGGCGTTGTTGCCCATCAACTCTTGCGAGGTGTAGCCGATCAGGCCGTAGCACCCCTCGCTGACGAAGGTAAACGTAAAATTAGGCGGATCGTTCAGGCATTGATACACCATGCCGGGCAGGTTGCTCATCAGTGTTTCAGTGCGGCGCATGATCAGCCTGCGCTCCGCGCTCTCAAGCGCAAGCGCTACAAAGTCCGCAAGCGATGAAGCAAAGTTTTTCTCCTCGGTCGTCCACTCGCGGTGGCCGGGAAACGCTTCACAGCAATCCTGCTCGATGCAAACCACGCCCATGAGCTTACCGCCGATGCGGATGGGCGCGTCTAGGAGCGAGCATATCTCTGGCCCGTATGTTTCGGCTAGGTTGGGCAGGACGGTCGTGGTGCGCACGTTGTCAATCACAATCAGCCGCTCGGACGAAAGCAACTGCACGTACTGAGGACGGCCATCCAGCGGAAAATTGTCCTGAACGGTGTGCGTATCGGTCTTGCCGTCATAGCTGATGATGCTGTTGAGCTCGGTCGAGTCGACGCCGCGTTTCATTCGCCAGATGCCAACGCGGTCGGTGTGAAGCGCGCGGCATCCTTCGCGCGCGATGACTCTGGCGGCGTCCTCGAGGATGCCCGAGGTCATAGCCGGTGTTTTCGTTATTTCCGCAAGCGCGTTGCTCAGTGTACCTGAATAGTCGCTGTCCCGAGTGTTCATCTGTTTTCCCCCTCATGATGATCAGGCGACTTGAGGTGCATGAAGCGCACATTGAATACTGGTGGTCTTCCAATTATACCATCAAAAGCCCCGGCTCGCAAAGCTTTCGCTCTGTGAACCGGGGCGGCGCGTGTTATGCGGGCATTACTCGGGATTGAACAGAGTGCTTTGACCGTCGCTCCCCGTGATTTTCCACGTATTTTGCCCGAGCAGGGGAACGACGCCGGACGCCTCGAAATCGAGCTGCGTATGGAGCGTCCATTCGTCTTTGACGAGCTTGTAGACCGCGCGGCCCTTGCCGTCCATGTCGATGCCGTACACCGTGCCGTTCCGCACGCAGACCAGCCGCTTGTCAAGCGTACGCACGTGGCGGTCGTGTTTGAAATCGGAGGTCACGTAGTTGAGCGGGGATGTCGTCGTGTTGTCGTTGCCCGGCCAGCCCTCGTAATACACGCGCTCTGCGTCGGCGCAGAGCGACTTGAACACGTTGAGCTTGGGTGAATAGTCGATACGATCGCTCCCGTCGAGCGCGATGGAGACCAGCCGCCCATTGCCCTTGATGTCCTGAAGGTTGTCAACTCTGTAGCCCGCGAACACGATTCGATCGCCCACGATCGCGGCGAACGCGCTCTGTCTGATCGTGTCGACGGTTTTGCCGCCTTGCTGAAGCCGCGCGTAGCTGTCGAGCTCGTCCTCGCGGCCTGTGCTTTTATCAAACCGCCAGATGCTGCCGATGAATCGGTCGAGCACTCCTATTCTGGGATTCATTGTATTGCGGCCCGGCCGAATGGAATAGATGTATTCGTCTGTTTCGGCGAAGACCAGTGGGTAAAACGCCGCAATTTCCTCTTGGTACGCGGCGGCAGCGGCCATCTCGCGCGCAACCGATGGCGCGTGGCCGCGCGAGGTGTACGGCGAAAGGAGGAAGCCCGTGATCGCTGAGACGTACGCGTCTCCGGTCACGATGTCGACGTACGCGAGATAGCCGACGTCCTTGTCGTTGATGGTTGAGAGCTGAAACTCCCACGCTGGGGAGAACACCGCGTTTTCCGCATTAAAAACGGGCGTGTAGACGACGCGCGCGTTTCCGGCGCGGACGCAATCCCGCAGTAAACTGTAGTCCCCGGGATCGCTCGTGGAGCGATGATAGTCGAAAGTGTACAGCGCCTGTTCCGCGGTCAGCGGCGCTGCGGGCGCGGGCGTGTCCGTCGGTTCAAGCTCATTCCATGTGATGTGGAGGCGGTATACGCCGATATCCGTGATGTCGGTTTCGATGTAGCCTTCGGTCAGCGGCACGCTTTCGATGCTTTGCGACCAGTAGCCAACGTAGCTGACAAGCTTGCCATTGTCATCAAGCCCCGCCGTGAACGCGTGGACGGCCTCAAACGCGCCTTCAGGCACGGCAACATCAATGAAGGCCTGCATGTCGGCGGTCGCTTGTTCTCTTGTGCCGTTCACGGGCTGAAGGCCGGGGAACTTGCTCCCTTCAAAGATTATTTCATAAGAAAGCGCGCCCGTCTCCGCTTCAAGGAACAACTGTTCCCCAAAATCACCGCGCGGCGAATCGGGCAGCACATAGAGCGTTCCACGGTCGTGCGGGCGCTTCTCAACTGGGGCGTCCCCCCACAGCCGCTTGGCAAACGCATCCAGATCAAACACGGCCGGTCCAACGCGCTTGTACGACCAGTGTGTGAGTGCGGGCAATACGGGCGTCTGGCCTTCGTATGTCAGCGGGGCGAGTGTCGATGTGGTGTTGATGGGAAGCACCGGTTCAGGCGTCGCGGACGTATGGGACGAAGTTGGGGTAGACGCCAGCGCTGCGGTTGTCGCGCCCGTTTGCGCGGCGGGGGACGGCGTTGCGGGCGATGGCGTTTCGCCTAAAGACGCGTTGAACGCGGACGTGCACCCCACGGCGATGAGCGCGGCGGTCACGCACAGCGCGGCAAGCGCGCTTGCGGTGGTGTAACGTTTGCTGATCAGCACGGCCTTGATTCGCGCGCGGAGTCCGCTACTAGAAAACGCGAGCACGGGCGCGGGCAAGCGTTTGATCGCGCGTGCGGAGCACTCGACCAGCGCGGACGCGTAGCGTTTGCGCCACTCGGCATCCCTGCCGCGCACCACGGCGTCGTCGCAAGCGGCTTCACAGTCGGCCTCCATCGCGCGCAAGGCTAGCCAAACGAGCGGGTTCGCCCAGTGTACGCACAGCGCGAGCGCGCCCAGCAAGTGCGCGATGTGATCGAACCTTTGGATGTGCGCCCGTTCGTGCGCAAGCACACACTCGAGCGCGTCGCTGGAAAGACCCGCTGGTATCGCGATGATGGGGCGATGCACGCCGATAACAAATGGCGCGGCGTACCCTTTGGATACAGCCACATCCGATGCGTTCCTCCGCTTGCGTGCGCCGGAGTACGCGGTGGTGTAAACGGTGGCCATGTAGGCGAGCATGAGCGCGCTTCCGGTCAGCCAGACGATGCTTGCTGCCCGGCGCCAGTCAAAAGGCGGGGGCGTGGGCGGTACGGAGTCCGGCAGAATGATCGCCGCGCCGGAAACAGGCGCGTGCGTGGGCGGCGCGGGCTGTGCCCGAGGTGCGATTGCGGCGGTTTGCGTGATCGGCTCACTTCGCGCAAGCGGTGAGGCGCTTGATACAGGCGCTTTGGGCAGCAGGTTGTACGCGCTCGATGGGCTGGGCAGCTCGAACGGCAGAAGCAGCCGGGCGATGAGCAACAGCCACAACGCGTAACGGTATTGCGCAGCGCAGCGACGCATGAGGAACCGCGCCGCGAAGATGAGTGCGGCGAGCGCCGCGCCCTGCGCCGATAACCTCAGGATCATCTCAAATAGGCTGTTCAGGGTTGTTCACCTCGCTTTCGCTGATGAGCCGGCGGAGTTCGGCCAGCTCATCAGGTGAAATGCTCTTGCTTTTGATGAAGCCCGCGACCATCATCGACAGCGAGCCGCTGTGGATCCGTTTGAGAAAACTGCGCCCCTCGCTCACGCCCGCTTCCTCGCGCGTGACCGTGGCCGCGCACAAAAAACCGGGATCAGTGCGTGTGATGAGCGCTTTGTCGACGAGACGCCCGATGAAGGTGTAGGTCGTGTTTTTGTTCCAGCCAACACGCGAGTGCAATTTTTGAGCGATCTGGGACGCGGTGAGCGGCGATGTCTCCCATAGCGTCTCGAGCACGCGCAGTTCTCCGTCTGTGATCTCGGGCAGCATACACATCACCTCGAAGACTAATCTATTAGTATGTATACTAAATCATTAGTAAGGGCTTGTCAATCCATTTCGTTTCCAGCATAATGGATGCGAGGTGATTTCATGTCAAAGGTGTACAAGTGGGAGCGTGTCCGCGCGCGCGCGGCGTCGCAGGGCTGGGCGAAAAAGTCGCTTGAGCTCTTGCGCGAGTCCTTTGAGCAGGTCAAAACCGGTTGGCCGGGCGACCCGCCCATTGAACAGACGGAATGGACGCACCACTACTCCTGCCCAACGTGCGGCGGTCATCTGCTGATCGAGCTTGAACGCGCCCGGGAGCATGAGTGCCCAGCCTGCCACCAGGTATACACAGGACAGCCTTACGACGGCGCGTTTCTTGCCAGCGTTCACGCCCAGATCGCCCAGAACCTTGAGTACGCGGCCATCCTCGCGCATCTCATGCCCGATCCCGCGCCCTACGTCGCGTACATCCGCCGCTACACACTTTTCTACGCATCGAACTACACGAAGCTGTGGCACGTCCATGGCAAGGCTGCTGGACAGGGGCGCATCATGCCTCAGTGCCTGACTGAAGCCATTTTCATCATCACCATCGAAAAAATGCTTCGCATGGTAGGGGACTTGAGCGTCTTTACCGAAGATGAGCTTGCGATGATGCGTTCGTCCTACTTTGCGCCCGCGCTTGAGCTCATGCGTTCTGAAACCGCCGTTTTTAGGGGCGGTGAGATCCACAACATACAGGCTTGGATGGTTTCGGCCATAGGCGCATGCGCGCACGCGCTTGGCGACGATCAGGCGTGGGAGGACGCGCTTAACGGCCGCAATCGCTGGTTTGATCAGTTACGCAAGGGCACGTCGGAAGAAGGGCTATGGTACGAGATATCGCCCGGCTATCACTTCTATACGCTCAACGCGCTAACGGCCATGGCACTTATCGCCAAAGAGCGCGGTATGGACCTGATGAATGACCCTCGGTTGAAGCGCATGGTGCTCGCGCCGTTTGAGCTGGTGTACCCCGACATGCGCATGCCCGCGTACAACGACACCTCATACGAGACGTCGCTCGCAGTCAACGCCGTGTTTCTGGAGCCGCATGTGCAGACAAACCCCGAGATCGGCAAGTGGCTTGCGTGGCTGTACACGGATGAAAAACCGCGCGCGTTCTCCCACGACAACCCGTTGCCCACACTCTGGAGCAACCCGCGGGTCGTGGGGCGCGCGGGCATCAACGCGCTCGTGCTGGGTGTGGACGAACTGCCCGTGCCCGAAACCGTCAAGCTCGGGAGCCGTTGCCTGAAAGACGCGGGCATTGCGGTGCTTGAAGGAGAGAAACTGCGCGTTGGTCTCAAGTGCACGCCGTTCTGCGGTTGGCACGACCACTTCGACAAGCTCGCCGTCGACGTGTTCGCCAGCGGAAGAAGATTCTCGCCCGATCTCGGGACCGGCCCGTACGCGATACCGCTCACAGGGAAGTGGAACCGCGCGTCCATCGCGCACAACATGCTGACCGTGGACGGAAAACCGCAGGCGAAATGCGCCATCGATTCTCTGACGTTTGATGAAAACAGGTGCGCGGGCGTCGCCGCGAATGCGTATCCGGGTGTAGTGCTGGAACGGCGGCTTGCGCTCACACCCGAAGGCTTTGACGACGTGTTCACCGCACAGTCGGACGAGGAGCATGTCTACGACTGGACGTTCCACGGAGATGGGGAGATGTCGTTGTCCGTGCCGATGAATCACGCGCCGCTCTTTGAGGCCGTGAACGGCTATGATACGCTCTGGGACGTCATGACCGCCACGCCGGACGGCGACGTGAGCGCGGTGTTTCAAACGGAATATGGCAGCATGACGCTCTTGATTAAGGCGGCGCCAGGCACCGTAGTGTTCACGGCGAAAGCGCACAGGCAGGACGGTTTAAGCGGCACGAACATGCTCATCGTGCGCAGGAATGGGAAGTGTGCGCGCTTCGATGCGCGTTTTGTCTGGGACAGCGCCAACTAAGGAAACGCTGTATGAGCCGGAATGCAGCGGGACGACGACACATCTCGCGGACGAATCGGCCAGATGGGCACGAAAAGATGATGGGCGGTTGTTCCGTGATTTCTTGAGTTGTGATCCGCACACACGAAGCGGCCGGTTTTCCGGCCGCTTCGTATGTGCGTGATGACAAACCCATCGCTGCGCTCCGGGTTCGTCATCAGAGCTTATCGGAAGCGTGGGGGGGGGGGGGGGGGGGGGGCCGCACCACCCCCCCCGGTGGGGAGAGATGGCGGGCGGGGGGGGAGGGAGGGAGCGGGAACCCGGCGGGGGGCG
>JAVBRD010000032.1:0-15890 GCA_031548365.1 Eubacteriales bacterium
CCCCTCGACCCCGCCGTCCGACGCGTGCGCGTCGGGGACGGGAGACACGGGCACAGCGCCGCCATGGCCGCCATCACACAACTCCATGCGTGGAGGGTTTTTCATTGCCGCGCGCGCCGGGGACGAAGGATTGTAGGCGAAGGGCAGCACTCCCCCGCCGCCCCGCCGAAACAAAACGCGAGCCGGCACGGTGACCCGCGCTCCGGCTCGCACAAAACGTCAACCGCGATCACATCACGCCCCGGCCTTGACCTCCCGCGCGTCCGGCGTCAGCGCGAGCGCAAGCGAAAGGACCGCGCCGCCCGCGAGGAACCCGCCCAGCACGTCGGACGGGCTGTGCACCCCGAGGTACACGCGGCTCACGCCCAGCATCAGGACAAACGCAAGCCCGAGCGCGAGCAAACCACGCTTCCTCCGCGCGTTCACGCCGTACCGGTGGTACAAAAAGCACGTCAGCCCCACAAACGCAAGCCCGTTCATCGCGTGACCGCTCGGGAACCCGTACCCCGTCTCCACGACCAGCGGGTCGATCCCCGGCCGCCCGACCGCGTACGCCAGCTTGAGCAGCACGTTGAGGCCCGCGCTCAGCGTGAGCGCGGCGGCGGCGGGCATGCCAACCGCCTGTCTCGTCTGAGGCAGCGCTAGCAGCACGATGGCGGCGGGGACGTACACAAACCACGTCCCAAGGCTGCTCACGGCGATCATGAGCGCCGTCGCCACGGGGCTGAGCAGCCCGCGAAACGCTCGAAACACAAACGCGTCAAAACCGACCGTTAGTCCGCTTAAGACAGCCACCCCGAACAGCGCGAAGAGCGCCGCCAGCACCCCCGCCAAGGTCAACGCCTTTTTCTTGCCCACGGAGCACCTCACTGGTCATTTATTGAGAATCAAACGCGACGCGGCCCGCGAACGCCGTTTTGTCCGAGGCTCCCGCGCGCGGCCGTCGGCAACGCTTCAGGCCGGAGCCAATCAACCGTGAAAAACACCGCGCAACGTCGCGTCACTGGCTGCGCGGCGTCTCTCTTGGCAACCCATGATGGATTCGGCGATCATCCCGTCGCTTACGCCCCGGAGATGCCAAAGGGACCCGCAGGCTTTTAGAACGTAAACGCGGCGCTCCATTGGGAGCTTTTCCGCGCATGGAAAACAACCGTTTAGCCCAATGACAAACCGGCGTGCCGCAGCGCCCGGCTTGCTCATCGCTAGCCTAGCGCCCGGCTTCGCGGAAAACGATCGCCTTTTGCAGCGCGTAGCTCGCGAAAAACAGCGCGGTATCGATCGCCGCCTTGAGCGGCACCATGATACCCTTCGCAAACGGCTCCAGCAGCTGGATCAGAACCGCGCTGACCAGCACCCGCAGCACGCTGAGCGCCGTATAACCGGCCAGCTGTTTGCCCGCGGAGCCCTCGCTCCTGAACACAGCCGCCCGGTTGATGATAAAGTTGAGCGCGCCGGACACAACCCGCGCCGCGAGCGTGGCCAAACCGGCCGCGTACCCGGGGGCGATCGGCTCAAGCAGCGCGTAGAGCAGCGCGAACAAGGCCAGATCCACCCCGCTGCACGCGAGCGAGGACAGCGTGAATTTCACCAGCCTCATGTGCTTCTCGAGCATCGCGCCCAAACGCACGCTCATCGCGCAGCCTCACACCCCTATGCCACCGAATATACCACACCCGCGGCGCGGAGACAAGGCTCGCGCGAACGCGCTAAGCGCCGCCCTGATGAAGCGGCGCTCTTGTCAGCGCGATGAAAAGCCCATCGGAAAAGCGGGGTCTGGCGCGCATACCGCCAAACCCCGCGTCGTCGTCCGGATCTGCCGGTTGTCAGGCTAGAAAAGCGCTCCCGCGAAAACCCTCGGGCTACAGCCTGTACGCCTTGGCGGCCTCCACCATCACTTTGGCGGCCTCCACGGTCATCCCGCTGGGGTACTCGCATCCCGTCGCGAGGACAAAGCCGCCGCCCTTGGCCATGTCGTCCATCTGGCGGTTGCACTCGGCGATGATGTCCTCGCGCGAAGCCCGCATCAGCCAGCTGGGCGTGACCGCGCCGATGAGCGCCGTCTTGTCCCCGTACTTCCGTTTGGTCTCCGCGAACGACTTGCAGTCGTCCGGCGGGTACAAAAACGAGATGGCCTCCGGCTTCATGGCCTCGATCTGCGCGTCGAAATAAATGCCGTTGCCGCAGTTGTGGATCATGACCATGGCCCCGTTTTCGTGGACAAAGTCCGCGAGCCGCTTGATGTAGGGCGCTTCAAACTCGCGCCACATGGCCTTGGACATGATGCTCTGGGACGCGAACAGCGTATCGAACATGACGGCGTGAACGCCCGTCTCCAGGATGGCCGCGCAGTAGTCCCTGAGCGTCTGCGTCACCGCTTCCAGCGCCTGATGCACGGCGTCCGGCTCGTCCAGGCAGTCAAGGAACATCTCGGCCTGCCCGCGCATCATGCTCAAAACGCCCAGCGGCCCGTACACGAACGACACGATGGGCTTGATTTTCCCGCAGCGCTTGACGAGCTTGTCGCAAATGCGGATCTGCCCGGACATGCGCGGGGTCTTGCGCGGGTCGACCGGCGCGATCCTTTTGTAGCCTGCCGCGTCCGCGATCAGGCGCGAACTCATCTTGGGGTGCGCGGCGTCGTTCGCCGGATAGTCGATCTCCTGGCCAAAGTCCGCCGCCTCCACCGAGAGATCCTGAAGCGTGACGACGACGTCCACGTCCACATCCTCTGTCGCGCGCACGATGGACTCCACGCACAGGTCGGCGTCCGTCGACCACGTCGGATAATCAATCCCGCAATACTTGCGCGATATGCTGTTGATGAGCGGATACACGGGCACGCGGTCGATGTCCTTGCGCTGAAGGGAGAGGGCCACCCGTTCAAGCGATGTCATGATGCACGCTCCTTTACGAAACGAAAAACTTCATCTTCTATCATAGGGATTTCTTGCTCCGCCGCAATGGACAAAGCGGTTATTTCCTTGTACATCCTTGCGATGTGGCCGCGCCGCACCCATTGACAATCCCGCCCTGATTGCCCACAATGGACCCATCCCCCCTCAAGGAGGCCGCCATGAAACCCATGAATGGACGCGAACGCGTGCGCGCCGCGCTTAACTTCCGCCCCGTGGACAAAGCGCCGCTTCAGTTTTACTACGCGCCCGTGGGCTACCACGAGCACGGCGAGCGCCTCAACGAGCTCTACTCAACGCTCCCGGGCGACTTCGGCCCCTTCGTCCGCGTGCCCGCGCCCGTCATCCCTCCTTCCGATTTCGACCCCGACGGCTCCTACCACGCGTTCCGCCGCGACGAGTGGGGAACGCTCTGGGAGCACCGCATCTTCGGCGTGTGGGGCCTTCCGCGCGAGCACCCTCTCGCCGATATGGAAAGGCTCGCGGACTACCGTTTCCCCGAGCCGCCCTTGGAGGACTTAAGCGCAGCCCGATCTCGCGCGGACGCGCACAAGCTTCACCACTTCCTCATGATGGGCGGCGGGTCCATCTTCGAGCGCCTGAAGATGCTGCGCCCGGACGAAGACGTGCTGTGCGACATCCAAACGGACGCGCCCGGGATCCACCTTCTGGCCGACCGAATCTGCGCCTACAACGCGCGCCTGATCGAGCGGGCCATCGCGGCGGGCGCGGACGCCATCTCCGTCGCCGACGACTACGGGAGCGAGCGCGGCATGCTGATCAGCCCCTCCGCGTGGCGCCGCTTCTTCAAGCCCCGGTGGACCGAGCTTCTGCGCCCCGCCGTGGACGCGGGCCTCCACGTCGTCTTCCACTGCTGCGGCCAGGTCTCCCCCATCCTGCCCGACATCCGTGAGATGGGCGCGTCGGCCATCTGGCCGCAGCTCCCCGCATACGACATGGCCGGCCTCGCGCGCGTCTGCCGCGAGCTTCACCTCGCCGTGGCCATCCACACCGACCGCGCGAACACCATGACCCACGGCACGCCCGCGCAGGTGCGCGACCTCGTCAAGCGCGAGCACGACGTCTTCCGCGTGCCGGAGGGCGGCTCATGGTTCTACGTGGAGGCGGACAACGGCTTTCCCTTTGAAAACATCGAGGCGCTCATCCGCGCGATCGCCGAATACCGCTGAACCGGCGGGCCTTGACTCGCTTTGGGTCCGCTCCGTCCAAGCCGTTTCGGGCGGACGCGCGCCATTGCCGCCGTCGCTAAAAACCCGGGCAAGCATCCGTTCGCTGGCAGACGTCCTGCACCGCGCATGTGCGCCCCGTAACGATCTACGCCCGCCTCCCGTGTTCTCGGACGCTTCCGTAAAACGTTGCGCAAGCGCGGGCATCGCTCCCTCAAACAGCCACGCGCATCCGCACTTCGCCGCGAATGAAAGCGCTTGCAAAATTACCACTTGCATTTTCGACACTCATCGGCTATACTCTCACTTGTCTCGCTTTCGTCCGCTCTTATAGCTCAGTCGGCAGAGCGCGTCCTTGGTAAGGACAAAGCCATGTTGACGGAAAAGCCCGCGGACAGGCGGTTCGCGGCCTCGGACAAACGGATTTGACCCTTAAAAATACCCTAAAAAGAATCTTGCTCTTATAGCTCAGTCGGCAGAGCGCGTCCTTGGTAAGGACGAGGTCACCAGTTCGAATCTGGTTAAGAGCTCCACAAAAAGCCCGCAAACAGTGCGTTTGCGGGTTTTTTCTATTCCCCAAAAAACATGAATGGAGCTGGTATCTGTATGGACGAGCTCAACCTTTTGCATAACCAAATCAACCTTTTCAGTGGTCTATTTGCGTCCCCATCTTATATGGCGGCTACTTCCTTAGATAAACGTTTTATACCACAGCATGGCCATTTCAGTGCACTCACTCACGACATCAACACAAGATGCTCGCTTCATTCTGAGGCGATCATGGTATAATGCTCGGAAGGAAGCAGACCTTTATGACAGAAGAATATAGGGAGGCCAGGTGATGCCGCGTGACCTACCGGATCGCTATTTGTGATGACAACGCGGATGATATCCAATATATTTCTGCATTCGTAGAGGCATGGGCAACGCGCCGTCTTGATCATGCGCAAATAGAGGCTTTCACTTCAGCTGAAGCTTTCATGTTCAGTTATGCCGAAAGCCAGCATTACGACATTCTGCTACTAGACGTACAAATGGGTGAAATGGACGGGGTTGCGCTGGCTAAGCGAGTCAGAGAGCATAATGAAGCAGTCCAAATCATTTTCGTCACCGGCTATTCTGATTACATCGCCGAAGGTTATGAAGTTTCGGCGCTGCATTATTTGATGAAGCCCGTAGATGCTGAAAAGCTCTCGCTGGTGCTTGATAAGGCATCGAGCCAGCTCGCGAAAGCCGAACGCACCGTCTTTTTCACTGTGGATGGGGAAACCGTGCGCATCGCGGCTTCACAAGTGGTTTCGGTGGAAGCGTTCGCGCATTCCTGCGTCGTCACGATGCTGCGCGATCGCTTTGAAGTGAAGGCGAGCATATCCGATGTGGAGCGAATGCTCACAGATGGATTTACCCGCTGCCATCGTTCCTACATCGTCGGCATCAGGCACATCAAGGGCGTATCCAAGACGGAAATCACGCTGGATAACGGGCAGCACATCCCACTTTCGCGCGGCAATTATGACGCGGTCAACCAAGCATTTATCCGATACTTTAGAGGTGACTGACATGGGGCTTGTGGATCTTCTTTTCGGCCGACTGATCGAGCGACGCATCGGCGAATACCAAAACGACCTCATCACAAAGCACTGCGACGAGGTGCAGAATATCTACAAGACCATGCGCGGCTGGCGACATGATTACCATAATCACATTCAGACATTACTCGCTCTTTCTGGTAACAAAGAACTGACGCGAGAATACTTGCTGAGGCTGAACGACGACCTGACGCAAATTGACGCCGTCATCAAAACCGGCAATGTGATGGTGGACGCGATTCTGAACAGCAAGCTGTCGCTGATCAAAGCAAAGGGTATTGCGATCAACGCGAAGGCCGTTGTGCCAACAGAGCTGACGGTTTCCCAGATCGATCTATGCGTGATCCTCGGTAACCTGCTCGACAACGCTATGGAAGCTTGTTTGAGCCAGCCGGATGGCACGGAGCGGTTTATCCGCGTGTTTATCGGTGTTTTGAAAAATCGGCTCTACATATCAGTCGCCAACTCCGTCGGCGGTGCAATTCATAGAACAGGCAAGACATACATGTCCACGAAGGGCAATGACAATCATGGTTTTGGACTTGCACGCGTGGATCGGATCGCCGGTAAGTACGAAGGCTATGTGAACCGGCAGCATGAGGACGGCGTGTTCGCTACCGAGGTGCTTCTTCCGCTTTGATGCAACTCGTGCTGAAATCTTGCAACTCGTGCGAGAACCTCCCAATGGACGACAATTCCTGATACCATACGGCAGGAGGTGATCGAATGAAGCGAGCCAAAGCAACACCCAACGCGCTGAATGCAAAAGAGAATCCGATGATCGATAACCTCCTATTCTGCGTTAAAAGCACGCGCGATTGTTATCCTCCGTTGCTTATTTGGTGCGGACTTGCCGCGCTGATGAACGTCGCGTTGCCCGTGCTCACGACGTTCCTGCCCAAGGTGGTGATCGAAAGGATTACGACCGGGGGAACCATGGACGGTCTGATCGCCGTAATCCTTTCCTTTACGCTGGCCATGGCGCTACTGTCGGGCGGCAAGCGATTCGCCGAGAAGTACCTCTCCCATCACAGATATAGGATGAATACATACTACAACCGCAAGGTCGCGCTTAAGGGCCTGACCACCGATTATTTCAATCAGGAAAAGGATCATTTTCGCAAGCTGCAAAATGAGAGCTTTAACAGCTGCAACAGCCACGGTTCGCCGCTGACGCAGATTTACGATGTCGGCATATCGCTGCTCTCCGGTTCGCTGGGGTTCATCGTATTCTTTGGAATCCTTGCGCGGCTGAGCATTTTTGTCATTCTGTTCCTGATCGCCACGACGTTTATCAGCTTTTTTATGAACAAAAGCATCATTGCTTGGGCGGCGGATAACGATAAGGAAAAAATCGGCTACCGTCAGCGCACGGACTATATCAACCGCGTGTCCAGCGACATCCGCTCCGCAAAGGATATCCGCATCTACAACATGTCCGTCTGGTTCGAGCGTATTTACAACACCAACATCCTGGGCCTGTCGGGCTGGTACAAGCGCTATGCGGCCAAATCGCTGGGCGTATCCGTCGCCGATAACGGCATGTCGCTGCTGCGGGAAGGCGTGGCCTACGCGTATCTACTGTACCTCGTCTTTTCATCTCAAATTGGCGTCGCGGATTTTGTGCTCTATTTCGGGGCGATTACAGGGTTCTCGCTATGGCTCAGCAGCATCTTGGGGCAGATCAACGCGCTGAATCGCATCAATCTGTCGATCAACTATCTGCGCGCGTACCTCGATTATCCAGAGCGCTACAAAAGAGATAGCGGTGTCGGGACGGATAGCATCAGGGCGCATCCGAAAACCATCGAGCTTAGAAACGTCGGCTACCGTTACGAGGGCGCGGCATCCTGGGCTCTGCGGGGGATCAACCTAATCATCGATCCGGCGGAGCACATCGCTGTCGTCGGGCTGAACGGCGCGGGCAAGACCACGCTGGTCAAGCTGATTTGCGGCTTGATCGACCCGACCGAGGGGACGGTTCTCTATGACGGCATCGACGTGAGGGAATATGACCGTCTAAGTTTTTATAAGCTTTTTTCCGCGGTTTTTCAGCAGTTTTCTATCCTGCCCGTAACAATTGGGGAGATCGTCGCTGAATCTCCTCATGAAGCTGTTGACGAAGAAAAGGTCGAGCGATGTTTGCGACAAGCAGGGCTGCTTGAAAAGATCGTCTCGCTGTCCAAGGGTACGCATAGCGACTACAGCAAGCAAATCCACGACGACGGCATCGAGTTCTCGGGCGGCGAAATGCAGAAGCTGTTGCTCGCCCGTGCGCTGTATAAATCCGCGCCGGTGATGATCCTCGACGAGCCAACCGCCGCGCTCGACCCCATCGCCGAAAGCCTGCTCTACGAAACCTACAATGAAATCATGCGTGAGCAAACTACCGTCTTCATATCACACAGACTAGCTTCCACGCGCTTTTGTAGCCGCATTCTGCTCATTGAGGGCGGCGAGATAATAGAGGAAGGCACGCACGAGAGTCTGCTCGCCAGGAAAGGCCGGTACCGCAAGCTGTTCGAAACTCAGGCAAAATACTACCGCGAGCATCCCGAAGGCGAGGTGTCGGAGGCGTGATCAAAAGGACGACACTCCGGGAGCGCGTAAAGATCACCTCGCGCGGATTCGGCATGCTCAAAAAGTACTGCCCGGGTCTTGCGCGGGGCAAGGCGTTGTCGGCCCTGGTTTCGGCGCTCCAGCCATTTGCGACGATCTGGTTTTCGGCACGGATCATCAATGAATTATCCGGTGAACGTAGGATCAAAACGTTAATCCTTCATGTCTGCGCCGTGATTCTCATTAATTTCGCGGCGTCGACGCTGCGCAGCGTCATCGACAAGGTGACAAACGAAAAGGAATCGGTGATGTGGAGCTTTTTCGGCAAGGTTTTTGCCGACAAGCAGATGTCGATGGACTATGTCGATCTGGAGGACGCAAGCATCCAGCATCAGCGCAAGATGGCGGAGGAAGACCTGTATATGTTCGGCAATGGTCTGGCTCAGCTGGTATGGGGCACGGCGGGCTTGGTAAACGCTTCGGTGAATATCATCGTCTCGATTGCACTGGCGGCGACGCTGTTTACGCAAAGCGCAGGCAACAACGTCATCGATTCGCCGCTCTGGGCGATTGCTCTGCTCATATGCATCCTGATCGGGGGATTGTGCAATTCGCAGGCGACGATCAAGGAAAACAGGGTTTTCGAGAAGATGACCAAGGGGATCGTTTGGTTCAATCGCTTGTTTATGTTCTTTGGTAACGAGTTGTACATGAATCCCGAGCGGGCGAAGGATGTGCGCATCTATGATCAAAGCATTATCGCCGACCACGTGCTTGGCAAGCTGATTGAGCATGACAACGGCAACGATGACGCAGTTTTCAAGATGTCGCTGTATCCCGCCATCGCCGGCGTGGTGGTTGGCCTTGGCAATGCCGCGTGTTATCTATTCGTGGCGCTCAAAGCCTTCCTCGGCGCGTTCGGCGTGGGCAGCATCGTTCAGTACGTCGGCGTGCTTTCTCGGCTGGGCGACGGCGTGCAGGAAATGATGTACATTCTCGCCGACAACGAAGTATATTGCTCGCATTTGCAGATGCTGTTCGATTATCTTGATCTGCCGAACAAGAAGTACCAAGGCACGCTGCCGATTGAAAAGCGCGCGTTTTGCACCGGCGGTGACAACGAATACGAGATCGAGTTCCGCGACGTGTCGTTTCGGTATCCGGCGGCCGAGACCTTTGCTCTGCGCCATGTATCGATGAAGTTTCGCATGGGAGAACGCCTTGCGGTCGTCGGCAGAAACGGAAGCGGAAAGACGACCTTTATCAAGCTGCTCTGCCGATTGTACGACCCGACGGAGGGCGTGATTCTGCTCAACGGTATCGACATCAGGAAATACGACTACAACGAATATATGAGCATTTTCTCGGTGGTATTTCAGGATTTTAAGCTGTTCTCCTTCTCGCTTGGGCAGAATGTCGCGACAAGCATCGAGTTCGACCGTGACCGTGCCATAGAATACCTGAAAGAAGCCGGATTTGGCGAACGTCTTGGAGAAATGCCCGACGGCATCGAAACCTGCCTCTATAAGGATTTTGATGATGCGGGCGTCGAACTATCCGGCGGCGAGGCGCAAAAAATCGCACTTGCCCGGATGCTATACAAGGATGTGCCGTTTATCATCCTTGATGAACCCACAGCCGCCCTGGATCCCATTGCGGAGTACGAGGTATACACAAAATTCAATGAGATTGTCGGCGGCAAGACGGCTATCTACATAAGCCACCGCCTGTCAAGTTGCCGCTTTTGCGACGATATCGCCGTGTTCCATGAAGGAGCGCTCATCCAGCGCGGCAACCACGATGCGCTGCTTGCGGACCGGCAGGGAAAGTACATCGAACTATGGAATGCCCAGGCGCAGTACTACGTGGTTTGAGTCATCTCACGCGTACCATTGCGCTTGGGCGCGGTACATCTCAGCGTAACGCCCATTTTGGGCCATTAACTGCTTATGCGAACCATCCTCGACGATCCTTCCATCGTCAAACACAAGGATGCGGTCGACGACTGCCGTGATGCCCAGCCGGTGAGAGATCAAAATCGTCGTCTTATCTCCCGTTAGTGAGGCGAAATTCCTGTAAAGCTGCGCTTCAGCCACCGGGTCAAGCGCGGAAGTTGGCTCATCAAGGATCATGATTTTGGCGTCTTTCCTGTACGCTGCGCGGGCAATCGATATCTTTTGCCACTGACCGCCCGACAAGTTGTTGGCTTTATCGGAGAACGAGCCCACAAGCTCGTTCAGCCCTTCTTTTTGCTCTTCCACCACGTCGCTGACGTTGATGCCGCGCAGAAGTTCCATGATCTCGCCATCGTTTGCTTTGCGCTTTTTATCGGATACCGTGATGTTATCGCGCAAGCTGGCCTCATAATGTGCAAAATCTTGAAACACCACGGATACCGCGTCTCGTGCCGCAGTGGGTTCGTCGGATACGTTGATGCCGCCGACGCTGATTTGCCCGGACTTGGGATCGAACATGCCGCACAACAGGCTGATGAACGTGGATTTTCCGCTCCCATTTTCACCGACGACCGCTAATTTCTCGCCATCCCTGATGTGGACGGTGACGTCTTTGAGAACCTCGACGTCGGTATTGGGATAGGCGAACGTCACATTGTCGAAGCGGATGGCGCCATTTGACGCTTTTTTAGCTTCAGCGCTTTTTAGATCACGCTCCAACTCGTCCAGGTAAAAGAACTCCTTCATGTAGGGAATGTTCTGGGCAAGCACCATAATCCCAACCAGAAAGTCCCCGGCCACCGTTTGCAACTGCCCGGACAGTGCAAACACCAGCGTAAACGCGCCAAGCCCAATGACTGGATTTTGATAGATTTGATACGCTGTCACAAGGAGAATCGCCAGATAAACCACACTTCGCAGAAAATCGGCCGCCGTGTTGAACTTGATGTGCTTGGCCATGATTTTGTTTTTCTTGCCGACGTAATCATCGGCAATGGCCCGCCAGCGCGCCTTTAGGTAGTCAAACAGAGCAAAGTGGCGTATCTCCTGCAAGCCGTTCAGCGAGTGTTCGCCAGAAATCATGGCAAAATAGTGAATGGCCAGCGCGCCTTCCTCCATCCATTTCGCCCGATGCCGAAAGGTTTCGTCCTGTTGAAAATAGGATAGGAGGGCCGCGGGAATGCTTGTGACAAATAGGATTAGCACAATGAGGGGGCTGATTTGCCACAACGCTACAGAAGCAGCAATGAAGGCCACCGCCAATTGCAGTATCGTGATCATGTTGCCAATGCACTTGGCCATATGGTAGCCCGCATACTCTTCGATGAAGGCCAGCTTCTTCTGGAAATCATCATGGTTTTCAATGTACTTATACCGAACTTCGCACTTGTGGCGCATCAAGGTTCGCTTGATAAACCGCTGTATTTTGATTTCATCCATGCCGTTTGTGTATTGCTGGATGCTCGTGATCAATATCTGTGCGATGTACAAAACTACGACGGTGAAGAAAACGAACAGCGCTGGGCTCACGTCCCCGCGAGTGCCCATGAGCACTTGCAGGGCGTCGGTCAAAGCCCGCAACCGACCCGCCAGAAGCACGGGCAAAAAGGCAGCGGCAAAGCCAAGCAGGCTGACCGTCATGGAGAGTAGCCCTTTGATCTTGATGCTGACGCCAAATGCCCTAAGCAAAGTCCGCAGCTTGCTCATCGGATGCACCCTCCTCCTGCTCATACCACTGGGCTTGCTCGCGGAAAAAGCCCGAGTAGATACCGTCGCGTGCCATTAACTCTTCGTGCGTGCCGCTCTCCGCGAGCCTGCCACCATCCAATACAATGATCCTGTCGGCGAGCCGCGCAAACCCTACCCGGTGGCTGATGAGGATCGCCGTGCGGCCCTCAATCTTTTCTCGTATAGCGTGAAACTGCTTCATTTCGGCGATAGGGTCGAGCGCAGCAGCCGGTTCATCGAAGATCAGGATTTCCTTATCGCTCATATGGGCGCGCGATACCGCCACACGCTGTTTCTCCCCACCGGACAGCATCGCCCCATCCTTGATGACATGTCGCAAGAGCCATTGCTCAAGCCCTTTGGGGAAGCGGGCGGGGAGTTTGTCTGCACCGCCTTTTTGCATGGCCAGCGCGATGCGTTCCGTGTTGCCCAGATTTTTGAGGTCTCCAAATCCTACGTTTTCGCGGAGTGTGGCGTGAAAGATGTGAAAATCCTGAAAGAACATCCCGACCCTTTGGATCACCGCGCCGCGCGTTTTGCTGTCGTATGCCTTTCCGTGAAAGTACAGGTTACCTTTCGTAGGAACGAACAGGCCGATCAGTAACTTCACCAGCGTGGTTTTGCCGCTTCCATTTACGCCCACGAGTGCGATGGTCTCGCCTTTCTTGATGTCAAAGGAAAGATCGTGAAGAACCTCCGTCTCGTCGTCATAGGAAAAACAAACGCCGTCCGCCTTGAACGCGGTACTCTCATCTGTAGGAATGAACCCTTCTTCCCAATCCTCCGCCGTTTGCGGCACGGCCTTAACGAATTTGCGCTGGATGCTGAGGAAATACAACCCGCGATCCATCTCCTGAAAGCTGGACGAGAGAATCTGCGTAACCTCGCTGATGCTTTGCCCCATAGCGTACAGCATGAGGAATACGTCCACCGACATGCCTCCGTTGGCGACGCGGGTGATGCAGTAACCCATCATGCCGATCATAAAGGCGTAAAAACCGATGCCGCTCAGGAAAGCGATCAGCTGGCGGATGCGCACATACCGCCGGTCGATGGCGGCGACTTTTTCGTATGCCTTATCCCATTTCTCAAGCGTCTCTTCGGCCAGGTCATACACGCGGAGTTCTTTGGCAATTCCCGGGGTCATTGTTGAGCGTTGGTAGTAGTTGGCGAGCCTGGAGGCTTCCGAGTAGGGGCGGCCATCCCAGCGCAGCTTGTCGGCTGTCGTGAAGTTCAACAACAACACCGCCGCGATATACACGGCGGATATGCCAAAGATCACCCAGGATGTTCCAGCCGCTACAACGAGCAACGAAATCGCTCCTGCCAGCTTGGAAAGGAACAGGCACCCGGAGCTCATGAAATCAGCCAATGCACCGCAGCGGCCGACGGAAGAGGCGTGCTCGTCACGAAATCTCTTCTCCATGAGCGTCTTGATCTCGATGCCTTGAACAACGTCCATCATGTACTCCTCGAGCCCATGATAGTAGGCGTCGTACATGATGAAGTAGAGAAAGTTGCCATTGATGCGTTTGGAAATTCCCACGGCGGTCAGGATGACGCCCAGAGCGACGATGGAGGGGACAATGTCTTGAAAACTGCCGCTCCCTGTGATGAGAAACCCGGACAGAATGGATACCGCCTGCCGATTGTAGCTCAGCACCACGGCGGGCAGAACGGCGAGCGCGACGCTCAGCGCGCTCCAGAGCAAAAACAGACGTGCGTCGATGCGCAGGGCGAGTTTCATGGCCCAAAGTACCGTCAGGAAGTTTTCCTTGATCTTTGTCATGGCTGATCCTCCTGCGCATAAAGTGTCCGGATTCTCTCAAGTACGGCCTGTCGCCGCCCACGGCTGACGGGGATGCGGGCAGCGGGCGCTAAAAGCAAGTCACTTTGCTCAAGCTTGTTAAAGAAAAGCAGATTGACAATGTACCCGGCATGACAGCGTACGAAGTGGGGTTCGAACAGGATTTGCTCGTGATCTTTCATCTTCTTATAGCTGAGGATCGAATCGGTTTCCGTATGAATCCGCGTGTTATGCCCCTCGGTCTCAATGTAGCGGATGGATTTCGTGTAGATCTTGTAGACGCCGTTCGCGTTGGTCTCGATGAAGAAGCGGTTTTGTCCGCTTCGGGCGCGCGCCTGTTCCACTTCTTTGAGGAAACGGCTGTAGTGCATAGGTTTTAGCAGATAATTGTCCGCTTTGACCTCGTAAGCCTCAAGTACGTGCTTAAGAATGGTCGTTAGGAATACGATGCCAACCTTTTCGTCAACTTCACGAATGCGGCGGGCGATTTCTATGCCGTTCATTTTCGTGAAGGGTATCTCAAGAAAAATAAGGTCCATCTCGAACGGGTAATGCCGTAGGAGCTTCTCGCCGTTGTCATAGGATAAAACTTGAGCGTTAAGTCCGGTTTCCTCCCGATATCGCTTGATGAAACTGGAAAGCATGATGCGAACGGCCGTGTCGCCATCACAGATACCGATCACGAGCATCATCATCCCTCCACATTGATTATAGTCGCGTCGTTTGCCGATACCAAGAGAAAATGCATACTTGGTGTCTCTGGACGCGCAAATGGTGTACGTTATTGATTTTCACAAGGAGGCTCCCATGTCCAAAACCATCGCAATCTGCAACCAGAAGGGCGGCGTCGGGAAAACGACGACCGCCCTTAATCTTGGGGCCGGACTGGCCAACGAGGGCAAGCACGTCCTCGTGGTCGATCTGGACGCCCAAGCCAACCTCACCATGTCGCTGGGCCAGCAACTCCCCGACCGCCTTGAAAACACCATTGCCACGCTCATGGACTGTCAGATCAACGATAAAACGCCCCCGTATGAGGCAACCATCATTCGGCACGACGAGGGCTTCGACCTGCTGCCGTCCAACATCCAGCTTTCGGCTATGGACACCATGCTGGTCAACGCCATGAACCGGGAGCGGGTGCTCTCCCGCGTCCTCGCGCCGCTCAAGCCGCGCTACGATTACATCCTCATCGATTGTCAGCCGTCCTTGGGACTGCTCACGGTCAACGCGCTCGCCGCGTCCAACACCGTGCTCATCCCCGCGCAGGCGCATTTCCTGAGCTTCAAGGGGTTGGAACTGCTCGCCCGCACCATCCAGAAGGTGAAGAACAACGACATCAACAGGGATTTGTCCATCGAGGGCATCCTCATCACGATGCTGGACAAGCGGTCGAACTTCACGCGGGAGGTGGTCGAGCAGATACGCACGAGCTTTGGGGACCGCGTCAACGTGTTCGCGGCAGAGATACCCCATTCCATCCGCGCGGTAGAACAAGGGCCGGAAGGCCGCAGCATCTTCGCTTACGATCCCAACGGCAAAGTAGCCGCCGCCTACGCGGCGCTGACGAGGGAGGTGCTTCGCCATGGCGTCGAAAAGCAGCGCGTCAAAGATACAGCTCGATGACATCCTGTTCGGCAGCGCCGATCAACCCAGCGCGGATAGCCAGCCTTCGGGCGAACCGCACATGCTGTTGCTGGATGACCTCCACCCGTTCCCGAAGCATCCTTTTAAGATGTATGATGACGCGCGCATGGATGAGATGGTCGAGAGCGTCAAAGCCCACGGTGTGCTCATGCCCATCCTGGTGCGCCCGCGCGAGAACGGTGGGTACGAGATCGTCGCCGGACACAACCGCGCGGAAGCGGCAGCGCTGGCGGGTTTGGAGAAGATACCTGCCACCATCCGCGAGATGGACGACGAGACCGCGACGATCATCATGGTGGATAGCAACCTCCGGCAAAGGGAGCAGCTTATGCCCAGCGAGAAAGCGTTCGCGTATCGGATGAAGCTGGAGGCGATAAGAAGACAGGCGGGACGGCCAAAAGATAATTGTGACCAAGTTGGTCACAATTTCGATGGCAAGAAATCGGTCGAGATCATCGCAGACGAATCACCCGACAGCCGCAACCAAATCCAAAGATTCGTTCGCC
>JAVBRD010000030.1:0-14957 GCA_031548365.1 Eubacteriales bacterium
TGCGGTGCGCAGCATCCCGAACTCGGCAGGGGAGAGCGTCACGGCGGGCGCGACCACGATGGAGTCGCCCGTGTGGATGCCCACCGGATCGACATTTTCCATGGAGCAGATCGTGATGGCGTTGCCCGCGCCGTCGCGCATGACCTCGAACTCGATCTCCTTCCAGCCGGAGATGCATTTCTCGATGAGCACTTGATGGATGGGGGAGAGCGCAAGACCGTTTTGCCCGACTTCGCTTAGCTCGCGCCTGTTCTGCACGATGCCCCCGCCCGATCCGCCCAGCGTGAACGCGGGCCGCACGATAACGGGATAGCTGATTTCCTCGGCGAACGCCAGCGCGGTTTCGATGTCGGTGACCACCTTGGAGGGGATGCACGGCTGCTTGATGGCCAGCATCGTGTCCTTGAAGATCTGGCGGTCCTCGGCCTTGTCGATGGTCTCGGGATTCGCGCCCAGGAGCGCGACGCCCATCTTTTGCAAAAAGCCTTCCTTGGCCAGCTGCATGGAAAGCGTCAGCCCAGTTTGTCCGCCCAATGTGGACAAAAGGCTGTCGGGCCTCTCTTTTTCGATGATGCGCTTGATCGTGGGCACGGTCAGCGGCTCGATGTAGATCGCGTCCGCCATGGCGTTGTCGGTCATGATGGTCGCGGGATTGGAGTTGACGAGCACGACTGTCAGCCCCGCCTCCTTGAGTGCGCGGCAGGCCTGCGTGCCCGCGTAGTCAAACTCCGCGGCCTGTCCGATGGTGATGGGGCCGGAGCCGATGACCAGGACTTTTTTGAGGTTTTTATTGAGCGGCACGCTTCACGCCTCCCATACGCTTGATGAACCGGTCGTAGATAAACGCCGTGTCGGCCACGCCGCCCGCGACGCCCGGAATGAACTGTGTGGAAATCGCGTGCAGACTATCGTAGTCGATGCCTTCGCAGCCGCCGCCGTTGACGCCGGAATAGCGCGTGCGCGCGCCCACAGGGAGCGTAGTCTTGTCCACCTCGTAGGTGTGCGCCTGACCCGCGATGTAAATGCGCTCGTCGTTTTCGTCGCGCACCGGCTGGTTCGCGCCGTGGCGGCCACACTTCATACGCGTGACCTTGCCGCCCAGCGCGAGCGCGAGCCGAAGGTGTCCAAGGCCCACCGCGAGCAGGGGAAGGCCGCATTGGTACAACGCCGCGATCTCGCGCTGTATCTCGTGGTTTTCCGCCGGAGCGCCCGGACCGTTAGAGATGACCACGCCATCCGGGTTCATTCCGACGATTTCCGCCGCGCTCGTTGTGTGCGGAACGCTGATCAGCCTCATCCCGCGCGACGTGAACTCGCGCCTGAAGCTGTTCGTCGCGCCCAGATCGAGCATGACGACTGTGCGTTCTCCCTCGCCCTCGACCAGCGTGTCGCGGCGTCCGACCGAGGCGACCGCGCCGGTCGTTTTGTGCGCGCGGATCGCGTCGAGCGAGCGCAGAGCGCCGTCTTTATCCGGCGTGAGCCGCGCGTTCATGGGTCCAAAGTCGCGCAGCAGTTTGACGATTCTGCGCGTGTCCACGCCTTCAAGCCCGGAAACACCCTGCTCACGCAAAAAAGTGTCGACCTCACCCTCACTTCTAAAGTTGGATGGATGCCGACACCACTCGCGAACGATGTGCGCCTTAACGTGCGCGCCCGTACTTTCCATCTCGGCGGGTATCACGCCGTAGTTCCCCGAAAACGGAAATGACGAAACGAGGAGTTTGCCGTGAAAGCCGGGATCGGTGAGCGCCTGCGTCGTGCCCACGACCGATGTCGTGAAGACCGCTTCGCCCGTGACGTCAGCGTCAGCGCCAAACCCAGCGCCCTGAAACACCTGACCGTTTTCGAATACGAGGTACATCTTTTTGTCCATATTCGCGCCTCCGATACCAGAGTTCCCAATGAGCGATTGTATCAGTGCGCAATGGATAATGTCAATGTTTGCGGGAAAAATGTTCGGGCGGCGAGCGACGTGTTACGGGTTCGGAATCACGATGGTTGCCAGTTCTCCTGCGTATCAGAAACATAGCTCAACTGTTTGCCTTAAGATAGGGGATGAAGACTTCGCAGATGAACGGGCGGTGTCGAAATGATCATTTGCGAAAATCGGGTTTGCCGCACCCATCATATGCAGGCACACGCGCTCAAGATCATGAACTGCAGTTAAGAAACGAATCTCATCTTTGTCTATACAACCGACTCTTTCCGCATGGTTGGATGCTGCTATTGGGACTCAGCGCACCCGCAAGCAACCGTCAGCACATTTCTTTTCGGCGTACCGTCCTTCATTGGTCTTTCGGCCTCATGTGGCGCGCGACGGTTTCCACGAGCGATGCCGCGTCGAACGGCTTGGCGACATACCCGACGGCTCCGGCGGCCATAGCGCGCGCGCGGCTTTGCTCGTCGGCGTTGCCGCTCAGAAACACGACGGGCGACGCGTTCCCCGCAGATCGTATGGCGGCGAGCGCCTCAAAACCGTCCATTTCCGGCATTTCAATGTCGAGGAGGATGAGGTCGGGGGCCAGTTTTTGGGTGAGCGCGAGCAGCTGCGCGCCGCTTTTTACGGGCACGACGTCGTACGTTGGGGACAGGATCCCTTTGGCCACGGTCAGGCTGGTCAGGTTGTCATCGACGACGACCACTTTTTTTGGCATGTGATCACCCTTCTACAAAAGTCATTCGCGCTCAAACCAAGCCATCAGCTTGCGTGCCCCGTCCGCAACGCCTGAATAGGAGAATTGGAGCGCTTCGTTTCGGATGAGTTCAACGCCTTCGCGAGCGTGCGCGTCGAGCGTGCGCGCCAACAGATCTTCCGCCGCGGCCTGCGCGTCGTCCAGGCGAAAATCGTCGGCCGCGTCCGCGATTTCGGTCAGACGCGCGATAAGCGCTTCCTTTTCCATGGGCGGCGCGTCTTGGGCGACCATAGCGGCGGGTTTGACGGCTTGGCGGATGAACCCCGCCAGATCGCCGTATGCTTTGAGCAGCGCGGGCGCTCGCTCGCCCACGAAGACAGTATCGCCGCGCTTGCACGCCGTCTCCAGCGCGTACGCGCTTTCGCCGAGTACGGTCGCGCCGATGGTCCTCGCCGCCGATTTGAGCGCGTGCGCCTCCACGCCCAGCCGCGCTGTGTCTCCGCTCGCGAGCGAGTCCGCCATGACGCGGAGTTGCGCGGGCGCGCTCACGGCAAAAGTTTCGAGCACCCCGCGATAACCATCGGGCGTGCCTCCGCAGTACATCAACCCTATATCGCGGTCGACGCCCGGGATGAATGGAATGTCGTAAATGATAGTCATCTCCTCGTGCGCTTCAGGTTTGCCGTGCGCGGGGGGCAGAAAGCGCTTGAGCGTGTCTTCGAGCGCGGGAAGCAGGATGGGTTTTGGCAAAAACGCGTCCATGCCGCTTGACAGGAACACATCCGCCATGCCGGCGGCCGCGTTGGCGGTGAGCGCGACAATGGGAACATCGCGGTACCAGGGATCCGCGCTGCCGCGGATGCGCGCGGTGGTCTCAACGCCGTCCATACCGGGCATCATGTGGTCCATGAGGATCAGATCGTAATACGCACCGGCGGTCTTGCCGAGCGCTTCGGTGCCGGAGCGCGCGGTGTCCGTCAGAATACCAAACAACCTCAGAAGCGACGCTGCCACGGACAGGTTAACGTGGTTGTCGTCCACGACGAGCACGCGCCCCTCGAAGCGGGATCTCATCTCCGGAGCGTTTTCCGCCGCTGGCGGCGCGGCATCCGGCGCGACGCGCTGCGGCAGCCGCGCAATGACCGTACCCGCGCTCCCGCGGTTTGGCCCGATCTCAAGCGCGCCGCCCAGAGAGGCCGCCAAACGCTCCGCGACGCGCCATTCGGGATTCGAGATCGACATGACACCGGCGGTCAGCTCAAAGAGCAGATCGACGTGGGGGCCGGCGGGCAGAAGACGCGCGCACAACTGCACGGCGGAAGATGAGCGCCCGGCGGCGAGCAGCAAGCGGAAAAGCGTGTGGCGAACGCGCCGCGCGTCGCCGAGCAAGGCGGCGTGAGGGTGAAAGTCCGATTCCGCGAGAACCGGAGGTCCCATCATGACCTCGTAATCTGCCAGCGCGCCGGCGATCACGTCCGCGACGCGGTAAGTTTTGTCCGGACCGGGCGCGCGCGGTTTAGAGCGGATGCTCTCCAGTGTATCGTCCACGAGGCTTATCAGGCTCTGCCCTGCCGCTTTGATCATCAGGGCGGACGCCGTGATGTCCTCGCGCGGCGTTTGGTCTGTATACCCTCCCATCACCTCGGAGATGCCGTCGAGGACGATTGCGGGTGACCGAATTTCCTCGGCCATGTTGGCCAAGAACACAATTTTGTCCTCTGCGGCGGATTGCGCGGAATCAGCGATAGCTTGCTTGCAGCTCAGGCAGCGGTTGAACCTGCCGACGAACCTGATCGTGAACGCGAGCACGCCTTCGGCCAGCAGCGCGGAGATAGCGAAATCCTCCACGCGCAGACCGGTAAGTGTACGCCCGCCATCAAGGAGGAGAAGCGTGAGCAGCATGGCGTGAACCGCGGCCGCGATGACGATCAGGAGAGCGCGGTTCAGGAATGTGAACGCCGCGAGCGTGACGAGGATGACCCCAAATGGCAGCAGGAGCAGGCTGTTGCGCCAAGACGTGAAAAGGAAGCACAGCGCTAGAATCGTGAGCAGGGGGAGAGCCGCGCGTGCGCTCATCGGCACCTGGCCCGATTCCATGAGGAAGGCGAACAGCGCGGCGACGCCGGCCATAACGGCCACGGTGGCGGCCGCGTTGACCCCGGCGGAGACAAGCAGGACGCACAAGAGTGTCCACGCGACCGCCGCGCATACCCGAAGCGCAACCTGGCCCGCGATCAAGCGACCACCCCGCTTCGGACGAACCGGCCAATTGCTTTGCGGAGCTCATCACGCCCGACGGGCTTAGTCAGGACGGCGTCAAAGCAAGCTCCCACTTCAGCTTCGCCGCGCGTGGACACCGCGATCAGCGGGACGGCTGTCCCCTCGTTCCCGAGCGCGCGGATCGCCGTCGCTGTCGACGCTGCGCTCATGCCCGTAAGTGATGTGTCGATGAAGATGATGTCGTACTCGCGTGTGCTGGCGCGGCTCACGCAAGCGTCGCCGGATGAAACGGTATCGGCGTCCGACCCGAGCGCGCGCAGCAAACCCTTCAGCACTCGTAAATTGATGGCGTTACCGCTGACCACGAGCACAACAGCGCCGCGTGCGCTCGCTTCCTCGGCTGAGGGTGCGCTCAGCCCTTGCGGTATTGAGACGGTCAGGGTCGCGGCACCCGTGCGCTCACCCGAGACGGTCAGCCGCCCCCCCATACGCGCAGCGAGCCTGTGAACCAATGCAAGACCGAGCCCAAATTCGTGGGCACGTTCAAGCCGCCCGAACGCTTCGTCCGGCTCCCCCGCGCGCGCGGCCTCCACGCTGATGTGCAGGATCGGCTCCGCGCCTTCGTCATTGATGAACGCGCGGAACGTGATCGCTCCCTCTCGTGTGCTTTTTTCCGCGCATACGAGCAGGTTGCGCGCGAGGAGCCGCACACGTCGTTTGTCGCCGCTCAGCCAAACGGAATCGGGAATGTCGATCGCTTCGCGGAAAGCGATCGGTGATTCTGCATCATGCGCTTCATATCGCGCCGCCACCTCGCGAAGAGTACGCGCGGGACAATAGGGCGCGGCGTTGAGCGTAAGCGCGTTCTGCTCGAGGGACGTCGCGTCGCGGATGTTGGCGAGCAGGTTCGAAAGATCGGCAACGGCGGATTGCACCACGGACACGCCTTTGTGGATGTCTTCGGCACTAAGCGTTTCATAGGTCTCATTAAACAACTCGTTGACCCCAAATATCGCGTTGACAGGCGTGCGCACTTCATGGCTGATCGAAGCCGCGAATGCGTCTGCGGCGGCGTCGGTCCGCGCGCTTTTGCGCGCGACCCCCTCGTTTTGCTCCATCAGGCGGGTTGCGTGACCCACGATGCAGACCAAGAGCGCGATTGAGAGGTTGGAGAGCGCAAGCGCGGCAGAGAACTCAATTGGCCCGATGCTCGACCGCTCCGGGATGAACAGCGCAAGAACCCCCGCCGCCGCGATGTTCATGCACGCGCAGGAGAACAGGATGAGCTCTTTGCGAAGCGTGATGAATGCGATCACCGCAAACGTGATGCCGCACTGCGGAATGAGTAGAAAACGTCCATCCCCTGCCGCCAGTGCGGCGCAAACAAGAAATGAAAAGATGACGACCGCGCTTGCCCGAGCGCCGTGCCGCCAGCGCTTGCAGACGCACAGCGCCATCACGGCCACTCCTGCTCCCGCCACGATAGCCGTGTTCCGCGCTGTGAAACCGGACGCGACCGAAGCGCCTTGAAAGGACATGCGCAAGAAGGTCAGCGTCCAGTACGCTGACGCGAAAATCCATAATGTCTTGCTCCGGTCGATCATTCGCATGCCTCAAGTCTCGTTTCGAGTGGCTGAGATTGCCGCGGTCACTCGTGATCCACGAACTGTTTTGCAATGCTGTGAAACGCTGTGTGTATGCGCAGGAACGCGGTACCCACATCCGGATCGAACTGTGTTCCGATGGATTCGGCTATGATGGCCACGGCCTTTTCGTGCGTGAACGCAGGCTTGTAGGGCCTCGCGCTGATCAAGGCGTCGTACACGTCTGCCACGGACATGATGCGCGCCAGAAACGGTATGTTCTCGCCCGCGAGGCCTTTGGGGTAGCCGGCGCCATCCCAGCGCTCGTGGTGGTACATGGCCAATATCTCAGCCGTATCAAGAAAACTCGGCTCGTTCATCGATCGGCGCGCCTCCGCGAGCGCTTCGCCCCCGATGACGGTGTGCAGTTTCATCTCCTCGAACTCCTCGGGCGAGAGGCGCGCGGGTTTCTTGAGGATCGCGTCGCTGATGCCCGCCTTTCCGACGTCGTGCAGCGGCGCGGACCTGCGCAACATATCGACCGCCTCGTCGGACAACTCCGCCGCGCGCACACCGGAGGCACGCAGCTCAAGCGCAAGCGAGACGACGTATGCGCTCGTCCGCTGGATGTGCCCCTGCGTCTCCTGATCTTTAGACCCAAAGAGCGAGATGATGGTGGAGATAGTCACGTCGGTCAGTTTCTCAATTGTGTGTGTCTTGAGCCGAACGAGGCGCTCAAGCCCGCTTGAATAATTTTCCAGTGCGATGTGAATGGAAATGCGTTTTTCGACGAGTACAGGGTTGAAAGGTTTGTAGATATAGTCGACAGCTCCGAGCGAAAGCCCTTCCATCTCGCTCGCCGTCTCGTTCCGTCCGGTTAGAAAAATGACCGGGATGCCCCTGACATTGGGCATGGCCTTGAGCGCGCGGATGGTCTCAAAACCGTTCATTCCGGGCATTTCGATGTCCAAGAGGATCAGGTTGCACGCGTTGCCTTTGCCAAAGAATTTAAGCGCTTCACGCGCCGATGTGAAGGGTATGATCGTGTATGTTTCACGCAGATTCGTGATGATGGCCTGTAGATTTGACGGGTTGTCGTCGATAACGACCACTGTTTTCTTTGTTTCCATCGGACGACCTCCGTCATTGCGATGCTTTCAATATATGCCATTTATGGGCGGAAAACAAGACCGAACCTATGCACGCTGGCTCGGATGGTGTATGATACGGTCAATATATCAATGCTAAGAATCGGGGCGAAGTGACGTGGTATACAGCATCAATGTCCACACGCCGCATCTTTTGCTGCCCAAGAGCGGGGTCAATCGGGAATGGCTGAGCGCGAATGCCGGCGCGCTGATCGAGCTTGCGCCGCGACTTCACGCCATCTGCGGGGACAGGCTGGACGCGCGCGACGACGCCGCGCTGCGAACCCACCTGAATTATTTGAACGAGCTGCTCAAGCTCATCTGCGCGCGCAGGCTGTCGACGATGGTTGAGAGTCTGCTCGTGAGTCTCAAGGTCGGTTCTGAATCCCAAGCAGTCAAGCAAAAGCTCGCGGAGTTGGGCATTGAGCTGAGCGATTTGATCATCGGGTTGCAAATGAGCCAGACCTCGGGGCCGAAGAGGCTCAAGGAAGGCGCGATTCACTCGTATCACGCCGCGACGTCCAGTCTCACAGCCGTGAAGTATTGGCTGGAAGCGTTCGACATGGACAAGGCGATGGACATCCTGAACCAAATGCCCGAGACGCGCGATACCAAGGTCAAGATCGCCAGCATCAAGCCGCTCGTGAAGCGGTTTTCAAAGGACGAAGCCCTTGCGCTGGTCGAAAGCCTCCTTCTGGAACTGTCCGCCCGGATCGCCGAGGTCACCGCCAAGAACACCGCGACAAAAAATGTCATGGCCGTGGATGACCGACCCGAGGTGCTCATCACCATCAGGGAGGCGTTGCGGGACTGCCACGTGATTGGGGTGACGTCGGCGGAGATGGCGCTCAAGGCGCTTGACCGTCACAAAATCGACCTGTTCATCCTGGACATTGAGATGCCGGGCGTGGATGGATTCGCCCTCGCTAAGCTGATCCGCGGTATGGAAGCGTACAGGGAAACCCCGCTGATCTTCCTGACTGGCAACGCGCAGGTGGAACACGTAAAAACCGCGATGAGCCTTGGCGCGAATGATTTTCTCGTCAAGCCGAGCACACGCGAGACGATCATGACCAAGGTCGGCGGACTTTTGCAGTAACCGGAGGGCATCATGGACACGCAGAGTGTGTTGATTCAGGACATTAGCGTGCGCGCGCGCGATGTCGATCTCGGGGGACGGCTGTCCATGCAATCCTTGTTTTACACCATGCAGGAGGCGGCGTTTGACCACTCGCGCCTGCTTGGATGCGGCCCTGCGCAAATGAACGCTTGGGGCCTTGCGTGGGTGCTCTCCCGCGTTTCGGTTGTGATGACCGAACTTCCGCGCGTGTGGGAGGACATCCGCGTGACGACGTGGCCTGGTACGGCGGCGCGCCTGCTTTATCCGCGCCACTTTGTCTTTGAACGCGCGAATGGCGTGCGGATCGGCGCTGCGTCTACTCTCTGGGTCGTGCTGGATACGGTGTCACGGCGGCTTTCCCCGCTCGGGGAAGGCGTGACTTTCCCCGATACGTCCGCGCTCCCCGCACCGCTGCCGCCGCCGGGTAAGCTGATCATGCCGGATTTATCGCGCGCGGGCGTAAGGCGCGCGCAGTACGGGGACATCGACATACAGGGGCACGTGAGCAACGCGCGCTATGCCGCGTGGGTTTGCGACCTGTTCCCGGCCCAGACTTATCAAGCGCGGGCGATGACAGAGCTTCATATCAATTATTTGTCTGAAACCGCGCCGGATGCCGAGGTCGAGCTGTTCATGGCGCAGGACGGCCCCGCGCACTGCATGCGCGGTGTGAGCGGTAAGACCGTGAAATTTGAGGCGCGCGCGGCATTTGCGGGGGTATAAACTTGGATTTGGTGGTCATGAATCATCGCGAACCAAAGGTCGAGGAGATGCTCAACGACCTGATTCAGGGCGTGTTTGGGTTCTCCTTCGCGCGCTGGCACGCGCTGAACCTTTGGAAAGAAGAGTATGTGAGCCATTCCGTCGTCGAAAATGGGCGGATGCTGGCCAACGTGTGCACGTATGAAATGAATCTGACGGTGGATGGAAAACACGTCCGCGCGTATCAGGTCGGCGCGGTCGCAACGCGCAAGGAGTGCCGGGGGCGCGGGCTGTCGCGCCTGCTCATGGAGCGCGCGTGCGACCGTGCGGGTCACTCGCCCATGTTCCTCTTCGCAAATGAGACGGTGGTCGGTTTCTACCCGCTATTCGGGTTTCGTCGTGTTTACGAAAGTGTGCCGCGCGCCTCGTGCGCGCCTTCCGCAGCCGCTTCGTCTGCGATTAAACTGGCGCGGGAAGATGAGCGTGTGGACCGCTTCCTCGGCAACGGGCGCGCGTGCTCTAACCTGCTCGACGTGCGCGGCGCATCGCCCATTGCGCATTTCCACTTGCTCATGGATTACCCGGACGCCATTTTTTTTCTTCCGGAGCTCGACGCGCTTTGCGTGGCGGAGACGCACGGGGATGAGCTGTACATCGCGTACCTCAACGCGCCCGCGTGCACGCGTTTGCCTGATGTCCTCGCCGCGCTGCCATTCCCCGGTTTCCGCCGCGTCCGCTTCGGCTTCATGCCCGACATACTCGGCATCGGCTGCGAGTGGGAGAGGCTGGACGGGGATGACGACGCGGTGTTTGTGCGCGGCAACCTTGAGCTGCCCGAACCGTTCGCGTTTCCCGCGCTGTTCAAAACATAAAAACACATAAACACATGAAAAGGAAATGTGGGTTTTGGCGCGCTGTCGCCAAAACCCACGCCGTTTTTGTCACAAGACCCTTCAGGATCATAGGGATCTCCGGGGGAGGAACGGTACATTGTGTACGGCTTTTTCGATGAGCGGAGGATCGAAAGTATACGTGCCTATGATTCGTATACTAGCTGCCAAATGTCAGCGTCGTCATGATGCCCTTCTACATCGCGCTCCCGCCCGCGCCGATCCGAGCCTCAACGAACACGCGCATGATGTCGCGTGCCCAGCGGACGTCCTCGTCACCGGCGGGCAGACGCAGCATGTCCGATAGGGAGAGCGGCCCGGCGTCACGGAGCACGTCGAGGCTCGAGGTATTGGCACTGGGCAATCCTGGACCGCATTTGGCGCAGCACACGCCTCCGCCAGCGAAATCAAAAGCCGGGTTGCTTCCGGGTAAAGCGCCGCAGCGAACGCAGAGGGCGAGCTCAGGCGCGATCCCGAGCACGCGGGAGAGCGCGTAGAGGTAGAACGCGGTCACGCGGCCGGGGCGGGTGTCGCCGTACGCGAAGTGCGCCAAGGCGTTGAGCAGAAGGCTGTACATCTCGTGCGCCGGAAGATCGGGCTGGGCGCATTTTGCGCACAGAGAGGCGCAGTAAACAGCGTTCTTCAACACGTCGTAGTCAAGGCGCAGCGGGTAGAAGGCGTCGCCGATCGAGCAAGTGATGATGGTTTTACGCCCCGCGTTGTCGCGAATGCCGTACTCACCCGAGCAGAATACCTCGCACGCGTTGAGCAAGGGCGATTTGACACGCCTGCACGCGTGCGCGATGGCGTCGATTCTCCCGTGATCGGGGGAAAGAAGCGTGAGCATGCGGTCGCGCTCGCGGTAATCGACCGCGCGCAGGACGACGCCCGCCGTCTGATACATCTCCATGCGTCGCCCTCCCAAACGGTGTAGATCAACCATGACCAAAACCATGGCCCGCCCGCGTTCGGGCAGGCCACCCTAATTTTCTACGCCGTTCCTGATATGGGGCAGCCGGAGGCCGTTTCCCCCGTACTCACGCTCCTAAGTAAGCGATGATTTATACGGCGCTCGTCCTGCCGTCCTGTTCCGGGGATGTTCATAGAACCCGCAGGTTCTTTGAACGTGAACGCAACCGATTAGTCCGATGAGCAAGTCGGCGTGCCGCAGCACCCCGACTTGTTCATCGCCTACCTAAGCCTCAGCGCTTGCCGAAAGTCAGCTTGTTCTCACGCCGGTTGCGAAGGCGGTCGATGTTGCCGCGGTGGACGTAGAAAATCATCGCTCCGAGAACGAGGGCGTAAGCGAAAAACGACCAGTCACCAAACCTGAAGATGAGCGCCTCGAGCACCAGGATGGTCACGGCGATCAGTGAGCCGAGGGAGACGTACCGTGTGAAGGCGATGACGCCGACCCCCGCGACGAGCGCGGGCAGCGCGAGCATGGGCTGGACGACGAGCGCGGTGCCCAGCGTCGCGGCAACGCCTTTACCACCCTTGAAATTGAAGAAGACGGGCCAGTTGTGGCCGATGACCGCGCATATGCCACCCACCATCGCACCCTGCGCACCGAGTAGAAGAAGGCCGAAAAGCGACGCGAGAACGCCCTTGCCCGTGTCGCCGACGAGAGTGATCAACCCGGGCAAAGCGCCCAGCGTTCGCGTGACGTTGGTGGTGCCCGTGTTGCCGCTGCCGTGCTTGCGGATGTCCGTTTTCAGGGCGCGTGAGATAATCAGTCCCCACTCGATGTTGCCGAGTAGGTAGCACGCGATGATGACAGCGATCCATTTGAAAGCGGTCACGTCGACTCCTCCTTCCGAGAGCGGATGAACAGCCTGATGGGGGTGCCGTCGAAGCCGAAGGTCTTTCGCAGCTCATTTTCGAGGTGCCGCTTGTAGCCAAAGTGCATGAGTTTTTCGTCATTGACGAAGAGAATGAACGTCGGCGGCTTGACCGACTCCTGCGTGATGAACAGGAGCTTGAGACGGCGGCCGCTCTCCGTGGGTGGGGGCGTGGTTGCGGTCATGTCGGCCAGAGCGTCGTTCAATATGCCGGTCGTGATGCGGCGGCCAAACTCCGCGTATGCGTCGCGCGCATGGTCCAGTACGCTGTGCGCGCGCTGGCCCGTCAGCGCGGAAATCATCTCAACGCGCGCCCAGTCCATGAACTTGAGCGAGGACAAAATGCGCAGCTTGGTTTTTTCATAGGTGCCTGTGTCTTTGTCAACGGTATCCCATTTGTTGACCAGAATAACGCACGCCCTGCCCTCGTCCGCGATGATGCCCGCGATCTTGGTGTCCTGCTCGGTCACCTCGTCCGCCGCGTCGATGACCAGCACCGCCACGTCGGCCCTGCGGATAGCGGTGAGCGCGCGCAGCACGGAGTAGCGCTCGAGCGACTCGTCCTCGATCTTCGCCTTTTTGCGGATGCCCGCGGTGTCAATGAGGATAAAGCGTGAACCGTTGTGCTCAAGTGGGGTGTCGATGGCGTCGCGCGTTGTGCCGGGGATATCGGTGACGATCATGCGCTCATCGCCAAGCAAACGGTTGACAAGGGAAGACTTGCCAACGTTTGGCCGCCCCACGAACGCGATGCGGATAGCGCTTTGCTCCTCTTCTTCCTCCAAATCGAACTTAGGCAGGTTGGCGATGATCTCATCGCACAAATCTCCTAGCCCGAGCATGTTGAGCGCGGAGATGACATGCGGCTCGCCCATGCCGAACTCGTAAAACTCGGCGGCATCGTTGATGTGCTTCGGGTGGTCGAGTTTGTTGACGGCGAGCAGCACCGGCTTTTTTGACCGCCGAAGGAACTGCGCGACCTCGCGATCGGCGGCGGTCACGCCTTCGCGTCCATCCACCATGAATAAGATCAGGTCGGCGGTATCGATGGCCACCTGCGCCTGTCTGCGCATCTGTGTGAGGATCACGTCCTCAGTGGTGATGTCGAGGCCGCCGGTGTCGATGAGCGTAAAGGTCTTTCCCAGCCACTCGACATCGCCGTAGATGCGGTCGCGCGTTACACCCGGCGTATCCTCCACGATGGAGATGCGCTTGCCGATCATTTTGTTAAAGAACGTCGATTTCCCGACGTTGGGTCGCCCGACGACCGCCACGAGCGGTTTGGCCATGTTATCCTCCTGCGTGAGACGATTTTATGAGCGCGCGCGCCAGGCTTTCCCCATCCGGGTGAATCACTTCCACGGGCGCTCCCGCGAGCGATGAGAACGATTCGATGGTCATGTCGTCCAGAAAAACCGCGTTGTCGCGGAGCATGGTGGCGGGGATGAGCACGCGTCCCGCGCTTTTGCCGCGAAGGGCTTCGAGCGCATCGCGCCCGCAGATCAAGCCCGCGACGGAAACACCCGAGCCAAACAGCCTATTTTCAGCGGCGACGACTTGCGCGTTAAGCCCGCGCGCCGCGAGCAAGGAGCTCAGAAATGGCGCCGCTGAGCGGCCTGTCAGGATGAGGGCGGATGCCTTTTCTTCTATTATACATACATTTTCAGCGAAAAACCCGTTAAAATCATGCTCGAACGCGCGGATCATGCCCACGCCGTTTTCGATCTGCGGAAAATCCTCATAGGCCTCGTACGGCGGGGGAGATTCACCCGCGATCAGGTAGAACTCATCCGTCGGGAACACAAAACGCGAGCCTTGCCGTGTGAGCATACGATGCTGCCAGACGCGCGCCTGATCCAGAACCGCCGCGGCTTGCTCCCGCGTAAACGCGGTCAGCCGGGGTAACCCCTCGCGGTGGGCGGTCAGTCCCACGGGAACAAGCGCGAGCGAGGCGACGTGCGGGTGGAGCGCCGAGAGATCCGCGATCGTTTGCTCAAGCTCCTCGCCGTCGTTGATGCCTGGGCACAGAACAGCCTGCGCGTGAACCGTGACGCCCGCGTCCGCCAGCCGCCTAAGCCTTGAGAGAACGTCCGCGTGCTTCCGGCTGCCCAAGAGATGCGCGCGTGTCTCCTCGCGCGTTGCGTGAACAGAGACGTAAAGCGGGGATATTTGCATTCTGCAGATCCGGTCGATGGTTGCGTCCGGCACATTTGTCAGTGTTACATAGTTTCCCATGAGAACAGAAAAGCGCCAGTCGTCGTCTTTAATGTAGAGGGACTCTCGCAATCCCTCCGGCAATTGGTGAACGAAACAGAACAGACAGTTGTTCGCGCACTTGCGCAGTCCGCCGAGGAGTCCGCCTTCAAAGGACAACCCCATATTTTCCTCTGCGCGCTTGCGAACCGCGATTTGACGCGCTTGCCCTAAGCGGTGGATCGTGAGCGTGAGGACGCGGCGGCTTGTGAGCCATTGATAGTCAAACAGGTCAACGACGGGTTTACCGTCAATCAGAACCAGGCGGTCCCCCGTGCGTACACCGTGTCGGTGTGCCGGCGAGCCAGTTTCAACATGCGAGATGACGTGGGACATAATCGTTTCCTTATCGTTGTTGGATGGGACTTATTATGGTGGATTCGTCCGTGTTCGTCAAGCACGGCAAATAAACCGAAAAAACCTATAAAAAAGGTGTTGACAAACGGGAGTGAGGTTGGTATTATAGCGGGGCCGCCTTGAGAGCGCGCCCGGAGCGAGCGCGGGAGGATAGGTCGGTGAGCGGACCTTGAAAACGATACAGAATGAGAGAAGCGCGCACAGCTTAAA
>JAVBRD010000013.1:0-156232 GCA_031548365.1 Eubacteriales bacterium
ATGCGGTAGTAGCTCAGTGGTAGAGTGCCACCTTGCCAAGGTGGATGTCGCGAGTTCGAATCTCGTCTACCGCTCCATTTGCGGGTGTAGCTCAACGGTAGAGTTCCAGCCTTCCAAGCTGGCTGCGTGGGTTCGATTCCCATCACCCGCTCCACAACAAAACACGGCAGAAATGCCCAAAGCAGTGCGCACCGGGGTCTACGCCCTGACTGCGCGCTTGTTCTTTATTCTAAAAGCCGCGGATGAAGGGGGAGTTGCCTTGGACGCAAACGAACGTGCGCGCGTCATGCTTCGCGTGTCCGTGAGAAACATTATCTCAAACGTGTTGCTCGCGGGCGTAAAAATCGCGGCGGGTTCCCTCGCGGGAAGTCTGGCTGTTATGACGGACGGGCTGAACTCACTTTCCGATGTTTTCACAACGCTCGTCGTTACGCTCAGCAGCCGCTACATCAACGCGCCACGTGACCTAGAACATCAGTATGGCCACGAAAAGATAGAGTCTGTAGTCACGCTGATCATCTCGCTCTTCCTCGGCCTCGTCGCCTGCTTTACGATCTTCGAGAGCTTTATGCGCTTTGCGCATCGCCGGAGTGTAAGCCTGTCGATTTTCGCGCTGGCCGTTACGCTGCTATCCGCGGGTGCCAAGTTCCTCATGTGCAGGACGACGCTGAAGGCTGCCAGAGCCATTGAAAGCGATGCGCTCGTAGTCGTGGCGGTTGACTACCGCTTTGACGTTGTGATGTCATGCACGGTCTTCTTGGGCGTGCTGCTTGCCATGCTCGGACTCTGGTTCTTTGAGCCGCTTGCCGCTTTGGTTGCGTCCGCGTTTCTGCTCAAGTCGACGGTCGTTTTTTTTGTTGCGTCAGCCAACAAGCTGGTGGATTGCGCGGCGGATCAGCGGACGATCGGCTTGATTGAGCAAACAGCGCTCGCGTGCGAGGGTGTTCGTGAAGTTAACCTGCTTAAGACAAGGCAGCACGGCAGCAAACTCTATGTGGACATCGAAATCAGCGTGGATCCAACGCTCACAGTCTACGATGGGCACGTCATCGCGCAACGTGTTCATGACGATCTCGAAGGCGCGGCGTCCTTCAGAATCATCCACTGCATGGTACATGTCAACCCTTACGCGCGGGCGAGCGAGTAAAACGAACCCGCCGGGTTTAGCGGCGGGTTCGTCTGTGCCGTGCGAAAGGCGATTTGCCTGTCAAGCGGCGATCAGGTCATCGTGCGCTGCGACCCATCCCAGTGAGGTCCGTCGCACAAACCGGCACGCCGCAGCACCACGGCATGTCAAGCGTTTGCTTAAACACCGCCGCAGCAGCAGCGGCCGTTCGGGCGTCCGCAGGTGCAGACGGGCGAGGGCGGGAAGATCGGGAGGTTGAAGAATTCGTCGCACACGTTCTCCGCGAACTCCTCGCAAGGCGGAATCGGGCAGTACCCGAACGAGGGAACAAGCAGCTCCACCTCAGAGATGATCTTGAGGATGACGGTGACGCAGACCGTAACGGTGAAGACGTTGTTGCCCGAATATGTACCGGAGACACAGATTGCGCTGACGAGCGACTCGAGCGTGAAGGGGACGATGGATTCGTCGGGGATGAACATCAGTACGTCGCGGTTGACCGTGATGACGCCGCGGCCGATGCCCTCGATCCCACGGGCGTCGCAAAACAGGATATCGATCGGGATGTCAACCTTGGCGCGGATGCGGGCGAAGTTGGGGCGATCGCAAAGACGCTCGATGGTCAGATCGCGGATGATGCCGGTGTTCGAGCAGCTGCGGCAGCTCTCAAACGTGATCGGCGGGGTGATGACCGGGGGGGCTTCGTCGTCTGAGCACACGGCGCACAGCGAGGTCACGGTGATTTTCTGGTCTTTGAGCTGTACCTGCTGCAAGCAGCTGTCATACACCTTTTTGACCAGCACGCACACCTTCTCGTTCAGACCGCGCAGATCACCGTTGTTGATACGGCCGGGGCAGCAGTCTTGACTGGTGTTCTTGTAGGAGTAGAACGACATGAAAGAGTCCTCCTTCAAAGCGAGTGATGAGTTCCTACAGTTATAGCGTATGCAGACTGGCAGAGGGTGTGTCGGGCCGGCCAAGATTGGTACACGCCCGTTGCATCGCCAACTCCTGTGTGGTAAGCTATGCTGAAGGAGCAAGGAGGGTGTCACGTGAAATACAGGGCGGTTTTGCTCGATGCGGACGACACCATTTTTGACTTCGCGGCGTGTGAACGTAGCGCGTTCGGCGGTCTGTGCGCGGCACTGGGGGTGCCTTTCGACGGAGAGTTGTTAGTCCGGTATCAACGGATCAATGAACGTCTGTGGGCGAAGCTCGCGCGCGGAGAGACGACCACAGGCCGGCTTCGCTCTCAAAGGTTCGCGGAGTTGTGGCATCTCATGCCAGGCGATGCCGAGCGCGTGGGAGATCAGTTCATCGCGCTTCTGGGAGAACAGTGCGCGATGTTTCCCGGCGCGCGCCAGGCGCTGGTAGACTTAAGTGCCAAGCTCCCGCTCGCGCTGGTGACCAACGGCATTGGAGACGCCCAGCGTTCCCGCCTTTTGGCCGCGGGCATCGACAAGCTGTTCGCATCGGTCGTTGTTTCCGAGGACATCGGCGCGGCTAAGCCGGAGAAACTGCCGTTTATTACAGCGCTGTCCACGCTCGGAGCTGCCGCGAAGGACGCGGTCATGGTGGGGGATTCCGCGGAAAACGACATCGCGGGTGCGCAGCGCGTGGGCCTTCACACGATCTGGGTGAACAGCGGCGGTCAGGCGTATCCTTTTGAACAAAAACCATCGCATGAGACGCGCTCGCTGGCCGAAGCCGTCTTAATCATTTTACGCTAGGGGTGAAAAGTGTGGTTCTCACGGACTTTAGCATCGACATTGATCAGGTCGAAGTCATGAATTTGCTCCGTCTGGGAGAGGATTTCCGCGATGAGTTCGCGGAGGTTTGCGCGCAGGTGCGCAAACTCGCCAAGCCCAAGGCTGTTTTGAGCCAGTCGCAAGTGACGTCTTGGGATGAAGCTGGCCTGTCTGTTGACGGGCAGCGCATCGACAGCCGAATCGCGGCACTGAACATCGCGGCAGGCGCGCACGTGCTCCCTTATGTCGTCACATGCGGGATGGAGCTGCATGAGTATTTCAGGAGCCAGTCCGATCCGCTCGTGGCGTACTGGTGCGATACGCTCAACATGCATGTGTTGCGCGAGGCCATCAAGCAGACGCATGAGCGCGCGGAGAAAATCATGGGCGCGGACAAGCTGTTTGCGGTCAATCCCGGTTCCACGGTCGATTGGCCGCTCACCGGGCAGCGGCTGCTTTTCGGGTTGATCGGCGACGTAACCGCGCAGACCGGCGTAAGGCTTGAGGAAAGCTGCCTGATGACTCCGACAAAGAGCGTTTCCGGGATATTCTTCAGCGGGGACAAGGAGTACTGCAACTGCATGCTCTGCCCGCGCGAGAAGTGCCCCAACCGCAGAGCCAAACGCATGGAGGATCCATGTTTCGCCTAGATTTGACGGTTCGCTACCACGAGACGGATCAGATGGGCGTCGTCCACCACAGCAACTATGCGCGCTGGTTTGAGAACGCGCGCGTGGACATGATGAGAGCCTACGGCATGCCGTACAGCGAAATGGAGAAGCGTTCGCTTTTTTCTCCCGTGCTCGAACTCAGGGTCAAGTACATCCGCCCCGCGCGGTTTGAGGACTCGGTATCCATTCTCGCACGCGTTGCGGAGGCGACCGCAGTGCGAACTGTGGTCATGTACACAGTCGTAACGCCATCCGGAGTGGTGCTCGCGACAGGCGAGACGCGCCATTGCTACGTCGGTGCAGATTTCAGGCCCGTGTCGCTGGCAAAAGCCGCACCGGAGTTGCTCGCTAAAATGCTATCGATGGTGGAGGAGGCTTCGCCCGACCCATCGCATACTAAGGAACAGGAGGCGTAAGGCATGGCAAAATACGCGATTGGCGTTGACTTTGGCACCCTGTCCGCGCGCGCGCTTGTGGTTGAGGTGGAAACTGGCAACGAGCTGGAAGCAGCGGTATACGAGTATCCGCATGCGGTGATGGACGAGCGCTTGCCCGATGGCCAGCCGCTCCCGCCCGACTGGGCGCTTCAGCACCCGCAGGACTACCTGGATTGCATGTCTGAAGCCGTCAAAGACGCGGTCAAGAAATCCAAGGTCGATCCCGCGCAGGTGATTGGGTTGGGCATCGACTTTACCGCGTGCACGATGATCGTCACGGACAAAAAGGGTGTGCCGCTGTGCTTTAAGCCCGAGTTCGCGGGCAACAAGCACGCGTACGTCAAGCTGTGGAAACACCACGCCGCGCAGGATCATGCCAACCGCCTGAACGCCGTTGCGGCGGAACGCGGCGAAAAATGGCTCGCGCGTTATGGCGGTAAGATATCTTCCGAGTGGATGTTCCCCAAAATCTGGCAGCTGCTCGAAGAAGCGCCCGAAGTATTCGCGGCGAGCGAGCGCATCATGGAAGCTGCGGACTGGGTGATCATGCAGCTAACGGGTGTCGAGGCGCGCAACAGCTGCACGGCCGGCTACAAAGCCATCTGGCACAAACGGGACGGCTATCCGTCCGAAGCGTTCTTTGGAGCGCTCGATCCGAGACTCGAGCATGTCGTCGCTGACAAAATGTCGCGCGAGGTCCATTCGCAGGGCGCGAAAGCGGGCGAGCTGACGAAAAGCGCCGCCGACTTGCTGGGGCTCGCGCCCGGCGTCGCCGTCGCCGTCGCCAACGTCGATGCGCACGCCTCGGTACCCGCCGCGGGCATCACCGATCCGGGGAGCATGCTCATGATCATGGGCACGTCCACCTGCCACATGCTGCTGGGCGAAAAAGAGAGCATCGTGCCCGGCATGTGTGGCGTCGTCGAGGACGGCGTGCTTCCCGGATATTTCGGATACGAGGCGGGGCAGAGCTGCGTGGGCGACCACTTTGGCTGGTTTGTTGAGAACTGCGCGCCCGTGTCGTACGCGGAGGAGGCCAAGGTGCGCGGCATCGACCTACACCGCTTGCTCACGGAAAAGGCTCAGGCGCTCAAGGCCGGGGAGAGCGGACTCGTCGCGCTCGACTGGTGGAACGGCAACCGCTCCGTGCTGGTCGACGTCGATCTGACAGGCCTCATCGCCGGGCTTACGCTCCAGTCAAAACCGGAGGAGATTTACCGCGCGCTGATTGAGGCGACCGCGTTTGGCACGCGCATGATCATCGAGCAGGTTGAAAAATACGGCGTGCCCGTTACACAATTGTACGCGTGCGGAGGCATAGCTGAAAAAAACGCGTTCCTGATGCAGGTGTATGCCGACGTGACAAAGCGCGAGATCCGCGTGGCTAAATCATCCCAGGCACCCGCGCTTGGGAGCGCGATGTTCGGTGCGGTCGCGGCGGGGAGCGCTCGCGCCGGTTACGCCAGCATTTTCGAAGCTGCAAAGAAAATGGGGGGTGTCAAAGACACCGTCTACCGGCCCAGCACGACCAACGCTGTGGTGTATGACAAGCTCTACGCAGAGTATGAAATTCTGCATGATTTGTTCGGACGAGGTCAAAACGACATGATGAAGCGCTTAAAGGACATCCGCAAATCTTCCATCAAATCATAGTGGAGGCGTTATCATGAACAATCTGCCAAAGATCAAGCTGGGCATTGTGGCCGTCAGCCGCGACTGTTTCCCCATCGAGCTGTCCCAGCGCCGCCGTTCCGCGGTTGTGAGCGCGTTTCGCAAGGCGGGCGGTGAAATCGTAGAGATTGAAACCGCGGTTGAGAACGAAAAAGACGCCCTCGCCGCGCTGAAGGAACTCAAGGATAATGCTGTGGACACGCTGGTGGTTTATCTCGGCAACTTTGGCCCTGAAGGCCCTGAGACCATTCTGGCGCAGCGCTTCGGCGGCCCTGTGATGTTCGCCGCCGCCGCAGAGGAAGGCGACCTGGTCGGCGGGCGCGGCGACGCGTACTGTGGTATGCTCAACGCGAGCTACAACCTGGGTCTGCGCGGCGTGCGCGCGTATATCCCGGAAAACCCCGTGGGCGACGCGGCAGAAGTGGCGGCGCTCATCGCGGGATTCATTCCGATTGCTACTGTGCTCCACGGCATCAAAGGGCTCAAAATCTTTTCATTTGGCCCACGCCCGTTTGATTTCGTGGCGTGCAACGCGCCCATCAAGGCGCTGTTTGACCTGGGCGTCGAGATCCAAGAGAACTCCGAACTCGACCTGTTCGCTTCTTTCAACGCGCATAAGGATGACAAGCGCATCCCCGGCATCGTCGCGGAGATGGCGGCGGAGCTTGGCGCGGGCAATAAAATGCCCGGCATCCTTACCCGCCTGGCACAGCACGAGGTCACACTGATCGACTGGTACGAGGCCAACATCGGCGCGAGCCGGTACGCGGCGTTCGCCAACAAGTGCTGGCCGGCGTTTCAGACGCAGTTCGGCTTTGTGCCGTGCTACGTCAACTCCCGGCTGGCAACCCGAATGATGCCCGTGTCGTGTGAGACCGACATCTACGGCGCGCTCTCCGAGTACATCCTCGCGTGCGCCACGCAGGCGCCGCCCACGCTGCTCGACATCAACAACACCGTGCCCAAGACGCTTTTCGACAGCGCCATCAAAGGCAAGTTCAACTACACGCCAGACGACGTGTTCATGGGCTTCCATTGCGGCAACACGCCCGCGTGCCATCTGCGCAACCCGGAGATGAAGTATCAGCTCATCATGAACCGTCTGCTCGAACCCACGGGCGATCCCGATATCACGCGCGGTACGCTGGAAGGCGACATCAAAGCGGGTGGCATCACGTTCTTCAGGTTACAGTCGGACGCGGGCACGGTGCTGCGGAGCTATATCGCCGAGGGTGAGGTTCTGCCTGTCGAAACCGGCTCTTTCGGCGGTATCGGCGTGTTCGCGATTCCCGAAATGGCGCGTTTTTACCGCCATGTGCTCATCCAGAAACGCTACCCGCACCACGGCGGAGTTGGCTTCGGTTCTGTCGGGCACGCGCTTTGGGAAGCCATGAAGCTGCTTGGTGTGACGGATATCGCGTACAATCAGCCCAAATCTGAGCGGTATCACGGCGAAAATCCCTACGGGAAGTAAGCGTTGGTTCCGCCCTGTGGATCTCTCCCGCGATAAATGACAGCGGAGTGAAAAATATGCGCCCGAAAGGCTACGTCAAAATCGTGATATGGATTGCACTCACGCTGATATTGGCGTACGCAACGCCCATCATCACGCGTGACATCACGGGCGAGTTTGGATTTTTCGCTTCGCTGCAGACCCCGGTCCCTCAAACCGCCGCGCCGTTTCGGAGCGTTCCCTCGCTCTACGCGGGCACCAGAAGCGTCGACGCCGATGCTGTTGTTATTGCGCAGCCCAGTGTGGAGGAGCTGTCCTCTCTCGTGCGCGCCATGCAGCCGGGCTCGGTGAAGCTCACGCCAGTTGACCCGGAAAACGCGCACATCCTGCCAGACTGCACGGCTTTTCGCGACAGCCAGTACGAGTATCAGATCAACGGACTGACCCGTGAAATCATGCTCAAACAAGCGCTCGCGCCCAGCGCCGCAACCTCAGGCACCGCGCTTACAGATGAGGAGCTGCAAAAACGCGTTCGCGGTGAGATCGACCGCATGTGCACACGCTTTTTCACCGAGGCGAACGTCAAAACCGACATCGAGGTCAGCCGTATGGGCCGCTTGGCAACTGTCCGCATTCGCCGCTTCGCCGGTGAAGCCGAACAAGGAGGGGCGAAAGCCGACCTGTACGAAGACGGCACGTTGATCAGCTGCTACGCGTCCGCGGAAATCAAGCCTGAGTAGGCGGGACGGGGAAGGCAGCGCGAAAGCACAGCCACCGCCCCTGCATATGGTCTTTTGCACGGCAAGCCAAGGCCCCCATGGCAACTCGCGCGCCATGGGGGCCTTGGCTCTGTATATTTGCGAAACTGGGTTCGAGGAGTGAACCGGTCCCGCTACAGCATGTCGGTCTGATAGCTGACGAGTGTGGCGTCCTGTACGCCCCGGATGGCCATAAGCTCGTTGACGATGTTGGCTTTTGCGTTGGGGAGCTTGATCTCCAGAGTCATTTCAACGCCTCCGGGGGTGACGGTCTTGGACTTGAGCTTGCTGCCGCGTGCAAAGCGAGCGACGAGCTGGTTAACGGCGAGTTGCGCGTCCTCGGAGTAGTGCATCACGAGCAGGAAATGCTGTGATCGTAAACCGGGCACGAGGGAGAGCAGGAACATGATCACACCAATGGTCAGCGTCGCGATGATGGAGTACAGGTAAAAACCGGCGCCAACGGATATGCCGGTGGCGATGGCCCAAAACATGTACGTGGTGTCAAGGGGTTCCTTGACGGCGGTTCGAAAGCGGACGATGGACAGTGCGCCGACCATGCCCAGCGAAAGCGCGAAGCTGTGAGAGATGGTTAAAATGACAAAGCTTGTGACAAGGGTAAGCAAAATAAGCGACACATTAAAGGACAACGAGTACAGCACGCCTTTATAGGTCATTTTGTAGATGTAGAACACCAAAACGCCAAGCGCCAAGGCGATACCGAGCGTGAGCATGATGGTGGGCGCGTCCAGGCTCTGCGTTTGAAGCGAAAAGCCTTCAAGTACGGAGTTTTTGAAAATATTGCCAAAAGTAAGCTGATCGTTCGGATCCATGCCGTTCCTCCTCTATGTTCGGGGTGATTACAGCTCGAGCTGCCTGCACAGGACGTATTTTGAAACCGCGCTTCTGGACGCCTGCGCGGAGGACAGTAAGGGAGGCAACATGTCAGGTATCACACGATCGAACTTGACCTCGAGCACGGTCTCGTGCTCACTGAGCGCGGGGATGGTGGGGATGTTGCGGTTGAAGATGTCAAAATTCAGGTGACCGCTGCGGATGTCGCTGTCGAACGTCACGCGCGTGTTTTCCGCGGGATGGATAAGCGCTTTTCGCGTATAGTCCACGATGACGGCGGGCTTGAGTCCGCGGGTTTTCACAAGACGAAAAATCTCCAGCAGCAAGGGATCGTCCGCTTTTTCAAACATCTCGACATCCCCGATGATCAAGCGCTCCGCGTCGTCACGGGAGAGCTTTGCCGAGGTCTTCTCAATGTAGCTGCCATGCTTGGACTTTCGTTCAAGCCGGATGATCTTGTCGCTCATGTTATAGATGCGTATCCTGTATTTGTTGCGCGTCTCCACACCCGCGACTTTGTCAAAGTACGCGCTGTTGTACGCGTCGTCGAAGTACAGGCTGCGGATGTGGTATGTGCCGGCCTTGCTGGCGTTCGGATCGCGCCAGAGGATGTGATCCAGAACGGTCGAGAGCGCTTTGGCCTCACCGGGCGTGATGTAATACTTGTACTCGTGTCGAAGTGATTTGGGCAAGGACTCGCCTCCTCAGTTCGGGAACAGCTCGCTCATGCGCGCGCTGGAAAGACCAAAGTAGGACTTGAGGAACTTTTCCATGTTGTCGTTGCGGGCGCGGGCGAAGTCGCGCATGCGCTCAACGTGCTTTTCCCAGCTCGAGATCGAGCCTTGCGATGGCCACCGCTCATAGTGAGCGGAAAGCTCGGGACGGATTTTGTCAGCGTAAGCGTCGATGTGTGCGATGACGTTGTCGGATGAGAAATGGTGATTGATGGCGTACGCGTACCTCTCGATGAACAACTCCCGCGTCTCGGGGTTTTCAAGCAAGCGCCGGATGAGCAAGGAGCTGAACATCGCTGAAACGCCGTGCCCCTTTTCCTTGGTGTACCACTTGAGCGTGTCCCACTGCGGGCCCATTTCGCCCGAGTTCATCGCCCAGTCCACATCGTAGAGGATCCATTTCCACTTCGCGTCTTCTCCCGGCAGCTTGTAACAGAACAGGTTGCCAGTGTCGGAGTTCCCCAGCCACATTTCCGCGATGACGTAGTCAAAGTAGTTCTGCGCGTCAACGCGGTCAAGCAGATACTTGAGGTTGGCGTCGTTGTCGAGCTTGTGGTCCTTAAGCCACGCCTGAAGCGCTTTCCACTCGGCCAGCGTGCCATTTTTCGCGGAGTTGTCGTGCTTAACCATGGCGATGCCCTTGACCTCGTCGGGGTCAATCACGTTCTCGTGCTGCGCGACGAAGTGCTCATTGATTCTCTCGCGCAGGTTGTAATGTCCCCAGTATTGGCCGTTGATGTACAGCGCGATGGGTTGCGCGGCCTGGTAGAGCACGCCGGTGTCTTCGAGCAGGGAGCTTAAGACCGCGTCGCGCATCCTCGCGCGGTTGTCGTCCTGGCTCGAGGAACGTACGACGAAGTTGTTGTAGCTCTCAAAGTCGCGCCCTGCTCCCTGGAACGGGTTGATCTCAAAGCGGCTGGTGCCGTACTCGCGGCGCGCGGAAATGGTAAATGACTTTTGATCGCGCGTCAAGCTGAACTGGCCGCTCATCTTGATGCCCATGAAGGCAGAGTAATACGGGCTGGTCTCGGGGAAGCCAATAAACTCGGCGTTCCCGGGCTTTTCCCAATCCTTGGACGGGTTTGCGTGGATGCCCGAATCCTTGGAGAACATGTCGTCCGGGTTCATTACCAGAGACACAATGGGCAGCTCGTGCCGGTCGCCGATGATGTAGGTGCCGGTCACTACGGGGGAGGGCAGGTAACCCTCTTTGTACGCCTTGACGCGCAGCATGCCCGTCTTGCTCAGCGTGAGCGCGCCATTCATCGTGGGCGACTTGGCGGTCGGCTCACGCCCGTCGGTCGTGTAGTGGACGACCGCGCCTTCGTCCGCGTTCACCGCCACGTTGACCGGAGCGTCCGTCACGCCCGGGTGAACCGTGAACGTGGGCGCGCTCATGAAGCCGGCGTATCCCTGCTCGTTCGCGCCGCCCGGCGTGGTTTCCTCGTAATAAAAAAAGCCGTCCTCGCCCGGCGTGCGGCCATAGGACATGTCCTCGGGGAGCGCCGGCATAATGATCTTGTCCACGACCTTGCGCTCGGGGGTGGCGAGCGTTAGAATTTCCCCGCCGTCCTTGCTCAAACCAAATCCAGCGTGGATGACGCTGCTGCGCTCGGCGGGCGCGCCAGTCGCGGCGAGCACGAGGTAGCCGCCCGGCGGTACGCTTACGCTCGGAAACGTCCACATGAGCGGGCGCGAAACGCTGTCGGAAAGCCCCCATCCCTCGAGGTTAACGGCGTTTTTTCCAGCATTGTGGATTTCGATCCAGTCGGAAGAAGCGCCGTCCTTCGTGTCAAAGGACACGGAATTTTGAGAGACGACCTCGCTGATGTACACGCCCGGGTTTTGCGCGAATACCTGTTTTTGCATGGCCTTGACGCCCGTGTCGTCATTTTTGTAACCGGGTGTCGCTTGAAGCGTGGTTTTCCACTCCCCGTCTACGCGTGAGTAGGACGCGTCATCAGGAATGTCACGCACGACAACACTATCGACGCTCGCGCCCCGGGATGTGGAGAGCGTGACGGTCATCTCAGCCGTGGAGAGCGCAAAGTCTGTGTAGATCCCTTCGCCCTCGTGCGGCGCGTCCCCCGGACAGTACACGAGCAAGTACTCTCCTGCCGCGATGCTGGCACCTTTGGGAAAACGCCATTTCATGGGCTTGTACTCGTTATCGGAAAGCGCCCAACCTGTCAGGTCAACCTTGGAGTTTCCTTTGTTGTAAAGCTCAATCCAATCATAGAATTCGCCCGACGCTGTCGCCGCCATGGTGCGGTTTGCGGGCGAGATCTCGCTTAACTCGACGTCCGCGCTATCCAAAGCGCGCGACGCGTTGAACTTGACATAGCCCTCGGTCGTGTTCGGGTACCCTGGGGTGTACTCGCCCGTGGTGATCCACTGGCCATCCGTGTCGCGAACGAGCGAGACGTCCTTTCCGGCAGGGACAATGGGGCAGCTGTCGAGCGGCTCTCCCGTTGGGTCGAGAAGGACAAGCGTTTCACCGGCCGAAAGCGCAAAGTTTGCGCACAGTGAGTTTGGTTGGGGGACTGCGGTTGAGCCTTCGAGCAAAATAACCATGTACGCGTTTGACGCAATGGAAGTGTTTGGGAACAACCATTTGGCGCTGCCGTTTTCCTTATCGGTCAGTCCGTATCCTTGCAAATTGATCGGGTACCCCGTGGGGTTAAACAACTCCACCCAATCGGGGAAATTGCCCTTGTCATCCATCCATGCTGAGCTGTTCGAGGCCATGACCTCGGAAATAACAGGTGCGCTTACCGTCGCGCTTGCTTCCTGAGTGCCTGACGCGGGACGGTATCCGATCATGAACACGAGCATGCAGACAAGGGCCAGCACGACGACATTGAAAAAAACGCGCCTCGCTTGCAGTTTCATGCTTGCCCTCACCCCCTTGTCGAAGTTACACGCATTTTATCATCATTTCAGGAATTGCGCAAACACAGATTCAGGCAGTTACCCCATCTCAAGGGAGTGCGGGGAGAGGTGTAGGCCGGTATCCCGCGCACAGGGACACTCAAGAGACGACACTGAGAATAAGTGGTGGTGTGGTCGGTGGCGTGTCTCCGATGACGACGCTCTGACTCAACAGCGCGAGAGCTGAGTCCACTGAGCCCCGCAGGCCGATGTGCGCGTCGAAAAGGGGATCACCCTTTGTAACGCGATCGCCCACCCGTTTGTGCAGGATCAGTCCGACCGATGAGTCGATGATGTCCTCCACACGTTCACGTCCAGCGCCAAGCGCCTGTGCTGCCCGTCCGATCGCGGGCGTGTCGTACGAAATTATGAACCCGGAACGTTGTGCGACGAGCGTCTGGATGCGCGCACAAGTGGGGAGCAAACCCGTGTTGCCGCACACGCGCGCGTCGCCGCCTTGCGCGCTAATCAACTCAGTGAGCTTGACAAGACCATCGCCGGAGGAAAGCGCGCGTTCAACGCGCGACGCTGCCTCAGTCAAGCCGATTCCGAGTGATAGCGAAACCATGTGCGCGGCGAGTGTGAGTGAAATGTCCGCGAGCGGGCCGCGCAAGCGTCCGGACAGCGTGTCGATCGCCTCCTTGACTTCAAGCGCGTTCCCGATATGTGTTCCGAGCGGCTGGCTCATGTCGGTTACGAGCGCGACGGTGCGCATGCCCGCAAGCGTTCCGATGTCCACCATGCGCCGCGCGAGTGACATCGTGTCTTCGGCGTTTGTCAAAAGCGCGCCGTTGCCGCACTTGACATCAAGCACAAGCGCTTTGCAGCCCGCAGCGATTTTTTTGGACATGATGCTCGCCGCGATGAGCGGCAGACTGCCTACGGTCGCCGTAACGTCGCGGAGGGCGTAGAGCCTTTTATCGGCAGGGCAGAGGTCGCCGCTCTGGCCGACCAGCGCGCATCCGATGCGCCTAACCTGCGCGAGCAGCGCTTCGTGGGCAAGCTCCGTACGCATGCCGGGGATGGCCCACAACTTGTCAAGCGTTCCTCCGGTGTGGGAGAGTGAACGCCCGCTCATCTTGACCACCGGGGCTCCGCACGCTGCGGCCAGCGGGACGCTGATAAGTGTGGTTGTATCACCAACCCCGCCCGTGGAGTGCTTGTCGACGGGAAAACCACGGATGCGTGAGAGGTCTAGGCGGTCACCGGAGCGCGCCATCTCAAGCGTGAGCGCAGTCGTTTCTCCGGCGTCCATGCCCTGAAAGCACACGGCCATCAGCCACGCGGAGATCTGGTAATCAGGGATGGATGAAAGGCCGCGAACGATATAGGCGATTTCCTCCAGCGTGTGATGCTCGCCGTCGCGCTTTTTCGCGATGAGCTCCACCATATTCATCCGATGAGCGCCTCCTTCCACGCTTGTTTGAGACTAAACTCCGAGAGTGTTCGGTTGGCCGGGCTGGTCGACGGCAGGGAGATGACGGTCAGTCCTTCTTTTGCGCGCGCGTGCCGCCTGAACACCGTCGCGGCGTGGGTTCCGTTGAGCAGAACGCGTGTCAGCGCCGGATGCGCTATAAAAAAGCCGTCAAAGTCGTTGACTTCGGCGGCGCGTATGGATGCGTCCAGACTGCCTTCCCGCTCGCACGCCTTGAGCACGTCCCAGAGCGCGATGCCGTGCTCAAGCAGAAGAGACCGCCTCGCGCCGTATTCATCGCTTGGAGCGCGGCCAAAGACTTCGAACATCAACGGCCAGAACCGGTTCTGCGGGTGGGCGTAGTACTGCGAGAGCTCAAGAGAGCGCACGCTCGGCATTGACCCGAGGATGAGCGTATGGCTCGCGGGGCTTTCGATGGGCGGGAACGCGGTCAGACGCGCGCTCACGGGCGATTTTTACCGAACGCGCGCAAGAGCGCGTAGGACAGGGGCAGGCTGACGAGAAGGCCCACGCCCGAGGTCAGAAGAGACGCGGGGATGTTGGCAAGCGCGGCTGCGAACGACCCGAGCACGAATGTCCAAGCGATTTCATAACCGATCAAAGACACAATCGCGCCGCAAACGCACGCCACGGCGTTCATGGTGGTGCTCGTGCCGTTTTTACGGCCTGCGTGCGCGATCATCCCGACAGTCAGCCCCATCGCACCTTTGATGAAAAAGGACCAGACTGTGTATGGTGATACGCCTCCGATCAGGTCGAAGACGGCGGAACCAATGGCCGCGCCTGCGCCCGCGATCGGTCCGCCAAGCACGATTGCGCATGTCATGATGCCCGCGGAGCCGAGATGCACCATCGCTGTGCCGAGCGGAATGCGTATGAATGTGAGCACGACGACAAGCGCTGCGCTCAATCCCACAAGAACGACACCGCGTGTGCTGGTCAAATTGTTTCTCATGCCGATCACCTCAAGTGTTGTGGATAGGAGGAAGAAGCGGTTCAAACGCGACGCCCTCTCGTACGGGCAGTCCGGCGGCGTGTGTCGCCGCAACAGCGCTTTCGGTGAACCTGCTGGCGAGAAGGAACGCGTCGTGCGTCACCATGCCGCTCATCAGGCCGCCCGTGAGCACCGAGGCGAAAATGTCGCCCGTGCCCGGATAGCTCATGGGTACAGGTTCGTATGGGTGAACGGCCACATTGCCGTTGGCCCACATCAGGTTGGCGGTGCCGCCGTTGTAAGGTGCGCCGGTGATGATGACGATCTTCGCGCCAACTCGCGAGAGTCTTGCGAGCAGCTCGTCCGAGGCCAGGACGCCGCATGCGACTCCCAGAAGCAGACAAGCTTCGGTGGGGTTTGGGGTGATCACATCCGCGACGGTTACGTACGCACGCATGGCCTCCACCATCGCGTCCGTGCAGACGCGGTATTTTTTGCCGTTGTCGCCCATCACGGGATCTACGACAACGAGCGCTCGGGGATTGTCAGCCTTGATTGCGGCGGCCCATCCGTGCAGCGTTGTGATTTGCTCAACCGTGCACGTATATCCGCTGTAGAGTGCATCGAACGTTACGCCCGCGGTTTTCCAGTGCTCGATATACATTTGCGTGCGCGAAGTGAGATCCTCAAAAAAATAGCCCTCAAAGCCGGCTGGGTGTGTACTCAAAAGCGCGGTGGGCAGCGGGCACACCTGATGTCCCATGCTCGAAAGCACGGGGATGGCCACCGTGAGCGCGCAGCGGCCGACACTGCTTAGATCGTGCGCCGCCGCGATGCGTTTATTTTTTTCCAAAGCAAAACGTCCCCTGTGTATATTTTTATCACGATCTGCCCGCTGTGTCAACTGACGCGCGGGTTTTACATCACCCGAGCATCACGGCGATGATGGCCATGATCCAAAAACCGCCGATGCACCCCAGTGTACCGGCGTGTCCATTCGTGTCCGTCTGTGATTGCGGGATGAGCTCCTCAACAATAACATAGAGCATGGCGCCGGCAGCAAAGCACAAAAGCGCGGGCAGCGCGCCCTCAACGCTCATGGCGAGGAACACGCCCGCAAGCGCGGCGATGGGCTCCGCAAGTCCTGAGATCTGCCCGAACAGAATGCTTTTTTTGACGGACACACCCTCGTTGATGAGCGGGAACGTCACAGCAGCGCCCTCGGGGAGGTTTTGCATCGCTATGCCAAGTCCCATAGCGATCGCACCTGCTTCGCCTGCGGGGCCGCTTAACGCAGCGCCGAGCGCAACACCCATAGCCATCCCTTCCGGAATGTTGTGAAGCGCGACGGCGAGCACGAGCAGAAAGGAACGTGGCAGGCGCGTGACAGGGCCTTCCTGCTGATCCGTGCGCGCGTGGAGGTGGGGGAGCAGGTGGTCGAGCGAGATCAGAAGCAGGAGCCCCGCCGCAAATCCAAACGTCGCGAATAAGAGTCCGAGGGGATGGGCGGACGCTCCTTGAAACGCGGGAATGAGAAGCCCCCACACACAGGCGGCCATCATGACGCCCGCGGCGAAACCGAGCATGGCGTCCTGTACGCGCCGAGAAGGCGCGCGCATCAGTCCTGCGAAGGACGCGCCCAAAACAGTTGCGGCGTAAGGAAGGACAACGCAGACCATCACAAGGCCCAAAACACTCACGCTGTTCACCTCCCAAAGCAACCTATTCCATCAATTCATGTCATGATGTATTTTACTATTGCTTGAAGTGCCCGTCAAATGCGTAATTCGGTTGTCAGATGAACGCGAATTGTGTATACTAATGCTGAAAACACATTGCGGACGGAGGTGCTGGCCGTGGCTAACGAGAAAACCAAGACGTCCGTAAGAATCGGCGGGCGTGAATACCATTTGATGGGTGCGGATTCGGCGGAATACATCCACCGCGTGGCGTTGTATGTCGACCGCAAAATGGGCGAAATCGGCGCTGCGACAAACGTTGCGAATAACAATCTGGGTGTGTTGACCGCGCTGAACATCGCGGACGAACTCATCAAGGCGCAGGACGAATGCACACGCCTTCGCAGGGAACTCGAACGCATGCGCCAGGAGCTCTCGCGCGCGCAAAAAGAGAAGATGCTCGCCGAAGCGGCGGACAGGCAGACCAAGTCGCCCGCTATGCGTATTTTACCCAATAATCAGGGCTCGGTGACATAGAGTATCCATCACGGACACTAAGACGCTGCGCGTTCGTCGTATGCATCTGTTTATTAGCCGCCGCGCTCACGTCAGGGCGCGAGCGGTGTTCTTAAGCATATAGCGCGTTGCGGGCATTACGCGCGAAACGTCCGGCGGTTTTGCAGCCGCGCCAGTGAGGGTATGGAACAAAGCCGTTTCAGTCGTGCTTGCGCCCGCTGATGCTTTTCGCGTATTTGTATTGCACGGCGATCACGGCCGTTGCGAGAGAGGCCGGGGTCCTGGTCCTGAAGTCGCAATGGAAGTGCTGCCGGGTTGGCTTTTGCTCGAGGTGAAGCGCCGGTTCAATCCGCGCGGCGTTTGATCCGTGTCATTTTTTTGCGGTGTAAAAACATCCAGGAGGGGTTTTCGTGGTCAAAGGAGATCGTCGCAAGCAGGCCATCATTGAGACCGCTGAGCGACTTTTCATGGAGAGAGGTTACGAGAACGCCACAATACAGGATGTGATCGACGAACTGAAGCTTTCAAAAGGCGGGTTTTACCATCACTTCGCTTCCAAAGAACAGCTTCTTGAGGAGATTTGTGAGGCCAAATCGACGCGCAGTTACGAGGCGGCACAGACCGCAGTGCGCGAATGCCCTGGCAACGCCGTGGACAAGCTCAACGCGCTATTTGACAAAAACGGCATTTGGCAGGAAAACGACGTCGACTTCCTCCTGCTGCTCATACAGGTTGCGTACAGCGATTCAAACCTCATGCTTCGCGAAAAATTGAAAAAGGCGAGCATCAAAAAGACGCTGCCATTGTTCAATGAGATAGTGGCGCAGGGGGTGATCGAGGGCGTGTTCTATTCGCCGTATGCCGAGACGATCGGCGAGCTTTTGCTCGTGCTCGGGCAAAACCTGACCGATGAAATCGCCATGATCCTGCGCAACGAGGAAGGGCCGCCCGATACGGTGCGTGTGCTTGAACGCCTTGAGCTTTACCGTCACAGCATCGAAAAGCTGCTTGACGCTCCCTACGGATCGGTCGTCATCCTGCAGATGCGCCGCATGGTTGAAATATGCGACGATATATGGAAGAAACGCCAGATCGCCGCCACTATCGACATGGACTGAGGCGTTGGTTACAGCACGCTGATGGCCCCGGGGACGAGCCTGAAACGGAGCTCTGAGAACTCGGATAGGGTGCCGTCGAGGTGGAACAGCAACTTGTTGCCGCGAATTGTCAGTTCGCGGCATTTGTATACGTCGATGATCGGGAGGTTGAGATGGGTGCCCGCGACAAAACGTGGGAGAAGGATGGGAATCTTGTATTTGGGGATTTGCCGGCAGATGATCAACTCCATCACACCGTCGTCGGGTTTCCCCTCGGGATTAACCTTCATGCCGCCGCCATAACACTTCCCGTTTCCAACGCACGCGAGCAGGTAATTTTGCTTGAGCACTTGGCTGTCGATTTCGAGCTCAACCTCGCGATAGGAAAAACTCGCGAGTGCCGCAAAGACACCCGCGAGGTACGCAGCAGCGCCTAAGAAACGAAAGGCCTGCGCTTTGTGGACGACTTCGGTATCAAAGCCTGTTCCCCCGGCGTTGAAGAGCCAGTCGCTTTCGTTGACTCGAATGGCATCCATTTTGCGGGTGAACGTGCGGCTCAGCACGTAATCGAGCGCTGCTAAATGTCCTGAAGGAATGCCGAGCGCGCGCGCATAATCATTGCCCGTTCCACCGGGGATGACTGCGAGCGTGCGTCCGCTTTGTACAACTGCGCGGCTGACCTCCTGAACGGTCCCATCTCCGCCAACGCTCAGGACGAGCGCGTTGTCCGGTGACGCGTGCGCGAGCGCTGTGGCCTCGCCAACTTTTCGCGTGGTGTGGAAGATGTGCGGAACACCCAGGGAGTCAAGCCGCTCATGCAGCTCGTTGCCGATCTTGAGCCCGCGTCCGCGCCCCGCAACGGGGTTGACGATCATAACCAGCGGAAGATTCAGCATCAAATTCCTCGTTTGTGGAAAAATAATTCAAAACCCTCTTGTCAACCGACAGTTGATGTGATATTATTCAACCATCGGTTGCGATGACGCTGCTGGGCGCGTTCCGGCGACAACACCACGGCGTCCGCTGCGATTTTAGGAGGATGATATAACATGATATCACAGTCTGTTCGAACCTACAACGAAAGTATCAGCGAATCCGGTGAGAATAAGGCATTTGAAACAATTGCGGTTGCTGAAGGTAAACGGAAGGCGAAAGTTATGAAACACTCGGATATGCCGCTCATGTTCGCATTAATGAAGATTCACCTGCTCAACCAGAACGAAGGATAAGGAGGCATCCCCATGTCAGAACCTCTTCAACCCCGCATTGTTGGAGCAACACTCTCCGCACTGAGGCGCAGCAGAGGACTTACGCAGTCCGAGCTGGCCATGGCCATGAACGTCACCTCGCAGGCCGTTTCCAAGTGGGAAAACGGGCTTGCGCTCCCCGATGTAGACATTCTGCTCAAGCTGTCCAGATTTTACGGAGTGAGCATTGAGTCCATTCTCTCAGGGGAAGCCGCGCCGACTGATGCGCCCGATGAGCCGGAAGGCCCGCAGAACCCCGCGCCCGATTTCACGTTTGATATCCCCGTCGAGGGCATCAAGAACGCCGCGCGCGAACTTGAAAAACAAACGAAGTCGATGTTTCGGGACATCAAGGACACCGTCAACGATCCCGACATTCGCGAAAATGCCAAGGCGCAGATGCAGACGGCTTTCGAGCAATTCACAGGTGTGCTCAAAAATCTGACGGACTCCATCAAGGTTCATATCCCTTCGATGTCCTCAGCGCCTCCGCCCCCCCCTGCGCCGCCTGCGCCACCCGCTCCGCCGACCCCACCTGCTCCACCCGCACCGCCCAAAGTCGCTGGGTTCCCGGAGATGGGTTTTCCGGCAGCACCCGCGCCTGCGGTTGAGCCGGAGTACCAGCCGCCCGCCGACATTGCCGAAAAACTCAACGACCTTTACCGGCAGTGCAAACGCGGCATACTCGGGCACGCCGCGCTCTTTGGTGAACTCAGGCCGATTGTGTTTTCGATGAACCACGACATGATCGCGCGCTTCGGAGGCTATCTTTCGGAAGACGAGCTGACCGAGCTTGCCTACTCCGCGATCCCCTCGACCGCGATATCATCGCTATATAAGATTGCACCGCTCATCAAGCGCGATGCGCTCTCGCAGTTGCTTTCTTCGGTCTCCCGCCCATACGCCATTGGAGAACTCGCAAAAATCGCGCCCTTCCTCAGCCGCGAAGCGCTGCACGAAGCCGCCCAGCGCGCCGCGTCAACGGACATGGACGGCCTGGTTCGCGTGGCACCTTTTATGAACAGGCAAACGCTCGTTGATCTCGTCAACAGCTGTGAGATTGACAAGACAAGTTTTCGCGATCTCAAGAAAATTGCGCCTTTCATGCCAAAGGAAGCGCTCGCCGCTTTGATTGAAAAGTGCGATGACACGCTGGAACTCGAGCAGATCAGCAAACTCGCGCCTTTCCTCTCGCGCGAAGCTTTGGCTTCGCTTGCCGCAAAATGCGCGAACAGCTGCGATTTCCATGGGCTGGCCAAAATCGCGCCTTTCATGCCAAAGGAGGCGCTCGATGAGATCGCGCGCGGCATCAAGGAGCCAGCGCAGCTCTCCCAGTTAAGAAGCATCGCGCCATTTATTTCGGGAAAGACGCTGGCGGAAATCGCGCGTAACTCCCTTGCAAACGGCGGGACAATCGGGTCGCTGCAGGGCATCGCGCCCTTCATCAGCCAAGAGGAACTCAGCGATATTGTGGTCAACATGGCCCCGCCGGACTCGCTTGATGAGCTTCGCCATATCGCTCCGTTTGTTCCTGGCCACGCGCTCGCGGCCGTTGCGGAGAAGTGCGCGACAAAGGGTTCGCTCGCCTCGCTTCGCCACATCGCACCCTTTATACCACGGCACGCGATTGACCGGATAGTGGCAAATATTGACGCGCCCGAGTCGCTTTCCGAGCTCAAACCGCTCGCGCCCTTTATGTCGTCCGATGCGATGTCCAAGCTGATGAGCAAGTGCTCCGACAAGTGCGATTTTGACACGTTGGTGCAGCTCGCGCCCTTTTCACCAACAAACGATATCGACCGCATTGTCATGGAGCTGGATACGCCGCAGTCGCTGAATCAGATCAAGCGTTTGGCGCCGTTCGCATCCCGGGCCGCAATCGACGCGCTCGCGATGAAAGCGGGGGAAAAAGCTGATTTTTCGCAGCTTAAGCAGCTTGCGCCCTTTATGTCCAAAGAAGCGCTCGATAAACTCGCCACGGACATGGACGCGCCGCGGTCTCTTGATCAGCTGAAGCATATCGCTCCCTTCCTCTCAAAAGAGAAGCTGGGGTCGTTGGCGGAGAAGTGTGCAGACAAAGGCGAATACCGTACTTTGATGAGCCTTGCACCGTTTTTGCCCAAGCAAGTGACTTCACGGCTCGCGGGCATATGCGTCAACCGCGATGGCTTGGCAGGGCTGTGGCGCATTGCGCCCTTTGTCGAAAAGGAAGCACTCAGCCGCCTCGTCATTGAGGCTCCGCGTCCCGAACTCGCGGGCGACTTGCTCCGCGTTGCGCCATTCATCACCAAGGCCGCTCTACACCAGGCGCTGAGCGAATCCAGCTTTGACATTACAAAAAAAGAACTCGAGGCGTTTGTGCATTTCCTTGGCGCTGCTGGGACGCTTGCCATTGCGCTTCGCTGCCCGGATGCGCCCAGAGATGATGAAAAGCGCGCTGAGTGGCTTGAGAAAATGGCCCGTAAACTGTGCAAACAGCATCGCTTCTCGTTGCGTAATGACGAAGACGACGATGACGACGAAGATGACGAAGATGACGAAGATAACGATGATGACGAAGATGACGATGATGACGAAGATGACGATGACGACGAAGATGACGATGACGACGATGAGGACGATGAGGACGAAGACGATGAAAATGTCATTGCCGACGGAATTACCACGCTGGATGAGCTGATAGAAAGAGCGCATGAGCTGGACAGCGACGCCATCGCGGGTGTTTGGCACCGGCTTGGTTTGCGCAGCGCGGAGAGGCTGATCGAGCTGGCGCCGCATTTGGACAGCGACGATTTAGCCGATATGTGGAAGGCGCAGAGCGGCAAGGCTGAGCTGCTGACTGAGCTTGCGCCCTTTATGGACAGCGATGTCATCGCAGAGGCGTGGAAACGCGCGGAGTCGCGCGAGGCGCACATCCTCAAAGAGTTGGCGGCGCACATGGACTCCGAAGACCTGCAAAACGCGTGGAAAAACGCGGTGAATCGCTCTGCTGAGACGCTGATCGAGATCGCGCCTCACCTCGACTCGGAAGCGATTGACCACGCGTGGAAACACTCGGACAATCGCATGGCGAAGTACCTCGTGCAGCTCGCGCCTTTCATGGACTCAGATCATCTGCTTCACGCGTGGAAACACGCTGAGCAGCGCGATGCGCATGCCCTGCGCGCCCTTTCGGAACACATGGATGCGGACGATGTCCGTAAGGCGGAAAAACATATCGACATCGCGTCTTCGCCGAGTTTGAACCCACTGGATGAGTGGAAGGCGGGAGAAGAACGCAGCGCGGAACAGCTCGCAAAAATCGCTGCCGGATGTGACGCGCGTGAGTTATACGACGCGTTCCGCTCCAGCAACAACCGCGATGCAGCGCTTCTCCCGGCGTTGTCCGTGAACTGGACCAACGATATGGTCGCCTCGGCGCTGAGGGCGTGCGATCCATGGAGCGGGGAGAAACTCGTTGATATAGCCGGACGTCTGTCCAGCGCGCAGCTGCTTGACGCGTGGCTTGTCGCGCGGGAGCGCCGAGCGGAAACGCTCCACAGAATCGCCGTGCATTTTGCGCCGGATGATCTCGTCAAAGCCATTCAGGCATGCACGAACTTAACGCCTGACATGATGCTCTCATTCCGGCAGTTCTTGAGCAAATAAACGCATGTGAACCTCGCTGCCACTTGAGGTCTATCGTCTGTGCGAATTGAGTGCATATGCCGCGTTCTGGAGCAAGGATTCTGAGATTTTGAACGGACCTTGGAGCATGGCACAAAATACTTCGTAACTGTATTTTTAAACAACATGGAGCGGCCGATCGTAGTCGGGCCGCTCCATGTTGCAGGCATCATGGTGAAAGAATTGGATAAAAAGGTCTACAGAGCAGCGAGATTCTGCGTATATACGAGTATGTGGCATCTGAGAATGACTGTGACGGCTATGTGAGCGGGCAAGATGAAGAGGCGCAAAATGGCGATAACCCTGTATCCGATGATTCTCTAAAGTGTTTTCGGCTGGACCATCAGGTATCGCTCAACGCGGCAATCGGAAGCGTGCGTTTTACCGCAGGAGCTACGGGTGCATGCCGATATCCGTGGAAGGAGCGCAAGTCGTCATTCGGCGTTATCAACATGCAAAGGCCCGACAGGCGAACTGTTGGGCCTTTTTGAGTACGCGATCGCCGTTTATGCTTTGCCGTTGCAGCCGAGCACGCTGACAAGTTTGTGCCGCACGACTTCGCGGATGCCGGCGCGCGCGTCGGTCAGGTACTCGCGCGGGTCGAAGTGTTGGGGGAACTCCGCAAAGTGCTTGCGGATCATGCCTGTGACTGCGAGCCGCAGGTCGGAATCGATGTTAATTTTGCACACGGCCATGGAAGCCGCTTTGCGGAGCATGGACTCGGGAATGCCCTGTGCGCCGTCCATTTTTCCGCCAAAATTGTTGATCATATCGACGTACTCGGGCATGACGCTGGACGCGCCGTGGAGCACGATGGGGTATCCCGGAAGCTTCTGTGCGACCTTTTCCAGGATGTCAAAGCGCAGGTTTGGCTCGCCTTTGAACTTGAACGCGCCATGGCTAGTGCCGATGGCGATGGCCAGCGAGTCGACGCCGGTCTTTGTGACGAACTCAAAGACCTGATCGGGATCGGTAAACGCCGCGTCGCCTGCGGAGACGACGATCGCGTCCTCGGTACCCGCGAGACGTCCGAGTTCGCCTTCGACGGTGACACCCTTGTCGTGCGCGTAATCAACGACTTTTTTCGTGATCGCGATGTTTTCCTCGAAGGAGTGGTGTGAGCCGTCGATCATGACCGACGTGAACCCGCCGTCAATACAGCTTTTGCAGGTCTCAAAGTCCGCGCCGTGGTCGAGGTGCACCGCGATGGGCAGACCGGTGTCGGCAATGGCGGCTTCGATGAGCTTCATCAGGTAGATGTGCTTGGCGTACTTGCGCGCGCCGGCGGAAACCTGGAGAATGAGCGGGGCGTTCTCGGCCATCGCGGCCTCGGTAATACCCTGGATGGTCTCCATGTTGTTGACGTTAAACGCGCCGATGGCGTAGCCGCCGTCGTACGCCTTTCTGAGCATGTCGCGCGTGTTGACCAATGGCATATGTATCGTCCTTCCATATTTCGTGTCACGATATTCTACCACACATGCCGGTAATTGAAAAGATTGAGCTTGACAGCAGGCCAGCCCGCGCATACAATATTCGTATGCGGATGTCAGTCCGCGAGAGGGAGGATACCGTGATGTCCGAAAAGAGGATGAGCGTTCATTAGCCTCCCGATGCGCTTTGCCGCGTCCGGGAGGACTTTGCGGCAACGGCGCGGCTTGATTGTATATCGGCGCGCGGATAATCCGCGCGCTTTTTTTGCGCCGTCAGCCCTGTGAGGGAACTTTGATGAGTCAGATCAGAAACATCGGCATCTTTGCGCACGTTGATGCCGGAAAGACCACGTTAACCGAGCAAATTTTGTACAAGACAGGTGCGGTCCGCCGCGCGGGCCGTGTAGATGAAGGCACCGCTTTTACCGATGCGCTCCCGATAGAACGCAAGCGTGGCATCTCCATCCGCACGCAGGCCGCGTGCGCGCTCTACAAGGGGGTGGAGATCCGCGTGATCGACACGCCGGGGCATGTCGACTTTTCATCCGAGGTTCAAAGCGCGCTCTGCGCGATTGATGCGGCGGTGCTTGTCGTCTCGGCGGTTGAAGGTGTGCAGCCGCAAACGGCGGTCATCGCGCGCGTGCTGACGAGTATGCGCCTGCCTATCCTGTGCTTCATCAACAAAACGGACCGCGCGGGCGCGGACGTCGCTCGCACGCTTGACGCGCTGCGCGGGCTTGTCCCGGAGCCTTTTCTATTGTCCGAGCAAGCGGACGCAGTTGATCTGCTCACGCGCTACGATGAGGATTTGCTCAAAAGGGCGCTTGGCGAAGGGGTCACGGACGAAAGCATCATTGAGGCCGCGGCGCGGCTTTGCGGTGCGTGCGCTGTGACACCCGCTGTGGCAGGCGCGGCCCTCAAGGGAGAAGGCGTTGAGGAAGCGCTCGACGCCATTGTCGCGTGCCTTCCCGCGCCGGTGTGCGACGATGAGACCTCCGCTGTAATTTATAACATTTCGCACGAGGACAGCGAGCGGCGCGCGCATATCCGTGTGTTCGGCGGCGAGCTCGACTTGCGCGCGGCGCCCGAGCTGGGCCGCGCAAACAGGCTGCGAAAGCTCACGCCCGCCGGATACGCCACAGCGTCCAGCCTGAAGGCTGGTGACATCGGCGTCCTCTCCGGCCTGAGCGGAGGCAAGTGCGGCACATGGATCGGGAGCCCGCGCAGGGACGCGGTCAAGATGACCCCGCCGCTCATGACCGCCCGCGTAAGCGCCGTTCACGCGGAGGTTGTGACGGCGTTGTCCGACGCGCTTGCGATGCTCGCGGACGAAACACCCGCGCTTAACCCGCGCTATGAGCCGAAGACGCGCGAGTTTCGACTCGACATCATGGGCGAAGTGCACCGCGAGGTGTTGGAGGAGACGTTGGGTGTACAGTGCGGCATCCCCGTCCGGTTTGGGCGGCCGTCCATCCTGTATCGCGAAACGCCCGTCGGTACGGGTTCCGCGATCCTGCGCATGATGAAGTCGCCGTTCCACGCGGACATCGATCTCAAAGTCGAACCTGGCGCGCCCGGAAGCGGTGTGGCCATCGTCAACAACCTCTCCACGGACTATTTTTTCGAACGCTATAAGCGCGAGACGGAGCGCGCGCTGCGTTATGCGCTTATGGAAGGGTTGTCTGGGTGGCCGGTCACGGATGTCGTCGTCACGGTCACCGGCGGCAAATGCTGGCCACTCTCTATGCCCCCGTCAAGGTTCGCTCCCGTCGTGCCCATCCCGCTTTTCGAAGCGCTCACAAACGCCGGATGCGCGCTCCTTGAACCGATGACGACGTTTGAGATACGCACACCTGCGGCGTATGCGGGTGCGGTCATCGCGGACATGATGGGAATGGGCGCGGTCATCGGCGATCCCGTGACGTTGGGCGGTTACGTGTCCATCTCCGGCGAAGCGCCCGTCAGATCATCCGCTGAATATCCGCAGCGCCTCCGCGGCGCTACTCGCGGCCTTGGTGTGATGATGGCCGAGTTTTCGCGTTTTGCTCCCTGCCCGCCCGGCGTGGGCGAATCCTGCCCGCGCACACAGCCCGACCCGCGCGACCGCGAGGCCTACGAGAATTTCCTCAAGGACAACAGGCCATAGGTCGCTCAGCGGCGGCCGCGCGTTTTGCCGCCGTTGACGAAAGCGCGGACAAACGATATGATGGATGAGATATGAATGAAGCAAAAGCCATCATGAAGAAACAAGCGTTGGCGTATCCCGATGTGATCGCTGCGCGTATGACCGACATCGGTCTTGAAAACCTGCGCGGCATGGGTGTGCGCGGGCTGATCCTTGATTTGGACAACACGCTCGCGCTGTGGCAGGCTGAGGAAATTGCGCCTGGGGCGTCCGTGTGGTGTGCGCGCGCCCGAGAGATGGGGATGAAGCTGCTCATCCTCTCCAACAATCACGAAAAACGCGTGAGGTCCATAGCGGAGAAGATCGGCGCGGCGTGGGTTGCGGACGCGCGTAAACCGACAAAGCGGGCCTACGCGCGCGCGCTGTACGCGCTGGGTTTGCCCGCTGTTCAATGCGCCGCCATAGGCGACCAGTATTTTACGGACATTCTGGGTGCGAAACGGGCGGGGATCAAGTGCGCGCTTGTCAATCCGCTGGGAAAAAAAGAGTTGTTGTACACCAGGTGCGTGCGCGTTTTCGAGCGCTTTGTGCTGGCCTATTTGGGGATTGAAAGGCCATGAGCGCGCTCGATTCGCTATTTGATCTCTCCGCGCTGCCGGACGGCGTCCGGGCCGCGCTGGGAGCGTTCTTTTGGTTTGCACTGGGTTCGATTCTCATGAGCCTTTGCGGCGTGATCGCGTCACGGAGCATGCGCGGGGAGTCGGTCGTGAGTCCTCCTTCGCACTGCGATGCCTGCGGGCGCGCGCTGACGCCGCTTGAGCTTCTGCCGGTTGCGGGGTATATTCACGCGCGCGGAGAATGTTCAACTTGCGGTGTGCGGGTACCGTCGCGCCACATGTGGGTCGAGCTTTCGGGCGGCGTGTTTTTCGCGTTCGCGTTCTTAAGGTGCGGCGTGGCCGGAATGCTGTGGTTTGCGCCTCTGTGCATGTTCATGGCTGTGCTGACCCACATCGATTGCGAGCATGGCGTCGTGCCGGATAGAGCCGTTGTCGCATTGGCCGCGCTCGGGCTTTTGGGGTCGGCGTTTAGCGTGCGCGTTCCTGTCCTTGACGCTTTGGGAGGAGCCGCGGTTGGTGGAGGATCGCTCTTGCTCGCCGCGATTGCCGCGCGCCTGTTTACAGGCAAGGAAGGTCTGGGCGGCGGCGATGTCAAACTCATGCTGGCCGCCGGGCTGTGGCTGGGCGTCCGCGACACATCCTTCGCGCTGCTCTTGTCCATATGGGCGGCTGGCCTGGTCATTGCGGCCCTTCTTACGGTTCGCAAGACCGCTGTCGGGCAGGAAATGCCCATGGTGCCGTTTCTCGCGATTGGCACGTTAATCGCTTCCATTTGCGCAGGGGATATCCTCGCTGTGTACCTTGGCTTTGTCGACTGGTTGGTCGTGCGGTTCATGTAGGGAGGTTGTTGCATGGTGCGGTTTGGCACCGCGAGTAATTCAAAGAGTTTCTACGACCAAGGGTTCAAGCACACGTGGCAGGCACCCGCATATCTTTCCGCGCTCGGCCTGGACGCGTTTGAATTCTCCTGCGGGCACGGTGTTTCTGTCAAGGAGGAAGGCGCGCGCAAGATCGGCGGGGAGGTCAAAGCTCACGGCATCGCCATGAGCGTTCACGCGCCGTACTATATCAACATCGCGGACACGCGACCGGAGAAGTTCGCGAACAATTTGCGATGGCTGGTCGAATCCGCACAGGTATGCGCGTGGATGAACGGGGACCGCGTCGTGTTTCATCCGGGTTCGGGCACTCTGCCCGCGGCGATGGAAACGCTGTTCGCCATCCGAAAAGAGCTGAACGCTCTCGGCTTGGAAGGCGTTACGCTTTGCCCGGAAACCATGGGCAAAAAAAGTTTGCTCGGTACTGTGGACGATGTCCTTGCGCTGTGCGGCATAGCCGACAACATCATTCCATGCATTGACTTCGGGCATCTCCACGTGCGCGATTTGGGTGCGATCAAGGGTGCGGACGACTATGAGCGCATCCTTAAGGTATGCGAAGCGGCGGGAGAAAAGATGAAGCGCGTCCATGTGCACTTCTCGCACATTGAGTTCGGCCCGGCGGGTGAGAAAAAGCACATGAATTTCGAAGATGCGGGGTATGGTCCGGATTTTTCGCCCCTGCCCGCGCTCATGATAAAGCGTGGCTGGGAGCCGCGGTTCTTGTGCGAATCGCGCGATATGCAGGCTGAGGATGCGCTAACCATGAAGAAAATCTGGCATGAATGCGAGGAGAAGGCCAAATGAAGCTTCTGCTTGAGAACTACACGGTGTTCCCGTGTGTCGTCCGTTCGGGAGAGAACACAACCGTGACCATAGCGCCCAAAGGGAAGCACGCGGCATTTGAGGCCGGCCGTGCGTACACTGTGCGCCTTATGCCCATGGAGCACTCCATCGAGCCGCTGCCCAACACCGCTTTTCCGAGCGTGACGGTCACCCCGGTGGACGGCGTGCTTCGTTTTTCGTATGTGTTCACGGGCGAGGAACGCTATCAGATCCGCGTCCTTCCCGATCCCGATCTGCCGGAACACCTGCGCTTCGACGTATTCTCCCTCTCCGATGAGCTGTACGCCCTGCGGCCTTTCCACGGAGATTTGCACGTACACACCATGTATTCCGACGGTAAGGAGGAACCTGCCGTCGTCGCAGCCAACTACCGCAAGCACGGTTACGATTTCCTCGCCATCACCGATCATCGTAAGTATGCGCCTTCGCTCGAGGCCATCGAGCGCGTCGGGCGCTTTGATACGGATCTGAAGCTCTATCCCGGCGAAGAAGTCCATTGCAAAGACAGCTATCTGCACTATATCGCGTTTGGCAACGCGTCCAGCCTCAACGACATCATTATCAACACGCCCGACGTATTTGATCGCGAGGTCGAGGAGATCGCCAGGACGCTAGAGCTTCCCGAAGGCTTTAACCGCAGGCAAGCGGCGATTTACCACTGGTGCGTCCGAAAAGTGCGAAGCTTTGGCGGCGTGGGCATTTTCCCGCACCCACACTGGATCGCGCGCGTTTACCACGTGCCGACCGAGATGATTGACTACGTCTTTGACCAGCGGCTGTTCGACGCCTTCGAGCTGCTGGGCGGTCAGACCGTGATCGAGAACAACATGCAAACAGCATACTATTACGACAAGTGCGCGCGGTTGGGGGGCCTACTGCCGGTCGTCGGATCATCCGACTCGCACGGCACAGTCGATGTCAACTGGTTTGACTGGACGTCGACCATCGCGTTTGCAAAGTCTGCGGACGAAATCCTCGCCGCGGTCCGCGGGGGCATGACCGTCGCGCTTGAGCATTATCCGGGCGAGCAGACGCGCATCCACGGCTCGTACCGCCTTGCGCGTTACGCGCAGTTCCTGCTTGAGTGGTACTACCCGCAGCACAAAGAGATGTGCTACGAAGAAGGCCGCTTGCTCAAAAAGGCGGTTCTTGGCTGCGAGGAGTCTGCGCGCCTGCTTTCCACGCTCAAGGGCAGGGTCTACAGATTCACGGAGCGGTTCTTCGGGACTTGCTAGACCAAGGTTTTTGCGTCAAAATCTTTGCTCGGCGGGCGCAAGTGTGTTAGAATGCGTTGAATAACTAAAGGAGCTGGATGACTATGGGTTTGATGGACACCATCCGCGCGAAGGCGAAACAGGATCTGAAAACCATCGTTTTCCCCGAAGGCGCGGAAGAGCGCACAATCAAGGCAGCGGTGCAGATCGTCAAGGAAGGCACCTGCAAGCCCGTGCTGCTCGGAAATGTCGCCAAAATTCGCGAAATGGCCGCCGGAGTTGACTTGAGCGGCGTGACGATCATCGATCCCGAGGCGAGTGATCAACTCGCGGCTTACGCCGACGCCTTCTATCAGCTGCGCAAGGACAAGGGCGTAACCGAGGAGAAAGCGCTCGCGACGGTCAAAGATACGATTTACTTTGGCACGATGATGGTTCAAACGGGCGACGCGGACGGGCTGGTTTCCGGCGCGATCCACACCACCGCCGACACGCTTCGTCCCGCGCTTCAGATCATCAAGACGGCCCCCGGTATCTCCACCGCGTCTTCCTGCTTCATCATGGAGTGCCCCAACACCGCATACGGCGACAAGGGCGTGCTGGTTTTCGCGGATTGCGCGGTCAACATCAGCCCGGACGCCAAGCAGCTGGCCGCCATCGCGATTTCCTCCGCCGCCACGGCCAAAGCGCTCTGCGCCATGGAGCCGCGCGTTGCCATGCTCTCGTTTTCCACGAAGGGATCGGGCGCGCACGCTGATGCGGATAAGGTCGTGGAAGCCACAAAGCTCGCCAAAGAGATCGCGCCCGAACTGATGATTGACGGTGAGCTTCAGGCGGACGCCGCGCTGGTTGAGAAAGTGGGACAACTCAAATCCCCGGGCAGCCCTGTCGCGGGGAAAGCCAACGTCCTGATTTTCCCCGATCTCGATGCGGGCAACATCGGCTACAAGCTGGTGCAGCGTCTCGCGGGTGCCGAGGCGATTGGCCCGATCATGCAGGGCCTAAGGAAGCCCGTCAACGACCTGTCCCGCGGCTGCTCGGTGGAGGACATCGCGGCGGTAGCCGCCATGACCGCCGTTCAGGCGCAGTCGATGTAGGGGAGGGCCTGTGAGATGAATGTACTGGTCATTAACGCGGGCAGCTCTTCGCTGAAATACCAGCTCATTGACATGAGCAACGAGTCCGTCCTTGCAAAGGGCAACGCGGAACGCATCGGCATCGCGGGCAGCAAGCTGGTTCAAAAGGCCGGGGACGACACCTATACGGTCGAAACGCCCATGAAGGATCACGTCGAGGCGATGAAGCAGGTACTTTCCGCCCTGACGGAGCGCAAGGTCGTCAAGGACATGTCGAGCATCGGCGCTGTCGGGCACCGCGTGGTGCACGGCGGTGAGAAATTCGCGGGGTCTGTCCTCATTGACGCGAGCGTGATGGATGCCATCCGGGAGAACGTCGACCTCGCGCCACTCCATAACCCCGCCAACATTCAGGGCATCGAGGCGTGCCAGGGCGTGATGCCCACGACGCCCATGGTTGCCGTTTTCGACACAGCGTTTCATCAGACCATGCCGCGCCAAGCCTACCTTTACGGCCTGCCCTATGAAATGTACACCGAAATGAAGATCCGCCGTTACGGCTTCCACGGCACTTCCCATCTCTTTGTTTCGCGCGAGGCGGCCAAGCTTATGGGCAAGCCCGTAGAGCAGCTCAAGATCGTGACTTGCCACTTGGGAAACGGTTCCTCCATCGCGGCGGTCGACGGCGGCAAATCTGTCGACACCTCCATGGGCCTCACCCCGCTCGAAGGTGTGATGATGGGCACGCGCAGCGGCGACATCGATCCTGCGATCATTGAGTTCCTGATGAAGAAAAAGGGTATGGCCATTGATCAGGTGATGGCGGTGCTCAATAAACAGTCGGGCCTTCAGGGCGTATCGGGCGAAACCAGCGACATGCGCGACATTGAGGCGGCCATCGCGGCTGGGAAAGAGCGTGCGGCCATCGCGTTTGAAGTCTTCTGCTACAAGGTTAAAAAGTACGTCGGCGCGTACGCGGCGGCGATGGGCGGTCTTGACGGTGTGGTATTCACCGCGGGCATCGGCGAGAACACCGATACCGTGCGCGAAAAAGTGACAGAGGGACTCGGTTTTCTGGGCGTTAATCTCGACAAGGAAGTCAACAAAGGCAGGCGCGCGCAGGGGATTATCTCGACACCGGACTCACGCGTAACTGTGATGATCATCAATACAAACGAAGAGCTGACCATTGCGCGCGACACACTCGCGCTTGTGAAGTAGCTTAAGCGGTCGTATGGTAAACCCCGCGCGTTGCATGAACGCGCGGGGTTTTGTGTCTGCTCCTCGCCCCTCAAGCGGAGCGCGGGCATCGTGATCTGAGGACGAGTACCCAGAGGAAGGGCCGGGAGAGCGATGGGGTCTTGTCCAACGCAACGGCGCGCGTTCCGCTCAGCTCCCGGTCGACTCGTAGTAACGAAGGCCGTAGAGCCAAAACGCGTAACCACAGAGCAGGAATGCAAGGCCGATAAAGGGCGAGAGGAACCCCGCAGGGTAAGGCACAACGCGGCCAAGGATCGCGCCAATGGGGATCCAGCCGCCCGCGGCGAGCGGGAGCACGAAAGTCAGCGCGCGACGGAGCCACCCGTTGTAGATGTCGAGCGGGTAGTGCATGGCTTCGAGCCCGCCGTACGTGAACATGTTGAACGCTTCAAGAGATTCGACCGTCCAGAAGCAGGAGGTCGCCTGGATGAGAATGATGCCGGAGAACACGAGGACGCCGCCGATCAGGCCGCCAACAAGCATGAGCACGTCGGAGAACCTCCAAGCGATACCGGAGGCGAGGATCCCATACCAAAGGATAGCTCCGCCCTGTATGAACCGTCCCACGCGCATAAGCTGGAACTCGGCGGCCAGCACCTGCATCGCCACTCCGCGCGGGCGCAGGAGGATGCGATCAAAACGTCCGTCGATGATGTAACGGTTGAAGACATTAAAACCGCGCATCCAGCTCTCCGTAAAAGCGAAAGAAAGCTGGGACAGACCATAGAAAAGCGCGATCTCGCCGATGTTCCAGCCTTTGAGCGCGCCGAACCTGCCGATCAGGACGGCGATGCCTACAAAGTCGATGATGCTGGAGAAAAAGTACCCAGCCGACGTCAGAAAGAAGGAGAGCTTGTACTGCATCTGCGATCTCATGCTCGCGCTGATGTAGCGGAGGTACAATACCAACGTATCCATGCTCAGCCTCCCTGCACGACGATACGCCCAAGCCCGCGCGCGGTGATCAAGCGCCCGAGGAGAACGAGCGCCGCCGTCCAGAAAAGCTGGAGCGCGAACACGCCGAATGCCGCGGATGGTTCAAGCACACCGGAAAATACGCGCGCGGGCAGTTCGTACACGCCGGCAAACGGCAAAAGCTCAAGCGCGCGCTTCGCCCAATCGGGGTAGTAAAGCAGGGGGACGATCATGCCGCTGAGCAGTGTGACGATCGGGGTTGTGATGCGCAGGATGCCGTCCGCAGCGAGCGTCCACATGGAGGCGATGCTCATGAGCGTTGTCAGCGCGGCGGATAACAGGATGGCTCCTAGGAGCGTGGGCGTCCATGCGAGGACGGAGAGCCAGGAGCCGGGAACCATCCGCCACTCGGGCGGGAACAAAAAAAGTGCGATGAGAAACTGCGGAACGGCGCGCAGAAGTGTGGGCGCAGTGCGAAGCGCGAGCGCGCGCACGTACCAGTAAGTGTAGAGATGAATGGGGCGCGCGAGCTCATAGGCGACGTTTCCTGAGCGCATCATGCTCATGATCTCCCCGTCGCCATTCCACGGGATGATGCCCAGCACCGCCTGCCCCAGCCAGATCATGGTGACGACCTGGGCGAGTGAGGTTTCGGGCGGCGTTGCAGCGCTCGCGTAAAACGCCCGAATAATCATCACACGGATGAGGCCAAACGCGATCTGCGTCATGATGCCCGCGAGCGCTGCCTCGCGGTACTGAAGCAGCGTGAGGAAACGCGCCTTCATCAGAGCGAAATACGTGCTCATAGCCGGCTCTCCATCAGGTCGAGCTTGTCGTATAGCCGTGCGACCGTCTCGTCGATGGAGGGGGAGACGATCTCGATGTCGGAGAGCACCGCCTGCTCTTCAAGTACGATAAGCAGACGTGAGGGCGGTAGACGCGCGGGGTCAAACTCAATCACCACGCGTTCACGCGTTTGCTCGACGACGCGTGAAAATGGCGGAGGAACGATCTCCGATCGCATTTCGAGCGCGCGCGCGATCAACAAACGCTCCCCGCCCGATTCGGCTTTGAGGAGACCGACCGGACCGTCGAGCAGGAGACGCCCGTGCCCGATGAGCATCACGCGCGAGCAAAGCGCTTCTATGTCGTCCATGTCGTGCGTGGTCAGGATAATGGTTGTTCCGCGCGATGCGTTGATTTCTTTGAGGAACTTGCGCACGGCGAGCTTTGATATGGCGTCAAGGCCGATAGTGGGTTCGTCCAGAAACAGTATGGACGGGCGGTGGAGCAGGGACGCCGCGAGCTCGCAGCGCATTCTTTGACCGAGGCTGAGCTGTCGCACGGGAGTTTCGAGCAGGGACGAAAGGTCGAGGCGGCCGGTCAATTCGTCGAGCGACGCGCGGTAATCGGCTTCGGAGACTTTATAGATCGCGCGGAGCAACTCAAAGGAGTCGTGTACGGGCAAATCCCACCAAAGCTGCGACCGCTGCCCAAATACAACGCCGATACGGCTGACGTGTTTTTCGCGGTCTGTCCATGGTGTCAGACCATCGATGTCGCACTCGCCCGAGGTCGGGCGCAGGATACCGGAAAGGATTTTGATGGTTGTCGACTTCCCCGCGCCGTTCGGGCCGATGTACCCGCACAGCTCGCCTTCGGCGATGTCAAAGGATACGCCGCCGAGCGCGTTGATGGTTTTCGTTTCTTTGGCGAACAACGATAGCAGCGCGCCGCCAAATCCCGGACGGCGCTTGCTGACGATGAACGCTTTGCGAAGATCGGTGACTTTGATCAGCGTTTTCAAAATATCCCCCTTGTAAATTCGCATGAATCATTTCCAACCTTCTGCGCACAATAGCCGCGTAAGGAGGCGAATACCACTTGAAAAAAACCATTATGCTCATTTTGGCCGTTGTCATGGTCGGCGTTTTGCTTGCCGGGTGCTTTAGATCACCCGCCGCTTCGCCCACGCCCATGCGCACCAGTTCTCCCGCTCCCGTCGTGACGCCGCTGCCTACGCCCACGACCACGCTCTCGCCCTCTCCCGCTGTGCTGACACCGGGCGCGTCGCCTTCGATGACGCCCGGAACCACGCTCTCACCGGCGCCATCTGCGAGCGCTTCCACGGTCAGCGGGGCTGACATGTCCAAAAAAATTGCTGAAGAAATCGACAAGATCAGCGAAGTTGCGTCCAGCTCGGTCGCCATCGTGGGCGACAGCGCGCTCATCGGTATTCAGTTTGATCAGCAGTATAAGGGCGAGCTGACCACGCGCATCAAGGACATGGTCGCGGAAAAAGCCAAGGCGGCTGATCCAAACATCAAAAGGGTCGCGGTTTCGGCTGACCCGGACATCGTCACGCGCGTCAAAGCCATGATGGCCGATCTCCAGAGCGGGAAATCAGTCGGCAGCGAATTTACCGAGATCGTTAACCGCCTCTCGCCGGTTGTGTCCTGACAAGTGCGGTAAGACGGACGGCGAAAGCCGTAAGAGCCGCTCGAAAAGCTTTCGAGCGGTTGTTTCTTTTTTTGGCGAAGGACGGCGAGCATACCACACGCGGAAAGTAATGTCAACCGGGCAGCATGAAAGGGAGTGTCCAAATGCACTGATCCAAGGAAATGCCTTTAGAGCGTGATCCAGTAGCGCTGGAGGATCTCGCCTTCGTCCACGACCTCATTTTCAAGCTTGCCGCCGTTCGCGAGGATAACACCTGCGGACGCGGGGTTTTCCTTTGCGCACGTGACGAGCACACGGCGGTCGGTCAGGTGCTCGCGGCAGTAATCAAGAGCGAGCGCGAGCTGACGCTTGCCGTAACCCTTGCCGCGCTCGGAGGGGCGGATGCCGTAGCCGATGTGGCCGCCTCTGAAGAGCAGTTCGTCGTTGAGGACGTGGCGGATGGAAACAGCGCCGCAAAGCCGTGAGCTGTTCATGAAGAAGAACAAGTCCTCCACCACACGGTCGGGCGGACACGTCTGTGCGCATCGGCGGGCGCTGATCACTTTCAGCCACTCGGAATATGCGAGACCTTTTCTGCGGATCCCGCCCGGGTGTAAACGCCCGCCGAATGTCTCCCATTCATCCATCATGTCGTTGTACGCGCTCTCGTGTGTCTCGTTGGGGATCACCAGCTTCGGGTCGTTCATGTCGGAGCCTCCTGTTGTTTTTAAGAGGGTTGCGAGCGTTTGAGCGTAATGACGACCACCTCAGGCGGCGTGAAAACGCGATAAGGGAAAGCACGGGAGACGCCCAGCCCCGCGCTCACGATCATGGCCTTGTGGTCGAGATCGTACATACCGTAGCTGTGCTCCGGCAAAGGCCGCTGGTTGGGCGCGGCTAGCGCGCCGATCAGCGGCATGCGTACCTGTCCGCCGTGCGTGTGACCCGAGAGCGTGAGATCATATCCCAGTTCAAAATACTTGTCGATGTACTCGGGGCGATGCGCGAGCAGAATTTTGAAGTCGTTATTTTCAGACGAAAGCCGTTCGAGGTCTCTGAAATATCCTGAACGCTTTTTGAGAAGGGAGTCGTTGACACCGACGAGGGAGATCGAGGACGGCTCTCGCGTGATGCGCGCGGATTCATCGCTCAAGACGCGAACGCCCAGACCGCGCATAGTTTCAAGGTGATCTTTGTACCTTGGGGTGGCGAGCTCGTGGTTGCCGGTCACGTAGTACACGGGCGCAAGGCCCGTGATTCGTGCGGTGAGCGAGAGTGCGGTTTCGGGTGAGCCTTTGTACTCGTCAAACCAATCGCCTGTGATGGCGATGATATCGGGGTTTTCCTCTTCGATGAGTGCAAAGAGATCATCATTGTCCTCGCCGAAGGACGCGCCGTGAAGATCGGTCAGCTGGACGATCTTAAAGCCATCAAAAGAAGAAGGCACGCGCGGCGATGCAAACTCATAGCGTTTGACACTCAAACGGCTGTATTGCATCCCCGACGCGAAAAAAACGACAAGAGCGATTGCCGAAGCAATGGGTACCATCCACAAACGTAAACCACCGCGTTTTTTTTTGATAATGCACACCTCGTGCGCCCGAAAGCAGGCGCTTTTAGTTTAGCCGCAAAGCAGTATTCGATTCGACGGCGCGCGCTTTATCACCTGCTCAATCATAGCGGGCCAAGCCTTGACATATACATCAGGCGACCGGAGGGGATGCGCATGCTGGAAGCGCTCAGGCACACGCCGCTCGACGCGCTTTTGCGCAGGTTGGAGCCGGACGAAATGCTCAGTCTGCGAGAAATACGCGTGCGCGTAGGCCGCCCCGTGATGGCGCGTGTCGGCGAGAAAAACGTTTTTTTCACCGGTAGAGGTTTTGCTCTTGAGCCGCTAGCGGGCGCGGAGACGGTCACTGCCGAGTATTGCCAGAGACTGCTTGACGCGCTGACCAAGTGCTCAGCTTACGCATACGAAGACGAACTGCGCATGGGCTACATGACGCTGGACGGCGGGCACCGCGTGGGCGTGAGCGGGCAGGTGCAGTGCCGCGATGGACGCGTTGTGCGGCTAAAGCACGCGACAGGGTTCCACATCCGCGTGGCGAGCGCCGTGCCTGGGTGCGCAACAAGGGTGCTGCCACATTTGACGCAGGGAGCAAGGCCGCTTTCCACGCTCGTGATCGCCCCGCCGGGCGCGGGAAAGACCACGCTTCTGCGCGATATCGCAAGGCAGATGGGGGCTAAGCTCCGCGTTACGGTCATCGACGAGCGCGGGGAAATCGCTGGCTGTACGAAGGGCGTGCCATCCCACGATGTCGGGCTGATGACAGACGTTCTGGACGGCTGCGCGAAAGCCGAAGGCGTGATGATGGCATTGCGCGCGCTTTCGCCCGACGCGCTGATCGTGGACGAGATTGGAGGTGCGGGAGACGTTTCCGCGCTCGAGGAAGCAGCGCGGTGCGGTGTGGCCGTGATCGCGTCCGCGCATGGTCGGGCATTGGAGGATGTCCGGCTTCGACCAACTCTGCGTGGGATAATTAACGCGCGCGCGTTTGAGCGCTTCATCACACTGGACACGCCCGGAGGAATGCTTGGCGTCTTCGACGCGGACGGAAGGAGGCGGGGGATGTGACCGCGATTCACGTCGTAGGCATGGCGGCGGTCGCAGGCGGCGGCTGGCTGCTTGGGGGTGGACTTGCGCGCGCGCTCGGACAAAGGGAACGCGCGCTGGCCGAGATCATCGGCGCGCTCAGCCACTTAAGAGCGCGCGTGGCGCTCTCGGGCGACGCGTTGGATGACGCGATGCGCGCGGCCGCCGACGTTGCCTCCGATTCCGCTTCGTCGTTTCTGCGAAATGTCGCGAGCAGAATGGATGACGGAAATGCGCTCAAGGAAAGCGTATCCGGCGCGCTCCATGCGCTCCCGCGTACCAATACGCTATGGCATCTGAGCACACGCGACCGTGTGCCGATCCTCGCGCTCGCGCGCGAAATGGGCGCGGGGGGTTTAGCAGAGCAGCGCGCGGCGCTGGAGGCCGCGCTGAGCGCGTTGGAAACGCAACGCGTCGACGCGAAAGACAAGCAATCACGCAATGCCCGGCTTTATCGCGCGCTTGGCGCAATGGGCGGGATTGCCTCGGCGCTCATGCTGCTGTAAGTCACCGAAGTCGTACGTCGTCGCCCACATGGAGGTTGAGCATGCAGGTCGATTTGATTTTCAGAATCGCGGGTATCGGTATCCTCGTCGCGGTGGTTGGCGAGGTCTTGAAGCGCACGGGGCGCGAGGAGATGGCCATGATGACAACACTGGCCGGGCTCGTTATTGTGCTGCTCATGGTGGTCAACCTCGTGGGCGATTTGTTCACCAGTGTTCGGACCATCTTCGGGCTGAACTAAGGGTATGGAGATACTCAAGATCGTGGGACTCGCGCTATCCGCCGCGGTGTTGTGCCTGCTGCTCCGGCAGACGCGGCCGGAGATGGCCGTGCTGGTAGCGCTCGCGGCGGGCGTGGCGCTGTTTTTCGTTGTGATCGCGCGGGTGGGCGGTGTTATTGACGCGCTTGAAAAATTGTCGCAGCGGGCAGGGCTGCACTCGCAGACAATGGAAGCGGTCGTGCGTGTGATCGGTGTCGCGTTCATTGCGGAGTTGGGAGCTCAGGCGTGCAGGGACGCTGGCGAGGGCGCGCTCGCGCTCAAAGTGGAACTCGGTGGACGAGTTGTGATGCTCGCGATGGCCGTGCCTTTGCTCATCACGGTGATGGACAGCCTGTTCGCGCTCATGCCATGAGATGCATAAGAAGGTGGAGTAAGTGCGCAAAGCGGTGTTGATTGCGTTGGTGCTCGCGTTCGCGCTGATTCCATGGGCGTGCGCGTTCGCCTCGGGCCCGGCTGGAATTGAGCAGGGGGTGACGCGCGTGATGGAGGGCGTGGACGTACGCGCGTGGGAGGACGTGCTGAGCGATTTTCCTGAACTGCGTGCGGAAGGATTGGATGTCTCAACCATTGTCACAAAACTCGCCATGGGAGAGGCCGTGTTGTCCCCGGGCGAAGCGCTCAAGCTGCTTGGAGCGGCACTTGTCGGGCGCGCTCTTGATTCGGTGCCGCTTATTCTGCGCATCATCGTGCTCGCGGCCATGGGCGGCGTGCTCACCCAAATGCGCGGGTCTCTTGGAGCGGAAGGTGTGTCGGACGTGGTGCAGTTCGTGTGCCTTGGCATCCTCGTGGTGCCGCTCACGGCTGATTTTGTATCGCTCGCGCTCAAAAGCCGCGACGCGGTGGAGCGTATGTCGGGCTTTATGCGCGGCTCCCTCCCCGTGCTGCTCTCGCTCATGGTCACGCTGGGAGCGAACGCCACGGCGGCGGTCATGCAGCCCGCGGTACTCGCGGCCACGGGCATTGTAGGTGTGCTGGTGGCCAATATCGTGCTTCCGCTGCTGATGTGCGCGGCTGTCCTCTCCGCGCTGTGCAGCCTTTCATCCTACATACGGCTTGACAAGCTGCGCGCGCTTCTGCAAACGGCGTGCCACTGGACGTTGGGTGTGTCGCTCACGGTCTATCTCGCGGTGCTTGCGATACAGGGCGTCGCAGCGTCCACGTTTGACGGTGTGGCTTTTCGTACGGCCAAGTACGCGGTGGACAACTTCGTGCCCGTGGTGGGCGGCATGTTTGCCGATACCATGGATTCGCTTTTGTCTTGCTCGGTGCTGATCAAAAACGGCCTCGGTTTTTGCGGCATGCTTGCGCTGGCCGCACTCTGCCTTGAACCGTGTGTCAACCTACTGGTTGGCATCGGGTGTTACCGGTTTGCTGCAGCCGTGCTCGAACCCATCGCTGATGCGCGTATGACCGCGTTTCTTGGCAACATCGCGGGTGTGCTGACGTCGCTTATGGCCGCCGTGCTCTCGGTTGCTGCGATGTTTTTTGTGGTTGTCGCGCTCATCGTTTCGGCGGGCGGCGCGGTCGTTGGCGGGGGGTGATCAGGTGGTAGAGGCGATCAGGCCGGTGATCATGACGGTGGCGGGGCTATCGCTGATCTCCATAGCGGTCGATCTCGCTTTGCCAAAAGGCAAGCTCAAGCCCATCGCGCAGTTTGTGTTGGGGCTGATGGTCATGCTCTCGCTCATAGAGCCCGTGTTCGGTGCGCTCGCGGGGCTTGCCGAGCGCGCGGAGGAGATGAAGTTGTCGCTCTTGACGGTGGGATCGGGTGCGTCCGTGGAAGCCTACGCGTCACTTCCGCTCCAGACGTTCGCGGCGGAGGCCGTCGCGGAGGAAACTGCGATTCGCGCGGGCGCGCGGCGGGTCAAAGCCACTGCAAAGGTCGATGATGCGGGCGTAATCGAGCTGGTGCGTGTTCAGTGCGACCTGACCGGAAGCGCGTGCGGCGAGTTGGAGCGATGCCTGTCTGAATACTTCCCGGGCACACAGGTTGATGTCGTCCCGTTCTAAACGGGGACAGGCAGGCATACTTTTGACCAGCATATGACGCAGGCGCAAATGGGGAGGTGTGGCCTTGGAAAGCCGGACGCCCGCGTGGCTTGAGACACTGAAAAAAGTGCGGGGCATTGAGTGGATCGTTCTGTTGATCGTGCTGGGGGTGGCGCTTGCACTCATCGCGCCTTCGCTTACGCCGCAGTCGTCGCCTGAAACCCAGCGGTCTCCGCCGCTGTCTGTATCCATTGGAAGTGACGAGGAGTTAAGGCTTGGCCGCGTGTTGTCATCCGTGGAAGGCGCGGGGGAGGTTGAGGTGTTCCTCACCTACGCTGAGGACAGCGGAAAGTCCTCAACAGCCAAGCCGTCGCAAAGCGTCAAGGGTGTGATCGTAGTGGCGGAAGGCGCGGGGGATGTCGCGCTGCGCATCCGGCTCACCGACGCGGTTCGCGCCGCCCTCGACATTCCGGTGTCACGCATCGAAGTGCTGCCCATGAAGGCATCGCCCACACAAGCGCAACAGATGAGAGGAGAATGAAAATGCGCATCAAAACCAATTTCAAGATTCCCGAATGGCTGAGCAGCAGGTACGCGGTAATCGCCGCGCTGGTGGTACTGGTCGGTGTAGCGGGGTATTTCAACATCCGCTCTGCGACGCCGGACGAAGGGCTGGCTGTCATCTCCCGTAGTGCGAAACCCACCGCGGGCGCGTCGATTAGTCCTGCGCAAGCCACGCCCACGCCCGCGAAAGCAAAGGTGACGGCGGCGCCTGCAGGATTCTTTGATGAATACCGGGCCGATAAGCAAAAGACGCGCGAGGCGGAGATCAGGATGCTCGATGAGCTGTTAGGCAGCAAGGACACCACGGCTCAGGCGCGCCGAGAGGCGGAGGAACAAAAACTCGACCTCATCGAGCGCATGGAAAAAGAAACGACGGGCGAGGGCGTGCTCAAGGCCAAGGGATTCAAGGATGTGATCGTTACCGTGGGCGACGACAGCGTCAACGTCATCATCAAGGCAGAAAAGCTGACGGAGCCGCAGGCCACGACGGTGATGGAGCTCATCATTCGCGAAACCGGCGAGGATCCGAAAGACATCAAAATCATCCCGACGGCGTAACAAAAAGAGGCTTCAACGCGACGCGTTGAAGCCTTTTTTCATGTTTTGCTATCCCTTGAAGTACGGCGCGGCGGACATCGTAAAGCTCTCGACTTTGTCAACGATCGCCCCGCTCTCCTCGCTCTTGTCGCGCGCGGCGATCCACGCGGGATCAACGCGGAAGGCCGCCCAAGCGGCTGCCTGCGCTTCCGTGCTTTCAAAACGGCAGGTGTAGTAGAGTTTTTCTTTGCCGGTCGCGTCCACCCAGAAGCTCGTGACTTTGATGCCGTGCTTTTCGAACAATCCGAGCGTGTGATCCCTGAAACGCGCGTTGATCGCCTCCATACGTCCCGGCAGAATGTGGTAGATGCGCAGTTCGTCGATCAAACAAATAACCTCCAGTATTGCGCCCTCTACAACATCCGCCTGCGCGACATGACGATGGTGACCGTCACCGAGAGCAAGAGCGAGAGCCCGAGGACAAGATAGAATCCGCCGGAATGCCCTTGAAAGGGCACGGGGACGTTCATGCCCCACAAAGAGGCGATGAACGTAGGGATGGCGAGAACGAGTGTGATGCCCGTTAAAAACCGCATGATCTCGTTGACCGAGTTCGAAATAATGGCTGCGAACGTGTTCATGGTGTTGTTGAGAATGTCGCGGAAAATTGTACACATTTCAATGGCCTGCTTGTTCTCGATGATGACATCCTCCAAGAGCTCGGTGTCCTCTTCGTATTTTTGAACGCGCTCAAGACGCAGAAGGCGCTGGAGGACAAGATCGTTGGACTTGAGCGAGGTTGAAAAGTACACGAGAGACTTCTCAAAGCGCGTCATTTCCAGCAGGTCTTTGTTGCGCAGCGTCTGCTGAAGGCGGCGCTCGAGCGCATTGGTCTGGCGATCAATCTGCCGCAGGTCGGCCAGGAACTCGGCCGCGATGACGCCAAGGATCTGAAGAACGAACCGCGAGTGCTTCTGCGTGGCAAATCCGCGCCCGCGCGAGATGATGTCGTCGAAAAGGCGCACGGGCGTCAGCGATACGGTGACAATGATGTGGTCGCACAGAATGATGCCCATGGGCATGGTTGTGAAGCTGACGCCGTTGTCTTCGCGCTGTGTCACCGGAACGTCCACGATGATGAGTGTGTTGTGGTCGTCTTCCTCGACGTGAGCGCGTTCCTCTTCGTCAAGAGCGGCAGTAAACATCGCGGGGTCGATGGTCAGCGTTGCGCAAACGGTGTCGATCTCTTCCTTTGTGGGCTGGGTCATCCGGACCCAACAACCGCGCGCGATCGAATCGACGGTTGTGAGCTTGTCGTCACGCGTCAGGAAAAAGGTCATCAAGGGCGTCACGCTCCAAACGGGGGAATCAGAACCTTATTTTGTCCTCGATGTAACGCGTCAATGTGTCTATGGCTACGCGTTCTTGTTTCATGGTGTCGCGGTCGCGCACGGTGACGCAGCCGTCATCGAGCGACTCAAAGTCGATCGTCACGCACATGGGTGTTCCAATCTCGTCCTGACGGCGGTAGCGCTTGCCAATGGAGCCGGTTTCGTCATAATCCACGCAGAAACGCTTGCTCAGCTCCGCATGAATCGCGAGCGCTTTTTCAGAGAGCTTTTTTTGGAGCGGGAGGATCGCGGCTTTGTATGGTGCGAGCGCGGGATAAAAGCGCATGACGGTGCGCACATCGCCTTCTCCGACCGTTTCTTCGTCGTATGCTTCACACAGGAACATGAGTGTCGCGCGGTCGATGCCCAGCGCTGGTTCAATGCAATACGGCGTGAACTTTTCGTTCGTCACGGGATCCAGGTAATCCATGGCCGTTCCAGCGTGGGCCTCGTGCTGTTTCAGGTCGTAGTCCGTGCGGTCGGCGATGCCCCAGAGCTCGCCCCAGCCGAACGGAAACAGGTACTCAATGTCGGTTGTCGCCCGGGAATAAAAGGAAAGCTCCTCCTTGCCGTGGTCGCGGAAACGGAGGTTGTTCTCTTCGACGGCGAGGTCCAAGAGCCACCTGCGCATGAACGTACGCCAGTAGTCGAACCACTCGAGGTCTTCGCCCGGGCGGCAAAAAAACTCAAGCTCCGCCTGCTCGAACTCGCGCGTGCGGAATGTAAAGTTGCCGGGCGTGATTTCGTTGCGGAAACTTTTGCCGATTTGGCCGATGCCGAACGGTATTTTTTTGCGCGAAGTGCGCGCGACGTTCTTGAAGTTGACAAAAATGCCTTGCGCGGTCTCGGGGCGGAGGTAGACCTCATTTTGAGAGTCTTCGGTCACACCCTGGTGTGTCTTGAACATCATGTTGAATTTGCGGATGGATGTGAATTCGCTCTTGCCGCAGCCCGGGCACGCGACACCCTTGTCCGCGATGTAAGCGGACATGGCGTCGTTCGACATGCCGTCAACCTGCATGTCCACACTGTTTTTCTTGTTCCAGTCCTCGATGAGCTTGTCGGCGCGGTGGCGCATTTTGCAGCCTTTGCAGTCGATGAGCGGGTCGTTGAAGTTGACGATGTGCCCCGAAGCCACCCAGACCTCGCGGTTCATCAATATACCACAGTCCATGCCCACGTTGTAGGGGCTTTCCTGAATGAATTTCTGCCACCACGCGCGTTTGACATTGTTTTTGAGTTCAACGCCTAAAGGGCCGTAATCCCATGTGTTGGCCAAACCGCCGTAAATTTCACTGCCGGGGAACACAAACCCACGCGACTTGCACAGGGCGACAATCTTATCCAAAGTCTTTTCAATCGGCATTTTGAAGCTCCTCCCACGAAGTTATGCCTACTATAATGTCGGGGAAAGATAGTGTCAAGCGAAAACGCTCCAATTGTGCCGCGCGTGGTTGACAAGAGCATGTGTTAGCGGTTATCATCGAACCAAAGAGCAGATTGCCAACGGGAGGGAAAGGCATGGACATCGCCCCCATTCAAACCGCACAGGAAAAAATGGCCAAGACGTCGCAAGTGCTGAAAAATGAGCTTCAGAGCATGCGAGCCGGCCGCGCCAATCCCCAGATTCTCGACCGCATCGTTGTGGATTACTACGGCACGCCTACGCCGCTTAAGCAGATTGGCAACATATCCGCGCCCGAGCCGCGCGTGCTGGTCATCGCGCCATGGGATCCGAAGATGATCCCTGTGGTCGAAAAAGCCATTCAAAAATCGGACATCGGGATCAACCCGTCGAACGACGGCAAGATCATCCGCCTCGCGGTACCCGAGCTGACGGAAGAACGGCGTAAAGATTTGACCAAACTTGCGAAAAAGGTAACTGAGGAATCACGTGTGGCCGTGCGCTCTATCCGAAGGGACGCCATCGAGCAAATCAAGAAGATGGAGAAAGCGTCCGAACTGACGGAAGACGACCGCAAACAGGCCGAAGAAGAGATGCAGAAGATTACGGAAAAGGCCATAGCCGAACTCGATAAAATTCTGGCCGAAAAAGAAAAGGAAATCATGACGGTATGACGCTGGAGCGGTACGCCGGGCTTTTGCTTGACGATGCGCTCGCGCTCGCGGCTCAAAGCGGCACTGAGGCTGAGGTTGTGCATAGCGCGCAGCCGCGCGGCAACCGGCTGACCGGGCAGGAAAGGGTCGTGCGCGCGTTTTGTGCGGGCGGAAAGCTGCTCCTGACAGTGTGCCAGTTCGAGGAAACCGGGTTTTCAGAGGAAACAATCATTTGATCAGCGAAGCGGACGATATGACGAGCCTTCCCCGGCACGTGGCGATCATCATGGATGGAAACAGGCGCTGGGCCAAGGCCCGCGGTCTTTCCAGCAGTGAAGGCCACCGTGCCGGTGTCGGCGCGCTTGAAAACATCATCAGGAGAACCGGGAAACTTGGCATTCCTTATCTGACGGTGTACGCGTTTTCATCGGAAAATTGGTCACGGAGTCCGTCAGAAGTCGAAGGCCTGATGAAGCTTCTGTACACGTTCTTCACCAAGCAAATCGACGCGCTCGTCAGGGACGGCGTGCGTGTCGTGGTCGCCGGGGATGTGGACGGATTGCCGCTCATCCAGCGTGAGGCGGTCAGAGCGACCGTCGCGCGAACCAGCGGTAATGCCTCGCTGACGCTGTGCATATGCCTTAACTATGGCGGTCGGGATGAAACCGTGCGCGCAGCGCGCTCGCTGGCCGAAAAAGCGCAGCGCGGCGAAATTGATCCCGCCTCCATTGATGAGGCCGCGTTTGAGCGGGAACTGTATACCGCGGGCATGCCGGACGTCGACTTGCTCATACGCACAAGCGGAGAGCAGCGGCTGTCAGGCTTTCTTCCGTGGCAGGCGTCGTACGCTGAGCTTGTGTTCTCCGCGCAGATGTGGCCTGATTTCACCCCAGATGAGTACGATAACGCGTTGATGATTTACGCGACGCGAACGCGCCGCTTTGGGGGTGCGTAGATGAAGCAGGGGGACAATCTGCCGCTGCGCATCATCACGGGCGTGGTCGCGGCTGTTTACCTGGTCGCTGCGCTCACCTTTCGGGGTTGGTTTTTTCACATCAGCGTTATCGCCATTTCGTTGATGTCGTTGTGGGAAGCCAACCACGCGATTAACGAAACCGGGCGGAAGACTTCGGTTTGGGCGGCGTTTGTTTACGCGGGCGGGATGGTGCCGGCGTACTTCCTCGGCGGGATGCCGGCCGTGATCGCGCTGTACGCGCTCTGTGTGCTCGCTACGCTGTTTACGCTTGTCCTTCGCGGCAATGACGACTGGGCTGTGACGAGTGTGCTCGTCTACCCGATGATCCCGCTGACCTGCCTTTTGCTCCTGCCCAGCGTCATCACGGAGGCAAGCGTGTACTCGGTCGCGCTCTGGCTGGTGTTCGCCGTTGCGTTTGCCACGGACACATGCGCGTACATCGTTGGCAAGGCCATCGGGAAACACCACATTGAGGCGATTCGCAGGGTTAGCCCCAACAAAACGCTGGAAGGATTCATCGGGGGAATCGCGGGGGGTACGCTGATTTGCGCGGCGGTAGTTTTCATTGCGCGGCAAGCGGGCAATCTGACCTTGGGTGTGGCGGAGTGGCTTCCGCTGGGTTTGGTCGGCGCGCTGGCCTCGGAAGTGGGCGACTTAACGGCATCCGCTATCAAACGCTCCTGCGGCATCAAGGATTTCGGGCGGTTTTTCCCGGGTCACGGTGGCGTGCTTGACCGGCTGGATGGCGTTCTCTTCAACGCCGTATGGGTGATGGCATACTTTGTCGTCAGGGGGTTCTACTTTTGAGTGTGCCCATGAGACTGGCCATCTTGGGTTCGACCGGCTCCATCGGGCGTCAGGCGCTGGATGTCGTTCGTTTTCACCCCGAGCGTTTTAAAGTTGTCGCGGCGGTTGCCGACAGAAACGCTCAACTTTTAGCCGAACAAGCACGAGATATGGGTATTGGCTTTCTCGGGCTTCATAGACCTCCTGAGGAGTTTCACGCGCCTGACGGACTAAACGCGGAATGGGTGTTTGGCGCTGAGGCGGCTGTCGCGGCGGCCACGTTACCCGAGGTTGACGCCGTGCTCTGCGCGGTCGTCGGCTCGGCGGGGATACGCGCGACGCTCGCGGCGCTCAAAGCGGGCAAGCGCGTGCTGCTTGCGAACAAGGAAACGCTAGTGGCGGGCGGAGAGCTCGTGATGCGCACGGCGAGGGCGTCAGGCGCGCTCATGCTGCCGGTGGACAGCGAGCACAGCGCAATCTTTCAGTGTCTGCAAGGCGCGTCGCAAGCGCCAAAGCGGCTCATCCTCACGGCATCCGGCGGGCCATTCCGCACATGGGGCAAAGAACGCATCGCGAACGCGACCCGGGCGGACGCGCTCGCGCACCCGACATGGCGGATGGGCCCTAAGATCACGGTTGACTGCGCGTCCATGATGAACAAGGGTCTCGAGCTCATCGAGGCGCGTTGGCTGTTTGACGTCCCGGGTGAGCGCATTGATATCGCGGTGCACCCGCAATCCATAGTCCACTCGGCGGTCGAGTTTGAGGACGGCTCGATCCTTGCGCAGATGGGTTCGCCGGACATGCGCACGCCCATACAGCTCGCGATGACGTGGCCAGACCGGCTGCCATCGCCGGCTGCGCGCCTTGACATGTCGGCCCTCGCAACGCTGACGTTTGAACCGCCCGATGAAGCGCGATTTCCATGTCTTGCGCTTGCGCGTGAAGCGCTGGGTGCGGGGGGGACCGCTCCCGCGATACTCAACGCCGCAAATGAGGAAGCGGTCGCTCTCTTCCTTGATGGCAGAATCCGTTTCGGCCGGATACCCGAGATGGTGCACAGCGCGCTCGGCGCGGTGGAGCACGGCCCTGCGGATACACTTGAGAGTATCCTCGGTGACGACGCGCGTGCAAGAGCCTATGTGCGGTCGCACGTATTTACTTGATCGCAAACTGAAAGGAACATCATGTTTTCAACCATCGGCAGCATCATTGCAGCCATACTAATTCTCAGTGTTCTCGTTTCCCTCCATGAGTTCGGTCATTATGCTGTCGGGCGTGTGTTTCACCTGCCCATCAACGAGTTTGCGATTGGGTTCGGGCCGCGGCTGTGGTCGACGGACAAGAACGGCATCCGCTACTCGCTGCGTGCTTTTCCGCTCGGCGGCTATTGCAGCTTTCGGGGCGAGGAAGAGGGGAGCGATTCCCCCGATTCATTTTTTGCGCACGCAGCGTGGAAACGCGCTCTCATGACCATCGCCGGTCCCGCGATGAACCTGCTCTTCGGGTTCATCATGACCGTGTTCATCCTCGTTGTGGTCGGCGAGATGATGGTCGTTCCCGTCGTCGACACCATCGTGCCCGGCTCGCCCGCCGCGAACGCGGGCATCATGGCCGGAGACCGCATAGTCGCGGTCAACGGCGTGCGGATGGAGGACACGTCCTCGATCGTGGAGGCCATCACCTCGCAGGGAGAGAAAACGGTTGCGCTCCAGTTCGTTCGCGACGGCGTTACCAGGGAGTCAAGCGTCACACCTTACTATGACAATGAACTCGAGCGTCTGCGTGTGGGACTGTCGTTCGGATATGAGCGGACATGGCTTGGTTTGGGCGAATCGCTTTCGCTCTCCGTGAAATACTGCGTATATGTCGTCCGGGAGATGCTGGGCGCATTCGGCAACCTGTTCAGGGGGCGCGGTTTTGACGATGTGGGCGGTCCGGTGGGCACGATCTCCCTGATCAGCCAATCGGTCAAGAGCGGGCTGGACACGGTTTTGCACATGGTCGTTTTGCTCTCAATCAACTTGGGCGTGTTCAACCTCTTGCCTCTGCCCGCGCTCGACGGGGGGCGCCTCTTGTTCCTCGGGGTCGAGATGGTGCGCCGACGGCCGGTCAACCGCGACAAAGAAGCGTGGGTCCACTACGTGGGTTTGATCGCGCTCCTCGCGCTCGTCGTGGTATTCACATTCAAAGACATCCAAAAGCTGATCACGGGCTGAGGCCCGCGAAATAGACGGTCCACGCGCGGCGCGGTCGTATCCATCAAATGAATTTGTCGAGGAGGACTCATTTCAACGTGTCTAAACTAAAAACTGAAAAAATGCCGAGACTGCGCATCATCCCGCTTGGCGGGGTGGACGAGATCGGCAAAAACATGACGGTCATCGAATATGGTGACGACATCGTCGTGGTTGACTGCGGCTCAATTTTCCCGCGCGAAGACATGCCCGGCGTGGATCTGGTGATCCCGGACACGACATACCTTCAGCGCAACAAGGACCGCGTGCGCGCCTTCCTGATCACACACGGTCACGAAGACCACATCGGTGGCCTGCCCTACGTCCTAAAGCAGGTCAACGCGCCGGTCTATGGCACACGCCTGACCATCGCGCTGTGTGAGCACAAGCTCAAGGAACAACGTGTGGGCAACACGACGCTTAACACCATCAAGCAGGGTGACTCCGTGCAAATCGGGTGTTTCAAGGTCGAGTTCATCCGTGTGGGACACTCGATAGCAGGCGCGGTCGCGCTGGCCATCCACACGCCCGTTGGCGTCGTTGTTCATACGGGCGATTTTAAGGTCGACTATACGCCGGTGGACGGCGAGATGATCGACTTGCAAAAATTTGCTGAACTGGGCAAGCGCGGCGTGCTGTGCCTACTCGCGGACTCAACCAACGTCGAACGGCCCGGCTACACCATGAGCGAGAAAAAGGTAGGAGAGACGCTCAACAACCTGTTTAAACGCGCGTCCGCGCGCATCATCATCGCGATGTTTGCTTCTAACGTCCACCGCATACAGCAGGTGGTCGACGCGGCAATTCGCCACAGCCGGCGCCTGTGCTTTTCCGGGCGTTCCATGGTCAACATCGCGAACCTCGCCATCCAGCTCGGGGAACTGAAGATACCTGAGGGTCGTTTGGTAGATATCGACGATCTCGACTCGCTCGAAGAAAGCGAAATCGTCGTGCTCACGACGGGCTCGCAGGGTGAGCCTATGTCGGGATTGACACGCATGGCCAATTCCGAGCATAAAAAGCTTGAGATCCGCGAAAGCGATATGGTCATTATCTCCGCGACGCCCATTCCGGGCAACGAAAAATCCGTTTCGCGCGTAATCGACCAGCTGTATCGACGCGGCGCAAACGTCATTTACGAGGCGCTTGAAGACGTGCACGTCTCCGGGCATGCGTGTCAGGAGGAGCTCAAGCTCATCCACGCGCTGGTCAAGCCCAAGTTCTTCATCCCCGTGCATGGCGAGTACCGGCACTTGCACCACCACGCGCTGCTCGCGGACTCGATGGGCATGAGTTCCAGCTGCATCGTGGTGCCCGAGCTGGGCGACATGATCGAGTTGACGCGCAACCACATCCGCATCGCGGGCGAGGTGCCGACGGGCAGCATCATGATTGACGGCCTTGGCATCGGCGACGTGGGTAACGCGGTCATTCGCGACCGCAAGCTGTTGTCTCAGGATGGTCTGATGATTGCCGTCGTGGGCATCTCGCGCGAAAAACGCGCGATTACCTCCGGCCCGGAACTGCTCTCGCGCGGGTTCGTATTCGTACGTGACAGCGAGGTGATGATTGATGAAGCGCGCGAGGTCGTCAAAAGAACGGTTCAGGAAGCGCTTAAACAGAAGAACATCGACATATCCGGTATGCGACAGACACTGCGGGACGACCTGCACGCCTACCTCTACAAAAAGACGAAACGCAACCCCATGATCCTCTCCTTTATCATGGAAAGCAAGGAGTGATTCCATGAACGTCTACGACAGCGCGCACGCGCTCGCGCGCTCGCTTAAGGAATCGGACGAGTACCACGCGTGGGAGAAAGCCAAGGTTGCGGCCTACGAATCCGACACCAACAAGGCGCTCATCGAGGAGTACAAGCGCCTCCAATTCAAGCTCCAGGTGAGTATGGCCGGAGGCGGGTCTCCCGACGAACAGGAGATGTCGCGGCTGACGCAGATTGGCCAGCTTCTCCAGTACAGCCCTGAGTGCAGCGCGTTTCTCATGTCTGAGATGCGCCTTCAGCGCATGCTGGCCGATATATACCAGATCCTCGGCCAAGCGGTGGGCGTTGACCTGGACGCGCTTCGAGGGTAGTGTTGCGGCAAGCCGCATAAGTGTCCGTTCCCGCGGGCGGCGTACAACGTATTCCATTCGCCATCCTTGGAAAGAGAGCTGAACCATGCAGAGCCGTCAAATTTCCATGCCTGTCAAAATTGCCGTTGGCCTGTGGCGCGTTCTCCGGCCGGTTGCGATATTCGCGACCAGCCTGTCCATTGTGCTCGGTATGCTTTTTGTGGGTTGGCACTTCGCGTATGGGACGTTCGTCGCACCGGTCGATGTTAACAACAAGGAGACTGTGCGCGTTGTCATCAAGTCAGGTTCCACGGTGCGTTCTATCGCCAAACAGCTCCACGACGCGGAACCGGTCCCGCTCATCCGCAACCGTGGTTTTTTTCAGTACGCGACGGAGTTTTTCAGTCAGGGCGCCAAGCTGAAGGCGGGGGAGTACGACTTATCGCCCTCGATGTCGGTCGCGGAGATTATCAGCACGCTGACCAAGGGTGATGGCGGGCAGCTGACCATGACGATCCGGATCGCGGAGGGCTCCACCATTCAGCAAATGGCGGACTCGCTTGTCACACAAGGCGCGCTGACGGAAGCGGGAAAGACCGAGTTTCTTGCGCTGTGCAAAACGGGCGAGGCGTTCCGGGACATCGGATTTGTCGAGACGCTGGTCAAATCCGGCGTTGGTAACCGGCTGTATGCGCTTGAGGGATACCTGTTCCCGGACACATACGAAATTTATCAGGGCGAGCGTCCTCAGGTCATCATCCGGAAGCTGCTCGCGCGCACCAACGAGATTTTCTCGGTCAACTATCACTCCGCGGCGCTCGAGGCGGAGATGACCATGGATCAGGTTCTGACGCTCGCGTCCATGATCCAGAAGGAAGCCAAGCTTGCCGATTTCGCCAAAGTGTCCGCGGTTTTCCATAACCGCATCAACAGCGACATGCGCCTGGACAGCGACGTCACGGTCAAGTACGTGCTGGGCACGGACCGAATGGCGCTGACCGATCAGGACATATCAATCCAGTCCCCCTTCAACACCTATATTTTTAAGGGGTTACCGCCGGGTCCCATCTGCGCGCCGCGAAGCGCGGCCATGGACGCGGCGATCACGCCTGACGAGAGCATGATGTCGGAAGGCAGCGTATACCTGTATTTTTGCTCAAGGGATCCCGAATCAGGCGCGCTGCTGTTCTCAAAAACACTGGAGGATCATCAGAAGGCTGTCTCGCAGTACAGACCGTCGTGGGTAGAATATGACAGAAAAAAAGCGGCAGCGACGCCAAAGCCATCGGCCACCCCTGCGCCTTCAACCGCGCGCCCTTAATCGGAGGAAGATGAGTGGAGATAATGAGTCAAGAGATATTCGGAACTGAAGATTCGGCGGAGAACGGCGTGTTGGTATTGCCGCTCTTACCTTTGCGTGGGTTGACAGTGTTTCCGCATATGACCATGCAGATTGATGTGGGGCGCGAAAAATCCATGCTCGCGGTGCGCGGCGCTGTCGACAGCTATGACGACCGGATTTTTCTGGTGACCCAGCTTGATCCCGCGCAGGACGAGCCGTCGCAAAGCGATTTATACGAGATCGGCGTGATCGCCGAGGTCAAGAACGTCTCGCCCCTGCCCGGAGACGCCATTCGCCTCGTGGCGGAAGGCCTTTCGCGCGCGCGCATATTGCGCCTGAGTACAGGAGGAAAATACGCGCACGCGGAGATTGCGCCTGTTGACGAGGAGCTGATGGCGGGCATTGAGGCCGAGGCTTACTGCCGCGTAGCGAACGAAGCGTTCGAGACGTTCGTTAAGCTGTCCGCCCGCGTTCCTGCGGAGCTCGCGGCGACGGCTTCGGCCATATCCGAGCCCGGGCAGCTTGCCGATGTGATCGCGGCGCACGCGATCATGCGTGTAGATGAGCGCCAGCGGCTGCTTGAGACCATTGACCCCAAGGAGCGCATATCGCGCGCGACGGCCATCATTGAAAGAGAGAATCAGTTGCTCGCCATCGAGCGCGAGATCCGCGAAAAGGTCAAACAGCAGATCGATAAAAACCAGCGCGACTACTACCTGCGCGAGCAAATGCGCGCTATTCGCAAGGAGCTTGGCGATGGCGATCCGCAGGAGTCCGACGAATTGCGCGAAAAACTCGCCGCGACGCAACTCAACGACGAGGCCAAGCAAAAGGTCGAACGTGAGCTCAAACGGCTCTCGCGCATGTCCCCGCAATCACCCGAAGTAGGTGTGATCCGCTCATGGGTGGAGTGGGTGCTGGATATGCCGTGGGGTAAGCTCACTGAGGACAATCACGATATCGCGCACGCGAAAAAGGTGCTGGACGAAGACCACTTTGGTCTTCATAAAGTCAAGGAACGCGTGCTTGAGTACCTCGCGGTGCTTGCGCTCAAGAAGGACATGAAAGGTTCCATCCTGTGTTTTGTCGGCCCTCCGGGAGTCGGGAAAACGAGTGTTTCGCGTTCGGTCGCGCGCGCCATGGACAGAAAGTTCACGCGCATTTCTCTTGGAGGGTTGCGCGACGAGGCGGAGATACGCGGACATCGCCGCACGTACATCGGCGCGATTCCGGGCCAGATCATCGCCCATATCAAACAGGCGGGCAGCATGAACCCTGTTTTCTTGCTCGACGAGGTCGACAAGCTTCAGGCTGATTTCAGAGGAGATCCCGCGGCGGCGCTGCTCGAAGTGCTTGACGCCGAACAGAATGGGACGTTCCGTGACAATTATCTTGAAATACCGTTCGACCTCTCGCATGTGTTGTTCCTGACGACGGCCAATACGCTTGATACCATACCGCGCCCACTGCTTGACCGCATGGAGATCATCGAGATTGCCGGCTACACCGAGGACGAAAAACTGCGCATTGCTCAGGACCACCTCCTGCCCAAGCAGATCAAAGAACACGGGATGAGCGTGCAGGACGTTCAGCTGACGGACTCCGCGTGCCTTGAGATCATCCGGCGGCACACGCGCGAGGCGGGTGTGCGGCAGCTTGAGCGCAAGATCGCCAAGCTCTGCCGCAAGGCGGCTGTTCGCGCCGCGAAAAAGGACGGCGCGAGGACGCGCATCACCCCCGCGAAGCTTGAGGACATGCTGGGCGTGCCGCCGTACAGTTACGGCAGGATGGACGAGAACGCGCAGGTGGGCGTGGTCACGGGCCTTGCATGGACGGGAGCGGGCGGAGACACACTTCCGGTTGAGGTCGCGGTGTTGCCTGGAACAGGTAAGCTTGAGTTGACGGGCCACTTGGGCGAAGTGATGCAGGAGTCGGCGCGCGCCGCGCTTTCCTGTGTTCGTGCGCGTGCCGAGGAACTCGGTCTTGAGCGCGATTTTCACGAGAAGATCGACATCCACATCCACGTGCCGGAAGGCGCTGTGCCCAAGGACGGCCCTTCCGCCGGCGTCACGATTGCGTGCGCGCTCGTATCGGCGCTCACGGGCATACCCGCGCACCCGCACGTCGCTATGACGGGCGAAATCACGCTCAACGGGCGCATTCTGCCCATCGGCGGCCTTAAGGAAAAGGCGATGGCCGCAAGGCGGGCAGGCGTCACGACAGTGCTTTTCCCAGAAAAAAACAAGCCGCAGCTCTCTGAGATTGAGCCGCGCGCCCTTGCGGGGCTTGAGCTTATGCCCATTGCGACGCTTGACGAGGCGCTCGACCAGATTCTGTTGCGCCAGCCCGGTTCGCTGTGATGATTGAGATCAAAAGCGCGCGCTTTGTGACCTCGGTCGTGGATGTTTCCGCGTTTTCCAACTTGCCCGCGCACCCGCAGTTCGTCATGGTAGGGCGATCCAACGTCGGCAAGTCATCGCTCATCAACACGCTCGCGCGCAGAAAGGGCATGGCCCGCGTGGGTGCGACGCCGGGTGTGACACGGCTGATCAACGTCTATGAAATCAACGAGTGCATCCACTTGGTCGACCTGCCCGGTTTCGGTTTCGCTTCGGTCGACGCCAAAGAAAAACAACGCTGGGCGGTCATGATCGAAGGCTACTTACATGGCTCTGAGCGGATCGCAGGCGCGCTCCAGCTGGTGGATATACGGCGCGAGCCAAGTCCGCAGGACGCGCAGATGACCGCTTGGCTCAGGCATTACGGCCTGCCCATGATCACGGTCGCGACCAAGGCGGATAAATCGCCAAGATCGCAGCGCCAGAAGCTCATCTCCTCGATATGCCGCGCCCTCGTGGTTCAGCCGTGGGAGGTTGTGGCGTTTTCCGCGGAGGACGCAACCGGGCGCGATGACATTCTCAAATGGATGACTGAAAGGGTGGTCAGCGATGGAGCATCACCGCCCACATGAGTATATCGCCCCGGTTGAGCGGTTCACGCTCGAGGCCGGGGCGATTTTGCGCGCTTCGGAGGAAATTCCGACGATCTGGCGAAGAGCGCTTGTCCTCTCGGGCGACACAGCGCAGCTTGTGGCGGGGGAGACGCTGTGTGCGATGCTTTCCGCACGAGGCGTTAGCGTCGCTCGTGAGCGCTTTCACGGCCATTGTACGAACGAGAAGGTTGTTCTGTATTCCGAGAAAACCGCGGACGTTGTCATCGGAGTCGGCGGGGGCGCGTGCATGGATCAAGCCAAATCGGTCGCGAACCATCTGCGTGTGCCTTTTTGCGCCATCCCCACGCAAGGCGCGACGTGCGCCGCGTGCACGCGGCTGGTCGTGTTCTACAACGAGGACGGATCGCGCGCGCCAACCATGCTCGTCAGGGAACCTGTCGCGCGCGTATACGCCGATCTCGGGGTCATCGCAAGCGCACCCGCGAGAACGCGCGCGGCGGGCATCGCGGACGCGCTCGCCAAGCCGGTCGAAACCGCGCTGCACATCGCGGTCCCGGACACGCACGCGCGGTTCATGGTCGCAATGGGGGTATCCGACGCGATTGGGGAGACGCTCTCGCACGACACGCTGCCGGAGGCTGAGCTGACTAGCGCGCTGTACACCGCCGGTCTTGCGTCTGCGCTCACGGAAGGGCTGAAGCACACGCAGATCGGGCATGGATTGTACGACGCCTGCTGCGGCATTCTGCCCGATTGGCGCGAGCGCTGGCCGGGAGGCTGTCTTCACGGCGATCTTGTGGGCATCGGGCTTGTTTGGCAGCTCGAAGGCGTGCCACACGCGACGTGGACGGCCAAGCGACTGCGCACGAGGCTGACCGAGATCGGCTGTCCCGTGACGTTGTCCGATATCGGCTGTACAGAGAGCGAGAAGGACCAAATCATGCGTGCGGTTTTTGCGCGAAGGATGATCAATCGGGATCATCCGCTTCACGATCCGTTGACGCGCGCCTATGGCGCGGTGAGGGAGTGACGCATGAGAGCCATTTATTCGATGGGCGGGCTGTTCTCGTTGTTCAAAGAGGGCAGAGCGGAAGCGTTTTTTGAGCGCGCCGCCGATGTCGATTGCCGTGAATACGAGCTCATGGTGTTCAACTCCGCGCACCAGAGTCCTGCGTGGTACGAGGGCATCGCGCGCGCGGGCTTGTCCATTCCCGTGGTTCATGCGCGCAAGCAGATCGGCTCCTTGCTGGCTTCGGGCGACGCAAATGACGCGGACGACGCGCTCGCGATGTTCGCGCAGGACGCAAGCCTCGCGCGAAGGCTCGGCGCGTCCACGGTGGTCGCCCACTTGTGGGGCGCTCCCGCATCCGATGAACGCATGGGGCACATTCAGGCCTGCGCGCCGCGGTTTCTTGACGCGGCGAGAAAAGCGGGCGTCACGCTCGCGTCGGAGAACGTGCCGTGCACGCGCGCGGACGGGTTGTCGCGCCTTCGTGAACTTCATGAGACGTGCCCGGGGATGATGTTCACGATCGATGCGCGCTTTGCGTTTTTTGAACGCTACATCGACGTGCTGGATAGGGCTGAATGGTTATGGCCCAACGTTGCGCATGTCCACGTCAGCGACTTCCGCGGCGGATTTAAAGAGTGGGCGCGTCTCGGAAAAATCGTTCACATGGGTGAGGGAGAGGTGCCGTTTCCGCGTTTCTTCGAGATACTGCGTGAGAAGCGGTATGACGGCGCTGTCACCATCGAGTGCATGTGCGTGGAGGACGGCGCGCTGGACGTCCGCCGCATGAACGCCAATCTCGGCGCGGTTCGCGCGCTGATCGGAGGTCATGAGAATGTGCAGGAAACTGCGCGTACCACTCGTCATCATGATCGTGATCCTGTTCTTCACATGGCTGACGGATGACTTTGGTATGGCGGTCACGCCTGCGCTTTACGCTCCGGGCAAATGATGGCGGAATCGGAAAAGGTGTTTAAGACCAGGATTGAACGCGTTACTCACTTTGTTGTTGGCTAAAGCGCGTTTGTCGCATGGACGCGCCGCTCACCGACGTGTACTCAGGATACACGCCGCGCGGATCAAAGACTTACTCGCCGATCACCTTTGGTGGATTACTCCCGCGTTTGCACCCGAGGGGCGTCGGTGGTCAAGCCCCCGAAGAACGCGTCGTCCAGCTCGACAAGGATGACGTCATCGCCGATTTTGCAGATTCTCTGCCACGGGATGACGTACCCGCCCTGTTCCCCGCGAAACAGCCCCGCCAGCTTGACAGGCGCGGGCACGACGATGGAGAGCACCCGACCTTCCGGAACCTGCACGTCCATATCTACAATCATGCCGAGACGGTGCCCGTTGACGAGGTTAATGACCTCTTTTTTGCGTAAATCCGAAAACCGCACGCAATCCACCCCTAGCGTCCTGATCAGTCCACTCTATGCGTATGCGCCGACTTGACAAAAAACGCCCTTCGTCGATATAATCAAAGGGTTTGTATTCAAAAGGAATTCGGGGGAATCACCGTGATCGTTGCCAAGTTTGGCGGCTCCTCTTTGGCGGACGCCGCGCAGTTCGCCAAGGTCAAGGACATCCTGTTTGCTGATGTTCGTCGCTCGTTTGTCGTGCCGTCCGCGCCCGGGAAACGTGACAGCACGGATGAAAAAGTCACAGACATGCTGTATAAATGCCAGTCACTCGCTTCGCAGCAGCAGGATTTCATGCCGTTGTGGGTAAAGATCGAAAACCGATACCTGGAGCTGAAGGATCGCCTCGGGCTGAAAGTGGACATCCAGTCCGAGCTTGACGCCGTTCGCGAGAGAATCCCGACAGCCAACGCCGACTACGCCGCGAGCCGTGGGGAGTACCTCAACGGCAAGCTGCTCGCCGATTACCTCGGCTGGGATTTTCTTGATCCCGCCGAGAGCATCTTCTTTGACCAGCAAGGCGTGTTTGACGCCGAGCTGACCGACCGCATCCTTTCCGAAAAACTCAAACAGTGCCGAAACGCTGTTGTTCCGGGTTTCTATGGAAGCATGCCCGGTGGCGTGATCAAGACATTTTCGCGCGGAGGCTCCGATATCACGGGCGCGATTGTCGCGCGCGCCGCGCGCGCGGAGGTCTACGAAAACTGGACGGACACGCCCGGTTTTCTGATGACTGATCCGCGCGTCGTGAAAAATCCCAAGCCGATCAACAGCATCACATACCGTGAGCTGCGCGAGCTGTCGTACATGGGCGCGACGGTTTTTCACGAGGATGCGATTTTCCCCGTGCGGCAGGCGGGCATCCCCATTCATATTAAGAATACCAATGCACCCGAGGACGCGGGAACGCGCATCATGCGCGTCACCTCCGAAGCGGAAGCCGAGGCGCGCGGCGTGATCACGGGGATCGCGGGCAAGAAAGGATTCACCGTCATCGCCATTGAAAAGGCGATGATGAACGCTGAGCTTGGCTTTGGCCGTAGAATTCTGGGCGCGCTTGAAAAGTACGGCGTGTCGTTTGAGCACTTGCCCACCGGCATTGACACGATGTCGGTCGTGGTCTCCGACGTAAACATTGGAGAGCGCATGGACGCCGTGCTGCAGGCCATCCGGCGCGATTGCCAACCCGATTCCATACACGTTGAAACCGGTCTTGCGCTCATCGCCACGGTGGGGCGCGGCATGGTCAAGTTCCCGGGCACGGCTGCAAAGCTCTTTGACGCGCTCGCGGCTGCGGGCATCAACGTGCGCATGATTGATCAGGGGTCCAGCGAGATCAACATTATCGTGGGCGTGGACAACGCTGACTTTGAAAAAGCGGTTCAGGCGATCTACGAGCGTTTCGTCGGCTGAGTTTAACGTCTTCCAAATCAGGCGTTCGGCCTTGAGAGGTGCTCACATGGTCATCAGTTCGATCCAAATTGTGGTCACCATCTTTCTTCTGATGTTCGCGGGGTATTTTTTCGCGATGAAGGGATGGTTTAAGGACGGCGGCGACCAGCTTTTGTCCAAGCTGGTCGTACAGTTTGGCGTTCCCGCGACCGTTGTGTCCAACATGATGGCCAACTACACGCGCGAGGACCTGATCCACTCCTGGCTGGGCATCGTACTCCCGCTGATCACGCTTGGAAGCTGTTATGCGTTGGCCATTTTGATTGCGAGAATTTTGAAGCTGCCGCAGAACAGGCGCGGCGTGTTTTGTGTGATGTTCGCGTTCTCAAACTCCGTGTTCATTGGCCTGCCGGTCGCCACGGCCATATTCGGAGACGACGCCGTGCCGTTTGCGTTGCTCTACTACATCTCCAATACGCTGATGTTCTGGACGATTGGCTATCGCGGGCTCCAGGCGGACGGCGGGCACAGAACGCCGCTTTTCTCAAGGGAGACAGTCAAGAGCGTGATGTCGCCCGCGCTGATCTCATTTGTGTTGTGCATCGCTCTGATCTTGTGCGGGGTGACGCTTCCGAAATTCATCATGGACACCGCCAAGTACGCGGGAGGCGTGGTCACGCCGCTCTCCATGCTGTTCATCGGGTTTATGCTTCACAAAATCGGGATCACCAAAATTCGCGTTACGCGTGACATTTTTATCGCGAGCTGCGGGCGGTTCCTCGTCGCGCCTGCCATTGCGTTTGCGCTGGGCGCCTTTCTTCCGCTCCCGCTATTGATGAAGCAGGTGTTTGTGATTCAGGCGAGCATGCCCGTGATGTCTCAAAGCTCGATCATCGCAAGCCGAACGGGTGCCGACGCGGAGTTCGCGGCCATCGGTACGGTTTTCACAACACTGTTTTCGCTCTTATTCACACCGGTACTGATGTTGTTGATTTCGTGACCAGATTTGATGAATTCCTTCCATGGTGAGAGTCGCCGTGGGAGGATTTTTTTGTGTCAGCGCGAATAAGACCTAAATGTGTCATGTAAACGAGAGGTGTTTTCATGTTTGGCCTTGGTCTTCCCGAACTCCTGCTCATTCTCGTGATCGCTTTGGTCTTTGTTGGGCCGGGTAAGCTTCCATCGGTCGGGGCAGCCATCGGCAAAGCCGTTCGCGAGTTCAAAGCCGCTCAATCCGCGCCGGATAATCCCGAGGAAACGGGCGCGTCCAAAGACACCACAGGCGATGGGCGATAGCGTTTCATTGCTGATCGCACTCTGGCGCAAGGCGAGGCGGGCCGTGCTCGCCGGGTGCGCTTTGTTTGGTTTGTTTTTCTTCGTGAGCTACGCTCTCGGCGGGTGGGTGATCGCAGACCTTGCATCTCTCCTGGGCGGTCTTAACCTGTATCAGACCATGGTTGGAGAAGCGCTCGTTGCGCGTGTGACGCTCTCATTCGCGCTTGCCGCCGCGCTGATCGCTCCCGTGGCGTTCTACATCGTTTTGCGACTGCGGCACGTCAAAACGCCGCTTTTCAGTGCGCTGGGCGGCGCTGCTCTTCTGTATGGCGGCGCTGTGTTTGCGCGTGTTCTTCTCCTGCCAATGACCATCGGTTTCCTGCTGCGAACTAACGGCGGCATGCTTTTGGCGCACATCTCGCTCTATGGGTACGTTGTGTTCTGTGTCTCTCTCGTGCTGGCGGTCGGCGTGGTGTTCGAGTTGCCGCTGGCGCTTCGGATGATGCATGGCTTAGGCATGGTGAGCGCGTCCGGCTTGAGAAAAGCGCGCGCGCGCGTTGTCATCGGCGCCCTGATTGTGGTCGCAATCCTCACGCCGTCGCAGGACGCGGTCACGCTGGTTATCGCCTGCGCGCCTGTTCTCCTGCTTTACGAAGCGTCGATTTTGTGGATCGCCGCGCTCGAAAGGGGTGCGATCCGTGCGTGATATGCCGCTCGCGGGTCACCTCGGCGAGCTCCGCGTAAAGTGCGTGGCTGTGTTGATTCCCTTCCTTATTCTCTTCATGATTGCGCTTGCGTTCTCCGATGTCTTGCTATACTTCGTGTTTTACGAACTTCGCATGCTCGGCGGCGTTTTCTACGCGTTTGGCATCGCGGACGGCGTTCTACTCCGGGTGAGGGCCGCGGTACTCGCAGCGCTCACGGTTGTCGCGCCATGGGGAATGTGCCAACTCGGCGCGTTTGCTAAACCGGGGCTCACGCCGCGCGAGTACGTGATCCTTGTGCGCGCTTCCTTCATCGGCGGGGCGATGTTCACGTTCGGGGGGGTGGCGTTCGCGCTCTGGCTTGCGCCCGTGGTCTCTCGCTGGTGGTATGCCTCATCCGACGCAGCAAACGTGCGTATCGACGCAAGTGTCTTTCTTTCGATGTGGGAGACAGGCCTGCTACTGTGTGGGGCAGTGTCGGCATTGCCGGTCGCTCTCGCGCTTTATTGTCGGCACAGACGCTCATCATGGATCGCAAAGGGGGAGTCTCGGTGACGCGACGCGAGTTTTTGAAGGGGGCCGCAGGTTTCGCGGTCGTACTTGGCGGCGGCTGGAAGGCTTTGTCCGCGCTGGGTGACCATCTGACACCCACGCCCGCGACTGCTGTCGGGCCGCTACCGATCGAGGGTCTGGCCATAGTGGACACATTGGCAGGCGCGGATGTGACACTCAATGGCGAGTTGGTGTTCACCGTCAACGAAAGCGGGCGCAAGCTGCTTGCGCTTGCGGATGGCGCGAGGACACTCGATCAGGTCATCGTGGAGGCGGGCTGCGCGGACGTGGCCGACAGCGCGGCGATGTTCTTCGTCACGCTGGGGCAAGCCGGATACATGCAAAACAGGGTTGAGGTGCTGCTGTATGAAAACCGCGTGTGAGCATCCGATGGCAACAGAGCTGTTCTTGCTCAGGGACGAAACCGGGCCTATCCTGTATGCCCCGCTCGCAAAAAAAATGGCGCGCGTCAATGAAGGCGCGGTGAGCGCGGTGGAAAGCTACATCGCCGGAGAGCTGCCGGACGGGGAACCGCGGGGCGTAATTGACACGCTCAAAGGCCATGGTTTTTTCGCGGAATACCCATTGCCTATGCCGCAAAAAGTCTTTAAGCCCGTGCATGTCACGCTCTTTCCCACAGACGCCTGCAACCTGCGCTGTCGTTACTGCTATGCAAGCGCTGAGGGAGGAAAAAACAGGCTCACGATTGCGGCGGCCAAGGCGGCAGTGGACATCGTCAGCCAGAACGCAAAGGACCTCGGGCGCGACAATTTCCTCGTGGGCTTCCATGGCAACGGTGAGCCGTTCATGGCGTTTGATTTGATCAAGGATGTGTGCAAGCACGCGAACGAGCGCGCGGAGGCGCTGGGCGTGAAGGCGACCATCAGCATGGCAACGAACGGGGCGCTTACCGAGGATAAGCTCGACTTCCTGCTTGCATGGGTGGACAACACCAACATTTCCTTTGATGGCTTGCCGGACTTGCAGGACAGCCAGAGGCCTTTTGCCGATGGAAAAGGTTCTTTTGATGCGGTCGACCGCACGATATCCCGCCTCGACGCCGCGGGCGCAAGCTACGGTGTGCGTGCTACGCTCACGACCGAGGGGGTCGATCGGCTCCCTGAGATGGTGCGGTTTGTGGCTGAGCGGTATCCGCGCTGTTCGGTGTTTCATATCGAACCTGTGTGGGAGTGCGGGCGGTGCGTGACGACCGGAGAGAAGCGGCCCGCGTCTGAAGCATTCATCAAACGGTATCTTGAAGCCATCGAGTATCTGAAGGACTCACAGCTCCGCCTCGTTTACTCGGGCGCGCGTCAGGACATCCTCTCATGCAGCTTTTGCAGTGTGTCGTACGGGTCCTTCACCATTACGCCCTCGGGCTACGTCACCGCTTGCTACGAGGTGTGCGAGCGCTCGGACGCGAGGAGCGGGCGGTATTTCTACGGGCGATTTGATGAGGCGCTCCGGCAGTACGTCTTCGATCATGACAAAATGGAAGCGCTTTCCGGCCTTTCGGTGCATCACATGGATTATTGCAAAGACTGCTTCTGCAAGTGGCACTGCGCGGGTGACTGTCCCGCCAAGCTGCTCGGAGTGCGCGAGCCGGGCGAGCACGAAGGCAGCGACCGCTGCGAGATCAACCGCGTGCTGACGCTCAACCAGATCCAGCGCATGATGGATTACTCGGAGGTGGGAGAGCATGTATAACGACCGTCTCGGAACACCCAAACCCGGCGCAATCGTTCCCAAGCCGGAAGTCAACATCGTCGTGGACGGCAACCGCGTGTACAAACCGGGCATGAAGACGTTTTTCATCGAGTCGGAGGAAAAAGGTGTGTCCATCGGCTCCGACGTGATCACGGGGACATACTGCACGTGCAACACCGTTTCGGTATGCACCTGCAACACCGTGTGCACTTGTCAGTCGGTGTGTTCGTGTGACGGCCACTGCTCGTGCAACAAGGTGTGCACATGCCAGTCGGTGTGCTCCTGCGTGTCGTTCTCGTCCGGCGGGGGCCGCCTGTGCACGGGGCCGTGCGCGTGCGTCCCTGTACACTGAGATATGCGAGGTGTTTGCGTGAAGATCACGAGGTTTGCCGTTCTGCTGCTGGCGCTGGCGGTTTTATTGAGCGCATGCTCCGAACTGCCCGAGAGCGTGGTAAGCATATTCGCGACGCCCACGCCTGTGCCAACGCCCATTCCGACCCCATCGCCAACGCCAACACCCAAACCTACGCCGAAACCCACGCCCACGCCCACACCTACGCCCACGCCTGTCCCGCCAGAAACGACGTTCGCGCCCAAGGCTGTCAGCGACGATAAAATTGTTGCGACAACGCGCGCGTGGGCCAAAGACGAGGCCAAGGAGCTCAAACCCAAGCTCAAGGAAAGCGACTGGGAAAAGACGAACAGCGCGTTTACAAAGGGCAACACATCATACAAGAACGGCAAGTATGAGGACGCGGTTAAGAGCTACGAGACGGTGCTCAAGACAAACCCCGTGCACCAAGGCGCGCTGAACAACTGTGGTCTGGCGTACCTCCAGCTTGGGCGCAGCCAGGACGCGCTTAAAAACTTTCTGCTGCTGGAGGAGTTGTATCCCAAGCTCTATCAAGTGCAGCTCAACTCACTCGTCGCCATGCACGCTCTGGGCCTGACCGATACGGCAGAGGCAACGAAGAAATTTCTAAAGAGCGTCGACAAAAAATCGGATCTCTATGACGACTGGCGTTACAACGAAATATACGCTCAAATGGAGGGCGAAAAGCCCAAGACATCCAAGAAGACCACGGAGGCTGACTGGTTTGACACCATGAAGAAAGACTTGGAAGCCATCGCCAAGGAAAGGCCAGACGACAAGGATGTCTCCCAACTCATCGCATACCTCGACGTTCTGCGTGAATGCCGCGAGATTCCGATCGAATGAAAGTCGCGCTGATACGCCCGCGCGTCAAGGGTGGAGATCCGGAGTTCTACGAGCCGCTCGCGATGTTTTCCTTGTCAGCAGCGCTCAAAAACGCAGGGCACGAGCCTCGTGTCTTTGACAGAAGGCTTTTTGATTTACTCGGGCGAGACTTTTTCGCTGAGTTGTCGTCTTTCGGTGCGGATTCGCTCGCGTTCGGGCTGATGACGTCGGACGACGCGCCCGATGCGCTCAGGATTCTGCAAACAGCGCGCGACCAGTCGCCGCATATCCCCGTCATCATCGGCGGTCTGTTTCCCACGACAGATCCGGAGAGGGCGCGTGCTCTCTTTCCCTCAGGGACGGTGGTGGTGCGCGGCGAAGGCGAGCGCGCCATCGTGGCGCTCGCGGAAGGCGGGGACATCGGTGCGCTGCGCGCGCAGTCCCCCGGGGAGTGGCCGGTCCCTGACCATCAGGACCTACGCGAGTACCTCGGCTTTGGTTGCCCCATTGGCATGCGTTCCGCGCGTGGATGCGACGGCGTGTGCGCGTTCTGCGCAACGCCTAATTTGCCGGAGCCGTACTGCCGCTGGGAATCGCGTCCGATTCATGCCGTTGCGGACGAGATGGCCGTGCTCGCTGCACGCGCTGAGGCGATCGCGTTCCCGCCTGTATTTAACTTTGTGGAGGATGACTTTGGCCCGCTCGAGCGCGTGGAAATGCTCGGGTACGAGCTTTTGCGGCGTGGCGTACGCGCGGCGTTCTCTCTGCAGCTCAGAGGTACTTCGCTTTGCGGCGCATCATCGCTTCCGGAACGGGCGGCAGCGCTCAAGCGTGCGGGATTATGCCGCGTGTTTCTGGGCATAGAGAGCGTGGACGCGGAGTCGCTGCGCGCATGGCGCAAGCCCATGGATCCGGACGCGGTGTTTTCTGCGGTTGAAACGCTGAGGAGCGCGGGCATCGCGGTGCACACGGGCTACATCCTGTGGCATCCGCGCAGTTCTGTGGAAGGCGCGAAGCGCGAGATGCGCAGGCTTCACGCGCACGGCTGTTTCAGCCCAAAGGCCGCGCTATCCCGGCTTGTTGCGTTTCCGGGATGCGATATCCACAGGGAAAAACCGCGTGAGGGTGTGTATTGGCCCGATCTTTCACCGGAGTGCGAGGCGTACTTCGCGCTCTTAAGCGATGTGCTCGCGCCGCTGTTCGCCGAGTGGGTCAAGGGGGCGACCGCGCTCCCGCGCCTGTGCTGCCTGCGCCACTTTGATCCAGCGGATGAGCGTTCTGCGCGTGTGGACGAGCTTCTCGCGGGAATCAACGATTTTTCGCTGGGCATCGCGCTCAACCCTGAGAACCGCTCATCGGCAGAAGTTGAGGCGTACGCCTTGCGTGTTGGGAGGGAGCTTGATGCATTTTGCGGTTCCGGTCTGCGCAGCTGACGAGGTCGCCCATCTTGTGCGCTCGGGCGCGGGCGAGATGTACGCCGGTGTGCTGGACGAATCGTGGGCCGCGAGTTACGGCGCGCACGACAGCGTGAGCCGCAGGCAGGGGAGGGCCAACCACTCTTCGCTTTCAGCGCTCGCTGAGACGGTGAGCGAGGCGCGCGCGCATCGCCGCGATGTGTACCTCACCCTCAACGCACGCTACACCGAACGGCAATACCAGGAGGTGCTCTCGCTTGCGGAGGCTTTTGAAGCGATGGGGGGAGCCGGGCTTCAGATCGCCGAATTGGGTGTTATCCACGAGTTGTATAAGCGGAAAACGACGCTCAAACTTTCACTCTCCCTGCTCGCCGTCGCGATGAACAAGCCGACGCTCGCGTTTTACCGCGATATGGGTGTCTCACGAGTTGTGCTCCCGCGATGTCTCACCGCAGAGCAAATGGGGGAGGCGCTTGACGGGAGCGATATGGATGCGGAGGCGATGGTCATGCTCGACCAATGCCGCTTCATCGACGGTTTTTGCCGTTTCTATCACGGCGTGGGTTACGCGGACGCGCCGGAGAACGCCGAATGCGCTCAGGGCATCAGCTCGTTTGATACCACGTTCCGCGAGCACGCGTGCGCGCGCCTGCCAGGAGGCGTCAGGAACCGCGCTGCATGCGCCGCGTGCGCGTTGCCCGCGCTTGCGCGCGCGGGCGTGACCGTCGGAAAGATTGGTGGGCGTGGCCTGCCGCTCACCGACAGGTTAAATGCACTCGACTTTTTACGTCGCGCGTCTGCGCTTACGCGCGACGAGGCGCGCGAGGCGTTGTACCAGGCGCGATACGGAGGCGTGTGCCGATGCTACTACGAGGCGAGGTGACACCGTGGAATCCCTGACACTCATGCCAAACGGCGGCGTGCCCGTCAATGGAGAGCGCCGCGCGTACATCGGTGACATCGCGTGCCCGCGCTGGCTTGATACGTTTGACACCTCCGCGGTGGCGCGCTTGTTGCGCGAGCGGGCAGTCACGCTCGTCCTCCCGCCGCTCACTCAAGGCTGGCTTGCGCGGTTCGAAGGGTTGCTTAAGCGGTTGCCTGAGGAGCTGCTCACAAGGCTTGAAGTTTCGGCAAACGACATCGGCACTCTTGCCATGGCCGCATCCTGCGGCGCGACTCCCGTTGTCGGCTGCTGGCTGGTGCGGCAGGACACCGATCCGGATATCGCCTCTTTTTTTGACGCTCACGCTCACCCCCCGCGACGTGTCATACTCGGCAACGGAGCTCCCGCTCTCCTGTCGCACGCCCCTCCGCCGGATACGCTCGCCGTGCATTGGCAAACGCCCTCGCTTTTCGCGCCGCAGGCGTTGGCCGCGCTGTCCTCGGCCTTTGGCTGTCATGCGCCTCGCGTTGAGGCGCACATCCCGCTTCATGGCCTTACGCAAGTCGCTCCAGGGTGCCGTGTCAGCGCGTATGTCGGCATTGTGCCTGTCGCGCTGTGCGCGTGTCGTGGCTGCGCCGATTGTCCCCAAGAGACCGTCCCCCTCGGCTATTCCCGCTCGGGAGCCGCACTTTATCGCCGCAGAAACCTTGTGTTTTATTCACACCCTGATGGATCGGCGCATGTCCCGCAGTACGTTGACCGAGTAATCAATCTCCAATAATAAAAAAGGCGCATGCCCTTCGGCAAGCGTCTTTTTTGTCCTATTCGAAACGCAAGCGGGAACATCCCGCGTCTTACTTTGCCGTCTTGACCTCGGTCCACAGGCTTTCGTAGACGGGAAGCATATCCTTGACGTCGTGGAAGAACTCGCAGCGCGCAATGTCTTCGGGCGGTGGATTGAACACCGGATCGTCCGCATACTCCGAGCCGAGGATCTCAAGTGCCGCCTCATTTGGTGTGGAATACCCAATGTATTCGCTGTTGCGCGCGGCGATTTCGGGACTGAGCAGGTAGTTGATGAACTGATAGGCCGCGTCGATGTTCTTGGAACCTTTGGGTATGCAGATGGCATCGGCCCAGATGTTGGAACCCTCCTTGGGCAAACAGTAGCGAAGCTTGTCGTTCTTGGCCATTGTGGTGAGCGCGTCACCCGACCAGACAAGGCCCATCGCGCACTCATTGTTCTCAAGCTTGTCCTTGATTTCGTCCACACCGTACGCCAAGAGCACACCGCTCCGTTTTTGCTCGATCAGCTTATCGCGCGCGGCCTCAAGCTGGGACCGGTCGGTGGTGTTGAAGGAATGGCCAAGGTACTTGAGCGTCACGCCCATGCTGTCGCGGATGGAGTCCATCATGTAGACGTCGCGCTGGTACTTGGTGTCCCAGAGCGCACCCCACGAGTCAATTTCACCGCCGGTTTTTTCGATGTTGTAAAGGATGCCCACAGTTCCCCACATGTAGGGGACTGAGTGCGCGTTGCCCAAATCGTACTGCGGGCTCTGCAGCCAATCCATCAGGTTAGACATTTCAGGCAGCTTGCTGTGGTCGAGCTTTTCGAGGCGGTTTTCCGAAATCAAGCGCTCGATCATGTAGTCGCTTGGAAAAATGACGTCGTAGTTGCCTCCGCCGCGCGTAAGCTTGATGTACATATCCTCGTTGGTCGTGAAACGCACGTCGTTGACCTTGATGCCTGTTTCCTTGGTGAAATCCTCAATGACGGAAGGATCAATGTAATCCTCCCAGTTGTACACCTTGAGCGTCGTTCCGCCGCTTGAACAGCCGGTCAGGCATGACGCGAGGGCCATCAGAAAGACGAGGGTGAGAACAAATACGGTTTTTTTCATGGCGATACCTCCGGTGGTTATGTTCGTGAAATGTCCTTGCGGTTACTCGTCAAGCGCGCCGCGCCTGTTTGCGATGATGAGCAGGGTGAGCACGACGACAAACATAATTGCCGAGAGCGCGTTGATCGTTGGGTTGACGCCCCTCCGCGCCATGGAGAAGACGAGGACGGAGAGGTTCTGAACGTCACCGCCCGTGAAAAAACTGATGACGAAGTCGTCCAACGAGAGCGTAAAAGACAGGAGCGCGCCTGAGACGATGCCCGCGCTGATCTGCGGAATGATGATGCGCCAGAGCGCAGTCAGAGGTTTTGCGCCCAAGTCGAGCGCGGCTTCGTACACGTTTTCATCCATATGGGCAAGTTTGGGCAGGATGGCGAAGATGACATAGGGTGTGTTGAAAGCGATATGGGAGAGCGCGAGCGTCACCATGCCGAGCGGAAGGCGAACGAAGATAAACAAAATCATGAGCGATACGCCCGTGACGATGTCGGGCGTAACCATGGGCAGGTAGGAGACGTTGAGCGTGAACAAGCGCATTCCGCGCTTCATGGAGTGGATGCCGACAGCAGCAAGCGTGCCCAGGAGCGTGGAGACAAGGGTCGCGATGACCGCGATGGTGACCGTGACCCAGAGCGCGTCGATGATCTCCGGGTTGTTGAACAGGCTGATGTACCAGCGGAACGAGAAACCGCCCCAGTTGGCGCGCGACTTGACGTCGTTGAAAGAAAACACGATGAGCGTGAGTATGGGTGCGTACAGGAAAAGCAAAAGCGAGTAAATGTAGCCCTTCTTGAAGACCGTCACCACACGCCCCCCCCGTCGTCCGTATCAAAACGGTTAAGGACGCTCATGGAAATCAGGATGATGATCATCATGATGACTGAGAGCGCGGAGCCGAAATTCCAATTGCCCGTGAACAAGAACTGCTGCTCGATGACATCGCCGAAAAGCATGTACTGCGCTCCGCCAAGAAGCCGTGAAATGACGAATGTCGTGACCGCGGGCATGAACACCATGGTGATCCCCGAGATGACGCCGGGTATGCTCAGCGGCAGAATCACGCGCCTGAACACCTGAAAGCCGTTTGCGCCAAGATCTTCAGCCGCTTCGATCAGGCGCTTATCCAGTTTCTTGAGCACCGTGTGTATGGGCAGGACCATAAACGGCAGATAGTTGTAGACCATGCCCAGCTGAACCGCGCCGTCCGAATACAAAAGGCGCACAGGCCCGCGTCCGATCAGGGAGAGCGCGTAATTGACAGCGCGCGTGATGGGGCCGTTGTTTTCCAGCAGCGTCATCCACGCATACGTGCGCAAAAGGAAATTCATCCACATGGGAATGATGAAGAGAACAATCAGCGTCGCGGTGCGGTCGATGCGGTGATCCGCAAGCCAAAGCGCGGCGGGATAACCGAGCAAAAGGCAGATCACCGTGCAGAAAAACGCCATGCCGAGCGAGTAGACCAGCACGCCCACATATTCGGGGCGCAAGAACCGTAGGATGTTGTCCGCGGTGATGTTGCCTTCGGGGTCGGTCGCGGCATAGAAGAGCACCAGAAAAAACGGGACGAGCGTGAAGAGCACCATCCACGCGATGTACGGCGCTGCGACCTGACTGCGTTTCACTCATCCGCCCCCTTGCGCATGATGTGGATGTCAAAAGGTACGACGTTGATGCTGACGCGGGCGCCTTCTTCTCGAGCGATGGTTGAGTGCACCATCCAATCGAAACCGTCTGTCTTGACCATCATCTCGTAGTGAACGCCCTTGAAGAGCACGGACTGCACAGTGCCGACGAGTTTTCCATCGGCCGGGTCGGAGAGTGTGACATCCTCAGGGCGCACGACCACGTCCACGGGGACGTTTTCGCCAAACCCTTTGTCCACGCACACGAACGTCTGCCCAAGCATGCTCACCAGTTCATCCCTGACCATGATCGCCGGGATGATGTTGGACTCTCCGATGAAGTCGGCCACGAAGGCGTTCTTGGGTTCGTTGTAGACATCGGTTGGCGTGCCGATCTGCTGGATGCGCCCGGATTTCATCACCACGATGGTGTCCGACATCGTGAGCGCTTCCTCCTGATCGTGCGTGACATAAACAAACGTGATGCCCAGCCGTTGCTGCATGTTTTTCAGCTCTATTTGCATGTCTTTGCGCAGCTGAAGGTCGAGCGCGCCCAACGGTTCGTCGAGCAAAAGAACCTCGGGCTCGTTGATGAGCGCGCGTGCGATCGCCACTCGTTGCTGCTGCCCGCCGGAGAGCTGGTCGATGTTGCGTTTTTCGTAACCTTTTAGCCCCACGAGCTCAAGCATGGCGCTCACGCGGGACGAAATATCGTTTTTGGGCATTTTTTTCAGGCTTAACCCAAACCCGATGTTGTCGTGCACGTTGAGATGGGGGAAAAGCGCATACCTTTGAAACACGGTGTTGACTCGCCTGAGGTAGGGCGGTACGTTGGTGATGTCCTTGCCTTCAAAAATGACATTTCCTTCTGTCGGCTGCTCAAACCCGGCGATGATTCGCAGCAGCGTCGTTTTTCCGCAACCCGAAGGTCCGAGGAGCGTTAAAAACTCTTTTTTTCTGATGTATAAATCAATGCCACAAAGAGCGCCTGTATCGCCAAAGTTTTTTGTGACGCCCTTTAAGTCGATCAAGTGGGTTTTCTCAACGATGGAGCGAGTCATCCTGTCGCCTCCTGCGTAAGTTAAAAGCTTGGGGGTGAGGAAACCCAGAGTACTGTGGCGGGCGCTTTTCCGGGGTTTTCAAGCCAGTGCGGCTCATCTGCGCTCATGTAGAAGCTCTCGCCCTTGCGTGCCCGCGCACGCTGATCGCCAAGAACGACGGTCACTGCGCCCGAGAGTATATAGCCAAACTCTTCGCCCGCGTGAGGCTCGTCCTTCTCGGTCGTTGATTCGGGCTTGAGCGTGACGAGGATTGGCTCCATCATGTTTTTCTGTGCGTTGGGTACGAGCCAGTCGATGCGCACACCCGTTTTTTCGTCGTCAAGCACCGATATCGCTTTCTGCGAGTACACGGCGAGCTGCTCTTGCCGCTGTGCGAAAAAACCCGGCAGGTCGGTGCCAAGGCTTTCCACGATGTCACAAAGCGTGGCGATGGAGGGGGATGTGATGTCGCGCTCGAGCTGGGAGATAAAGCCTTTCGTCAGCTCGCAGCGGTTGGCCAGCTCCTCTTGCGTGAGCCCGCACCGTATGCGCAGGCTTTTGATTTTTTTGCCGATCTGCACCCCTCGCTGCCTCCTTTTCAAGGTCAAGCACAGGTAAACTTTTTGTTTAGGTCCATTGTCCGGTTGCGTAAATCTAAACAAAAAGTTTAGCAAAGCTACACAACGTATGTGTGCTATTGTACCAGATCCATCCCGCGTGTCAACATGATTTTCTTTTTTGCGACACGCCGAAAACAAAAGCCGCACCCAGAAGGGCGCGGCGGAGACTGTTTTGAAAGCTGGACAACGATTTTGCGTTCCTCCTCAGCAGATCCACAAGAACCTGAAAATGAATCGGGAAACCTCACGCTTCCGACTGGCTTTGGTGACGACCTCGGAACGACAGCGATGGTCTGCCTTCACGCTGAGCCGCGCCACGAAAGGGCGGCCCAGAAATGACGGTTATGCCTCGGTGTATCCGGCTTTCACGAGGAAACGCAGGAGTCCTTCGCGCCCATCCGGCGTTCGCTTATACACGCCGGCGTCATTGAGCACGTGCGCACATTTGGCGGCTACGGCGCTGCGCACGATGGCGTTAGCTTCGGCTGCCGACACACCCGGGTGTGACGCCTTCAGGTCGAGCACCCACGAAGCGTGCTTTTCCAAGGCGGCTGTGTCTGTAAAAGCGCGGGACAGAGAGGCGTCCGATGACGCAAGCTCGCGTTCAGCCGCCGCAAGTTCATCTTTGAGTCTTCCCGGTAGAATGAAGCAGCCCATGACCTCGATCAGGCCGATGTTCTCCTGCTTGATGTGGTGAAGCTCCTCATGTGGGTGGAAAAGCCCGCTCGGATGCTCGAGCGTCGTGCGGTTGTTGCGCAGCACCAGATCAAGGCAAGCCTTCGTGCCCTCGCGCCGCGCAATAGCGGTGATCGCGTTGTGCGGTGTTTCACCGGTGCGCGAGCGGATGCCGCACGCCTCGTCGTCGTGGTTCTCCCACGCGCAAAAAGTGGCGTACGCCGCCTTGAGCACGTCTTTTTTCGAGCCTGCGAGCCGGATGCAGGGCATGGGCCAATCGGCCACGGAGCATTCAAGCTCGGAAAGGCCGTCAAAAGCCAGCGCGATGCTCGTGCCCGCGCGATTCATGGGGAATTCGTAGCGGCCGCCTTGAAAGTGGTCATGCGAAAGGATGGACCCCCCCACGATCGGAAGCCCGGCGTTCGCGCCGAGGAAGTAGTGCGGGAAGCGGTCGACGAAGTCGAGCAATCGCGCGTAGACTTTTTCCGAGGGCGTCATGGGGATGTGCTCCTGCGAGAAGACGATGCAGTGCTCGTTGTAATACGCGTACGGGGAATACTGAAACAGCCAGTCCTCGCCGCACAGCTTGATGGGAATGGTGCGCAGGTTTTGCCGCGCGGGATGGTTGACGCGACCAGCGTACCCTTCGTTTTCAGGGCAGAGCATGCACTTTGGATACCCCAGCGAAGGCGTCTCACGCTCGAGTTTGATTTGCGCGGGTGTTTTTTCGGGCTTGGTCAGGTTGATGGTGATTTCAAGCTCGCCTACGTCTGTCTCGGCGAAATAGCGTATGTTGCGCGCGATATCGTCCACACGGATGTAGTTGGAGGAGCGGCACAGATCGTAAAACCACTGCGTCGCGGCGAGAGAACCCACATCCGACTCGAGCGTGCGAAAGCGTCTGCGGATCTCCCCGGGCATGGGGAGAAGCGCGCCCATAATCTTTGCGTCGAACATTTCGCGGTAAACGGGCAGGTCCTCGGGGATCACTCCCTCCTCAAGCGCGCCGGCGAACAATGCTGAAAGGAGGGGTGTGGCGGTTTCCGGGAGTTCACGAACCCCGGCAGAGCATGCGGGCGGCGTTTGAAGACCAAGCAGCGCGAGCAACGCGTTACGGCAAAAAAACACGTCGTCCGATGAGATCAAGTGTTTCTCAACCGCGAATGAAAGTAGGTCTTCCAGCGCGTTTCCGAGGATGAACTCGTTATGCATTATGATCGCCTCCAAAGTATAAGTTTACCAAAAACAGTAAGCGTTGTCGAGGGCGCGGTCGGGTGCTATAATGGTCAAGTATACGTTAATGCAATCATCCCACTCCGACGATGATGCGCCTGATGAATCTCAGTGAGCCCGCGAGGGTTTTAGCGTACAAGCGCGGTGTGGTTTTCACGCTTTCATCCCGATTTCGTCGGCGTTTATCATAAGGCAGGGAATGCAGGATCAAATGAGAAACCGATATTTACCGGTCACGATGGCCGATGTCATCGCGCGCGGATGGGACGCTCCCGACATCGTTCTGGTCACAGGAGACGCGTACGTTGACCACCCGAGCTTCGGCGCGGCGCTCGTAGGTCGCGTGCTTGAAGCGCGCGGCTACCGCGTGGCCATCCTCGCGCAGCCCGATTTCCGCTCTTCGGATGATTTTGCGCGTTTCGGCCGCCCCGCGCTGTGCTTCATGGTGACGGCGGGCAACATCGACAGCATGGTCAACGCTTTCACCGCCGCGAAAAAGCGGCGATCGGACGACGCGTACTCTCCCGGTGGCCGCGCTGGATTTCGGCCCGACCACGCTACAATCGTCTATTGCAACCAGATCCGGCAGGTGTTCGGCAAAATACCGGTGATCATCGGTGGCGTGGAGGCCAGTTTGCGGCGGTTTTCCCACGCCGACTGCTGGGACGGAGCTGTCAAGCGCTCCATCCTCCTCGATAGCGGCGCAGACATGCTGATTTACGGCATGGGGGAGCGAACCGCGGTGCTCGCGGTGGACCACCTCGCAAGTCATGGTGCGCTGCCTTCAGGCATTGCAGGTACAAGCGTGATAACCTCAGCGGACAGCATGCCCGAAGGCGTGCTCCTGCCTTCTCACGAAGAGGTCGCATCCTCCAAAAAGGTGTACGCGCAAGCGTTTGCGATCGAGTCGCGCGAGCAGGATCCCGTGCGCGGCCAGCGGCTTTTGCAAAAATGCGCGGGGCGCGTGGTCGTCCACAACCCACCGGCCATGCCGCTCTCCCGCGATGAGCTCGACGCGGTCTATGAGCTGCCCTTCGTCCGCACGGTTCATCCCGACGATGAGGCGCGCGGCGGCGTGCCCGCGATTGAAGAGGTGCGTTTCTCGCTTACTGCCACGCGTGGCTGTTTTGGCGGTTGCTCGTTTTGCTCGCTCAACTTCCATCAAGGGCGCATCGTGCAGTCGCGCTCGCCGGAGTCGCTCATCGAGGAAGCCAAATTGCTCACGCGGCTCGATGGTTTCAAAGGCTACATCCACGATGTGGGCGGCCCGACAGCCAACTTTCGCGCGCCCGCGTGTGACAGTCAGCTCGCGCGCGGGGCGTGTGCCGATCGTCAGTGCCTTTCCCCGCGTCCGTGTAAAAAGCTTCGCGTCGACCACCGTGAACTCATCGGACTTTTGCGTCGTCTGCGCACGTTGCCCGGTGTCAAGAAAGTGTTCATCCGCTCGGGCATTCGCTTTGACTATCTGATGCTCGATCCCGATAAAACATTCGTGCGCGAGTTGGTCGAACATCACATCTCGGGACAGCTCAAGGTCGCGCCTGAGCATGTCTCGTGCGGACCGCTCGCCGCTATGGGCAAACCGGGCAAGGAAGTCTTCGAGCACTTCATGGCTTGCTACGCTCAGGAGAACAACCGATCCGGCAAGAAGCAATTCCTCGTGCCGTACTTTATTTCGGGCCATCCGGGGACCACGCTCGCGGACGCTGTTGAGCTCGCCGTGTTTATGCGCGACCACCGCATCATGCCCGAACAGGTGCAGGATTTTTATCCGACGCCGGGCACGCTCTCAACCGCCATGTGGTGGACGGGCATAGATCCGCGCACGATGAAGCCCATCCACATCCCTGACGCCGATGAGAAAAAAATGCAGCGCGCGCTTTTACAGTACGCGCGCAAGAAAAACCACGCGCTCGTCGTCAAAGCGCTGTGCGCTGTTGGGCGTGAAGACTTGATCGGGTATAAAGCGCACTGCCTCGTTCCCCCGCTGAGACGGGGGCCCTCAGGCGGATAACAGAACGGAGGGGATCAACCGTGGAGAGCACCGCACAGGTTCGTGAACGGTTCAACACGTGGTGGAAAGGCGGCTGCGTGGGACGCCCCATGATGCGGGTGATCGCCCGCCGCGAGGGTGTGGCGCACGAACACCCGCGCCGCGCGACCACGCCTGAGGAGCATCATCTGGGGGTCGATCTCAGAATTGATGGGATGGAGCGGTTTCTGCGTTCCCATGAATTCATGGCCGAGGCGTTCCCAACGGTTGAAATCAATATCGGGCCGGGCTCTATGTCGGTTTATCTCGGCGCGCAGCCGCGTTTCGCGTGGGACACCGTGTGGTACGACGCGTTTGTGACCGATTGGAGGCGCGCACTTCCGCTCAAACTCGACACGAACAACCCGTGGCTGCTGCGGCACCTTGAGCTAGTGCGAAAAGCCGCCGCATCCGCAAACGGGCGCTGGCTCGCCACCATCCCCGACATAATTGAAAACGTGGATATTCTATCCGCCATGCGAGGTCCGCAGGATTTCTGCTATGATCTCATCGACGAGCCATCGCTCATGAAAGAAGCCGTCGCTCAGGTCGACGACGCGTATTTCAAGGTCTATGATGCGTTTTACGATATCGTCAAATCACCGGACGGCTGGAGCCAATACACCGCCTTCGCCATTCAGGGCCCTGGAAAAATCGCCAAGGTTCAGTGCGATTTCGCAGCGCTTATGAATCCTGCGCAATTCTATGATTTCATCATACCTTCGCTGGAAAACCAGCTTCTCGGCCTTGATTGTTCTGTTTTCCACCTCGATGGCAAGGATTGTATCAAGCACGTCGACGCGCTCATGACGCTCTCACGCTTGAACTGCCTCCAGTGGACAGCAGGCGCAGGCCAGCCCGACGGCGGCAGCCCCAAGTGGTATCCCATCTACGACAAAGTGCGCGCGGCGGGCAAAGGCTTACACATCTCGATTTATGACGGCAGCGTCGATCAGTGGATCTCTTCGTGTGACGCCCTCGTCGGGCGATATGGCCCCAATGGCCTTTACTTCCTTTTTCCAGTGATGGACAAACGCGATGCCGATCGGCTCATCAATCACGCGGAAGCCAACTGGATGTAGACCGAATTCGATATTGTAGCCTCTGCGAGTAAACTCGTGGAGGTTTTATTCAATGCGCACAAGCTCCATATTCCCCCACGCGGCAAGTTTGTCACCGCGAATAGCGAGCGCGCCGCGTATGCCGGGGATGGCAGAAGCAAAAGAGACGGCCGCGTGCAAGCCGTCGTCCCCTGTGACGAGGTTACCGGCGGCGGTCGCGCACGCGTCGGCGAGTGCGGCATCATCGGAGATTACGGTCACTGCATCGGCGTCGCCAAAGCTGACGGATGGCCCGACGCGCCCCGCTGAGGTGCATACGCCGCACCCGAGAGGAGCGAACACGCGCACACCGAGACGACCAGAGAGGGGGGAGTCGCCCGCGTAAATGGCGATGACACGCGGAGCGGCGCAGCGGATGAAAAGGTCGCCGCCGTTTTCAACGACGACGTCGCCGGCTCCCGCGCCGATGATCGCCCGGCCCACATGCGCGGCGATGGCTCCCGCGACAGCGGCCATGGGTCCGACGCCGCAGGCCGCCGATACGCGGATCATGGCGTCGGCGACGGGCAGCGCGCCGTCCAGGGTTACTGGGGAAAAGCTCGTCAGGAAGTCCGGCGAGCGCCGGATGGCGTCTAGGACGTGGGATCGCGCCTCAAGCGCGGCGGTTCGCGCTATATCGGGTACCGCGCGAGACGCGCCGATGTGCAGGTCGGTTTCACCCTCGCACACGCGAAAGTAATGAAGGCCAGCCCCGTGATGGAGCTGGCGGTAGGTTCGGCCTTGGTTAACGCCGGGCTTCTCGCCGCGCGTCATAAGAAAACGTCGACGTCGATGGCGCGGACGGGGCAGGCCTTGATGCACGCCTCACATACCAAGCACTTTTCTGAGTCGAACGCCAGCGCCCAGTTGCTGCATTCGGAGATTGTGAGTGCGCCCGCAGGGCAAACGCCGGTGCACGCGCCGCAGGCCACGCACTTTTGCTCGCTCCAGATGATGTTCTTGGAGAACACCTTTGTCTGAACGCCCTGAGCGGCGACGTAGGCCAGCCCTTTTTCGATGTTCTCGGGCGCACCCGTGAGCTCGAGCGTCAGGCGGCCGTGCTTGCCCAGCGTGACCTCAGCGTTTAATATGTTGAACGTCAGGTCATAGTCTTTGACGAGTTTGTACGCGATGGGCTCGCCCGTCGCTTCCGGCGGGAAGTAAAGGAAGACCTTGATGGTTTTTGTTTCGCTCATGTTTAGCGTCCCCCTACCTGATCTCAAGGCCGTTGATCTTGCGCCCGGTACCCAGAGGGGCGATGGGCTCGGCCAGCATCATTTTGCCGTTTGCGACCCAGGCCTTGAGCTCGGCGGCGATCTCGCGCGCGACCTTGAGGCTTGAGAGTGGCGCGGTGCGCACGGTTTTTCCGTTCAGTTCGACCGAGCCGGAGCGCAGCTGCGCGTAGTTCACGCGCGCGATGGGCGTGCGGTTGCGGCTTTCCTGCGAGTAATCGAAGACGTGGGTAAACAGCTTGTCGTTCGTCACGGCCAGTTGCGCGCACAGATCCTCGTCCAGAACGGGGATGGGGATGCCCACGCCCACCATCATGGAGACGCCGTAGCCTTCAAATGTCACGCCGCGGATGTACTTGGGGCTCATGCCGCGCAGATCGCCGATGAGCGCGAGCGTCGCGCCCGCGTAGCGATCGTTGCCGTCTTCATAAGTCTGATGGTTGAGCACGAACTGCGTGCCCTCCCACGCGATGTACCCCACGCCGCCCCCGAAAAATATGCGCGTTCCCTGGCCCACGGCGCGCAGCTGCGGATCTTTGAGCAGCGGGGACAGCTCGCCCGACGTTGTGTAGGTGACGTTGCCGAACCCGGGCAGAAGCGTGCCCATGTACGTGCGCAGCGTGCGGCTGGATGAATTGGTGGCGGACGCGTAGTTCTGGTAGACGTTGCGCGGGCTGTACATGTACGCCTGGTTGAGGTCGTCAAGCGTAACGGTCGTCTCGATCTCCTTGCGCGGGTAGCAGTCCGTGCCCTGGGACAGCGCGCGCAGGCGGACGGGCTTGCCCGCGATTAAATCCTCGATGACGTGCGCGCCGCCGTACTCGATGCCGCACGTTTCGGACGGCTGGGTCGCGCCGATGTAGGTGTCAACAGCGGCCAAACCGCCATACGCGGAGACGTCATTGAGCCAAATATTTGCCATGCGGATGGGCGGCTCGGAGTGCCCAAAGTTGAGAAACGCGCCGGAGGAGCACATGGGGCCGAACGTCGCGGTCGTCACGACGTCCACCTGCTGGGACGCCTTTTTGACGCCCTGCTCCGCGACGCGCCCGATGAGCTCCTCGGCGGTCACGACAACAACAGAGCCCTTCTTAATTTTCTCGTTTATCTCATCAAAGGTTTTCACGTTATCCCCCGATTCGTATGGAATACGCCTATTCTACCGTCCGTCTTGCGCTTTGGCAAGCTGTGTGATTAAATGTACATATCTATGCAGATAGGGGATGATCGCATGATGAATATACGACCCTTTGACAAAGGCGACAGGCCGCTGGTCGAGGTGTTTTTCGCGCAGATGGGCGGGGAATCGCGCGCCTTCTTCAACCGCGGTTCGTTCAACGAGCGCCGCGCGCTGGCGTTTTTTGAGGAAGCGGACGACCCGAACATCCTCCGCTGGCTGGCCGAAGAAGACGGCCGCATGATCGGCTACGTTTACCTGTGGGATCTTGACACAACCCTGCCCTGGCTGGGCATCGCCGTCGCAGAGGATTACAAGGGCAAAGGCCTGGGGCGCGCGCTCATGGCGCACGCCGAGGACTGTGCGCGCAGGGAAGGCTACGCGGGCATTTTGCTGACAACGCACATCGCCAATATCCGCGGGCAGGCGCTTTACGCGCGGACGGGGTACCGCCGCATGGGCATGCATGACGGCGGCGAGATCCTGTACCTGCTCAGGTTTGAGCGCTTGCCCAAGAAGAAGGAGTAATCAGAACCTTGAGCGATCGAATGAAACGTTTTTTTTCGTACTACCGCCCGTATAAGGGGCTGTTCATAGCCGACGTAAGCTGCGCGGCCGCGGTCGCGGTCGTTGCGCTGCTTATACCGCTGTGCGTAAGGCACATCACAAAGGACGTGCTGGAGGCGGGCGTCCCCGGCGCGGCCAAAAGCATTCTCCTGACCGGCGGCGCGATGCTCGCGCTCATTCTCATCCGCTCGGCGTGCGCGTTTGTGATGGACGCCAAAGGGCACGTCATGGGCGCGATGATGGAGAGCGACATGCGCAACGAGCTGTTCGCGCACTACCTCAAAATGCCGTTCGGCTTTTACGACCGGCAGTCCACGGGGCGGCTGATGTCGCGGCTTACAAACGACCTGTTGAACCTGACGGAGCTTTACCACCACGGGCCGGAGGATCTGGCGGTCAACACGATCAAGCTGGTGGGCGGAGCCGTCATTTTGCTTGTCGTTGATTGGAAGCTCGCGCTGACGGTGTTCGCCTTTTTGCCGCCCATGGCGGTTTTGTCGCGGTATTTCGTGGGTAGGCTCAAGGGGATTTTCCGCGTCAACCGCGAGAGGATCGCCGACGTCAACGCGCGCGTGGAGGACAGCCTCTCGGGTATACGCGTGGTCAAATCGTTCACGAACGAAACGCTTGAGAACGAGCGGTTTTCCACGGAGAACCGACGGTTCCTTGAGAGCCGCAAGGACATCTACACAAACGAGGCGTACTACTCCGTGTCCATGGACGGGCTGGTCATGCTCATCACCGCGACGGTGGTCGTCCTTGGCGGGCTGTTCATTCTGGGCGGAACGATGGACATCGCCGACCTTTTGACGTTCATCATGTATGTGTCGTACCTGACCGAGCCCATCCCCCGGCTGGGCCAGATCGTCACGCGCTTTCAGGAGGGCCTTGTGAGCTTTGACAGGTTCCTTGAAATCATGAATCTTGAGCCCGACATAAAAGACGCGCCTGGGGCCGCCGACATCGGCCGCGCAAAGGGCGACGTGAGCTTTTCCGGCGTGGGCTTCAGGTACGGCGCGGATCTTGAGTATGTGCTCAAGGACGTGAGCTTTAAGGTCGGGGCTGGCGAGACGGTCGCGCTCGTGGGCACGTCGGGCGTTGGGAAAACAACGCTTTGCTCTCTCATACCGCGGTTTTACGACGCGACGGAGGGAAGCGTCCTGCTGGACGGCGCGGATGTGCGCGGCATCGCGCTTGACGCGCTTCGGCGCAACGTGGGCGTCGTTCAGCAGGACGTGTACCTCTTTGACGGAACCGTCATGGAGAACATCCTCTACGGCATGCCCGGCGCTTCGCGCGATGAGGCGGTCGAGGCGGCGAAGGCGGCCAACGCGCACGATTTCATCGCCACGCTGCCCAAAGGCTACGACACAAACATCGGCCAGCGGGGCGTGCGGCTCTCGGGAGGGCAGAAACAGCGGCTGAGCATTGCCCGGGTTTTTCTCAAAAACCCGCCGGTGCTGGTTTTTGACGAGGCGACGAGCGCGCTGGATCACGAAAGCGAAAAGGCCGTGATGGAGTCGCTTGAGACGCTCAAGCGCAACCGCACGATTTTCGTGATCGCCCACCGGCTGTCAACTGTCAGGAACGCCGGGCGCATCATGGTGCTCACCGACAAGGGCATCTCCGAGCAGGGGACGCATGAGGAACTGCTTGAAAGGAAGGGTGCGTACGCCCGCATGGTCGCCGCATATTTCGACGCGCAGACCGCGATGTGATTGACAATTATACGATGTATCACTATACTAATTCAAGTGTCGCCGTGTGTTCCGTGCGCGCGCGGGTTGCCGTGCGCGTGCGGCCTTTGACGCACATGTACACCAATGAACGCAAGCGGAGGTATCCATGAATATAACGCTCATAGACGGGAGCTCGCGGGCGTTTGAGCCCGGGACGACCGTGCTCGACGTGGCGGGCGCGCTCTCGCAGGGGCTGAAGAAAGCGGCTGCCGCCGGCCGGGTGAACGGGCAGATCGTGGATCTGCGGCACCGCATTGACGCGGACTGCGCGCTGGAGATCGTCACCATCGCCCAGGCCGAGGGTCTGCGCGTGCTCCGCCACACGGCCAGCCACGTCATGGCGCAGGCGGTCGCACGGCTGTTTCCCGCCGCGCTGCTTGCGATCGGGCCCGCGATCGACAACGGCTTTTACTACGATTTTGACCTGCCCCGCGCGCTCACGCCCGAGGATCTGTCCGCGATCGAAAGAGAAATGGACAAGATTGCGCGCGAAAACCTGCCGATCGAGCGTTTTGAGCTGGACAGGGGAGAAGCGCTCCGGCTCATGGAGGGCCAGCCCTATAAACAGGAGCTCATCGCCGAGCTGCCGGAGGGGGAAGCGATTTCCTTTTACAGGCAGGGGACGTTCACCGATCTGTGCGCCGGCCCGCACCTGATGGGGACGGGCGGCGTCAAGGCCTTTAAGCTCATGCAGGTCGCTGGCGCGTACTGGCGTGGGAGCGAGAAGAACAAAATGCTGCAGCGCATCTACGGAACTGCGTTTGAGAAAAAGGCCGACCTTGACGCGTATATCTCGGCGCTTGAAGAGGCGAAAAAGCGCGACCACAACCGCGTGGGCCGCGAGCTGGAGTATTTCACGACCGTGGATGTCATCGGTCAGGGCCTGCCCATTCTTCTGCCAAAGGGCGCGCGTGTGATCCAGCTCATGCAGCGCTTTGTGGAGGACGAGGAGCAAAGGCGCGGCTATCTTCTGACGAAGACGCCACTCATGGCAAAATCCGATCTCTATAAAATTTCAGGACATTGGGATCATTACCGCGAGGGCATGTTCGTCATGGGTGAAGAAGGCAAGGACGACGAGGTTTTCGCGCTCCGACCCATGACCTGCCCCTTCCAGTTCCAAGCGTACATGAACCGCACACGCTCTTACCGCGATCTCCCGATCCGGTATAACGAAACCTCAACGCTGTTCAGAAACGAGTCGTCAGGGGAAATGCACGGCCTTATTCGCGTGCGCCAGTTCACCATCTCAGAAGGTCACCTCGCGTGCCGCCCCGACCAGGTCGAGCGCGAGTTCGAGCAGTGCCTGGAGCTTTCCCGATATATGCTAGGCGCGGTCGGTTTGCTTGAGGATGTGTCCTTTCGGTTTTCCAAGTGGGATCCGGGCAACCGCGACAAGTACATCGGCGCGGCAGAAGATTGGGAAAACGCGCAGACGTTTATGAAGAAGATTCTTGATCACGTCGGTCTTTCATACACGGAGGCGGAAGGCGAAGCCGCGTTCTATGGCCCCAAGCTCGACATACAAATTCGCAACGTTCACGGCAAGGAGGACACGCTGGTCACCATCCAGGTGGACTTTCAGCTCGCCGAGCGTTTCGGAATGACGTACGTCGATCAGGACGGTCAAAAGAAGGCCCCGGTTGTCATCCACCGCACGTCGCTCGGATGCTACGAGCGCACGCTTGCTCTGCTCATTGAGAAGTATGCGGGCGCAATGCCCACCTTCCTCGCGCCCGAGCAGGCCCGGTTGTTGACCATCACCGACCGTTCCGCTCCCTTTGCGGAGGAAATGGCGGCCAAGATGACGCAAAGCGGACTGCGCGTGACCATCGACGACCGTAACGAAAAGATCGGTCTCAAAATTCGCGAGGCTCAGATGGAAAAGATACCGTACATGCTGATTATCGGGGACAAAGAGGCGGATGAAAAAATGCTGGCTGTCCGGGGACGCAAGGAGGGGGATATCGGCGTAATGGAGCCAACCGCGTTCATCACGCGTGTGCTTGATGAGGTGCGCAGTCTGGCGAAGCCCTGATGGCGGCCTGTCTTGAGCTTGAGCGACCGATTACCAGACCGATCACGTTTGAATGATAATGAGGAAGGGCGTCAACATGAAAATCAAGGCTAAAATTCTGATACCAATGATCGCGCTGACCGCGGTAGCGGCCGCGGCGGTTCTGATCGCAAACATCTTTTTATTCTCCAGCTACATCGACAGCAAGCTGACGCAGGATGTCACCGCCGACTCGCAAGTCGCGCTCTCGGTTATGGAGACACGCAAGTCTCAAGCGCTCACGGCGTCTTATGCGGTTTCACGCGATGGGAAAATCATTTCCGCTGTGACCTCCGGCGACCATCAGGCGCTGGTCGACAGATCAATCGCACTGCTCAAAGAGGCGGGCGTCGAGTTCCTCACGGTCGTTGACACGGAAGGCGTTGTTCTCGTTCGTGCGCATGAGCCACAGACACTTGGCGACAGCCTCGCGTCGCAAGCCAATATCAAGTCCGCGCTGACCGGAAAAGCAATGAGCGCGATTGAAAAGGGCAGTGCGGTCAAGCTCTCCGTCCGCGCGGGGACACCGGTGCTGGATGCCGACGGAAAGGTCGTCGGCGCTGTCTCGGTCGGTTACAGGCTGGATACCAATGAGTTCGTCGACTATGTTAAAGCCCAGCTTTCTTCCGAGGTCACCGTCTTCCTCGGGGATGAACGGATTTCCACCACAGTCGTCAATCCCGATGGCACACGCGCCATCGGCACCAAGGCGTCCGAGGATGTGTCCGCAAAGGTGCTATCGGGGCAGGGATATACCGGAAATGCGCTTGTACTCGGTCATCCCGCGATGGCCAAGTATGCGCCGATCATCGGGCCTGACAACAAGCCCATCGGTATGCTGTTTGTGGGAACTTATCTGACCGAGCGCACCGCAACCATCAACTCATTCCTTGTGACCAGCCTGAGTATCGTCGGCATTTTGCTGCTGATTACGGTGCCATTGATCATTGTGCTTGTCCGCAGGATCATCAAGCCCATCAAAATCATGGTGAGTGCTGCGGAACGCCTTGCGGTGGGCGATCTCGATGTCAACGTCAGCGTGGATACGCGCGATGAGATGCGTGACCTGGCTGTCGCGTTCAATCAGATGATTGAAAACACGCGTAAACAATCCGAGGCGATTGAGATCATATCGCGCGGTGACCTGACCATCGACGTCGATATGCGTTCGGAAGTTGATTCCATGAACCGCGCGCTTGGGACGATGCTTAAGGCCAACAACGAGATGTTCTCCAGTATCATCGAAGCTGCGCGCTCGGTTTACTCGGGATCCCAGCAGCTCTCCAACAGCGCGCAGACCGTGGCGCAAGGAGCAACGGAGCAAGCGGCCACGGTTCAGGAATTGTCTTCGTCCATTGTCGCGGTAACAGACAAGACCAAGATAAACGCGGAGCTTGCGAGCGATGCCGCCGCCCTGAGCAACGGCGTTCGTGAGAACGCTGAAAAAGGCTCTACACAGATGGATCACATGATGTCCGCGGTCGAGGAGATCAATGCGGCCAACAAGTCCATCAGCAAAGTCATCGGTGTCATTGATGACATCGCGTTCCAGACCAACATTTTAGCGCTCAACGCGTCGATCGAAGCCGCGCGCGCGGGACAGCACGGCACGGGATTCGCGGTTGTCGCGGAGGAAGTGCGCACGCTTGCAATGAAGAGCCTTGAGGCGGCCAAGAACACGGCCGCGCTTATTCAGGCGTCGGTGGATAAAGCCGAGTTCGGTTTGAGCATTGCCAAACAAACCGCAGAATCCTTCTCTGTCATCGTCAACGAGGTCGAGCGCAGCTCTCTGATCGTCAACACCATCGCCGAGTCGTCTGTCGAGCAAGCGACGGCCCTTTCGCGAATCAATGCGGGTGTTGAGCAGGTCTCGCAGGTCGTGCAGTCCAACAGCGCTGTCGCGCAGCAAACCGCCGCCGCGAGCACAGAGATGTCGTCTCACGCCATGCTGCTCGACGAACTGGTCAGCCGCTTCCAACTCAAGGGCGCATCCAGCCAGCCCCAGCAGCTCGATCGCGGCGTTGGTTACGGTAAAGAGCTTAAGTTCTAGTCGTTTGCGTTTAAAGTAAGTGAAACCGGAGGTTTTCCTCCGGTTTTTTTTGCTCTCACAAGGGAGTTGGCACCTTGATGTAGAACAGTTTAGGGCAACATAGCCAAGGAGGTCACGAGGTGAACGGACGCGAGCGCTTTATGGCGATCATGGAGCATCGGAGCGAAACCTGCGGATTTTGGCATGGGAATCCTCACCCCGACAGCAAAAAAACGCTGTTTGAGCACTTTGCCGTGAGAGATGATTTCGAGCTTGCCCTTAAGCTCGGTGACGACGTTTACTGGTGTATGCCGGAAGCCAATCGCGCATGGACCGCCAAGGCACCCATGTTCGATGTACTCGGCGGCCGCGCGCGCGCGAGCCTTAACCAGGGCGGCGTGTTCGCAGATTGTGAAGACGTGGCTGAGGTCGAGCGCTTTGCATGGCCGGACGCCTCCGCGCTGGATTTCGGGCCCACACTTGAGCTGCTGAGACGAACGCGCGCGCATGGCATGGCGACGCTGTCCGGCATGTGGTGCTGCTTCTATCACAACACCGCAGACTTTTTCGGCATGGAAAACTATTTCACCAAGATGCACACGCACCCTGAGGTCGTTCTCGCGGTGACGGAAAAAGTTGTCGACTTTTACCTGCGCGCGAACGATATGCTTTACGATCAGGCCGATGGTTTGATCGACGCCTTTTTCTTCGGAAACGACTTCGGCAGCCAGCTCGATCTGCTGATCTCGCCCAAAGCGTTCGCCACATTTGTCATGCCATTCTTTGCCAAGCTTGTCGATCAGGCCAAATCGCGCGGTCTCCGCGTGATGCTCCACTCGTGCGGCGCGATCTCACGTGTGATCCCGGACCTCATCGCCGCGGGCGTCGACGGACTTCACCCGATTCAGGCGAGAGCCCGCAACATGGACGCAGGCAGCCTTGAGCGCCAATATGGCGGAAAAATCGTGTTCATGGGCGGACTAGACACGCAGCATGTAATCACGTTTGAGACGCCCGATGAGGTGCTCGCTGAGTGTGAACGCATACGCGGTGTGTTCGGGCCGAACTTCATCCTTTCGCCCAGTCACGAGTGCATCCTGCCCAATGTGCCGCCGTCGAACGTTGAGGCGATGGCCCGAGCGCGCAGGTAGTGTCAAACGAAATTGTTCAGCCTTTAAAACTGTTTGGTGTCTCGGTGCTTGCCGCAACGGGCTGAGGTTTGTACTTCCGTCACCGACATCAGGTTCGCCAAGTGATCATGGATATGGCATACGCAATCAAGCCGCTCCGATCCGTGGGAAGACGCAAAAACCCGAGCCGGTGAAGTCCGGCCCGGGCCTTGCACGTGATCATGTCAGCTGCCACGAACGTCGCTGGTCACGGGCAGTGTGTCAAAGTCAGCCCCCCACGAATCGCTCTCCGTGTTGACGAATGTGGGTATGGCGAGTGTGGCGCTGCCGGGATCAAACGCCTTGCCTTCGACTTGCACCTTGACTTCCTTGACGCCCGGGAACTGCGCGCATGTCAGCGCGAGCGCCTTCATGGCCTGCTGACCGCCGTCGCTTGAGTCGGCCACGGTCATGAACTCCTTGGTGAAGTTGATGGTGACAATGCCGTTTTTCTGCGTGACGTTGAGAAGAGCGGTCTTCGGCGGGAGCGTGGCGTTTAAGCCGGAGTCCTTTTTAGGCCCCTTGATGAGCTCGAGGACGGCGGTGTTGACGTCCGCGTTACCGAACACCATGCGCGTGATGGGCACCATCGCGCTTGACGAGTCCGACTGGAAATACAGTTGGACTTTTTTTGCGCCTCCCATGGTTACGCCGACAGGCAGGCTTTCAAGATTGATGTTGCCCCGCGAGATGGGTTTGGAGATGTCGGTGCCGTACTTCAGCGCGTCTGCGGCCTTCCCGTCCAATTTGATCTGTACTTTGTCGACCGTGGGGAACTCGGTTAGTGTGGAGACAATCGCGCTGACCATGATGCTTTCCTCGGCTGCGTCGCGCGCGGTGAGCGCCTGCTTGGCAAGATTGAGCGTCGCGGTTTTACTCGCGATATTCAGATCGATTTTCGTTCCTTCGGGGAGCACGGTCTTAAGGCCCAAGCGCGCTGCTTCCAGATCGTTCTGCCCGCCAGAGACCATGCCCTCGAGCGTCGCCTTCGCGATGCCGTCCTGCCACGGCAGGGAGCGCATCACAGGGATCAAGTAGCCGTTGTCGTCTTGGTAGTACATCACGGTGGTGCGCAGGGAGACTTGCTGTTCAGACGCGGTCGGAATGATTTCCACGGGAGGCTCAGTCACCGGCTCCGGGCGCGTGCAACCGGTGAGCAGTACGAGCGCAACCAGGGCAATCAGCGCGATTGGTCGCAGGATAGATAGTTTCATGGTTGTGACCTCCTCATGGGCGGTGTGTTTTGCCGTACATCCGTATGCCGTTTTTTGCAGGACTATGACGAGCCTTCAACATAAAACGCCGAAACCCGAGCGGGTTCCGGCGTGCTTGAAACGATATATCAGGCTATAGAAGGCTTGCGGCGGCTGAATCGAGGACGACGGTGACATCGCAGTGCAATTGGAGGATGGACGCAGGCAAATCGGGCGTGATTTCGCCCTTGACCATGCCCTTGATGACCTCGGCCTTGCTCTTACCGCTTGCGACGAGCACGATGGAGCGCGCGCGCATGATGCTTCCAATGCCCATGGAAAGCGCGAACTTGGGCACGTCGTCAAAGCTCTTGAAGAAGCGCTGGTTGTCCCTGATGGTGTTCTCCGTAAGTGCCACGCGGTGGGTGATGGGGGAAAACGCCGGTTCCGGTTCGTTGAACCCGATGTGGCCGTTTGTGCCGATGCCCAAAATCTGAAGGTCAATTCCGCCCGCCGCGTCGATTTCGGCCTCGTACTCGCGGCAGTGAGCTGAAAAATCCTTGGCCAGCCCATCGGGCAAGTGAACATTCTTGGGGTCTACGTTGATGTGCGTGAAGAGGTTGTCGAACATGAACTTATAGTAGCTCTGCTCGTGATCGCGCGACAGACCGCAGTACTCATCAAGGTTGAACGTGCGCGCCTTTGAGAAATCGACGATGCCCTCCCGGTAGAGCTTGATCATCGCAGCGTATGTCGAGAGGGGAGAGGAACCGGTCGCGAAGCCAAGCACGGCGTTGGGCTTTTGAATAACCTGTGCGGCGAATCTCGTGGCAGCGATGCGTCCCAGCGTGTCGTAGTCCTTGGCTATGATGATGTTCATGAAGTCACCTCCTGCGTATTTTCGTAAGGAGCGTATGCTAATGGATGTTATTTCAGAACCAATTCGGAAAGCTCGAGGGGCAAAAGCACCTTGCCATCCTTGTAGACGCGCATATTGCCGCCCGATATTTCGTCGATGAGCAGCACGTCGCCGTTAGGGGCTTTGCCGAACTCAAGCTTGATATCGTAAAGCTCAAGTCCCTTGACGGCCAGCGTGTCTTTGATGATGCCGCAGATCCGCTTTTGCATCGCCACGATGGTGTCGTACTCCTCGCCCGTCATCACGCCGAGCGCGAGCAGGCCCTCTTTTGTCACGAGCGGGTCGTTGCGGTCGTCGTCCTTGAAGGTGAACTCCACATAAGCGTTCAGAGGCGCACCATCGGCGATGTACGCACCGTAGCGGCGCAGGAAGGAACCGACCGCGCGGTAACGGCAAATGACCTCAAGGCCCTGTCCGAAGGGTTTTCCGGGCCAAACGGTCATTGTCGTGTTCTCGATGTCCGCGTCAACGTAGTGCGTTTTGACGCCATTCCGATTGAGAAGCTCGAAGAAGAGCCTAGACATACGCAGCCCCGCGCGTCCCGCGCCTTCGATGCTCAGGCCGACCGTGTTGGCTCCAGGATCGAATACGCCATCGGTGCCGGTGACATCGTCTTTGAACTTGAGCACATACCGACCGTCACCCAAATCAAACACATCTTTGGTTTTCCCTTGATAGAGCTTATTTATGTCGATCACTCCCCGTCGGTTGAATGTTCCTCATTATAATGTAAAACCGGGTACAATCAAAGCATGGATCGAATTATGTTCGGGTTTATGCGCAAGCGGCGCCGAACAACCGTTGTGTTCGGCGCCGAATGGAGTCATCGTCTCTTTTCTTTTTCGATACGCTCTTTTTCCTCGCTGCGGCCTTCGCCGTATAGGGCGCGATACGCAAGGTAGTATCGCATATCGCCGGTGTTTTCGAACAAATCCCACGTCAACTTCATCACATCCCACCCCATTGATACGCCTCCTCACAGTCGGTAGGATGCGCGTTTTTGCGGGGTGAAAAGCTAGCAATAAGTGGCTCGATGGAAAAATAAGCTAGACATCCGCTGAAGGCGTAATTTCGTTTACGCTCGCGCAGTACCAACTGACGAGGAAAAAGGAGATCGCGAAGGAGACAAACCATGGCAAACGTGCGAAAATATGCACGCCCAATTGCCGCGCGATGGTCAGAATTGTTTCGACGGTGATCGTCCCGGCGGAGGCATTAAGCGAAAGACAAAACAGCTTTGGCCACGACAGACGCGCATGGTAATACGCGTTGGGAACGAGCGACGCTGTTGCCGCGACGAGAGACACGCCCATCTGACCGACGAAATAAATACAGAACAGGCTGACGGCCTGCGACGCATAGACCAACCAAGGCAGGCTCAAAGGCGCGGTGGCGAGGGTAAATGCATCGGTGAAAGCGCTTTGCTCCGGCGACTGAGCGACACCAGGAGTTGCGCCGGGGAAGCTGGTTGCAAGGTTGTCCGCTCTGCCGAGCGCGTAGACTCCAATGAGCATGGCGACCAGTGCGATCAACGCCGCGATAAATGAGAGTTGAGCCAAAAAGGCGAATGCTCTGCGAGGAGGCGAGCCGAGACCACTCATCATCCTGGGTTTTGTAAAGCAGGCGAGGTATGTCCTGATAAAACTGGCTGCCATTTACGCAATCGCCTCCCGCGCAAGACTATTCGCGGTCGTCATAACCGAGGTCGCGCAGCGTGGCGGGACTGTCACGCCATCCTTCGCGCACCTTGACCCACAGCTCAAGATTGACGCGCGTACCCAGGATGCGTTCGATGTCCTGCCGCGCGAACGTGCCGATGGTTTTGAGCATGGAACCCTGTTTTCCGATGATGATGCCTTTGTGCGACGCCTTCTCGCACATGATGGTCGCGTGGATGTTGCACAGCCCGTCGTGGGTCTTGATCTCCATGATCTCAACGCCGATACCGTGCGGGACTTCCTCGCGCAGGTGGATCAAGGCCTTTTCGCGGATGGCCTCTGCGACGAAGAAGCGCTCGGGCTGGTCTGTGATCATGTCCTCGGGGAAATACTGCGGGCCCTCGGGCAGCCAGGACACAATCGTGTCGACAAGCGCGTCAAGCCCTTTGCCCGTCTTGGCGCTGATGGGCAGGAACGTCTCAAGCGGCCATTCATTGAGCCGTAAAAGCAGGGGTGCGAGCTGTTCGTGCGTCACAGAATCGACCTTGTTCACGGCAAGCGCCTTTTTGACGCTGACATCGCTCAGCCGGTCGACGAGCTCGCGGTCGCTTGCGTCCACGTCGCCCGCGTCGACGACGAATAACACACCGTCGACGCCTTCAAGCGCGTTGTTGACGGCGCGCATCATGCTGTGGCCAAGCTGCGTGCGTGGCTTGTGAACGCCGGGTGTGTCCAGAAGGACAATCTGCGCGCCCGGGCGGTTAATGACGCCCATGATGCGGTTGCGCGTGGTCTGGTGTCGCGGGGAGACGATTGCGACCTTTTCCCCGACGAGAGCGTTCATGAGCGTTGATTTGCCGACGTTGGTACGTCCGACGATGGTGATAAAGCCGGAACGAAAACTCTGTTTTTCCAAAATAAAACTCCATTCCAATGTATCGAAAACGCACAATGCTCGACGCGCGGCACCGGACGAGCTGGAACTTCGATCGCAGGGTGCATTGGCACAATCAAACCTCAGGATTTCCAGCGAGAGATTTGGCATGGCAAGAAGCTGGAGCTAACGGGTAGCTGCGCTGCGCAAGTCGAGAGCATCGCGGCAGGGCGAAATAAATGACGAAGCCTTGCTTATCGCTGTGCCCGGATCCTAGTTCTTCAGCGCGAATGAGTGGGGAAGCAGCTCCTTGAGCGTATAGGTGCGGTGAAACCCGTCCGGTGTTGCGATATGCACGCGCAGATCTGGAGCAAACTCTGCGAGCACCTGACGGCAAGCGCCGCAGGGCAAGGGCGGAGTTTTGGCGTAAACCGCGATATCGGTGAATGCTTGTTTACCCGCAGAAACTGCGGCGAACACGGCGTTTCGCTCCGCGCATGAGGTCAGGCCAAAGCTCGCGTTTTCCACATTAACACCCGTGAAGACCTCGCCGTCGGATGTGCGCAGCGCCGCGCCGACGGCAAAGTGTGAATAAGGTGCGTACGCGTTACCGCTCGCGGTCTCGGCTAGGTCGATCAGCGGGCCCGCGTCCACGCGCTCCTGACCCAAGCGCTTCAAGATTTCTTCTTCCTTCGCGCGCATGACCGCACGGTCGGCATCGCTCTCGTGGTCAAAACCGAGCAAGTGGAGTGCGCCGTGCACACACAAAAAGGACAACTCGCGCGTGAAGCTGTGGCCGAACTCCACAGACTGGCGACGCGCGGCGTCAGCGCAGAGCACGATCTCGCCCACATCGACCGCGTGCGTCTCGGGCGAAAGCCCCGCACGTTCAAAGCGCTTGTCGTCGCAGGGGACACCGCGCCAGCGGATCGTAGGGAAACTGAGCACATCGGTTGTGCGGTCGATGCCGCGCATATCGCGGTTGAGTGCGCGCATGTCGTTGTCGTCCACCACGCTCACTTCGACGGAGACGCGCCGCGTTGAGCACATGAGGAACGCCGTGTCGAGCGCGGCGTTGATAAGCGCTTCATCTTCAGGCTTGAGCACACCGGCTTCGTCGTAAAGCTCAATCACCGCGCTCACTTCAGCCGCCTCTTTTCGGGAGCTTCAAGCTTGATGGGCGCTTCGGGGTACTCGATCCGCTCGTGATAAACACCCTTGAGCACCGCGCAGAACGCGTCCTGTATTTTGCCGAGATCTTTGAGCGTGAGGGGCGCGTCGTCAAGTTGGCCGTCCTCAAGCTTGGCGCGCATCAGCTTGTGCACAAACGCTTGAATTTTCTCGTGTGTCGGGCCCTGCAAAGAGCGTACGGCGGCCTCGACCGTGTCGGCGAGCATCACGACTGCCGCCTCCACGGTTTGCGGCTTCGGCCCCGCGTAGCGGTAATCCGCAGGGTTGACGTTGTCATCGCCTTTCGCGGCGACCGCCTTTGTGTAAAAGTACCCCGTGAGCGAGTCGCCGTGGTGTTGCTCGATGATGTCCAAAATGGGCTTGGGGAGCTTTTCGCGCATGGCCAGCGTCACACCGTCCACGGGATGCGCGCGGAGGATGGAGGAGGAAACCTCCGGTTCGATTTTATCGTGCGGGTTGGCCATGCCCATCTGATTTTCGCCGAAGTAGATGGGACGCTTGAGCTTGCCCACGTCGTGATAGTACGCGCCGACGCGCGCGAGCAGGTCGTTTCCGCCAACTTCTTCCACAGCGCTCTCGGCAAGGTTGGCAACGAGGATGCTGTGGTGGTAAGTCCCGGGCGCTTCCAGCAGCATGCGGCGCAGGAGCGGCTGATTGGGGTTGGAAAGCTCCAGGAGCTTGGATGGCGTGAGCAGGGAGAACACGGACTCAAATAACGGCGCAAGGCCAAGCGCCAATATGGACGAGAGGACGCCCGCGCCAAACGCCCAAGCGGCGTCGATGAACAGATCGGTCATGCGCGATGTCGTCATCAGCCCGATACACAGGACGACCGCCATGTTGGATACACCGATGATGACACCTGAGAAGACAAGCGCGACGCGCTGGTAGGACCTGCGCACCATGTATACCGCGTGCGTGCCACCGATCAGGCCCACGAGCGCCGCGGAGAACATGGCGGGGGAGAGCAGCTGTCCTGAGCTGATGGTGACGATGGAGAGCAGGACGCTCAAAACGAAATTGACCATGATGCTCACGCGTGGCTTAATGAGAAGCGCGATGAGCAGGCTTCCGAGTTCAAAGGGAACGAGCCATACGCTGATGGACTTGACGGCGATGGCAACGCCCAGCGTGACCACGATGATGATGGCCACGAGCGCGGTGTGCTTAACCGAACGCAATAATTGCCGCTCAAACACGCCGAAGTAAGCCGCTATTACGGTGAACAAAAGCGCGAGAAGACCGGCGATGCCGATGTAGACGGATAAATCCGTGTGCTCGGCGAGAAGCCCAAGCTCGAGCATGACCGCGTGCTGGGCCTCAGTCACGCGTCCGCCCTCGCGCACGATGGCTTCGCCCTGTTTGTACGTCACGGGCGTGATGGACTCGGTGGCCGCGGCGACATCCTTGTCGTACTGCGTCATGTTGATGTGTGTGTTGGCTTTCAGCAGTTGATCGGCTATGGTCATCCCGATGTCCTTGAGCTCATCCGGCAAAGACTGCGCGGGCCGGAGCGTGAACTGCTCCTCCACGGTGAGCAGGGACGCCGCGCGCGTCTCATCCTGCACGCCTTGATCGAGCACTTTTTGCATGCCGTACTCAAGCGCGGAGGCCATGGCCAAGACATCGGAAGTCTCCGCAAGGAAAAGCGCGTCCACCATGGCGCGGTCGAGAGATATGTCCAATTCGCCGCCGATACGCTCAAGCGTGGCCGTGCCCAGCATGGAAAGCGCTGTTGCGGCGAAGTCGGAGGCATTGACCTGTGTGCGAAGCGGACCGATGAGCGCTTCGGTCTCCGCGTGCTTGTCCTGAATTAGCGAAAGCGTTTTCCGCACTGAGGACATTACGTCCGCGCTGATGGCCGGGTCGCGCTCCACGCGTTTTTCTACGCGTGCGATCGCCTTTTCGCGCTCACTCTGCGTGGTCAGTTTGTCTACGATGTCCTTTGTCGCGGTAATCGTAGCCTTCGCGATGTCTCCAGCTTTTAGGTCGAACTTCGGCGGGGTGTAGGTGACGGCGATCATCACGTAGCATATCAGCATGCACAACACACATATTCCGGCCACAGGAAGGTAGGGATTGCGCGCGAGATGCCTGACCCTGAGAATGACTTCGTTCACACGCAGCCCTCCCCATTCCTTCTATCGTTCATGCTTGTCGTACGCCTTGACGATGGCCTGGATCAGCTCGTGCCGAACCACGTCACGGTGTGTGAGCGTCGCGGTTGCGATACCCTCGATGCCGCGCAGAATCTCGATTGCCTCGCCAAGCCCCGACCTTTTGCCGTACGGCAGGTCGATTTGCGTCAAATCGCCGGTGACCACGACTTTGGAGCCAAAACCAAAGCGTGTTAAGAACATTTTCATCTGTTCCTGGGTTGTATTTTGTGCCTCGTCCAGAATGATGAATGCGTCATTGAGCGTACGCCCCCGCATGTAGGCCAAGGGGGCGACCTCGATCGCCCCGCGCTCCAAGTACTTCTGGTAACTGTCCACTCCCACAAGGTCGTACAGCGCGTCGTAGAGCGGGCGCAGATAGGGATCGACCTTGTTTTGCAAGTCGCCCGGGAGAAAGCCGAGTTTTTCGCCCGCTTCGACGGCGGGGCGCGTGAGGATGAGCCGCTCGACGTCGTTGTTCTTGAGCGCGACCACCGCCATCGCCATGGCGAGGTACGTCTTGCCTGTGCCTGCAGGGCCGGAAGCGAACGTGATCGTGTTTTTGCGGATCGCGTCAACATATTGCCGCTGACCGAGCGTCTTGCAACGGATGGGGCGGCCCTTGAATGTCAGCGCGACGATGTCGGTCGGAATATCGTCGATCAGGTCGGCCTTGCCTTCTTGCGCGAGGCTGACCGCGTAGCGGATCGCGGTTTTGTCCACTTTTTCTTTCCGCGAGATCATTCTGAGGATTTTTTCGATGACAACCTTGGCGGTGCCGGTGTTTTGCTCGTCGCCAAGGATGCTGATTTTTTCATCAGCGGCGCGTATCTCAACGCCCGTTTCCTGCTCGATGACGCGTACGTTTTCATCGAAAGTGCCGAACAGCTTTGAGAGCTGATCCATGCTTTCGACTTCAACCATCATCTCCGTGCGCATCTGCGTGTCCGACAATCGCAAGCCTCCTATGGAATGTGCGGTTTCCCGATCATTTGTCTGGTCTCCAGATAAACGATGGACTTAACCGTGTTTCCTTCTATCATATCGAATTGAACGTGTTTGTCAACAACGACGACGTCTTCAGGCGCAGCTCGCGAAGCGTTTTCATGCGCCAAGATCTCCGCTTTGACACGAGCGTCCTCCAATTCCACGACCTCGGATGTAACATTTTCTTCGATGTAATCGTACCTCACGACCTCGCACGGGATAAACAGCCCTTTGAGCAGCGGCGTGCGCGTGACGCTCGACCGATACTGCGCGAACGATGGGCTGCGTTCAGGTGAGAGCCAATGGTCGAGGAATCGCACCGCGGTTTTCGTTTCTATCCTTCCGGTGTCGGTTCGCTTTTCGCATAAAAGAGGTATCTGAGCTGTGCCGCGCACCCAGATGCGCGCCCAAACCTCCGCGCGCGCGCCTGTCGCGGAGGCAGAACCGTCCGCGGCTTGCGTGACGCCATAGACGAGTACATCGCCTGGCTTGACGATCTGACCGGGCCTGACGTTGGCCTTGCCGGAGATCACCGACACGCGCTCGATCATTCCGTGTTTGTCCGCGATGATGTCGATGCGTTTGGATGGATCGAAGACCTCGGGCGGGGGGATCATGAGGCGGGCTTCTGCGATGAGTGAGAGCCCGCTGAACTTCAGCCCGAGGTACGTCAGCTCAGGGTAGTTTTCAAGAATAGCGCTCTCGATGGCTGCAAAACGCAGTCCGCGTTTCCACGCACCCGGTGAAGCGCCGGCGCGTTCAAGAGCGGAGGTGATGCGCGCGGCGGAGTCCGGCGGTACGCCCGTGACGTTCACTGTCCATACAAAGCATGTTGCAAGCAGCCACAGCACGGCCGCGAGCGCGATCCCCGCGGGAAGCGCCAGGCGTGCGGTGAGTGCGCGTCCGCGAAATGTCAGCCCGCGCTTTTCAATGATCTTGACGCGGCACTGGGACGCGCGTGCGCCGGGGCGCAGCGCTGGGAATTCGGCCGCTGGCATGCGGAAGACGACAGCACGCGCGTCGCGCCGGACATCCCAGAGGTGCGCGCCGCTTTTGATCGCCCCGCTCAAGAGCCGCTCGTACCCCGCTCCTTCCGCGCGCACACGGATTTCACCTGTCAGTTTGCTCATACGCGGTCATCCTCAAACGAGACATAGCTGAGTTTGCCGACGATGATGATGTCCTCCGGCCCGAGGTACTCGATCAGGAGCTCCTGACCACCCACGCTCAGCACGCCGATGCCCGTCAGCAGCCGCAGTTTGTCGGGCGTGAAAGATACGATGCCCCTGTGGTTCTCGACGCTTAAGTAGGTCTCGCCTTCAAGCACCACGCGCGGCGCGTTTGTGATGATATCGCGCGGAAGCCCAAGCGCGCCGCTGATACGGCTTGCCGTCCGTCTGAGTTTGTCCTCCATGCTTGCGTCCTCCTGATGTTCCGATGCAAAAGCATACGCAACTCAGGTCCGCGATAGACGCCTATGGGGACAAACTCCGGTTGTGATCAACAAAGAGCATACCCTTGCGGGCATGCTCCCCTAATGATTTGCATTTCAGCAACTCACGCGGTCTTTGGCGCGACCTTCTTTTTCTCAGCCTGACGCTCTTTCCACCACACCCAAAGCGGCCCGGCGATGCAGATTGTGGAGTAGCAGCCGCTGATGGTGCCGATGGTCATGGGCAGCGCAAACGCCTGGATGGAATCAATGCCGTTCAGCGCGGCAAGGACGTAGATCATGCCGATGGCGAGGAAGGTGGACAGCCCCGTGTTGATGGAGCGGGAGAGCGACTGTGTGATCGACTTGTTGACGATGAAGGAGAAGGGAGCCTTGCGATCGATCTGCGAGTTCTCGCGGATGCGGTCGTAGATGACGATGGTATCGTTGATGGAGTAGCCGAGGATGGTCAAGCAGACCGCGATAAAAGAGTCGCTGAGCGGGATTTTGAAGATAACGCACGCGAAGAACGCGACCAGAAGGTCATGCCCGAGCGCGATGAGCGCCGTAACGCCCGCCACAAGGCCGTTGACGCGCCTGAAACTCCACCAGACGTACGCAACGATGAGCGTAGCCGCGAGGAAGAGGGCGAGCAGGGACCTTTGCAGGAATCTCGTGCTGTAGAAAGGTTCGACCATGGATGACTCGGAAAGCGTGAAACCTGCATCAGGGAAGTCGGCTTTGAGCGCCTGATCCAGCTTCTCCTGCGACTCGGGGTCAAGGCCGCGCTGACCGGAAAGGTTGAGTACGATGCGTTGTTCACCGGTCGCGACCTCGGTGGTGGTCTGCGCGGTGACAAGACGGTCAATCGCCGTGCTGGCGGTCTCCGCAACGCGGTCAGCATCCACTTCGCCAACATAGTTGTACTTGAGGATGGAACCGCCCTTGAACTGGATGTCCACCTGGACACCGTTGACGAACATGAAAACGATGCCGAGCAGGATGATCAGTCCTGAGATCATGGCGTAGATCTTGCGGTTTTCGTAAAAGGAAATGATCATTTAGACAATCCTCCTCGACAGGCAAGTGTAGAGCTTGGGGTTGTGCAGGAAGCGATAGGAGCTCAGGGAGCGGATCATCAGGCGGGACGATGTGACGCCCGCGATGAAGTTGAAGATAACGCCGGTGATCAGCGAGTACGCGAAGGAGAGCATGGCACCCGAGCCGAGCAGCAGAAGCACGATTGCCGCGATAAACGTGGTGATGTTGCCGTCAAAAACCGAGGAAAACGCGCGCTTGAAACCGGCGGAAATCGCTGTTTCAAGGCGTTTGCCACCCTTGATTTCCTCGCTGATGCGCTCGGCGATGATGACATTGGCGTCAACGCCCATGCCAATGGAGAGGATGACGCCCGCGATGCCTGGGAGTGTCAGCGTGATCTGTGGGAGAGAGAGAGCGAGCAACATGCCGGAAACCTGCATCAAGAGCGCGATGCACGCCACAAAGCCCGACATGCGGTAATAAATCAGCATGAATGCGCAGATGATGCAGAACGCGATCACACCCGCGTTGACCATGACGCTCAGCGCGCCGCTGCCCAGTGAGGGGCTGATGGTCGAGTAGTTGCGTGATGTCATCGAAAAAGGCAGTGCGCCCGCGGTGATTTTATCGGAGAGTGCTTTCGCGTTCTCGTATGATCCCAGATTGGTGATGATTCCCTGGCCGTTGGGGATGCGGTTTTGAACGGTGGGATGGGAGACCTCCGTCTCGTCCATGTAAATGTAGATGGGTTGGCCGATTCGAGCGGCGGTGGCCTGATCAAACAGGCGCGCGCCTTCGGCATCGAACTCAAGCTGCACGACATAGCCGCCGGACGACGGTTCGTTGGCCACGCCGTTGCGCAAAACATGGGAACCATCCACCAGCACCGCCCCGTTTTCGTCGCGGAACGTCAGCTTGGCGGTTTCGCCCAACTCGGCCACAGCCTGCTGCGGGTTGAAGTCTGTCTCATCCGATTTCCAGGGGAAGCGCACGAGAATATGTCCGTTGGCATAGTCGACCGTCACGTCGCGGTCGAGGATGTTCTTCTGATCAAGGCGCGTCTCAATGATCGTCCGCGCGGCGTCCATTTCGGCTGAAGTGGGGGTGCGGTCCAGATCCTTTGGCTCGAACACCGCGTCCACGCCGCCCCGAATGTCGATGCCAAAGCGCATGTCGGGGGCACCTTTGAGCGTGAAGTCATAAATTCCTACCGGAATATTCACGCCGAAGAACGCGACGTACGCCATGAGCAGTGTCACGGCAAGGACGATGAAAAAGACGGGTCGTTGGTTTTTCATTCGCTTCGTTTCCCTCCAATGGTGAGCTTATCCGTTCTTGATGGCCAAACCTTCGAGCATGTCCGCGACATCCTCGCAGGAATCGAGCACGGTTTCCATCGTGTCGTAGATTTCTTTCCACTTAACAATGGTCAGCGTGTCGAGCGTTTTGTTTTGATAAAGCGACTTAATTACGCCGCGGTGCACCTTGTCGCCTTCTTCTTCGACATGGTTGACTTCGATAATGAGGCTGACGAGCTTTTTGGGGTGCTTGAACTGCTGGAATTCCCGGATCGCTTCCAATAGCGCTTCGCAGCCCCGGATGATGAGCTTGGCCATGCTCATAGCCTCGGGCTGTACATCGGTGATTGAGAGCATGTCAAAGAGGTTGGACACATCTTCGATCGCGTCCGTGATCGAGTCGATGGCGTCCGCGATGTGCAGAATGTCCTCGCGGTCAATGGGCGTGATGAACGCACGGTTGAGCTCGCTGGTCATCTCGTGAAAAAGGTTGTCGCTTTTGTGCTCGATGTCGTGAATAGCGTCAGCCTTAGCGTGAATATCGGTATAGTTGCGCATCATGTCGTCGAGCCTCTGCGCCGCCTGAACCGAGCACTCCGCCATCTGGTTGAAGACTTCGAAATAGTTCATATCCTTACCGGCCACGTCGCATCACTCCCAAATGATTAAAATACCAGCAGGAACAGCTTGGCCATGCCAAAGCCGATCAAGCCGCAGCCAGGAAATGTCAGCACCCACGCGAGCACCATGTCGCGCGCAATGCCCCAGTCTACCATGGAAAAGCGGCGCGCCGCCCCAACGCCCATGATGGCGGTCGTCTTTGTGTGCGGGGTGGAGACGGGAAGGCCTGTCAGCGAGGAGAGCAGAAGGCAGGCCGCAGCAGCGAGGTCCGCGGCAAAACCCTGATATTTTTCGAGCTTAACCATGTCCATGCCAACCGCCTTGATGATGCGCCATCCGCCCGCAGACGTACCCACGCCCATGACGAGCGAGCACAGCACCATCACCCAGATCGGGATCGTGAAACCACCAGCGTCCGGTGCGCCGGCCATCCCGTTCAAGTAGAGCCCGAGCATGAAAACGCCCATGAATTTCTGTCCGTCCTGCGCGCCGTGCAAAAATGCCATCGCGGCGGCGGCGCAGGCTTGTCCTTTGCCGAAAATGCCCGTGGTGATGTGGCGGTCCACTTTGCGGAAGAGCACCTCGATCAGGCGAACGATGACAAAACCGCTCACGAAACCCAGAACGGAAGAGACGCCCAAGCCAATGAGCACTTTACGCCATTCGCCCATGTTGACTGCCGCGAAGCCGCCCAGCGCCATAGCGCCGCCCGTAAGCCCCGCGATGAGCGCGTGGCTCTCGCTGGTTGGGATGCCGAAGTACCACGCGACCGTGGACCAAACCACGATGGCCAACAGCGCTGCCGCCAGCACGATGAGCGCTTCCTGCCCCGTCCCGCCTTCAAAGCTGACCATGTTGGAAATGGTCGCGGCCACGGTGGAATTGATCATCGTCATCAGGAGAACACCGAGGAAGTTGAAGACGACAGCCATGACAATCGCCGAACGCGGGCGAAGAACACGTGTTGAGACCGCGGTGGCGATGGCGTTGGGCGCGTCGGTCCAGCCGTTGACGAACACCACGCCAAGCACAAGAACGACAATGGTGACCAGCGCTACGGACACGTAAACCACCTCACGCTTGCTTATCCAGCCGGAGTCCGCAACGCGGCGGGTCTGAGCCGCCGACAGCCTGAGCGATGGGTGACAGGTGCCGTACGCGCGCGGGTTTTGCTGAGGTTTGTCCGGAAAGAAGAGGCGCACCGCTTCCTGAGGACAAATCAAAGCGCGCGCACGGATAGATCCGGGGCGCGCTTGAATCCGATGTGGAGCGCTTCAGACGCAAAAAAAACAGCGAATGATCCGCGCAGATAAAAACCGGTGAAGGGGAAAGGCTGTCGCTCGCGTCGCCGGCCGGCATGTCCAGCCGCGCTGAGAAGCTGCCGGGTAGCATGAGCGCAAAAGTCACGAGGATGGCGCAAAAACACGCGATAACCGCGCGAAAACGCCACAGAACTGTGAAAAACCGCATGTTTTCACCTCCCGGAACATCCGATTAATCATAAAGTATGCATCGCCAGAAGTCAACTTTTTTGAATAAACCAAATAAAGGCGCGCAAAACCGGAGCCGGACGCGAAAGCGCCGGCTCCGGTAGAAGACGGGGAGAGCTGAGGTTGCCCGATCAACAGTCCTTGACAGGTTCGCAGTCGATCTTGGCGTCCGGATAGAACGGCAGGTTGAGGAACTTCGTGCCGCCGGTCGCGCTGGTTGAGCGGATGGGGCAGGGGGTGCAGTAGCCGTCGGTGAACGCACGGACAAGGGCGCTGACAACCATCTTGATCAGGACGACCGCGAAGAGGCTGACCGTCAACCTGCCTGCGTTGTCAAATGTACCGCTGGAAGAGCCAGCCGCAGCCATTGCTTCAAACCTGAACGGGAAGATGGACTGGTTGGGTTTATCCATCAGGAAGTCGTGGTGAAGCGTGAGCGTAGCGCGAGCGGTTCCGGGACGGCCGTTGGCGTCCGAAAGAAAGATGCGGACCGGGATGTCGACGTCGAGCGAAACGCGGAGCTGCGTAGCGTCGTTGGCATCGTTCTTGTAGAGCACGTTGCGCAGGTTGGGCTCGTTATTGAGCGCGACAACGCCGTTGAACGTGAACGGAGAGATCAGGCCCGTGGGATAGAGGTCGTTATAGTTCAGTACAACATTGGGCAGCTCGCGAACGTCCAGTGCGGTGTCCAGCACGCGGTCGGCGGAGATGCACATGAACGGATTTTGAGTGTTTGAACCAGACTGGCCCGCGAGAGCGGCCATCGCCTGAGCCTGGGTAAGGGGATCATTCATGCTCATTCGAGAGGAATCCTCCTTCTGAAGTTGGGTAAGCACTGCGCTTCCAATGGCATTATATGCCGGTGAAGCTTGCTTGTGAGCTTTTCGCGGCTTGTTGGCCGATGTTTTCGGACATCCCGTCCCACGCCGTTTGACAACGCGGCCGCAAGTGCGTAGAATTGGTTTTGTCCGAAAAAGAGGTGTGGAATGATAACCTTGGCAGCGCTTTCGTACTTCCTATTATTTATCGGTTGCGGTGTGCTCGCGGGACTGTGCGTGTTCGCGAGCGAGCCAAGGCCGGTTGCCGTTTGGCTGGGCGTGGTGTGCGGGTTTGCCGCGATGATGTGGCTGCCCGCGCTTGCAGCGTTTATGTTTGGTTTCGGCGCGATCGCTCACGCCACGGCGGGAGCGGTTGCCGTCTTGCTGACCGCGCTAATTTGGTGGAAACGCAAAGCCGGCGCTTCTCCAGCTGTTAAAAGTGATTTAGCTGCTCCTGTGATCGACAGGGACGACATTATGCCATTGCTGCTTTCGGTGGGTTTGCCGATGTTCGTGGGCGCGTACATGATCTATACCCACACATTGCTGGAAAAAGGCGGCGCGCTTTACACCGGCCAGTCGTGCTTTGGCGATCTTTGCCTGCACCTTGGCATCGTCCAGAGCCTGGTCGCGGACGGCCGTTTCCCTCCCGATTATTCAATTCTGCCGGGCGCGAAACTGTGCTACCCCTTTCTTGGGGACGCGTTGAGCGCCAGTCTGCGCCTGACAGGCATGGAACTGAGGCCGGCGTTCATGTTGCCGGGTATTGCGGCGCTCGCTCTTGTCCTGTTTGGCTTTTATGCGCTGGCCAAGCTGCTTCTCAGGTCGCGCGTGAAAGCCGCGCTCGCGTGCGTGCTGTTCTTCATTGGCGGCGGGTTCGGGTTCGCTTATTTTCTGGACATGTCCGCGACCAACCCTGAGCAGTTTCTGCGCATTTTCACAGCGTTTTACGAGATGCCCACGAACTACACTGATTTTAATGTTCGCTGGACCAATCCCATTGTGGACATGATGGTACCTCAGCGCACGCTTCTCATGGGGTGGCTCGTTCTTATCCCCTGCCTTTACCTTTTATACCGCGCGGCTTTCGGCAAGGAGAAGCGGCTGTGGCTCCCACTCGCAGTGCTCGCGGGGGCCTTGCCCATGATCCACACGCACTCTTTTCTCGCGTTGGTGTTCCTGTCGCTGGCGGTGAGCGTTCAAGCGGCTTTGCGCGAGCGCGACGCCAGGGAATGGCTTGCCACGTATGGTCAGTATGCGCTCATCGCGGGCGCGCTCGCGGTGCCGCAGCTGCTTTACTGGACGTTTCAGCAATCCACATCGGACGGAGGTTCCTTTCTCAATCTGCGTTTCAACTGGGCGAACTCGGATGATTGGCCGCTGTGGTTTTACATCAAAAATCTCGGTCTGATCGGTATCTTGCTTCCGCTGTGCGCGGCCGTTTCTCCAAAGCAGCTGCGCAGGATGACGTTCTGCGCGATACCGCTGTGGATTGTGTGCGAATTTGTGCTCTTCCAGCCCAATCCGTATGACAACAACAAGCTTTTGCTCGTGTGCTGGATGCTGGCGTGCATCGTCGCGGCGGAAGGGCTCGTGTTCCTCTGGAACAAGCTCGCGGGCATACCTGCGCGCGGTTATGCCGCGGGCGTCGTACTGACGTTCTCGCTTTTTTCCGGCGTGCTGACATTCGGACGCGGGCTTGTATCGCAGGAGTTTATGCTGTTTTCTTCGGATCAGGCCGAAGCGGCCGCCGCGATCGAGCGGGTAACGCCCGGAGACGCGGTTTTCCTGACGGCGCTCAACCATAACAACGCCGTGTCTTCACTCGCGGGCAGAAGGCTGGTGTGCGGCACCGACACTTATTTGTTTTTTCACGGTATCGACACCACAGGCATAAAGAATTCGGTAAAAAAAATGTTCGCCTTCCCCGAGCAAAACACGGTCCTGTTCGACCGCTACGAGGTGGATTATGTTTATCTCGGCGACTACGAGCGCGGGGACTACCAGGTGGACGAAGGCGCGTTTGAACGGCTTTACCCACTGGCGTACCGCTCGCAGGGCGACGATGTGTCCATATACGCGGTGTCGGCTCGCGCGCAGGCGTCCATCGCCGCTTGGGACGCCGTGAAGGAATGATGCCTCCTCGTGGCGAAATGACACAGCAAATCCGATAGCAAGAGAGGATGAGCATTATGCGTATCAGCATTTCCAGCAAGGGCATCGAAGTGACCCCGGCGCTCAGGGCAAGAGTTGAGAAAAAGGCGTCCAAACTGCAGCGGTATTTTGATGAAGATACTCAGACCGCGGTTCGCCTGAGCATGGAACGTTCTCGAAGCATCGCGGAGATCACGGTCACGCTGCGAGGCGGCGACATCCTTCGCTCCGAGATATCGGCCTATGATATGTATGAAGCGATCGACGAAGCGTGCCAGAAGCTGGAGAGGCAAATCCATCGTCACGCGAAACGCCTTGAGAAGCGCCTCAATATGGGCGCGTTCAAGAGCGATGTCCCCGAGTTTTCGGATGAGGCGTATATCTCGGCCAGTGAGCCCGAGCTTGTCAGGCGCAAGACTTTCCCCGTCAAGCCCATGAGCATAGAGGACGCCATCGCCCAGATGCAGCTGCTCGGTCACTCGTTTTTCGCGTTTGTAAACGATGAAACCGAGCGTGTCTGCGTGGTCTATACACGCAACGACGGCAACTTCGGCCTTTTGGAGCCGGAGGCATAGCAGAAAAAACGGTTCAAGGCGTACAAAAGGGGCCGCCCGAGCAGGTGGCCCTTTTTATTTGCGCATGTGTTATGTTGAAAACTTGGCGTAGTCACCGTAAAGCAGGTAGAGCGGGGGCTCGTCCTCGGTGATCGCAGGGAAGCGCCCGACCGGTCCTAAGAAGTGGTTGTCGGTGTTGTCGTCGTTGACCTTGGAGACTTCCCCGATCAGCACGATGCCGCCCTCGCCCCAAAATGAGTGGTATTGGTATGCTGGGAGCGTGATACTCTCGCCGGGATGCAAGCGTACGACGGTTCCCGCGCGCACAGTGAGGCTGCGCCCATCGCAAGACACAGTCACATCGCGCGCGGAGAGTGACCCTTCTGGCGTTGAGCCGTACACTTTGACCGCAAGCACACCTCCGCCTCGGTTGATGATGTCCTCCATTTTGTGCATGTGGTAATGATACGGGGTGACCTGTCCCACGCCTGCGATGAGCAGTTTTTCGCAGTAAGTCTTTTTGTAAAGCGGGTTGTGGAGATTTCCGTTACGGATGGTGAACATGAAAAGCCCGATCTGCTCATAATGGCCGCTTCCGAAATCTGTGATGTCCCAGCCGAGCATGTTGTCCCGAACCTCAGCGTACTCCGCCCAGCGGTTTTTCCAGTCCTCCGGAGAAAAGGTCGCGAATGGCGGTAGCCGCCAGTTCATCGAATCAATGAACCCAAGCGCGTCGCGCATGATCTTGTTGATCTCGGAACGCTTCATGCCGATTCCCCCCGTGTCATCTTTGTCCATAGCATATCACAACAATGCCCGCATCGGAAGGAGAGACGCGATGACATGCTTGAGTTTGGCGCGGTATTTGTCCACAGCCGCCAAACGGCGATGTGATGTGCCACAACTGCGGGAGCGCGCAGCGCTGAGGGGCAATCGCTGCGGTATCCTCACAAAGGAGCGTCATTTGGCGATAATGAAGCATTCGCTGCGCTTAAACTAAAAATAGCTGACGGGGAAAATGACGTTGTCCTCCTTGGGGTTGAGACCGCCGAGCGCGTGGTCCTTGAGCATGATGGCGCGCCCGATGCTGCTGTGACCGAACCGGCTTCGGATGGCGTCGATCGCCTTCTCAAGGTTTTCCTGCTTTAGCCGCTGCTCCTCGTTGATGAAAATCGAAAGCTGCACGGGTTCGTCGTGACGTACAAGCTGCGTGCCGCGCACACCCAGGCTCCGAATGGGGTGCGGAAAGGACCAGTTGCTCCGAAACAGGGCCATCGCGACCTGCGCAAGCTCTAAGGAGAGGTTTGTCGGGCGCTTCAGCTTGATCTGCCGTTCAATACTCACCATTTTGTCGTCGCGGATAGAGATTTGCACGGTGGTGCATCGGAAACCTTCTTCACGCAGACGGCGCGCGACGCTTTCGCAGAGCACGAGGAAGACGGTGTACGCGTCCTCATCGCTCACGAGATCGTGGGGGGTGGTCGTGGAGTTGCCGATGCTCTTTGCTTCGCCCCCCTGATCAGCGCGCGCGACCGGCGCGTGATCAAGGCCATTTGCGAAATCGCGAAGCACGTGCCCCCACTTGCCGAGCCACTGGTCGAGCAAACTCTCGCTCGCGTTCGCAAGCTGGCCGATGCTTGTGATTCCGCACTGGTAGAGCCTCTGCTGCGAGCTAGGGCCGACATAGAGCAGTTCGCCCACCGCGAGCGGCCAAACCTTGTTTTTATAATTGCTTTCGCTGATGACGGTCGTGGCGTCAGGTTTTTTCATGTCAGAACCAAGTTTGGCGAATATCTTGTTGTAACTCACGCCTACGGACGCGGTGATACCCAGCTCGCTTCTAACGCGCGCGCGGATTTCGTTGGCGATGTGTTCGCCGTTTCCGCGAATGCCGCTTCCGGTCACATCAAGCCACGCCTCGTCAAGCCCGAAGCTCTCCACCTGATCGGTGTACTCGGCGTATATCGCTTTTGCGCGGCGCGAATAGTCCATGTAGAGCTTGAAGTTGGGCGGGAGGACGACGGCGGCCGGACACTTGTCGCGCGCACTGCGGAGCGTCTCCGCCGTTTTCACGCCCGCCGCCTTGGCGATGCCGTTTTTCGCCAGCACGATGCCGTGGCGCATCTCGGGATCGCCGCCCACAATGACCGGCCTGCCGCTGAGCTCCGGTCTGTGGAGGCACTCGCAAGAGGCGTAAAAGTTGTTCATATCGGAGTGCAAAATCACGCGCGTCATGAGCGCCGCCTCACAATCGAACATTAGTACGGGAACATTATATCCCCGAACAAATGCGAACGCAAGGGGATAAACCAAATGTTTGTTTGGTTATATTAGCGTATGTGAACTCAAACAGTTCGCGGGCGCGATTGACAGTGGCAGGGCGGGAACTTATAATAAAAATAATTTTGCTTGACCGCGGAGAGGTTTCCCCGTCGTCTGGGTTAAGTGGGAATGAAAAATAGCCGATAACAATTAAGTGATGAGTGTTTACGAGTAAAGAGGTGGCCGCCTTGAGATATGCACTGAGTACAACCGTGCGCCTGCTTGCCGTTTGTGTCGCGTTTTTCCTTGGCATGGGCATTGTGTCGCTTGGGTGCGGGATAAGCGTTGCGTACGCGGCCGAAAATCGCACGGCGACCAATTGGACCGAACTGAAGACATTTGTCGACGAGGCCAACAAATCGGTGGGAACGGCGACTCCAACGTCGCTCCATATTCGGATTGCCAACGATTTTGAGGCTGCTGACAGCGAGGGTCAAGATAATAATACGCTCTTGATCGCGGGGAATGTCAAAATTTATGCAGATGCGACCGATCCCAAGAAGATCAGCAAGACGCCGCTCTTTTCTGTGGACGGCGCAAGCGCAAAGCTTGAAGTATCGAACATTTCAATAGCTTCTGCGGCGAACCAAGCGATCGCGGTTGTCGGCGGTGGGTATGTCCGCATTGGCAACTCGTTTGATGAGTCCGGTTCAGCAAAAAACAGCGCGATAACGGGCCGGATCAGCGCCCTGGACGTAGCGGGAGCGTCTAGTCAGGCCGTAATCGACGGAGGCATGTTCGAAGGCGGCTCTTTTGCGTGTGTTGTCAACGATTACGGCAAGATTACACTTACCGGCGGTTATTTATCCAGTCCCAATGGATCGGGCCTCAAGATTCGAGAAAATGGCAGCGCGGAACTCAAGGCTGGTAAGGTCGTCAGCAATGTGGGCATTGACGTTGAGGGCGGAAAAGCGGAGCTTGGGTCGACAATCGTGGAATCCAAAGGCTATGGCATCAACGTTACCAGTGGCACGGTTACTGCCACGCAAACCCCTCGCGTGACATCGGATACAACCGCCGCGATTTCTGTTTCGGGCGGCACATTTACTTCCAACAGCACGGGCCTGTTTGTCGGCGCGGGGACCGGCATGCGTGTTGAGGGTGGAACGGCTAACCTCGCCGGAGGGACGTTCTTTGGTGGAGATAACGGCATTCAGGTAACCAAGGGTACGCTCAATTACTACAATGGCACAAATGTCGTCAACTCTATTCTCGGCGCGCAGGGTGTGCCCAACGTTGGCGTGCGCGTGGCGGGAGGAACGGCGAATTTTTCCGGCGGTACGGTGGTGGGAACGGCGGCGGCGGTATCCATGTCGGAAACGACGTCGGTTCTCAAGGTCAGCGGTACAAGCACTGTCATCACAGGACCGCGCGACGCAATCAGCATATCGGGCGGAACGGCGACAATATCTGGCGGCAAAGTCGGTCCGGATGGCTCAAGTGACAATCAGACGCAGGTCGGCGTGCGCATTGTGGGCGGTATAATGGAGGCCATGGCCGGCGCTGATATCCGTGGGGTGGACACAGGTATTTACGCGGGCGGCGGCAAAGTGTCCGTCTCCGGCGGTATCATCAAGGCCAACGACGGCATATACGCCACCGGTACGGGCACGGAGCTATTCGTCACGAACGGCGACATTGAGGGCGAGCGTTACGGTATTTCCATCAACAGTTCGAAAAACACGTCGATCTCCGGCGGCGTAATCAGCGGATTCAACTCTGGGCTGTACGCGCGCTCACCTGTCGCCATGCAGATCACCAAGGGTACGTTTAAAGGGAGATACGATACTGCTAAGCCCGGGAGCCTTGGCATGGGCATGCACCTCGTCGACATGGTCAACGGCGGACAAGTTTCAAACGCGACCATCACAGGCGCTGGATACAACACAAGCGGAGGCTACGGTGTTCGCGCGGATGGCGATGGGTATTCTATATTCACCAAGTGTGTCATCCGCGGCGCGGACGCCGATCCCAACGCCAACAACAACCAGGGCTTTGACGGGTCTCCCGCGGTGTACGCCACAAGCACAGCGCGCGTGTACCTTGATAGCGGCTCGTGTAAATCCACTAAAAAGGGTACGGATGGTAAGTATAGCGATTACGAGATGATAACAAATGGCATCGTAGTGCCCGTAGGTACGCTCAGTTGTTCGAAAAACGACATCACAGTGCGTATCGGAGATTCCGAAAAACTTGAAATTACCGTGATCCCCACCACCGAGTTTAATAATTTGGACAACGGCAAGGCCGCGCAGATCGATCCGCGCGCACTCAAATACGCGGTAAAAAATCAGCTGATTGCCACGATCAACGCTGAAGGCGCCATCATTGGCTCGTCCAAAGGTGCGACGACCATTGACGCCAGCTGGCCGTGGAACGCGAAGAAAGAGTTTTCTGTCAACCTGACGGTGGTTCAGCCGTCCGATGGCATTCTAATTAATCCGCGTCCGAGCTATGTTATTCAGGGCGCGAAAGAAACCTTTATGGCGAGCATCACGCCGGAAGGATCTACGGACGTTATCACATGGACCATATTGGGCGATCAAGACGCTGTGAAGTTGTCGAAATTGACGGGAGACACCACGGTCCTGACGGCCAACAGCGTGATTCAAGGTTCAGGCGTGGTCACACTTGTGGCCAAAGCCGGTGACTATAAGGATCAAATCACTTTCAACATCATACCCAAACCTACCCCTACGCCCAAAGCCACGCCCACACCCAAGGCAACCACTGGTGGTTCGTCGCCTTCGGCGTCGCTCATCATCATCTACGTGACGCCTTATCCGACAGCGGGAGGCGGAGCAACAGCCGCGCCATCCGCCACGCTCTCGCCGATACACGAGGACAACGGATCCGGAACGGCCAGCAGAGGACTCAATGAGAGTTTCCCGTTCACGGGTTTTGTGGACGTCAACTCGTTCCTCAACGTCCGCGCGCTGCCCGAGATGAGTTCGAGCATACTCGGAGCTATGTACGACGATGACGAAGTGCGGGTTGTCGGGCGCGATGGCGAGTGGTATCAAATTGAGTTCAGCGGTGGAACTGCGTACGTTCACTCGCGTTATGTCGGCGACACGCCCAACGGCTCGAGCGGTTCATCCGGATCGTCCTCATCCTCCGGTGGTTCGCAGTCGTCCGGGTTGCCCTCCCGCGGCGGGTCGGTGCCTTCCGAAGCGCCTTCGCAGTCATCGCGCGGAACTGGGCCCGCAAACGTGGCCAACTGTTTCTCCGCAAATGTGCGCTCATCGGCGGGTATGGGCAATAACATCATCAACTGGGCGATGAACGGAGACGCCGTCGAGGTGGTCGGCTGGGACGGAAACTGGTGTAAGGTAACGTTCAGGGGGAAGCCGGGGTATATTTACAGTCGGTATATACAGCTCAGATGATCATCTGACCGGAGGGTTTTGATGGCCCAAAAGCGACCGCACTCCACCGCCAAATTACAGGCGCCAAGGGAACGCAACGCGATACCCGTGACGCCTGTTCCTCAATCTCCAGAAAAGAAAAAAAGCGGTTTCGGGCCGTTGCACATCGCGGTGATTGGCGTTGCGCTCGTAGTGCTCGGTGTGTTCGGTTATTTGATCGCCGGGAGCATGTCGTGGTCGATTGCCAAGGAAAACCTCGGCGAAGCGGTGTCGCCTCGCACACAGCCAAAGATGTGGCACGCGGAAAAAAACGCGACGTTCATTACCATGAATACGCCTGAGGAATTGCGGGAATACGAACAATTGCTGATCGAGAACGGCGGCATGAAGGCGCTGTCGAGTGAAAATCAGTCTGTTATCCAAATTGGGCTGACCGATGTCCTCACGCTGGTCACGGAAAATGGGGTGGCCGAAGTCAGAATTTTCCCGGGAAAAACGGTCGCGTGGCCGCAAAACGGCATCACACGTGCGCTGCCCCGGCCGCCTGCTGGCACGCTTGTGGAAGTGGAGCAGGCGGATGAAGTGTCGTCCAGCTACACTTTGCGCCGCGTCAATGAAACCCAAGCACGAAACTATGTCGCTAATCTTGTGGAGAAATTTGGGTGGATCGTGCACGAGGACGGCAATTATTTAAGCGGTCAAGGCGCGTTTTATGTTGCGCTTATCAAAGACGCGACGGTACTTTTGGTTGATTACTATGCGAACGCGGCAGGCTTTGTCATCAACATTGAAACATCGTGAGGTAAACCATGAAGACATTGATTTGGGGACATCGCGGTGCGTCTGCCGATGCGCCGGAGAACACAATGGAGGCCTTTGAGCTCGCGTGCCGCGTGGGCGCGGAGGGGATTGAACTTGACGTTCATCTCTCTGCCGACCGGCAGATCATCGTTATGCACGACGAAACGGTTAACCGCACGACCAACGGCGCGGGACGCATCACAGAGATGACGCTTTCCGAGCTGAAGAAACTGGATGCCTCCAACCGTATGGCCGGGTATCAGGGTGCGCGTGTACCTACGCTGGATGAGGTATTCGATTACGTCAAAGGTACGGGCATGTCCGTAAACATCGAGATCAAGCCCAACATACTGCCGGGCGAAGGCATCGAAAAGGCCGTGCTGGAATGCGCGCAAAAATTTGGCATGCAGGGCCGCATCATCGTATCGAGCTTTAACCACTATGTGCTTGACGAGAGTAAAAGGTTGTCCCCCGATACCGCGGTTGGCGCGTTGTATCAAAACCCGGTTTTCAGACCCGCGAATTATGCCAAAGCGAGCGGCTTTGACGCCATTCACCCGCACCATTTTGCGCTGAAAATGCCGGGCGCGGTCAAGAACTGCCGTGAGCTGGGCGTCATGATCAACGTGTGGACTGTTGATGATCCGGACGAGATCAAACGCTGGTGCGGCGCGGGCGTGGACGCCATCATCACCAATGTACCAGAACTCGCGCTTGGTGTTCGGAATGGCCTGCAAAGAATATGATCATGGGGGTTGACAAATGGCTTCCAAGCCATTATACTCAATTACGCGCTTCAGACAAGTGTAGCGGAATGGTGTAACGGCAGCACCTACGACTCTGACTCGTATTGTCTAGGTTCAAATCCTAGTTCCGCTGCCAACGTGCCTCCATGGTCTAGTGGCCTAGGACACCGCCCTCTCACGGCGGCAACAGGGGTTCGAATCCCCTTGGAGGTGCCAACTTATCCAAACTCTCTCCCGCCCTGTAAAAGGACGGAAGAGAGTTTTTGTTTGTCTTACGCAGGTTCTATGCGCCCGGCGTATGCCTTCGCAGATTAAGGAAAATTAACGCACAATGTTTTGTACGACATCGCGCGTTCGCCGTTGCTATTCGACCAGCATTTATCAGTCTTCGAGTATGCAGGACTCGAAATTTGCTTCAGCCATGAAGAGATTAAGGCGGCCCGTTTGGTTGCTTGAGTAGAGCACGTGCCTGCCCGCAGGGTGAAAAAACGGATGAGGATGATCGTTTTGCCGCGTCCATACTGTTGCGTGCTTGCACAAAAGGCCGATTTTCGCGCGCCCACCTTCGGGAGAATCCGAGTAGCGGATCAGGCTGATGTAGTCACGATGATCGGCTTGATGATCGCGGATTTCAGCGGTGTCGCCAACGCCAAGCGTGCCGTCGGCGTTGACCTGCATGTGCGAAGGCGTTGAGAGCGAGCGCTTAAATGTGTACCGTTTTTCGTTCGAGCCATCGGGGTTGACAAAAACATTTCCGTAGGTCTCAAAGGGAATGGACGCCTTGCTGCGCTTGAAAAACTGAGCACCGATGCGGCCATTTGGCAGAAAAAACTCGTGTCCCACGCGGTCGAGATAGCGCTGCTGAAGGATGAGCGGCCAGACCTCGCTCGTGGATGCACGCACGATCCACATGCGCTGCACCTGCTCCCAGTGCCCCTCGTGGCAGAACAGGATGATGTCAGGATCGGTCGAGCTGATATTGGTGTGCGATATCCATTCGCGTTCGCCCCACACGGCCTTGTACGCGCCGGTTGCGGCCTCGAGCCGGACGACGACGCTGGACGGTCTTCGGTAGAGGTGTTCGCTCATGTTGCCATAGAGCACCCCCGATGTTTTGCAGTACTCGAGTATTTCGCCGTAAGTAAAAGCGAGATAACGGCCGTCGTTGGTGATGGAGAGCTGGGTCGGGCGGAATCCGTTCGGCACGCGGAGGCACTCATCCTGTTTCAGCGTCTCCAGATCGATCCTGCAGACGCTCGCGCCGCGGTTGAAGTACACGAGGCGATTGACTGAGTCGACCAAGGAGGAGCCGATGTTGACGTCCTCGCCGTCCGTCAGCTGCACCATACTGCCATCAAGGAGCGTCATCAGGTACAGCTGCCAAGCCCCTGTGCGGCTTGACCCCACGAGTATTTTCTCGCCGTTATCCACAAACAGCGGCATGGTGAAATAGGGGTGGTGCGTTTCAGCCTGATCGTCGCTTAAGCGTGTGACCGTGATACCCGTGAGCGGATCTTTCGTGCGCTCGAGATGACCTTTGATGATGTCACCAATCATGTGAGCATTCTCCTTTTGATGTACCGTCGTGCTTATGATACAGCGGAAAGCCGCGCAGGACAAGTTCCGTGCTGCTCTTGTTGAAAGAGAACACGCGCGATGCTATACTAGGCATATTGCGTGGAGGTGAGCCGATGACCTGCAGGGAGCGTTTGACCAAGGTGATGTCTGGCGAAATACCCGACTGCGTGCCCGTTGCGCCCGACATCTCCAACATGGTTCCGGCGAGGCTGACAGGGAAACCCTTCTGGCAGCTGTACCTGTACCAAGACCCGCCCATCTGGGTGGCGTACATTGAGGCTGCGAAGTATTTCGGCTTTGACGCGCTCATGGATGGCTACGCGAGGATTGAGCTTCCGGGTGAGGAGGCTCCGCCATCATCGTGGGAGCCCGTGATTGTGTTCCAAAATGAAGAGCGAATCATCGTGCGCAGTTATGACCGGGAAACGCCGGAACACGCGCGCGCGTGGTCATCGACGGTTTCGGTGTTTTACAAAGCGGATTCGCCCACCCATGGCGTTGCGTTCGAAAAGCTCGGCCTTCCAGAAAAGCACACGAGCTTTTCGCGCATCGAGGGCGTGAAAACGTGGCCAGATGGCGCGGAGCGCTTAAGTCTTGCCAAAAAACTGATGGGCGACCAGGGGCATGTGGGCGTAGGCGTGGCGTCAAGCATCGTGGTCGGGAGCGTGAACGCTATTTACGAATACCACGACGATCCGAAAAAGTATGAGGACATGCGGGATCAAAAGATTGTGGATGGGGTGCGGCGGGTCAACCGGCTGTGCGATCTTGAAGACAGGCCCGACTTTTTGTGCACAGGTGGCTCGGGGACGCTGATTTATCAGACGCCAGCCACGTTTAGAAAGCTCGGCCTTCCCATCGTGCAGGCGGTGACGCGCGCTGCAAAACTGCGCGGCGTGCCCACGCACATCCACTCGTGCGGCCCGGAAACCGAGCTTGTCAAAATGTGCGCGGAGGAGACGGACCTAACGATCATTGACCCGTTGGAGATCCCGCCGATGGGAGACTGCAACCTGCGCGAGCTCAAGCAGAAATACGGGAACAAACTTGTTCTCAAAGGCAACCTGCACACGACCAATGTCATGCTGCGCGGGAGCGTGCGCGATGTGCGGGAGGCTTCCAAGCGTGCTCTGGACGACGCGATGGCCGGCGGCCGGTTTGTTCTCTCCACGGGTGATCAGTGCGGGAGAGACACGCCCGATGAAAACATTTTCGCGATGATCGATACGGCGAGAACATACGGCAGGTATTGACATGAGCCAAAAGACGATCGGCGTGGGCATCATCGGCACAGGTTTTATGGGCAAGGCGCACGCGTACGGTGTGAGGAACCTGCCGCTCTACTATCAGGATCTGCCGTTTAGAGCGAGACTCGCGGCTGTCGCGTCGCGGGACGCGGGGAACGCGGAGCGGTTCGCCTCCGATCTGGACATACCGTTTCACACGTCAGATTTCCGCGAACTCCTCGCGTGTGATGATGTAGACGCCGTGTGCGTCGCCTCTCCCAACGATTTGCACGAGGAAATGGCGCTCGCCGCTTTCGAGGCGGGAAAGCATGTGTATTTGGACAAACCGCTTGCGCACAACCTGATTTCGGCAGAGCGTATCGCCGATGCGTGGAAAAATAGTGGCGTGACCGCGCAGATGGTGTTCAACATGCGGTTTTTCCCCTGCGTCATGCGGGCGAAAGAAATGATCAGCGCGGGGAGACTTGGGCGCATGCTCTCATTTCGCTGCGCATACCTTCATTCCGGCTCGGTGGGTGCGCCACGCACGAGCTGGAAGCAGCGCGCGGACATGGGCGGAGTGCTCTACGACTTGGGCGCGCACGCGGTGGACATGTTGCTATGGCTGGCTGGCCCCGTCGCGCGGCTCTCCTGTGCTTGTCAAACTGCCTACGCTGCGCGCATAGGGTTGGATGGTGCGCGCATCAATGCGGGCGACGACGCCAGCTATATGCTTGTGGAGCTTGCGAGCGGTGCGCATGGCATGATTGAGGTTTCGAAAATAGCCACGGGCGCGATGGACGAGTTTCGATTTGAACTCTCCGGCGAATGCGGCGCGGTCCGTTTTGAGCTGATGGATCCGAATTGGCTGTGGTTTTACGACCATACCAAGGCGGCGGGGGACACGGGGGGCAATCGCGGGTGGCAGCGCTTGGAGTGCGTGGGGCATTTCCCGGGACCGGGCGGGTTGTTTGTTCCGTATAAAAACGCGGTCGGCTGGATACGCTCTCACGCGCACTGTATGTATAGTTTTTTGGACGCGATCGCTGCAGGAAACCCCGCTTGCCCAAACATTATGGATGGCCTCGCGGTAGCGCGGCTTCTGGACGCGGCCAAACGCTCGGCGAACGCGGGCAGCACGATGATTCAGGTGTAAGGAGGCGCTTTTGATGGGCGAAAAGACGTGGCTGATCCCGGATTGCTACTGGCCCGAGGTCTCGGCGGAGGGTGCGTATCCGAGTCACGAATCCATATGCGTGCTCAACACGTGCGCCACGGACGCAATGCTGACGCTCACGTTCTTCTTTGAGGACCGCGAGCCGTTGACTGGTGTGAGCGCGATGTGCGGCGCGAGGCGCACGCACCATGTTCGCCTTGACAAGATACGCGACGCTGCGGGAAACACGCTCCCGCGCGGCGTTCCCTACGCAGCGCTGCTCACAAGCGATGTGCCCGTGACCGTGCAATACTCGCGCTGCGACTCGTCTCACCCCTCAGTCACGCTCATGACGACCATGGCCTACGCGCTGAAATAAAGGAGGAACCACCATGCCGGATACGTTCTACAAACTGTGGGAAAAGCAGCAGGTCGACCGCGGAGTTGACATTGCGACCGTGCGCGCGCGCATAAAAGCGCTCAAAATCGAGACGCCTTCGTGGGGTTACGGCGATTCGGGCACGCGGTTCAAGGTGTTCAAAAAGAAAGGCGCGGCCACGTCACTGCTCCAGAAGCTGGACGACGCGGCGCAGGTGCACAAATTCACGGGAGTTTGTCCGACGGTCGCCATCCACATCCCGTGGGATACCGTGGATGACTGGTCAGGCCTTAAAAAAGAAGCTTCGGATCGCGGACTGGCGATTGGCGCGGTTAACCCCAACCTGTTCCAGGACGAGGAGTATATGCTGGGATCGCTGTGCCACGCGGACAAAGCGATCCGCGCCCGCGCCATCGCGCACATGCTCGAATGCGTGGAGATCATGAAAAAGACGGGCTCGCGCGACCTTTCGCTCTGGCTCGCGGACGGTACCAACTACCCGGGGCAGGGCGACTTCCGCGCGCGCAAACGCTGGCTGGAAGAAGCGCTCAAGGCCACGACCGACGCGCTTCCAGACGCCGCGCGCCTCCTGATTGAGTACAAGGTGTTTGAGCCGGCGTTTTACCACACCGACCTGTGCGACTGGGGCATCGCGTACCTTGAGGCGTGCCGCTTTGGCGACAAGGCGCAGGTGCTGGTCGACCTCGGGCACCATTCACCGGGTGTCAACGTCGAACACATCGTCGCCATCCTTCTTGATGAGGGTAAGCTTGGCGGCTTCCACTTTAACAACCGCAAGTACGCGGACGATGATCTCATCGTGGGCGCGATCCAGCCATACGAACTCTACCTGATCTTCCGCGAGATCGTAAACGCCGAGGACGATCCCTGCACAGTGAAGTGTGCGCGAAACATCGCCTACATGATCGACCAGTCGCATTGCATCGAGCCCAAAGTGCCCGCGATGATCCGCTCGGTCATGAACATACAGTCGGCGCATGCCAAAGCGCTGCTTGTCAACCGCTCGGCGCTCGCCAAAGCGCAGGCGGCGGGCGATGTGCTCGCTGCGGAAGCCGTAGTGCGCGGCGCATACGAAACCGACGTGCGGCCCTTGCTTGAGTCCGTGCGCGAGGAGATGGGCATCTCGGGTGATCCCATGGCCGCGTATCTCGCCACCGACTACGAGGCGAAGAAAGTGGACCGTCCTTCGGAAGGGAAAGGGTGGGCGTAATGAACGAGCTTCAATGGAAGTACCAACGCGAGATCGAGGAGATCAGCGCGACCGCCAAGCGTCTTGCCGAGCTCGGTTATGTCACGTCGCACGGCGGCAACCTGAGCATGCGCTGTGCGGACGACGTCATCGCCATCACCCCTACAAAGCTTGCCAAGCGCAAGGTGGAGTTTGATGACGTCTGCCTGGTCACGCTCTCCACCAGCGTGACGCTGTACGCCGCGCCGGGTCGCAAGCCCACGGGCGAGCTGCCTTTCCACGCGCGAATTTTCATCAAGCGGCCCGATGTCATGGGCATTGTCCACGGCCATCCCGCCATTTTAACGGGCTTTGCCATCGCGGGCGTCGACCTGCTCCAGCGAGCATACCTGCCTGAGCCGGTCATTGAGGTCGGTCCTATGCCGCTCGTGCCGTACTACGAACCGCTGCGCGACGAGCTTGCTGAGGCGTTCGACCCCTTCCTGCCATACGCCAACGGCTTTCTTATGGAAAATCACGGCGCGCTGACCGTGTCCCATGAAGGCCCCGAACGCGCGCTCGATTACATGGAAATGTATGAGGTTGCCGCACAGTCCATACTGGTCGCGAAACAGCTGGGCTCTCTGCGCGAGCTGCCGCGGCAGGAAGTCAAGAATCTAGAGCGGACGATCAAGACGCGCGGGCTGCCCATGCCCGGCCTTGCCGGGAGCGTCAGCTCCCTGCTGGACATCTACAAATGACGTTGCCGGATGTGACCGGCACGATCTTTGACATTCAGCGCTTCGCGGTGCACGACGGGCCGGGCATACGCACCACGATCTTTCTCAAGGGGTGCAACAACCGCTGCGCGTGGTGTCACAACCCTGAATCGCTCATGCGCGAACCGCAGCTCGAGGTATTTGAAGGGCGGTGCGTGTGCTGCGGCGCGTGCGTCGCGGCCTGCCCGACAGGCGCACGTGGCGTAAGTGACGGTGGGTTTACCCTCGATCGCGGTAAATGCGTGGCTTGCGGGGCGTGCGCGGAGGCGTGCGCCCTCAAGGCGCTTGTCATGACCGGGAAACGCGCGTCCGTCGCCGGGGTGATGGCGCAGGTGCTCGCGGACGGGGCCTATTACAAGTCGTCGGGCGGGGGCGTCACGCTCTCCGGCGGGGAGCCTGTACTGCAGACTGAGTTCGCGCTCGCCATACTGTCCGCGTGCCGCGAAAATGGCATTCACACCGCCTTGCAGACCGCTGGCAACTACACATGGGACAAGATCGCACCTCTGCTTCCGATGACCGATCTTGTGCTCTTTGACATGAAGTCGTCCTCAAAAGAGACCTATCGGAAGCACGTTGGCTGCGAGCTTGATCGGGTATTCGATACGCTCATGCGCATCGACGAGTGCGGCATGAGGCTCATTGTGCGAACGCCCGTCGTCGGGAGCATCAACGCCACTGCGGAGGACATCGGGGGCATTGCGGAAATGCTTGCACCACTTATGAACCTTGAGCATTACGTTCTGATACCATACCACTCGCTCGGACGCGTTAAGTATGACGCGCTGGGTATGCCTTATCAAACGCAAATGTACACTCCTTCTGTTGAGCAGATGGAGCGGCTCGAAGACCTTGCGTCCGCATGTGTTCCGGTTTTTAGCACAAAGCGCGGATTTCTGAGGAGATAACGTCACCGGAGGTGTGTGTTAATGCCTATTCCGAGCTATCAGGAGCGAAATGAAGCGATCCGAAAAACCAAACTAGAGTTCAACGATGAGAAAATCAGGCGCGTCGGGTATCACGACAGTGATGACCACGGCTGGATCCCCCTCGACCGCCCTGACAAAGACAAGGTGCTGGTGCGCGACCCGGCCTCCGGCCTCATGACCGGGATGTACGCGGTTTCACGCACGTTTGAGAATTACATTGACGAGCACCCCGTGTACATCCACCCATACAGCGCGTTTGCGGGGGCCTGGGTTGGAAACGTGCCCACGCCCGACCCGTGGCGTCCCGAACACCGCATGGACGACGCGGAGCCTGTGTTCAAGCGCTACAACGTCACTTCGCGCGGGCATTACGCGATGAACCACGTCGCGCCCGACATGCAGATTGGGCTTGATCTTGGCTGGGGCGGACTACTCAGCAAAATCAGACGCTACCGTGAAATCCACGGTGAGCGTTGCCGCGACTTCTACGACGGCGAGGAGCGGCTGGTGCTCGCGACGCAGCGGTGGATCAAGCGTCATGTCGACTACGCGCGCGAGCAGGCCAAGCTCGCGGCCGATGATTTCATCCGCCAGAACATGACCGACATCGCCGACATGAATGAGTACCTAATTGAAGGCGCTCCGCGCACACTGCGCGAGGTTGTTCAGTTCCTGTGCTGGTTTCAGAATATCGACCGCATGTATTATAACGGCGGCGCGCTCCAGCTGCTCGATGAGCTGCTGCGGCCCTATTATGAAAAGGACAAAGCGAGCGGCGTGATCACCGACGACGAGGAAGTCGTCTGGTACATCGTATGCCTCCTGTTCAACGACACGCATTACAGCATGATCGGGGGGCAGCACCCGTACGACGGTGGCGATTTGTCCAGCCCCATGTCCTTCCTCATTCTCGAGGGCATGCATCGTCTGAAAATTCCCGCGAACATCGCGCTCCGCCTTCACGAGAACACCAACGACGCGCTGCTCGATCGCGCGGTGCAGTATCTGTTTGAAGACGGTACGGGCGTCGACTACTCTTGTGGAAAAGGTCTGGACGAAGGATACGCGCGCAATGGGCGCACGATTGCGCAGGCGCGCATGCGCGCCAAAGTGGGCTGCAACTGGACGGCGCTTCCCGGAACGGAGTATTGTCTGCAGGACGTCACGCGCGTGTGTCTCGCCAAACCCATGGTGCTCGCCTTAGATGACATGATGGTCTCGGGGGAGCGTTCTGCGGCGCGCTTGTGGTCGCTTTATGAAAAGCACTTATCCGTGATCGTCCAGCTCATCAAAGACGGTGTGGACTGGCACGTCAGGTACAAGCACCTGGAGCGGCCTGAGCTGGTTTACAACCTTTTCGCGCACGGGCCGATTGAGCGCGGGTTTGACATGTCCGCGGGCAGCGTGGACATCATCAACTTCGCGTGTGACGGTACCGCGCTCGCGACCGCGGCCGATTCGTTTGCCGCTCTTGAGCAGCGCGTTGAGCGTGAGAAACGCTACACTTGGGACGAAGTCTATGCCGCGCTCAAGTCCAACTGGGAAGGGCACGAAGACATGCGCAGGCGGATGATGGACATCCCGCGCTTTGGTTCGGGTGGCTCGCGCGCCGACGATTACGCCAAGAAAATTGCCGACACCTACTCCAACCTGATGCGCCTGACGCCTTCAAAGGACGGCTTTATCGTCCTGCCCGGCATTTTCTCACATGGCGAGGTCTACAAACACGGCAGGGATTTGCCCGCAACGGCCAACGGCCGCCTTGACGGTGATCAGATATCCCACAGCGCGGATCCCGACCCCGGATTTCTACCGGGAGGGGGAACCGCGCCTACCGCCAAGGCCAACGCGGTCGCGATGGTGCAATCCGGATGGGGAAATTCTACGCCGCTGCAAGTGGACTTTGACGCAAAGCTGGCCAGTGAGATGGGCGGTAAAGAGATTATCAAAGCCTACTTGCGCGCGCACAACGAGATGGGGGGCACACTCATCAACATCAACGTCGTCTCAAAGGAAAAGATGCTCAAGGCGCACGAAAACCCAAATCTATATCCCGATCTCGTCGTCCGCGTGACCGGCTACAGCGCTTTTTTCAAGTCGCTCTCACCCGAGTATCGTCAGCAGGTGGTCGACCGCTGGATGAGTTACTAGTTACAACGCACACATCGCGTTCCTAGTGACCGCGAGAATTTTTGTGCTGTTGCGGTTTACGAAGGGCTCAATGATCTTCACAAATGTCCCTTGCGATACCGTGACGCGTCATTGAGCGGTGTCACCCGGGTTTCGCTGAGTAGGCGGTCGCGTCTCTTGTGGCGAAGGAACCCTGCGTCAGAATAGCACAAACGGTTGGTTGTCCGAGATGGACTGCCAACCGTTTGTTTTCACAAATATTCGTCATTCAACCAAATAAAAGAATGGACCGCCCGTGTTTCGGCAGTCCACGAAAGATTACACGGCGGCGATGGGAACGCGGTTGGAACCGTCGGTCCAGAGACGCTCAATGTTGTAAAACTCGCGTTCGTCATCGTGGAAAAGGTGGACGATGACGCTGCTATAGTCGAGCACGATCCAGCGGCCTTCACGCGCTCCGTCGCGGCGGAGCGGATTTACGCCTTTTTCGCCGAGTTTGTCGTCGAGCTGGTCGGACAAGGCCTTGACCGCCAGAGTCGAACGCGCAGACGCGATGATGAAGTAGTCCGCGATGCTCGTTAAATGCTCGATGTCAAGGATCACGATGTCGCGTGCCTTGTGCTCATCCAGAATTGCGGCGATTGCCTGGGCGAGTTCGATGGGTTTCATGAGGTTTCCTCCTTTTTCGCGCCGTGGTTTAGCCGGATGTCGTTGAGCGCATCAACGGTGCGAGGGTGGATGATGAGTTTGTTTTGGAGAGCGAAGCTGAGTTTGAGGGACTGAACTTCGCAGAACGCCTCGAGTGGATCAAGGTTAAGCGTTTGCCGCGCGTGCTCCGCTTCGGGGAAAGTGCGCGATGGCTCTGTGAAGTCGGCGACGCACAGACAGTATCCAAGCGCGTCCATGCCGGCGCATCCCGTAACGTGCCAGCGAACGGCTGTGAGGACGCGCTCGTCGCGTATGGCGAAAACTTCGCGCGCGAGCTCCGCGCCCACGCGGCCATGCAGGAGACCGGGTACGGCACGCTCCACTTCGTCGATTGCGAGACCGTAGTCTGTCGCCGTCTTTATCATATCACAGCCTGGGTGTTTGGCACAATCATGAATAAGGCCCGCGAGCGCCGCGGAATCGGGGTCAACGCTAAATTTTACAGCAATTTCACGCGCGGTGGCCTCGACGGCGAGTGTGTGCGACATGCGCTCATCGGTGAGATGTCCTTGAAGCCAGTCAAGGATTAAGGGGCGAGCTGCCGGTGAGCGATACAGCCCGTGCCGACGAATGAATGGGATGATGGCGGGAGGGACGTTGCCTGTGAGGCTGCCGGGGTATCCCCGGCGTATTTCCGAAGATGAAATCGCGGGTATCTCCTCGTTCAGCAAATGGAAAATAGCGCCATAGGTGTCGTGCAGTGTGTTGAGCGTGGAGGTCAAGTCGGCAGAACCTGCGCGCTGGAATACGGCGAACTCGGTCAGCCGAGCGACCTCTCCGAAAGCGCGCCAGTGCACCAAATCAAAGAGCGTGTCGCCGCCGATGATGTATGTAAAACGCGCGGCCGGGTACTGTTCCCTCAATTGCCTGAGCGTATCCACTGTATACGTGGTTCCTGTGCGAGATGTCTCGATGGCGCAAGCCTCCATTCGAGGGTTCTCGCAAAGCGCGATGCGGACCATCTCAAGCCGCTCGACGGCGGTCGCCTTGGCTATCTTGTGCGGCGGATCGCCGGAGGGGATAAAAAGCACGCGATCCAACTTGAGCCTTTGAAGTGCAATTTCTGCCATGCGCAGGTGTGCGCGGTGAATGGGGTCAAACGTGCCGCCGAGGATGCCCAGTGTGACGGTGTGCATAAAAATCACTCCTCAGACTCCGCATGTGATTGTATTATACCCGAGTTTATAGGGCTGTCAACGCTTAAGGGGTTGCGAACGCGCACGGATCGTGGTAAATTATGGATATATTCATCGCTATCTGGGAGGTGTACCTTGAAACAGCTCATGATTGCTGGCTTTGTGGCCATCGCCGTTCTGCTCATGTATACACCAAATGCTCATGCTGCGGATCGCGGCGTTGTGACTGCGAGTGATGTCAGGATTCGCTCAGGCCCCTCAACATCAACAGCCGTGGTCACCACGCTCGCGCGGAGAACCGAGGTCACTGTTCTTGGGCGGCAGAATGGCTGGGTGCAGGTTGTGTACGGCAACAAAACCGGGTTCATTCGTGAGGATCTTATCGGGGTTCTCGCGTCGACGGATGTGTCTCAGCAGTCGCAAACCGTCACTGTGCCCACTGCGAGCTCCGCGCTCACCGTGTTGAAAACTGGCGATACAGGCAATGATGTGTACCGATTGCAGGCGGCGCTTCATCAGCTCGGATATCTTTCGGTGAGTCCGACGGGCAACTTCGCCTCAATGACGCGCTCAGCGCTGGTGAAATATCAGGCGGCCAACGGTCTTTCGCCGGATGGCGTCGCGTGGCCCGAGACGCTGTCCAAGCTGTACTCCGGCTCGTCATCCGTCACCGCGCCTGCACAGCAGCCGGCGATGCAGACGATCACGCAGACGCAGATGGTCACACAATATGTGTACAAGGGTCTCTCTTTTTGGGGCACCCCGGAGTACGACACCATCCAGGTACCGGTAACAACAACCGTGACCGTGCCGGTGACGCAGAACCAGCCGACTGCGCCTCAGCAACCCGCGTTCTCCGCGCCGACCGCCAACGGATCGGTCGAGTGGATCGGGTGGAATCCCGGGGGGGACGCGGCATTCATCAAAAAGACTGCCGCGCTTGTCACCGATGTGCGCACCGGCGTTCAGTTTTACGTCAGACGTTTCTCTGGGTCAAACCACGCCGACGTTGAAACGCTGACCGCGTCGGACACGCAGACGCTGTTTCAACTGTATGGCGGCAAGTGGGACTGGACAGCGCGCCCGGTGTGGGTTACGGTGGGCGGGAGGACGTTCGCTGCCTCGATCAACGGGATGCCGCACGGAACCGATACGCTGCCCGATAACGGCATGCAGGGCCAGATTTGCATTCACCTGCCGGGATCAAGGACGCACAACGGCAACACAAGCTATGAGTATGAGCTTCAAAAGGCGATCGTGGAAGCGTACACCAAGGCGCGCTGACGCGTTTATGAAGAGTTTGTGAATGGTCGGTTAAAGGTTTGCAAAGCCTCTATTCGCAGGTGTGTGGCTGTGTTACACTGACGCCGGAACAGGGGGAGTTCGCATGCCGGTCATTTTGCTTGTGGACGACGACGAACGCATTCGCGCCATGGTGGTGGAGAGCGCCCGGGATGAGGACATGGAGATCGTTGAGGCGGGCGACGGCCTTGCCGCGCTTGAAGCGCTGGAACAGCGTGAGATTGACCTTGTCATTCTTGATGTGATGATGCCGATGATGGACGGCTGGACTGCGCTTTCCCATATTCGACAGACATCGACTGTTCCGGTAATTTTACTGACCGCACGCGCTGAGGAACACGACCGCCTTTACGGCTTTGATCTCGGCGCGGACGACTACGTGCCCAAGCCGTTTTCTCCGCGCGAGCTAATCGCGCGCGTCAAGGCGCTGCTTAAGCGCGCGGGAACGGGCGATGCGCAGACGTATATATCGCACCCCCCGCTCAAGATCCATCTTGAGGCGCGCACCGTTTACATTGGGGATGAAAAGCTCAACTTAACGCCCAAAGAGTACGAGTTGATCGAAATGATGGCGAAGCATCCCATGCAGGTGTTCACGCGCGAACAGCTTTTGCGCGTGGTTTGGGGCTATGAGTTCGCGGGAGATTCACGGACAGTGGACACGCACGTCAAGTCACTTCGCGAGCGGCTGGGTAAGCACCGCAGTTTAATTGCCACCGTTTGGGGCGTAGGTTACAGGTTTGATCCGCCTGAGACAACGCAATGATGAAACGATTGCTCGGAATTGTACATACACTTGTATTTCAGCTCTGGCTTGGCATGATGGCGCTTGTGTTCATCGCAATGACTGTCCTTGTCGGCATGCAAGTGCTGTGGATTGAGCCGTCGCGTCAGGCGGCGCAGATCCAGGCTGTTGAACAGATCATCACGGGTCAGCTCTCACTGCGAAAACCGGACACTGACGCCAAGGCGTTTGCCGAGCTTGCGGATTCGCTCGGAGGCGCTTTTTATGTGTATGACCGAGAGGGCAAGCTCATTGAAAGTGGCGGGCATACGTCGGGCGCGAGCCGCTGGTCCAATGAGATGCGTGAGATTGCCATGTCCGCGCAGGATGGCGCGACCATTCACCAGACGCTGATCTCGCCAACATTCCAGACGGCCTACTACATAGTCGCGGTCGGCCAGAGTAACGTCGCTGGCGAGGGCGCGCAAAGCCGCAGCGTGGTCGTGGCTTATCCCGTCAGGCCCACGATTTTTCTGGACAAGGTCGCCCGAAGGCAGCTTTGGGAGGCGGCTTTCGCGCTCACACTCGCGGCTGCGGCGCTCGCCGGGCTCATCGCGCGGCTGTACTCGTTGCCGATCCTCTCGCTCGACAGCGCCGCGCGAAGGCTTGCCGAAGGCGATCTGGTTGTAACGATTTCTACACGCAGGAGAGACGAGCTCGGAGACCTCGCGCGCACCATTCACAGGCTCTCTGTGTCGCTGCGCTCGGCTGAAACACTTAAGAGCGAACTCATTGCCAATGTATCCCATGAGCTTCGAACGCCGCTCGCGCTCATCCGCGGTTACGCGGAAATATTGGACGGCGGGAGCTATCTCGACGACGAACGCAGAAAGCAGCAGCTGGGCATCATCATCAGCGAGTCCGAGCGCCTCTCGCGTACCGTGGACGACCTGCTCGCGTTCTCTAAACTGCGGGCGGGCGAACAGAATCTTCGGCGCGAACCGGTCAACCTGGCGGAACTTACGGAGCACACGGTCAAGACGTATTCTTTGCCCATCGAGCAGTTCAAGCTGAACGTGTCCGTGGATATCGAGAACCCGGAAGCGTTCGTTTCGGCGGATCCCATCAAGATCATGCAGGTGCTCAGCAATCTCATGGACAACGCCGTCAACCACACCCCGGAATGCGGTTGGATCCGAATCGCCGTCGAGTCGCGCGGCGGAGACATTACTGTGCGCATGACCAACAGCGGGGAGGCCATTCCGTCAGATGTGCTTCCGCACATCTGGGATCGCTACAGACAAGCGCTGCGGGGCGGGCAAAAGCGAATGGGCACTGGCCTTGGCCTTGCGATTGTGCACGCTATACTCACTGCGCACGGTGCGAAATTTGGCGCGGACAGCAGCGAGGGGGAGACTGCCTTCTGGTTCTCGATGCGCGCCATCGCGCAAGTGTAGAGGAACGGTATTCAACACCATAGTCTTTCGTCAATGCCCGTACGCGGGCTCTTTTTTCGCCCGCACATGATTTTGCGCAGCGCCTAGTCCGGCATGGATGTCCGGGCGTCCGCATAGTATGCTCTACAAAGAGCAGGGAGGGCAAGGACATGCCACGCAAAATGAAACATGGACACGGGAGGCGTGCGTCTGTGCCGCAGGGGTTGAGCAAGACGGGAGTCGTTGTGATTGCAGGTACGCTGGTGCTTGTAATCGTAGCGACGGGCCTTGGCCAGGCGATTGCGCAAAACTGGATTGTACCGCTTTACAAGCGCTTTGGAGGTGTGGAGAGCGCATCCAGCCCATCGCCGGCTGTACAGGAGAAATCGAGTGTGCAGGAGAGCATCGTGGTGGGCGCACACCCGATTTACGCGGTGCAGTTCGGCGTGTTTTCCACGCTTGAAGCGGCGCAAAGCGAAGCCGCGAACGTCATCGCGCGTGGCGCGGCGGGGTACATCATGCCCGACGACGGGCGTTATCGCGTCCTCGCGGCGGCATACAGGACGGCAGATGATGCAAGGAAAGTACGCGACAACCTGAAGAACAACCAATCAACGGACAGTGCGCTTTACACGGGCGGCTCAAGCGAGGTGAGCGTGTCCTTCAGTGGACAGCAGAAGCGCTCGGACGAGCTGAAACGCGCGTTTGCCGCGTTTGGCACGCTCATCGATGGCATGTTCTCGCTCTCGGAGGACTTTGACCGCGGTTCGGTACAGATGCCCGGTGCGATAGAGCGCGCGGCAGCGCTGCGTGATTTGCTTGACCCGCACGTGGTGGCCCTTGAATCGGCACTTGCGTCACCGGGAAACCATGCGGTGATCCAGCGGCTTTACGACGTACTGAACGCAGCTGTGAACAGCCTGGACGACATGGTAGAAACACCGGAAAAAACAAACGTGGAAATGAGCGCAGAGATCAAGTATAATACACTTGATTTTCTCGTCGCATTTTCAGCGGCATTCGGGCAATAGCGCGCCGCGGCTTTGCGGCGGTTTGAACAGGGACAAGCAGGTGTGGGGGAGATTCCATGAACATTGACCAGATACGCGGCGCGCTCGATGCCAAGGTTTGCTCAGGGTCGGAGTTGCTTTCTGAGGAAGTTAAGAGTGCGTGTGGATCGGATTTGATGAGCGACGTGCTCGCGTTTGTGAAAGAACGAACGGTGCTCTTGACAGGGCTTGTCAACGCGCAGGTCATCCGAACCGCTGAAATGCTGGACATGGTGGCGGTTGTGTTTGTGCGGGGCAAACAACCCAGCGAGGAGATTCTCCGCATGGCCGACGAGCGGGGGATCGCGGTGCTCGCGACGTCCCACACGCTGTTCACGGCTTGTGGCATTTTGTATGCGCATGGTTTGCGCGGGGAGGCGCTTCACTGATATGCCGCAGCTACGTGAGGTCTGGCCGGTCACTGCGGGTGATTTCGCCACAGCGGGTGAGGCGTCAAGCAAGATCAAGCGAATGCTCAAAGCGATAGGCGTAGAAGCGGGGTTGATTCGCAGGATTGCCGTTGCGACATACGAGGTCGAGATCAACATCGTCATCCATTCGGAGGGCGGAGAAATCGAGCTGGGTATGAGTGAGGACAAGATCACGGTCATAGCGCGCGACAGGGGCCCCGGCATCCCTGATATTGATCAGGCGATGTGCGAGGGTTATTCGACGGCGACGGAGGCCGTGCGCGCCATGGGTTTCGGCGCGGGCATGGGCTTGCCCAACATGCGCAGAAACTCCGACGATTTTCACATTGCGTCCAAGATTGGCGCGGGAACCACGATCACGATGAACTTCGCTCTGGCGTAATCAATGACGAGCGCGGGGAGGGGTATAGGCATGCACAAGGCGCGGACGCACAGCGTCACGCTTCAGCCGGAAAAATGCGAGGGCTGCACGAACTGCATCAAGCGCTGCCCGACCGAAGCCATCCGCGTCCGAGATTCTCGCGCGCGCATCACGGCTGAGCGTTGTATTGACTGTGGCGAGTGCATCCGCGTATGTCCCTATCACGCTAAGGTCGCGGTCTCCGACCCGCTGGAGGATATGAAGCGCTTTAAGCATACCATCGCGCTGCCCGCCCCCGCGCTTTACGGGCAGTTCAAGGGGCTCGACGACATCAACCGTGTGCTCGAGGGTTTGCTTGCACTCGGATTTAACGATGTGTTCGAGGTGGCTCGCGCGGCCGAGTATGTCTCCGTCGCGGTGAAACGCCGCAAAGAGGAGCGCAAGAATCGTTATCCGGTGATCTCCGCGGCATGTCCCGTGATTGTGCGTCTCATTCAGGTGCGCTTTCCCGACTTGATCGATAACATCGTGGACATTGAGTCGCCCATGGAAGCGGCGGGTTTGATCGCCAAGCGCGAGTACTGCGAGAGGACAGGCGCGGACATTACCGACGTAGGCGCTTTTTTCATCACGCCCTGCGCGGCCAAGATGACCGCTGTCCACAACCCGCTCACGCGCGAGTTTTCTGCGGTCGATGGCGCGATTTCCATCCTCGACGTTTATGGCGCGCTGTCGTCACAGGTCAAGGACGCGCGCGTGGAGAGGCGGCCGGTGTCCCTGCAAAAGGCGCGCGCGTATGGCGTTGGCTGGGCCAATTCTGGCGGAGAAACGTCCGCAATGGGCGTGGATGCTTCTCTCGCGGTCGATGGCATATGGAATGTTATTCACGCGCTGGACGAGCTTGAGAACGGCAAGTTTTCCGGGCTTGAGTTTTTTGAGGGGCTGGCGTGCACGGGGGGGTGCGTGGGTGGCCCGCTCGCGTTTGAGAATCCGTTTGTGGCCAAGAACCGTCTGCGCAGGCTCATTGAGAAGCTCCCCAAGACACCGCCCGAGGAGACGGTGGCAAAAGAGGATTTCGCGCGGTATGATCTCAACGCGCAGCTGGAGATTTTGCCCAACAACGTCCTTCGTTTGGATGACAACATCGTGGTTGCGCTTGAGAAAATGGGGCGTATCGACGAGCAGCAAAAACGCCTGCCCGGCCTTGACTGTGGCTCGTGCGGCTCTCCATCCTGCCGCGCGCTCGCCGAGGACATCGTGCGCGGTGAGGCGTCAGAGATGAACTGCATTTTCAAGCTTAAAGAAAAGGTGCGAGAGCTCGCGCAGCAAATGGTTGACCTTGGGAATACGACGAGAATGTAGGTGGATTCTATGACGGTACAAGAGCTGTCCGAACTGCTTGGCGCAAAAACCGTGACTAACGAAACCCCGCTTGACCGTGAGGTCATCGCGGCATATACGGGCGACCTTTTATCGTGGGTGATGACACACGCCGCCAGGGACTCGGTATGGATCACAGTGCAGACGCACATGAACGTAATCGCTGTCGCTTCCCTGCTCGATTTTTCGTGCGTGATCATACCGGAGGGAATCGCTGTACCCGAGGCCATCGCGCAGAAGGCGGACGAGGAGGGCATTACGTTGTTAACAAGCGAAAAAACGTCGTTTGAGATCAGCGGCATGCTGTTCGCAAAAGGCATAGCGCCATCCAGAAAATAAGTGAAACTGTTTATAGACCTTCACATCCACTCTGCGCTCTCACCCTGCGCGGAGGACGAGATGACGCCCAACAACATCGCGGGCATGGCGTCGATAAAAGGACTGGACGCAATCGCAGTATGCGATCACAACGCCGCGCGCAACCTCCCGGCACTTGAAATAACGTGCGAACGGCATGACATTGTTCTATTGCCCGGCCTTGAGTGCACCACGGCGGAAGAGGTCCACCTGCTCACCTATTTCCCTGATGTGGCCAAAGCGCTCTCGTTCGAGGAATCAATTACCCCCTTTCGCACGCGCATTCCCAACCGCGTGGACTTCTGGGGTGAGCAGCAGATACTCAATGAGAATGACGATGTCGTCGGTACTGAACCCGACTGGCTTGTGCCCGCGCTCAGTCTGACGTTGGATGAGCTTGTCGAAAGGTGCGAGGACTTGGGCGGGCTCGCCGTTCCCGCGCACATCAACCGTGGAGAAAACGGGCTTTTGACGGTGCTCGGATTCCTTCCGCCCGGCTCACGCTTTGCCGCGATAGAGCTGTCGGCGGGTGTCCCCGAGCCTCCGCTCGATTTATCGCCATACAAAAGGCTGTACTCTTCGGACGCGCACCGCCTAAATGACATCAGCGAGCGCGTTTTTTGTATTGAGACCGAGGAAAGAAGTCGTGCCGCGCTCTGGCAGAGTTTTATCCAGTGGCGGGCGCGAACGACGTAATAAAGGGGGATATGTCGTGATTCTGGACGATTTGGGTAACGCCGCGAGGCTTGAGCAAGAATCGGCAGGCATGCGTAAGGCGTTTGATTTTATCAGGGGTTTTGTATCGGTGCCATTGCCCGATGGAACGTACGAGATTGAAGGCAAGGACGTCTATGCGATGGTGCAGCGCTACGATACCGTGGCGCCGGAGAGTATGCGCCTTGAGACGCACATGAAATACATTGACATCCAGATGATCGTCAGCGGCGAGGAGGCCATGGGCTGGTTGCCCTTAAAGAGCGCCAAACCAGATACGCCCTACGACGCCGATAAGGATGTCGCGTTCTACGCGGGTGAGCCTTCCACCGTTTTTACGGTACACGAGGGTGAGTTTGCTGTATTTTATCCGAGCGACGCTCACCGGCCGAAGGGCTGGGTGGGCATGGCGTCGCCCGTGGTGAAAATCGTGGTCAAAGTTGCGGTCTGATATATGCGGGGGATTTGACGCGAGCGCGACCGCATGTTTCTGCAAATCAACGCTTGCTCAGGGACTCCGCTACAAGCGGATCTCACAGGCAGACAAAATCCCGTTTTATCGGCAGGCACGTCATACAACACGCATCACTTTTGTGGTGATGGCGTGCACCGAGCACCAGCCCGGTGTTTGGCGTCAGGACCAATCGGAAGCGTGAGGTTTGGTGCGCATGTCGCCAAACCCCACGCCGCGTTTTGCTTAAAGAACCCGTGGGTTCTTGCGGATCTCCTGAGCGAGCACGATGGGGCCGGCATCTGGCTTTGTCGACGGGCTGAGACTCCGCTTCGAGCGGAGTCTTTATTCGCGGAGTTGTCAGCCTCCCCGCATTGGGCATATGTTGGGGCATGGGGGGAGACGTATGGCGAAAAAGCTCGAATGCGTGAGCGTGATTTTTTCATCGCGGTGCAGCCGCTGCAAGTCGCTGCTCAGGGAACTCGGATGCGACATCCGCAGGGAGTACCGCTTCATCAGCGCCATTGCGGCCGACGTGCCGGTCATCTTGCTGCCGGCACTGCACGAGGCAAGATGCGTGTATTACATAGAACCTGACGTCAGGGTGGCGAGCCAGGTGGATATAGCGTGTAGCCTCATCGGCGCGAGGATAATCAACAGAACGGGGCTGACGGGCAAGGGGGTGACCATCGCCATCTGCGACACGGGCATTTATCCGCACCCCGATTTCATCCGCAAGGGCAATCGCATCACGGGTTGGGTAGACATGGTATCGCAGAAAAAAACGCCGTATGACGACAATGGTCATGGGACCTTTTGCGCTAGTCTCGCGGCGGGGGACGGGAACGCGTCCGACGGGCAGTACAAAGGCGTCGCGCCTGACGCCAACATTGTCGCGGTCAAGGCGATGGACGCGGCGGGTGGAGGCACTGCAAGCGACGTGCTTGCAGCCATGCAGTGGGTGCTCGACCACCACCGCGAGCTGAACGTCCGCGTGGTCTCCATGTCGCTTGGCGCGGTCGTTGGGGGATTCATGATCGACGCCATGAGCCGGGGCGCTGAGCAGCTCTGGCAGGAAGGTGTGGTTGTTGTCGCGGCGGCGGGAAATAATGGGCCAAAGCAGGGAACCATTACGTCGCCCGGCTCATGCAGGAGCGTGATTACGGTGGGTGCCGTCAACGATCACCGCAAGCGGAACAGGGAAGGCGCAAGCATTCCCTCGTTTTCAAGCCGCGGACCTATCCACGGGATCGACAAACCCGACATCGTCGCTCCGGGCGTCGCCATTCGGGGCGCGAAAACAGACCGTGATTACGAAAGCGGCGTGCCTGTGTCTTCCGATTACACGCTGATGACGGGCACATCCGTCGCGTGCCCGATCGTCGCCGGCTGCTGTGCGCTCATCCTCGAACAGTACCCCTCGTGGTCGCCAGATCAGGTCAAGCAGGCGCTCTTGCGCGCAGCGACACCCGTAATCGGCAACAAGAATGCCGAAGGTTCGGGGCTGATCGACATCGCTGCGCCGCTCGGCTTTACGCTCGAACCCGAACCCGAAGAAATTTACGCGCCGGAGAACGCGTCCCATACTTTTACCGGCTTGCCGGTCATGAACGATTCTTCTATGGCGTAGCACACCGCTACAGCCTTCGCGCCTTCGACTGCGTCGACGGCCGGTTTCGCCCCGGTCTTGATGCAGTTTTCGATTTCTCGGATGTATCGCATGACCGATGCCAAATGGCCCGAGTACTCACGTCCGTTGAAGTCAAGCGTGTTCTCATTAAGGTTGAAATCCACGGTGACCGCTTCGCCGCGCGTGCCATTCGGGAAATACCGCGCGTGATGGTTGGTGATCGTTCCCTTCGTGCCGTACACGCTGACGCCTTCCATGGGCATGACGTCGCTCAAGGAGCCGTACGGCTGCTCCACAACACCGCACGCAGTCATGGCGCGCGCGATGACACCGTTTCTGAACCGTAGGTTGGCAATGATGTTGAGCGGGAAAATCTCTTCTGTCGGATAGCGAGCGTCCAGCGCGTTGCCGCGTGTTGTCGCTGACGCGAATACCTCGTCCACATCGCCGAAGTACCAGCGCAGGTGATCGACGGGGTGACACATGCCGCCGTAGACCATCTTCTGCGGAACGGTGTAACGCCACGATCCGCGGTCGAACACCTTCCACATATCGCCGTGGATGTAATTCGCTTCCGCCAGAAACGCGTCGCCGATCGCACCACTGTCATACAGCGCTTTGGCCTCCATGTGATGCCGCACATATCGCCGGGTCTGCCCCGTAAGGAAAACACGCCTGTGCTTTTCCACGAGCTCACATGCTTCGATCGCCTCCTCGAGGCTGACGACCATGGGTTTTGTGCAGATCACGTGCTTACCCGCGATTAGCGCGGAGCGAATCATGGGCATGTGCAGATGGTCGGGCGTGAAGATGGCCACAATGTCCACGTCCGCCCGGTCGATGATCTCTTCCCAAGCCGTTGTCGCGAACGGAACGTTGAATTCGTCCTTGTTTTTCATAAGACGTGCTTCGTCAACATCGCAGATGGCAGTCACACATGAGGCACAATCCTCGTCCTTATTGACAAAAAGCGCGTTTCGTCCCATGAACAGACCGATCACGCCGATGCCCAGCTTGCCGTTTGCGGTCATGCAAACCTCTTTCCCCGCGATGCGCGGCGTGTTATGATGGTGAAAAGCAATGAGGAGGACACACCGTGGTACGTCACATCGTCTTGTTCAAATTGAAGGATCCAACCTCTGAGAACATCAACACCGTGGTTGAAAAACTCACGGCCATGCGTGGAAAAATCGAGGGATTGCTCGAGCTGGAAGTCGGTGTCGACTTTCTGCACTCCGCGCGCAGCTGCGACATCGCGCTTTTGACGACGTTTGATTCCCGTGCGTCCCTCGAGGCATACCAGACCCATCCGCTCCACCTTCCGGTGAAGGAGCACATGGCCAAGGTCAGGGAGAGCTCGGTCGCCGCGGATTATGAGTTTTAAGTGCGCGGTTTGGGGATACGCAAAGAGTCTGCACGATTTCCGGACATAAACGCTGAGGGGGAGGCTGTGCCTCCCCCTTTTCAGCGCTACACTCTTACTTCGTTGCCCAGAAGAACGATGGGCACAGTCATGGCATCCGCGCGCCCATCCACGGTGACGATGGCGCACGCGCGCGAAACGGCGGGAAGGGTACCCTCCGGGATGAGGGTGAAGCTGAACGGGCGGATGTGCATGCCCCAACTCGGCCCTGAAATGAAGCTCTGCATGCGCGCGGGGCCAACAACGGAGAACCCGGCCGGCACGAGCAGTTCCACGCACACGCGGCCCTGTATGCCGCGCGCGTGCTTGACGCGAAGCTCGACGGTCACGGGCTGGTTGGACACGGCGTAGGGGCCGTCCGGGTAGACGGCCTCAATGTTGAAATGATTGAAGTTGTAGCGCGGGCCTTCTCCGTAAAGGGTTTCGCGCGTTTTTTCTCCGCGCAGAAACGCGGTATCCGCTGCCGAGAGGTCGCTTGCGAGCGTTTCCGAAATGGCGAGAGGGGAGCGATAGCGGAGCGCGGCCTGCTGCGTCAGGCGCAGCGTGCGGGCCGTGAGTTCGTCGACATCCTTGGCCACAGGGCGCAGGTCGCCCAAGTCGAGTGTGATCGTCTTGATGCCGCGCCCGATGGGGGCGATCCAGCGCTCAGGAATGCCCTTGATGCCGTGCAGGATGCCGAAGATGGAGCCGACCGTTGCGCCCGTGCAGTCAGTGTCCTCGCCGCAGTTGACCGTGATGCAGATGGTCTTGTCGAAATCGCCCCCGCCGTATAAGAGGCCGATGATGAGCATACCCATGTTGGCGGGTACTTCCCAGCCGAACGGCCCGTTCACAAAGCCTTTACGGGTGTCTTCGGGGGACACGGTGGCAGGGTTGTTGAAAAACGGTGCGCTTGAATACTTCTTGAGCACGTCGTCGCGCGCCTCGAGCCAAGTGCGGCCACTGTCGTAGCTGGCGATGGCGGTCAGGATGGCGCCGCGCACAGCGCTGTTCTCAGGTATATAAGAAAGCCCGATGTCGATGAGCGCGCGTGGATCACTGATGATGAACGCCGCCGCCTCGAGCGCAGCCGTGAATGCCGCGGCGTATGTGCCCTCACCGTCGAAGCCGTGGTCGATGGAGGCGTCCATGACCGCGTATTGCGCGGCGCGCGCGGGGTTGCCGGCGCACATGCACGCCCAGATCTCGGTGCGGATGAACGCGCCGCAGCTGTCCTTGTAGACGTTGTTGAGCGCGCCCGAGAGAGGGGGCACAAGCCCGGAACGCATGTTGACCTTGGCATTGCCGTACTCCGCCCAGTGCGGAGTGACGTAGGTCATCCAGTAATCGCCCAGCATACGTTCGTTGACTTCAAGCCCTTGCTCCTCAAGCGCGATCAGCCAAAGAAGCTGTATGTCAAGATCGTCGTTGGGAAGGGGTTCGCCTTTGTGTTCTTCCGTGTAGAACGTGACATCGTTGATCTGACGCCGCCATTCCATGGGAGCTCCCAGCGTCCCGCCAATGTTTTTACCCATCCAACAACCGAGCACCTTGTCCTGAAGTTCACTCATGTGCATGATCATGTCTCGTTCATCTCCCATATCAACATGGCAGCAACCAAGCCGGTTGCTGCCATATTCGTCGCATGTGCGCGTATTCCTCTTACTTGTTTTTCTCGATGCCTTCGTTCATCTGCTTGACGTAGGTTTCGCCGCCGGACTGATACCACTTGTCAAGCGCGGCATCCCAGTCGGAGACCTTCAGGTCGCCCGCAATGATCTTGGAAATCGCGGTGTTGAGGGCCTTGTCAGCGTCGAGGTACGCGGGATCGCTGGCGATCGCGGGGCGGAAGCCCTCGTCCTTGGAGAACACGGCCTGATCAATGCAAATGCCGATCAATTTGTCAAGACGGACGCGGTTTTCGGGAGAGACGTCCAAGGTGATGAAGAAACCGGGATCATCGTTGCGGCGCAGGATGGCGCGCCCGAAAGCGTAATCCTTGTACTTGTCGGTCGCCACGAGGTTGCCGCTGGCGTCCTTGTTGCAGGTGACGCCCTGAACGCCGTACTTCACGGTTTCCCAGCCGCCGTCGGAGAGCATGAAGTCGAGCATGTCGACGATGCGCTGCGGCTCTTTGGCCGAGTTCATGATCGCCCACTGGCCCCAGAAGCCCGTGGAGAAGCTGCCGCCGCGCGCGGTGTCACCGGTGTTCTCAACGACCGCTGTGATGTACTCCAGCGCAGCGTTGGGGTTGATGGCCTGCATGTCGCGTTCGGTCTGAGCCATCCAGCCCGCGAACTCACCGCGCATGCCGGTGATGCCCTGCTTGACGCGCTGGCTCATGACGTCGGTGGTGAGCGTGGGCCAGTCGGGGTCGATGAGGCGGTTCTTCCACAGCATGGCGGTGTATTCGAGCGCGCGCTTATAGTTGTCGGACTTCTTGGAGCGGTCGAGGTTCATATACTTGAAATCTTCTCCTTGGTATTCCTGCCAGCCGATGAGGCCGAAGGCCCAGCCGAACTGCGCAGTGAGGTTGCCGTTGGAGGAAGCGACGCCGAGACCGAACGTGTCGTTTGCGCCGTTGCCGTCCGGGTCGTTCTCGGTGAACGCGGTGAGGATCTTGGTCATGTTCTCAAGGGTGACCGGTTCGCCTTCCTTGTGCAGATCGGTCAAACCGACTTTCTTGAGCCAGTCGGAGCGGACGAGATATCCATCGGCACGGGCGATGGACGTGCGCGGAATCGCGTAAATTTTGTCGTCGCCGTTAACGCGGAGCGTCTTCCACGAGACGTCGTAAGTGTACTTCATCAGGCTGGGCGCGTTGGCGATGTACTCGTTGACCGGCAGAAGCAGGCCGTTTTTAGCTCCGTCGCGGAACGCCTGATTGTTGTGGTCGGGAAAAAGCACGAGCTCGGGATAATCGCCGCCTGCCATCATGATGGTCAGAGCCTCGTTGTAGTTGGAGGAGGGCGGGATCTGCACGTCGAGCTTGACATTGCACTTTTCTTCAAGGAACTTGAAGAATTCCTTGTCAGGATCCTTCATCTCCGCGCCGAGGTTGCCGTATACGCGGAAAGCGTAGGGGTCTTTAGCGGCGGGGGGAGCGGCGGGTACGGGTGTTGCCGCAGGCGCAGGGGCGGGAGTCGCGGCTGCGACGGGGGCGGATGGCGCGGGAGCGACCGTGCTTGCCGCGGCGGTGGGCGCAGGTGCGGGCGTCGCAACGGGCGCGGGGGCGGGTGTCGCGGCGGGCGCCGCGCAGCCGACGAACAGCGCCGCGATGAGACAGAGCGCGAGAGCGGTCTTCAGGTGTTTCATGGTTCAGCCTCCTTTTTATTTCCGGGAACTGTTGGCGTTCGTCAGCCTTTTACGGCTCCGAGCATAACACCCGACGCAAAGTACCTTTGCAGGAACGGGTAGATGCACATAATGGGAAGCATGACCACGATCAGAGAGGCGTAACGCAACTGATCCATGGGGATCTGGGTTGTGTTAATCTCGGCCAGGTTGCCGCCGGCGGCCAGCGCGGCCGTGTTGGCGGCGGTGATGATTTCACGAAGAACGAGCTGGAGCGGCCAGTTTTCCTGCCTGCGGATATAGAGCACCGCGGAGAAGTAGTTGTTCCAGAAGCCGACGGCCGCGAAAAGAGTGATCGTGGCAATCACCGGCATGGAGAGCGGGACGACAATGCGTGAGAGGATGAAAGGCTCGTTCGCGCCGTCCACCATAGCCGCCTCGATCAGACTGTCCGGGAGCGCTTTGAAAAAATTGGTCATGAGGATGACGTTGAACGCCGACAGGATGCTCGGGAGGTAAAGAGAAGGCAGCTTGTCTATCAACCCCAGCGTGCGGATCAACAGGAACGCCGGGATGATGCCTCCAGAGAACATCATGGTGATGATGAGCAGCGTGTTGAACAGCGGCTTGAGACGCAGTTGAGGGCGGGAAAGCGGGTAGGCGGTCAAAATGGTGATGATCAGCGTGAGAATCGTACCGAAAAGTGTGATGTTGATGGTATTGAGGTAGCTGCCCATGAGCAGCCTGCTCGCGAAAGCCGCCTGATACGCCTTGAAGTCAAGCTCGGTGGGGAAAATCATCATCGGGTTACGGGAGAATGTGTTGTAGCTGGACATCGAGACGGCGATGATGTTGAGGACGGGGTAGAGTACGGTAATGGAGAATGCGATGACGACGCCGTATGAAATGAGGGAGATCAGGATATCGCTTCCGGTGCGGGCAATCTTTGTGCCATTTTTTTCGTGTGTATTTTGCATCACCACAGTCCTCCGTCACCAATTTTTCGGGAGAGGAAGTTGGTTGCGTAAATCAGGATAAAACCAACCACGGACTGGAATAAACCGACCGCGGCCGCAAATGCGAAGCGATTTTCACGAAGGCCGACTTTATAGGTGTATGTTTCCAGGATCTCGGAAACATCGAGTGTGAGCGCGTTCTGCATCAGGTAGACCTGCTCAAAGCCATTAGAGAGCAGTGAACCTGTGCGCAGGATGAGCATGACCACGATCGTGTTGGCGATCAGCGGAAGGGTGACGTGCATCGCGCGCTGAAATCGCGTCGCGCCGTCAATGATCGCGGCTTCATAAAACGTGGGGTCGATGCCCGCGATAGCGGCCATATATACAACCGTACCCCATCCCGCGCCCTTCCAGATGTCCGTGATGACCACCAAACTCCTAAAATATGCGGGTTTGGTTAAGAAGGCGATGGGCGCGCCGCCAAAGAGCTTGATGGCGTGGTTGATGATGCCCGTCGTAGGGGAAACGAAGTTGAGCAGAATGCCGTAAACGACAACCCACGAAATAAAGTGGGGTAAGTAGATGATCGTCTGCATCGTGCGCTTGAAGCCTTGAGAGTGGATTTCGTTCAGCAGAAGAGCGAGAATAATGGGCGCTGGGAAACCGGCGAGCATGCGGTAAATGCTGATGATCAGCGAGTTGGACAGGATGCTGTGAAAATTATCCGACTTAAAAAGATACTGAAAATGCATAAAACCTACCCAAGGGCTTTTGAAAATCCCTAGAGCCATGTTAAAATCCTTGAACGCGATAACAATACCCGCCATGGGAATGTACCTGAAAATGAGCAGGTACACCATGCCGGGAAGCAGGAATATATAGAGCCAGTAGTTCATCTTGAGGTGACGCGCCCAGGATTCTTTTTGTGGGGTGATGGAGGCGATTTTGTTATTTGTGACCATATGTCGGCCCCCAGTTTGGTTAGTTTATTCTATTTAAGTATACCAATCGCTCAAAAACTGCGCAATACACCGATTTTGACATTCTGTCCTGTATTATTCACTTTCCTGCGCCATGCGCATCTCGACCGCAATGCCGCCGAGCGCTGACGGATACAGCCGGAGGCCGCATTTTTCGCCAAAAAGGAGGCGGAGCCGCTGGTGAAGGTTGCCAAGGCCGATGTGCTGAACGAGAGGCTCGGCGTCGCGTTCAAACATCACGTTGTAGTCGTCGATCATCTGCGTGACCATGCCCACGCCGTCGTCCTCAACGATCACGCGTATGCTGCCTTCAGAAGACAGCGCCCGCACACGGACGACACCGCCACCTTTTTTCGCCACGCCATGCTCAACCGCGTTTTCAAGCAGGGGCTGAAGGCTGAGGCGGGGCACGCGCGCGCTGCGGAGGTCGTCGGGAACGAGGACGCAGAAGACAAGCGTGTCGCCGTACCGAAGGCGGAGCAGCGCCATGTAGTTGTCCGCGTACTTAAGCTCAGCGTCCAGCGTGGCGATGTGGGCGCCGCTGTCCATGGTCTCCCGCGCGAGTTCGGCGAACCGAACTAGAGAGGTCACCGCAAGGCCGTCCTCGCGTCCCGTCTCGCGAAGAACCTGCCACTGCACCGCCTGGAGTGTGTTGTGCAAAAAATGAGGGGTTATCTGCGCTTGCAGAACGCGCGCCTGCGCATTCTTGAGCGCTGAAAACCGGTTGAGCATCTCTTCTTCCAATTGCTTGTTCTCATCATATACGCTCACCAGGTGCATGAGTATGCGCGATAATTCGCTATCCACAGGTGCGCGCGCGTTGAGATCCGGCTTGTCGATGAACATTAGGATATCTTCGATTGGTCTCGTCAAGCGCACGGAGAGCGCGAAAGCGACAATCGCGGATATGATGAAACCGAAAACGACGGAGACGATGACAAACCCGCGCAGCGCGGCCAAGCGCGCGGTGTAGGTGTGGTGGGGGACAATTTGAATGCATTTCCAGTCTGTCGACCCGATATCGGCGTAGGAGATCATTTTGTGTTCGCCGTCCAGAGGCATGTCGAGCGTGCCGCGGTTGTCAAGCGCGGTAACATCCGTTCCTAAAATGTCGCGAATGTTTTGACCGCCGTGCTGCCCCTCGGTGTCGTAAAGCACCATACCGTCCTCACCGACAAGCAGAATGCCGCCTGATACGTCGCGCCTCACGCCGCCCAAAAGTCCGAAAAGACGCGACTCGCGGACCGATATAGCGAGCAGTCCGCTTCTTGAGTAGCCGCTCACGCGCCGGTACAGCGTGAGCATGGGCTGCGGAGGCGTGCCATAGCTTGGCGGCGCGTTGCGGCGCTGCCATATGCTAGAGTTGTTTTCAAGCAGAGCGTACGCCTCGTGAAAGCCGGCGTCCTCACCGAGGAAAGGGGGCCGGAACGCGCCCGAGGCGGAAGACAGAACATAGCTTCCATCCCCGATCCACAGGGCGATGGAATCGAACAGCGCGTCGCTGCGGTTCATCTGAAAAAGTCGGACAATGTTGCCCGCGCGGATGTAGTCGTCGTAGATGAGGGGCAGGCCCATGTCGATCACGTTCGATACCCCCTCGTCGAGCGAAAGCCGGATGGCCAGCGACTGCATCTCGACAGCCAACGCTTGTGAGACGCTCACTGCCGTGTCAAGCGCGCGCGTGTTGGCCACGAGGATTTCGCGGTTGAGGATGTCCCCGGAAAAGACGTAGATGGCGAGGATGGCCGTGATGAGCGGAAGAGCGACAGCTGCGAAAATAAACCTGAATGTTCGCATCAATAGCGTGCTAAACCGGTAGTCTCGAAACCGTGAGAGCGTGCTGTTCAGCGCGTTCATGCCTGCGCCTCCGTGGAGTCGAGCAGTCGTGCCATCCTCTCTCTGTATTCAGAGGGCGTGCATCCCATTTCCTTTTTGAACAGCTTGTAAAAGTGCTTGACATTACCGTAGCCCACGAGCCTGCAGACCTCATATACGTGGTGCTGCGGCTTTGTCAGGTATCGTGCGGCAGCCTGCATGCGCGTCGTGATGAGGAAATCCATGAACGTCGCTCCGCTGTGCTCACGGAATAGCCGCGAGAGATACGCGGGGTTGAGATAGACGTGCTTGGCGACGTCGGTCAGCGTTAAGTCTCGGTCATAATTCGCGGCAATGAACCGTTTCGCTCTGGCAACGATGAGTTCTCCGCCGCCTTTGCTGTGATGAGCGAGAAAGGATGAAACGGCGGTCATTTCCGCGAGAAGCTGTTGTTTAAGCGCACCAACGCTTTCACAGCGCATGATCGGTAAAAAAGAGTGCCCGGCAAGATAGGCGTCCGCGGCGTCATTGTTCTCGCCCGCCAGTTCGTTGTGGATGTTGGCGATTATGCGCAGTGCGTACGCCTGCGCAAAATCAAGCCCGCGCTGGGCAACGGACTCCAGGCGGACACATATGAAGGAGGCGGCGGCTTCCGCGTCGCCTTCGCGCAGATACGACATTGTCAAGCGCTGCTGCTCGTCCTGCTGTTGGGTCAAATCCTGGCCATCAGCCGGGGTTACCGCGCTTGCAGCCAGCTCTCGAAGGCTGCCATATACGGTGGTTTGCACGACGCGCACGCCAGGAACGACGTCCTGAGCGGCCTCCTCGATCAGGTCGCCGATTCCGGCGAAATCGCGTGCACGCGGAGACGACGCTACGCACAGCGCGAAAAAGCTTCGTTCGGGCTTTCGGATGATGTGAAAGTCAAAACCGGCAATAGCTCCGGAAAGTTTGTCCGTCAACTGTATGATGCTCTCCTCCGCGCCGCGCTTCTGCTCGTCGTCCGCGGGGAGAATGACCTTGCACAGCGCGCAGCGGCGCGCGAGGAGATCGTCATCTGCGCCCATAAGCTGAATGCGTTTTCGGAGTGACTCGGGTGAGCTAAGGGCGCCAAGCGTAAGCTCAATGTAGAACCGCTCCTCCAAGTAGCCTTGCGCAGCGTTCTGGCGTTCCAGCATCTCGCGCAGCGCGTCTTCGCGTTTTCCCGTCTCATCAAGCTCCGCGACCAGCTCGAGCACAATGGCGCGCAGCGTTGCGAGCATAAACGGCTTTGTGATGTAGTGCTTGACGCCGTAAGTCATTGCCTGACGCGCGTCCTCAAAATCCCGGTAACCGCTCAGGAGCACGACGCGTGTGTCCAGGTTGGCCTCAAAAATAAACCGCGCGATGTCAATCCCGGTTGCGGTCGGCATTTTAATGTCGCTGATGACGATGTCGGCGGTGTGATCGGAGAGGTATGCGATGGCCTCACTTCCATCACGGAACGCACCGCAAAGCGAAACGCCCATCGTTTCCCAGTTGACCATCCCGGTCAGCCCGCTGAGCATGCTTTCTTCGTCGTCGACGACAATCAGCGAGTACATGCAACCGCTCCCCACAAACGAATTTGGCTTTATTCGCTGTTCATCTATGTTTTTTTATAGCGCTATGCTAGAATCATACCACATCGGTTTTGACATGGCAATTTGCTCAAGAGAGGGGACTTGCGATATGGTAACCCGACCGTACGAAGAGAAGAGTTATGACCTGATCGTCGTCGGAGGCGGTCTGTCCGGTTTGTGCTCCGCGCTCGCTGCCGCTCGGCACGGCGTGAAAACCGCGCTCGTTCAGGACCGGCCCGTGCTTGGCGGGAACGCTTCCAGTGAGATTCGCATGCACATCTGTGGGGCCTCGCGGCACCGCGGGAGGCTCAACGCGCGTGAAACGGGCATTGTAGAAGAAATTCAAATCGACACGCACGCGGTCAACCCCAACTACAGTTTCTCAACGCTTGACACCATCATGTGGGAAAAGGCGAGATTTCAGGAAAACCTCAAACTCTATCTCAACACGCGCATGACGGACGTTGAAATGGACGGTCCGCGCGTAAAAGCCATACTGTGCGATCAGATTACCACCGAACGCCGCTTCCGTATGACAGCGCCGCGCTTCGTCGACGCGACAGGCGACGCGATGCTCGCATACTTGGCCGGCGCAGAATACCGCATGGGCCGCGAAGGCAAGGGTCAGCACGGGGAGCACTGGGCGCCGGATACAGAAGATCATCACACGATGGGCAACTCGCTGTTGTTCCGCGCGGTGGACGTGGGTTATCCCGTACCCTTTAAAAAACCGGAATGGGCGTACACGATCACGGAGGAGATGCTCAAACACCGCGGGCATCAGGAAGTATCCTCGGGGTACTGGTGGATTGAGCTGGGAGGGGACGACACAAATATCATCACCGACGGTGAGGAAATCCGTGACGAGCTCTTAAAGACGCTCTACGGCATCTGGGATCACATTAAAAACGGGGGAGACCACGGCGCGGAGAACTACGCGCTTGATTGGGTCGGACACTTGCCCGGAAAACGTGAGAGCCGGCGTGTGATCGGCGATCATGTTCTGGATGAAAACGACATTATGGCGGCGCGCGTTTTTGAGGACGCGATCGCGTATGGCGGCTGGTCGATGGACGTGCATGTCGTGGGCGGTTTCCGCACGCGCGAGGAACCCACGCAGTTTCTGGGCGATTTTGACCTCTACACCATTCCGTATCGCGCGACGTACTCGAAAAACATAGAGAACCTTTTTGTGGGAGGGCGCGCGTTTTCCACCACGCACATGGCGTTCTCATCCATTCGCGTCATGGCGACGTGCGGAGTGGTCGGGCAGGCCATTGGTACGGCGGCAGCCATCGCGCACCGAGAGAACATCATGCCGCGCGAGGTTGGAGGGCACATCAAGGAACTGCAGGCAACACTGATGCGCGACGACTGCTACATCCCGGGATACCTTAACTTCCATCCCGACGACATCGCGCCCATGGCCAAGGTTGTTGCGTCCAGCGAGACGCCGGGCGGAGAGGCTGCGCTCATCCTCAACGGTCAAATGCGCCGAGTGGGTGAGGAGGGCAATTCATGGGTGTCCGCACCGTCCGGAAAGCCCGAATGGATCGAGCTCTCATGGGAGAAACCGGTTGGCGCCGGGGAAATCATCCTGCGCTTTGACTCCGACCTTTCCTCAGAAATTATGGTTTCACTTTCTGAAAACGCGCGCAAGCGCCACATCGTGGGAAACGCCAAGGAGCTTGTCAAAGACTACACGCTCACGCTGCTCAATGCCGGAAAACCCGTGCACACCGAGAAGGTGGAAGGCAACCACCGCCGCTTGTGCCGACATATGATTGGGGACATCGCTTTTGATTCAGTGCTCGTCGACATCCATACAACCCACGGCGATCCGTCCGCGCGTTTGATCCAGATCAATGTCTATAAGAGGGGCTGAGGCATTTGCTCGCATCGCGTGATCGTCTTTTGCGTTTTTTCTCAAAGCAGGACATTGACCGCAAACCGGTGTGGCTCCTGTACCCTCACCACCGCTACGGATCATATGTTGACGTTTGGAACATACCCTGTTATAAGCCCATCATGGAACGCATCGCAAGAGGAGACGCCGACACGATCGACAGGCGGAGCGTCCATCGCCCGATGTTGTACAGCGATTGCCCAGACGTCAAAACTGAGACCGTCAAGGAGGGCGCGGATTCGACGCAGATCCTGACCTTCAAGGACATCCGCTTGACCAGATACACCCACTACGACGGCGGCACCAAGGTCAAATTTTTCGTCGATGAGCCTGCACAGCTCACGCGTCTGCTCGAAGTGCCTTACGTTCCCATACGCAACGACTTGTCGCTTCTGCGCCGCGAGCGCGCGGAAACGGGCGACAAAGGGCTTTTCATGCTCGACCTCGGCGACCCGCTGTGCGTCATTTACAACCTGATGGGGCCGGAGGATTTCGCGCTCGCGACGGCGACGGACTACAATGTGATCACGAGCTTTCTGGACGAAATGTACCCGCGCGTTCTTGATCTTTACCGGTATTATCTTGAAAACGACGCGTGCGACGCGTTCTTCATTGTGGGCGCGGAATTCGCGGGGCCTCCGCTTGTTTCCCCGCAGAAGTTCAACGAGATGTCCGTCAGATACGTAAAGGGCATCTGCGACCTCATCCGTGAGTATGGCAAAATCTCCATTGTGCATTATCACGGAAATCTCAAGACCATCCGTAGCGGCATGCGCGAGATCGGTCCGGACGGGCTGCACACCGTGGAGCAGCCGCCAATCGGCAACTGCACGCTCACCGAAGCGAAGGAGGGCATCCCCGGCGTTGCGCTCATCGGGCCGGTGCAGTACGACGACCTGATCCGGCTCTCGCCCGAGGAAATTCGTGCGCAGGTTCGCGCCGCCTACGCAGAGATGGGCGATGCGCCTTTCATTCTATCTCCCACTGCCGGCCCCTACGAGGAATATATAGACGAACGCGCGGTCAGGAATTACCTGGCGTTCATCGACGCCGGTTTGGAGTTTGGGAAGACATAAACGAACGATCACGCGCACGCTTTGATGAACGCGCAACGAAAGGAGTGGTAAGTGTTGGCCTTCGCAACATGGATTGATGCTCTGGCTTTCAAGAGCCACGGCGGATGGCATGTGGAGACGCAGTTTGTCCGGGAGATGGGGCAAGGCTATCTGTACGCGCTCAATCTTCCGGGATTGCCGCCCGAGGACGCCGTTACGACCGTGACCGTGCCAAAAGCCGGGATGTACCGCGTTTGGGTGCGCACGCGAAACTGGCTTCGCGACTATGCGCCGGGCAGATTCGTCATTTTAGCCAACGGCAAGCGCATCGGAAACGAGCTGGGCTGCCTGCCGAGCGATGAATGGACGTGGGAGATCGCGGGGGACGCAGCGCTTGAACAAGGCGAGCATGAGTTGTCCGCGCGGGATACGACGGGATACTTCCCCCGCTTCGCCGCGCTGATCGTCACAGATGACATGGACTACACGCCCTCGCCCGAATGGCCGCGTATGGAACGGGAGCGCGCCCGCCTGATGGGCGGGACGTTTGCGATCGCGGACGGCGGGTCCTATGATGTTGCCGTGGTCGGAGCGGGACCGGGGGGGATCCCTGCCGCGATCGCCGCCGCGCGCAAAGGGCTCAAAGTGGCGCTCATCCACTCTCGCCCCGTCCTTGGCGGGAACGCGAGCAATGAGGGCACTGTCGGCTTTGACGGCGCGTACATCCACCACCCGGGCTTTCGCGAGAGCGGCATCGCGGAGGAAATCCGCCGCGTTCGCGATCACGAGAAAACGTCGTGGGAGGGCGCGCTGACAAAGTTGTGCAGGGCGGAGCCCAACCTTTGCATCTTCCTTAATCAGTGCGTAGTCGACACAGAGATGGAAGGCGACACGATCACGTCGGCGTTCGCACGGGATACGCTCTTGGGCGGGACGACGCGTTTCCGCGCGAAAATGTTCATCGACGCGACCGGTGATGGCTGGCTCGGGTACTACGCGGGCGCTGCTTACCGCGCGGGGCGCGAGGCCAAGTGGCAGCACGGCGAGGGAAAGGCGCTCGACAATGCGGATACCCGCACGATGAGCGGCTGTCTCATGGGAACGTACAAAGGACAGCAGATGCTCTCGTACTTTGCCGAGGATATGGGGCATCCCGTGCCTTTCTGCGCGCCAAAGTGGGCGCAGATTTTGCCCGACGCGCTGCACCGCGCCCCCCACCGCCTACACACCGGCGAGTGGTGGATTGAGAACCCCACAGATTTCGACGACCTTTTTGAGGCCGAACGCGTGCGAGACGAGCTTTTGCGCATATCGCTCGCGTACTTCCATTGGCTCAAGAACCAGTACCCCAAGCGCGAATTGATGGCCAACTACGCGATCACCGCGCTGCCAGCCTATGACGCCAAGCGCGAATCGCGCCGCCTGATCGGTGACTATGTACTCACGCAGGAGGACTGCACGTCAGGCCGCAAGTTCGACGACATCGTGGCGTACGCCGGCTGGACGATTGACGTGCACAATCCGCAGGGCATTTTTTCGGGGAAGGAAGGACCGTACGATTTCGACATCCGCGTGCCGCTCAACGGCGTGCCCTACCGCTGCCTGTACTCAAAGAATGTGCGCAACCTGCTCATGTCGGGGCGTTGCATCAGTGTCACGCACATCGCCATGGGCACCATCCGCGTGGAGAACACGCTCGCGACCATTGGGCAAGCCGTGGGGACGGCGGCCGCGATGGCTATTGCTCTGGGCGTGACGCCGCGTGAAATTGGGCGGAGATACATCAAGGAACTCCAGCAAACGCTTCTGCGCGACGACGCGTTCATTCCCGGTCTGTCCAACATGGACGCGACAGACCTCGCGCTCACCGCGAAAGCGGAGGCGTCTTCAGTCTGCACAACCGAACGATTCTCCTTCGCGCGCGGATGCCTCGGCGAGTGGCAGCCGCTCGATCGCCCATTCTGCATGTCTATGATGAAGGCATTCGTTTCCGCGCCGCTCTCTATTCATCTAAAAAACAACGGCGATGCGGCGGAGATCACTGCCGAATGGGTTGCCGTCATCGGCAATCAAGACAACCAATCCGTCCGTGAGGCGCATGTCCTCAGGATCGCCAAAGATTTTGACGGCTTTGTCGACATCCCGCTTGCGGCCGAAATTGAAACACCGGTCATTGGGCTGCGTTTCTCGGTGGCCAAGGATGTGTGTGCACGCCGCGTGGAGATGGCGCAGCACGGTTGGTCATTGTGCGAATACAAAGCGCCGTACTGGCCGCTTGTTCGCAACACGACATTCGAACACAGGATGTACGGCGAAACGGAAGCTCCGCTTGCCGACTGCGGCCCGATGAGCGTCATCAACGGTCATGCGCGCCCCATGGACGAAACGCGCTATGCGTGGGTGTCCGACCCGTCACAGCCCATGCCCCAGACGATCACGCTTACGCTGGACAAAGCGTCCGACATCCGCCGCGTGCAGCTCGTGTTTGATACCGACCTTGTCAACCCGCTCTACTCCGCCCAGAGCATCCCTGTGGTTGGTAAGACAGTCAAGGACTATGAAATATGGGTGGAAACCAACGGCGTTTACATGCAAGCGGCCAAGGTTGCGGGCAACTACATGCGATTTTGCGTGCACGACATTGCGGCAACCGCGGTAACCGCCGTTCGCGTGACCGTACTCGCCACGTGGGGCGATCCCTCCGCGCGCGTTTTTGAGGTGCGTATTTACTAATTTTTGTTTAGTAACACGAATGAAAGGGTGAGAGATATGAAAAAAATCGCGTTTATCGGTGCTGGCAGCTTCGGCTTTACGCGCAAGCTGGTCAAGGACATTCTCTCGTTCCCCGCGCTGGCGGACAGCGAGATCGCGCTCATGGACATTGACGCAACGCGCCTTGAGTATATTGAGAAGGCGTGCAAAAAGATTGTCAAAGCGGGCGGGTACAAGGCCAAAGTCACCGCGACGCTCGACCGCAAGAAAGCGATCGAAGGCGCGGACGGTGTGGTCATCACCATCCTGGCGGGCGGCATTGACGTGTGGCGTCACGACATCGAGATCCCCAAGAAGTACGGGGTGGATACTAACGTGGGTGACACGCGCGGGCCTTCCGGTATTTTCAGGTTCTTGCGCACGCAGCCCGCGATGATGGACATCTGCAGAGACATCGAAAAGTACGCGCCAGACGCCATCGTGCTCAATTACACGAACCCCATGGCCATGCTGTGCCGTTCCATGCAGTCGCAGACCGACCTCCAAATCTCTGGGCTGTGCCACAGCGTGCAGGGCACTGCGGAAATGCTAGCGCGCTGGATCGGCGCAGACTTCAGCGACGTAACCTATCTCTGCGCGGGCATCAATCATCAGGCTTTTTATCTTGAGTACAAAGTCAAAGGCAAGGACGCGTACCCGCTCATTCGCGCTGCGGTTGAAAAGTCCGAGATTTACAACGAAGAGATCGTGCGCAACGAGATGTTCAGGCACCTCGACTACTACGTCACGGAGTCTTCGGGCCACAACTCGGAGTACAACCAGTGGTTCCGCAAGCGCCCCGACCTCATAGAGAAATACTGCACGCACGGCACGGGATGGAACCCCGGCGCGTACGCGTACATCGTGCAGTCCTACCTCGCGCGTCAGGGCAACTGGGTAGAGGAAATCGAAAAATGGCTGGCCGACGAGAACACCGATCTTGCGCGCGGGCATGAGTACGCCGCGTACATTTTCAACGCGTGTTTCGGGGACAACACGATCTTCGAGTTCAACGGAAACGTCAGAAACAACGGCCTTATTGACAATCTGCCGCAAGGCGCGTGTGTGGAGGTGCCGGTTGTGGCGTCCAAGTCGGGGCTCCGTCCCGTCCACGTCGGACCGCTGCCCGCGCAGCTGGCACTCATCAACAACGTGTCCTCTCGCATTGAGGAACTGGCGGTTGAAGGCTGTCACGAAGGAAACAAGCGCGCTGTGTTCCATGCCATTCTAAACGATCCGCTCACCTCCGCCGTGTGCTCCATGCAGGAGATCAAGGATATGGTCGATGAGATGTTCGCGTTCAACGCGCCGTACCTGCCGCAGTTTAAGTAAGCGGTAAACTAGCGCCGCCCCTCTCCTGCAGGAGAGGGGCGGCGGTCAATAGCGGCCTAAACAATGTAATAACGCAATACCCATCCTGCGAAGCATTGACACTAAGCCGGATCTGCGAGTCGGACGCGTGTCCGAACGATTCCTCCGTATGCCGGTCTTTGCGCGCTTGACCGCGCTTTCGCCGAGTGCTAGACTATCGTGAACAGTTCTGAAAGCGGTGTTGCGGACATGGGCCTGTCGGTGCGTTTGCTGATGATGGCGCGCAAGCATTGGGGGACGATGGCGTTTGCCGTGCTGGGCATCATAGGCGCGGCGCTTCTCAACCTCGTGACCCCGTCAATCGTGCGCGGTCTTACCGCGGCCATGGTTTCTGGCGGTCTTTCGCCCGATCTGCTCGTACGGTTCGCCGGTATCCTGGTCGCGGCTTATCTGGCGCGGGCAGGATGCCGTTTTGTCGCGATGTCGATCAGTCACCTCGCGGCGTGGCGCTTCGTGGGCGAGCTGACGCTCATCGTTTACGACAAGCTCCAAAGCCTCTCGCTCAAGTATTTCCAGGACAAGCAAACGGGTCAGCTCATGAGCCGGATGATCAACGACACGCGGCAGGCGGAGATCCTGATCGCGCACGCGATTCCCGATCTGATCAGCAACGTGCTGGTGATCGTGGGCGTCGCAGTCATGTTGTTCCGCATCAATCCGGGCCTTGCGGCGCTCACGATGATACCGGTGCCGTTCGTGGTCTGGGTGGGTTCGTTCTTCTCAAAAAAGGTCGCGCCGTTGTTTAAGATCAACCAGCAGGTGTTGGGCGAGCTCAACGGTTTTGTGCAGGACAACCTGTCGGGGATGAAAGAGATTCAGGCGTTTGGACGCGAACCGCGCGAACACGGACGGATGGACGCCTATCGAGCGCGCTATGCGGGCGTCAACATCAAGGCCAACTTCGCCAACGGCGTCTTTCACCCGAGCGTGGAGTTTTTGACATCGATGGGCACGGTGGTCGTGGTCGGTGTCGGCGGTATGTTCGCCATGCGGGGGGCGATGGATGTCTCCGCAGTCGTTGGTTTCCTGATGTACCTGAGTCTGTTTTACCAACCGTTGGCGGTGCTCGCGCGCTTGGTTGAGGATATGCAGGCATCCCTTGCGGGCGCTGTGCGCATCTTTGAGGTGCTCGACGCGGAATCAGAGGTCAAGGAAGCGCCGAACGCCGGTGATCTGCCAGGGTGCGCAGGCGAGATCGCGTTCCGTAACGTCTCTTTCTACTATAATGAGGCGGAACCTGTGCTCAAAAACGTGTCCTTTTCGGCTTGTCCTGGCGAAATGATTGCGCTGGTTGGACCAACGGGCGTGGGAAAGACGACCATAGCGTCGTTGATTGAGCGTTTTTACGACCCGCAGCAGGGCGTCATTGAGATCGACGGCAGGGACATCAAGGGCATCAGTTTAAAATCTCTGCGCAGCCAAATGTCCATGGTTTTACAGGATGTATTCCTTTTTAACGGAACGATTGCGGAGAACATCGCATACGGCGTGGACAACGCATCGATGGAAGACATCCGTTGCGCGGCGGTTACCGCTCAGGCGGACAGCTTCATCCGGCAGTTCCCCAGCGGTTACGAGACGCTCATTGGCGAACGCGGCGTGCGGCTCTCCGGTGGGCAGAAGCAGCGGCTCTCCATCGCGCGCGCTATTTTGCGAGACACGCCCATTCTCATCCTCGACGAAGCGACGTCAGCCGTTGATACCGAAACAGAGGCAGAAATACAAAAAGCGATCGAAAACCTTGCGGGGACACGCACCATTGTTGTGATCGCTCATCGGCTTTCCACGATTATGCGCGCCGATCAAATCCTAGTGCTCAAGGAGGGTGAAGTCGTGGAACGCGGAACATATGACGAGCTGACGCGCGAAAACGGCGTGTTCGCGTCATTATCACGCGTGCAATGGAAAAGCGCCGAGCGCGAGGCAGCTAATTACCTTCGGACGGGGACTTAGCGGGATTGGCGTTTCGCGCGGGGTAGGCGCTTTGGAACGAGCCGAAGAACGCATCCGCGTTTTCACGCTTTGAGTTCAGGCACATGGCCATGTACTGCACGTTCTTATCGGCGTACAGCAGCATTCCGCCGCTCTCCGTCAGGCTGATGTGCGCGTTGTCAAGTGTCTCATGCGGTCGATATTTGCCCTCAGAATTCTGGATCGTTTTCGCGAAATCTTGTTTGGCCTGCGCTTCATCTTCATAAACTAGGGCGAACACAGCAAATGAACCTGCGGAAATGTGCTGCTCAAAACGAAAGGTTTTGTATCCTTCGTGCCATTCCTCGTGTAGTTCGGGCTCGGTTGGGCTGGGGAAGACCACCAGATAGTCGCCGAGGCGAGCAACACCCGCACCCAAGTGCCGCGCGAAAGACATGTCTTCAGGAGTCACGCGCCATGGCGCAAGCCTGACCAGCAGGAACGCGGAAACGATCAGCAGAACGCCAAGCGAACCGAGCATAACGGGTTTGCGCCAGGATTTGGGCTTGCCTGCGGCCATCTCATTCCACGTTTGCACAGCCGATTCCCCCTCAGGTGATCTTACTGACAGTATACACGCAGTATACACGAAAAATCGGGTGGTTTCACCCAAGGAGTGGTAGGATTGATTCGCGTCGATGGAAGAAAGCCAGATCAGGCGCGCCGCGTGGTGCTCGATGTCGATCGGATTGCGCGCCGCGCGGACGGCTCTGTCCTGGCCTGTTTTGGCAACACGCGCGTTTTGTGTACGGCAACGCTTGTGGAAGGCGTGCCGCCATTTAAAAAGGGAACTGGCGAAGGTTGGTTGACCGCTGAGTATGCCATGCTGCCCGCGTCAACGCGCCCGAGAAAACAAAGGGAAATCATGAAGCGCGACGGGCGATCCGTCGAAATACAGCGGATCATCGGGCGGAGCCTGCGTGCTGTGCTCGACTTTCAAGCACTTGGCGAAAACACGGTCTACATTGACTGCGACGTGCTGGAGGCGGATGGCGGAACGCGTACAGCCGCGATCACCGGCGCGTACGTTGCGCTTAAATCGGCTTCGCTCCGTTGGAAAAAGCTGGGTATCGTGCGCGAGGATCCGGTCAAGTGCGCGGTCGCGGCGGTGAGCGTGGGCATGCTCGACCGTGAGGCGCACCTTGACCTGTGCTATCAGGAGGATTCGCGCGCGGACGTCGACATGAACCTCGTGATGACCGAGCGCGGCGAATGGGTCGAAGTGCAGGGCACGGGCGAAGGGCGAGGCTTCACGAATGAAGATCTGCGCGCGATGATGGCGCTCGGCGAAGAGCACATCCGCATGCTGCACCGGCTGCAAAACAGCGTGGTTGACTCTAAAGCGCTCTCGCGCAAGCTGGTTGTCGCGACGGGCAACGAAGGCAAGCTGAGGGAAATCAGGGAGATCATGAATCCGTATTTCGATGAAATTTTGTCCATGAAGGATGTCGGTCTTCATCTTGATATCGTCGAGGATGGCGACACGTTCGAGCAGAACGCCGCGATCAAGGCGCGCGCTGTCATGGATGCTCTTGGCGGGCGTTACAGCGTCCTCGCGGACGACTCAGGCATCATGGTCGACATCCTTGGCGGCGCGCCCGGCGTACATTCTGCGCGAATCGCGGGAGACGCGGCGAATGACAAGCAGCGTAGGGAGAAACTCAAGGAAATGATTCGTGGGAAAAACGGCCCGTTCACCGCGAGATTTGTCTCGGCGGTGTGCCTTGCGCGCTGCGGGGAGTGGCTGGCCGCGCACGGCGAGTGCCATGGCACCATCCTCATGGAGGAACGCGGGGAGAATATGAACGGATTCGGCTTTGACCCGCTATTCTACTATGAGCCCGCGCAAAAGACGTTTGCAGAGATGAGCGATGTCGAGAAGAACGCGGTCAGCCACCGCAGACGCGCACTTGACAACCTGATCGTCCAACTCAAGATGGAAGGCTCGGTCTGATGCCACCCTGCATTGCGGTGTTTTCCGACACACATGGTGACGCAAGCGCGATCGAGCGGGCGATGAAGTGCGCGCGGAGCGCGGACTCAGTTGTTCATCTGGGCGATTATGTGCGTGACGCGGAGATGATCGGTCAGAGCGTGAGCAGCCCCTTTTTCTTTGTGGCCGGCAACAACGATTTGGGCAGCGACGCACCGAGGAGCGCTCGCTTCATGATCGGCGGGCTGACCGTGTTCGCGGTGCACGGGCATCAGCACGGTGTAAAGTGGGGGATGGAACGCCTGATGTTTGCCGGACGGGAATCGGAGGCAGGGCTTGTTTTGTTCGGACACACGCATCTCTCGCGTGTTGATAACGATGGATTGTGCGTGTATGTCAACCCTGGAGCGGCTTCCGGTGCGCACGCGACGTATGCGCTCATCGAGTTTGGCGGCGGTGTCATTGTGCCGCGCATCTTCAAATTGTGAGCTGCTTCGCCACCATTTTAGTTTATTTCGAGAATATTCAAAAAGGTGTTGACAAACGGGAGTGAGGTTGGTATTATAGCGGGGCCGCCTTGAGAGCGCGCCCGGAGCGAGCGCGGGAGGATAGGTCGGTGAGCGGACCTTGAAAACGATACAGAATGAGAGAAGCGCGCACAGCTTAAA
>JAVBRD010000012.1:0-43780 GCA_031548365.1 Eubacteriales bacterium
ACCCGCGGGTTCATGTGGATCTCCGGAGCAGGCACGATGGAGCCGGAATCTGGCTTTGTCGGCAAGCTGAGCCGACGCCGTTTATGTGGCGTCGGCTTCTCGTTATGTGCCGCTAAAACAGCGAATACGCGACGAATAGCACCGCGGTCAGCGATGCAACGAGAGACACCACCGTGACCTGTGTGTTAATTGAAGGTCCGGCAGTGTCCTTGAACGGGTCACCCACGGTGTCGCCGATAACAGCGGCCTTGTGAGCGTCCGAGCCTTTTCCGCCGTAATGACCGGATTCGATGTACTTCTTCGCGTTGTCCCAAAGGCCGCCCGCGTTGGACATTACGAGAGCGAGTAGAAGACCCGCGCCGATGTTGCCCGTCAGGTAGCCGCTGATGGCCTCGACGCCGCCGACGAAGCCCACGGCCAACGTCGCGATGATGGTGAACAACCCGGCGGGGATCAGTTCGCGGATCGCGCCAATGGCGGCGATGTCGATGCACTTGTTGTACTCCGGTTTTGCGTTGGGTTTCCCTTCGCGCAGCCCGGGGATGGTGTTGAACTGCCGGCGCACTTCGGCGACCATGCGTTGGGCGTTGCGGTCCACGCCCATGATCAGCATCGCTGAGAAGACGGCGGGAATCGAAATGCCGACCAGCAGGCCGAAGAACACGGTGGGACTCATCAGGTCAAAGACGATATCCACGCCTGTCGCCGTTCTGACAATGGTCTGAAACGCCGCGAGCAGGGAGATAACCGTCAGCCCAGCCGCGCCGATCGCAAATCCTTTGGTGATGGCTTTGGCCGTGTTGCCCGCGGAATCAAGCTGGTCGGTTACAGCGAGCACTTCATCGCCCAAACCGCCCATTTCGGCCATACCGCGAGCGTTATCGACGATTGGCCCGTAGGCGTCGTTAGAGACGACCATCCCGACAATTGAAAGCATTCCGACGGCAGAGAGAGAAATGCCCATAAGCCCGTAGCCTGCGCCCAAAGGCTCACACAGGTAGTAGGAGGCCAACGCGGCGGTGCCGATGCCGACAAGGGAGGGAAGGGAGCTCATCAGGCCGTAAGCGAAACCTGTCAGAATGGTGAACGCCGGACCAGACTGGCACGCCTTCGCCACCATGTCGACCGGCTTTTTCCCGTCACCTGTGTAATAGTCGGAGACAAGTCCGATGATTACCCCCACAGCGAGGCCGATCATGCCCGCGCCCCAGAGGCGCAGATCAAAATGCGAGATATAGTTGCATGCGATAAAAGTGAGCACTGCGAAAATCGCGCACGTCACGTACGTGTTGTTGTTGATAGCGGCGGACACGTCGCCTTTCTTTCCCACGCGTCCGGCCATCACGCCGATCATGCACGCGAGCAGGCCCAACGCGCCGAAGCAGAAAATAATGTCCACTAGGCCGAGCGGAAGCGCGATGACCATGGACGCGGCGATGGCCGCAACGTTGGAGTCGAACAAGTCCGCGCCCATACCGGCGACGTCGCCCACGTTGTCGCCTACGTTGTCCGCGATGACCGCGGGGTTGCGCGGGTCGTCCTCGGGCAGGTCCAGCTCGACTTTGCCGACGAGGTCGGCGGCGATGTCCGCTGTTTTTGTGAAGATACCACCGCCAGCCTTGGCGAAAAGCGCGAGTGAGCTTGCGCCGAAGGAGAAGGCCAGCACGATGTCGGGATCGCGAACCAGTAAGAACAGGATCGCTGCGCCGACCATCGAGGTGCCGACAACGGCCAAGCCCATAACGACGCCACCACGGAATCCGGCCATGTACGAAGGGCCGACGCCCTTTTGCGCTGCGGTCGCCGCTTTCATGTTGGCGATGGTGGCGATGGAAATGCCGATCCATCCCGAGATGGCCGACAAAAATGAACCAAGGAGATATGCGCAGAGCATGAAAAAGCTCGTGCCGATGTTGCCGTTATTCGACCAAACGGGATGAGGAAAGAACAGGAACAGGAGCAGGCCCACGCATCCCGCAAAGATGGCCAGGATGCGGTACTCCCGTTTCAGAAAGGCGAAAGCGCCATCGCGCACCAGCTTGCCGATGTCCTCAAGCTTTTTGTTCGCGGTAGGCAGCTTCTTAACCCACTGGTAAAAGTAAGCGGCAAGGCCGAAGGAAAGCAGTCCAACGATGATTGCGATGACTGCCCAGAGACGATCCATCACGGCAACCCCTTTCATCTATTTGTATCCCGCCACAAGGGGATGGCGGCGCGTGCCCTCCGAGGCACAAAGAAAGAGGGGGCCGTCTGCCCATGAGGGAAACGAACGGTCCGCGCTCTCGTAAGAGGAAACCGTATGTATTATTTGTGCGATCAGCGCTTTTGAGATGAAGCGCGCGCGCAACGCTTCTGAACAAGAAGACAGGCGACGCTGACTTCGCGTAGACATAAGCCCTGGAAAGATCAGCGGGCAGGATAGCCGTTTCCGAAAACGCGTCGTCCAGATACAAACTTGATATCGATGGTGGAATGTTTGCGTGGGTTACCGGATCTTCCTGCAGAGAAGGGAATGGTGCGGCATGGTAAAAGCTCACGAGCAAAAACGCGATGATGAGCGGGCAAAACCGCGCGCGCGATCGGAACAACCGCAAAACCGCGTGCATTTTTTCACACTCGTTAAAAAATATTCCCATTTTATAGTAGCACGAAATGCACGAAACGTCAACTCGAAAATTTTACGTTCATCGTGCTCCAAAAAATGCGCAGGGAGGCTATCCTCAGCGAAAGGGTTTACGTCAATAATGTGTAAGGTCTTACACGATAGCACATAGGGGAGGGCGTGGATGAACACCCAGCGTTTGGCGCGTGACGCGCTTGCAGGCGACGACGACGCCCTCAGGATGCTGATTGAGACGCTTTCTCCGCGACTGATCGCATTGGCGCGCGGCTATATCGTCGGGGATGCAGAGGACGTGGTACAGGAGGTGTGGATGAAGCTCCTGAAGCTCAAAGCGATCATGGAGTTGCCTGAAAACTTCGCGGGATACATGGCTGCGGCTGTGAGGAACACCTGCATCGACTGGCTGAGAAAGCCGCGATACAAGGCGGAGTGCGTATCGGCTGACGAATACCCGAACGTTTTTGACGGCCTAATGGCCAGCTATGACAACCCTGAGGAGCTCACGCTTGCGAGCGATCACGCCCAAGCGCTCGCCGCGTTTGTCCACAGGCTCCCCGAGATGTACGCGGTGCCCATCCGGCTGTTTTATCACGACGAAATGCCGGCGGCCGAAATCGCCGAGATGCTGGATCTGCCGGTGTCCACCGTGAAATGGCGGCTTTACACCGGCCGGCAGTTGCTCAAAAAGGATTGGATGCAGGGAGGATATCATCGTGACACGTGAACAAGCCTACAAGGCGGCCAGAGAAATCAAGGACATCGCGGTCAACATCACCATGACGCGTTCGCTCAGGGACGTGGACGGCTACCTCGGCGAATGGTACACAACCGTGGTCGAACTGGTTTTTGCCGAGAAATGGATCGACTCGCCGCAGCTCAAAGAGCTGATGGGCAAGGCGGAGAGCATCTCGGAGATCGGCGTGGGCGCGGCCATGCTCTCCGCGCTGCTCAGGGAAGAACGGGTCAAGGGCGATGGTTACGCATTCGCACCGCTCAAGGTCGAAGGATAATGATAGGGCGGCGTTCGGTTTGAACGCCGCCCTTCAACGTGATGACAAACCCATCACCCGCGCTCCGGGTTCGCCATCAAAGCCAATCGGAAGCGTGAGGTTCGGCGCGCATGCCGCCAAACCTCACGCCGCCTTTTGATTTACTCTTTAGCCCACTGGAGCAGATCGCTCCACAGCGGGTGGTTTTGGTCGAGGACGAGTGTGTCGTTTTTCCCTATGCTGGCTTCGAGCGCTTTGAGGGATCGCCAGAACGCGTAAAACTCTTCGTTGGAGCGGTAGGCGTCGGCGTAGATGCGCATAGCCTCCGCGTCACCCTGCCCCTTGATGATTTCCGCGTCGCGCACGGATTCCGCGACCATGACGCTGGCCTCGCGGTCGGAGGAGGCCACGGCCTTTTCGTAGGCCTCCTGCCCCTCGGAGCGGAGCTGATGGGCGACCTTGGCGCGGTCGGCCTGCATGCGCTCGTAGGTGGATTGCACGTTGGCGGGCGGTAGGCTCGTGCGGTGGATCTGGATGTCGGCGATGCGGATGCCGGAGTCGCGCACCGAGCGGTTGAGCTCAAGGACCGCGTCGGCGAGGGCTGAGTTGAGCACGTCTTTGTTGTTGATGAAGTCATCTCCCGTCATCAGATTGACACGCTGCACGACGGAGGGGAAGACAAGGTTGTCGAGGTAATCGTTGGCGCGCGACTGGCTCTGCTGTGTGATGGAAAACAGCGCGGGGTTGGCGATCTGCCAGCGCGCGTAGATCGTGATGTAATACTGTTTTTTCTCTGCCGTGTTGACGGGGTTTGAGTCGGAGACATAGGGGAAGAGGCGTGAGTTTTGCTTAACGACGTCAGTGATGAAGGGCACCTTGAAAAAAAGTCCCTTGCCGTAAATGACGCTGATGTTCTGGAGCTTTGCGCCGGGCGAGTTCATCAGATCCGGGTTGTCCACGGCAAATGTATTATCCTCGGCGAGCACAATCTGCTTGATGACGCCCAGCTGGGACACAACGGCCTGCTCGGCTTGTCCCACGGTGAATGTGCATGACGAAACCACAATGATGACGAGGAGAACCGCGGCCGCGCAGATGATGAGCGGCCTTAAGCCTTTTGAGGCTTTTTTCGCGCCTTCGCGGACTTTGAAATCTACAGTGTTTTTCATCTTGTCCTGTTGCTGATCCATAAATGTGGCCCTCCTTTACGGCTGCGCCGCGGGCGCGGCGACGTCCGTGACGATGGGCAGGAACTTGACGATGTCGGAATCGCCCGAGTCCACGATGATCTTGGCCTTGACGTTTGAGAGCACCTTTTCAAGAGTCTCAATGATCATACGGCGGCGTGTGATTTCGGGCGATACAATGTACTCTTTGGCGACAGCCGCGAAGTTGGCCACGTCGCCTTGCGCTCTCGCGATGGTCTGTGCCTTGTACGTCTCGGCTTCTTCGTTGTTCCGGTACGCCTCGCCGCGCGCTTCGGGGAGGATTTTGTTTTTGTGCTGCTCGGCTTCGTCGAGCTTGCGCGTTTTTTCGTTTTTAGCGTTGTTGACGTCCTCGTACGCGGCTTGAACCTCTACGGGAACAGTGATGTTTTGTATGCGCACCTCGCGCAGGGACACGCCCATGCGATAGCCGTCGAGCAGGCGCTGCAGGTCGGATAGCACCTCGCGCTCGATATTTTGCTTGGAGAGGAGCGCGTCGTCCAGGCTCTTGTTTTGGATGTTGCGGCGCATCACGGTTTCGAACGCGAGCCGCATCGTCTTCTCCGGGTTCTCGATCTCAAATAGAAATGACTGTACGTCTGAAACGACGTACTGGTACACAGCTTCTACTTGCACGATGTTCCCGTCACCCGTGAGCATGGTGGCCTCAGCCGGATCGTCCTCGTACGTGGGTGCGTAGTTCCAACCGGGCTCGGTTGTTCGGAAGCCGAACGCCTCAGTGTAAATCTGCGTGACGGACTGCTTCTCAATGTGCTGAGCAATGGGCATGTGCCAGTAGAGCCCCGGTGCCCGCGTGCCCGTCAAGCGCCCGAACGTGAGCAGGAGCGCTTCCTCCCCCTCGCTGACGCGGTACACACCCGAGATGCCGAGTAGCACGACCGCGATCGCAAGCGCAAGCGCGATCCATCGTTTTTTCATGCGTATCACCCCTTGGTCTGGATTTGCTAACCTTTTTATTGTACAACAAATGCGCCGTAAGGGCAAGGAATGGGGATGCTTGGCTTATCATTATGTGGGAGGATTCACCGCGTGATGGTTGAAGTCGCTGCGCTGACGTGGTAAACTAATCTGGTAATATTCAGGCGACGGAGGATGATTATCATGGATAACCATGTGCAGATCGGAAAACTTGCAAACGGGCTTGAGTGCATCACGCTGACCGCCGGTGGGCAGACCCTCAGGATTCTACCGGAAATGGGCTTTAACGCCTACTCTTGGGAGGCGTACGGCCGCGAACTGATGATGGAGCCTGTGGATATCAAGGAAAAAGGCTGCAAATACGGTGTTCCCGCGCTCTTCCCCACGCCAAATCGCGTCGTGGACTGTGTCTTTGAGTGGGATGGAAAAAAATACCCGCAGGTTCGCGACGGTCAGCCGCACTTCATCCACGGTCTTGTCAACAACCAGACATTCACGGTTGAGAAAGTTTGGACGGCGGACGACGGCGCGTTTGCGCGAGGCTCGATCGAGTTTGTGCCCGGTAAGGAGATCTATCAGTCGTATCCCTGGCGCTGCAAGCTCACGCTCACTTACCAGCTCGCGGCGGATGGCGTTCACCTTTCATACAAGGTCGAAAACTTTGAGGACAAGGTCATGCCGTTTGGGTTTGGCATTCACCCGTTTTTCAGCAAAATGGGGGATCCGTCCAAAATCTTCATCAAACACCCGCTGACCCAAGGCTATGAGGTCGAGGATCTGCTCCCCACAGGGAAGATTTACGATGTTTCCGGCATGAAAAACGACTTTACACAGTATAAATCCGTCGCCAAGGACTACGTGGATTGCGTCTACACGGGCATGGATCAGACCAAGTGCGCTGAGGTCGACTACCCGGAGTGGGGCTATCGCATGACGTTCCGCGCGACGGACGATTGCGTCAACCTCGTGGTGTTCACGCCGGATCAGCGCGCCTGCTTCTGCGTGGAGAACCAGACGTGCTCTACAAACGCACACAACCTTTACGCGCGCGGGCTTAAGGAAGAGTCCCACCTGACGCTATTAGGCGCAAAGGGCACACACAACGGCAGAATCGACATCACACTGGCCAAGCGGTAATTGCCGCCGTCCGGGGATCGCCGCTAAGGAGGATTCCTCATTGCAAAAGGAACGAATAGAGCGGCTAAAAGCGCTGACCGCGACATTTTATCGGTATGCTCGCGGCCTTGGCTCGCAGGGCGGAGGAGTGCGCGGCATCGCTGAACGCACGGAACAGCGCACTCGGGTCGCGCTTGAGATCAGCGAGCTGTTTGAGAGCGAACTCGCCCCTGTGTTAAGGGGCGAGATTCCGCTCGACAGTACGCTCGCACTGGAACTGGAGGATGTCGCCCTCTCGGTTTTCAACCACCGCAGAGGCATCTTCTACGACGCTGGTCTCGCGCTTGAGATCTTCAGCACGCTTTACATGCATTATGTGCAAGCAGGGGACACCAGCGGGAGCGTCAAATGCGAGTACTGGATGGGAAGACTGTACAGGTATTTCTGCGACAAGGACAATGAGCTGCAGCACTACAAAAACGGCGCGGCTCAGTTCGGCCTTCTCGCGGAGTTTGAGACGGAGGAAGCGCGCGATTTTCTGCTGTGCTGCGTATGCAACCTTTCGGCCGCACTTGTGGAAGGCAGCGAGTACGAAGAGACTCTGGCTTATGTGGACGACATCCTGCCCGAGCTTGTCGCGCTCTTTCAAAGAGACGAGGGTGTGTGGGCGTTCGTCAATCAGTCGGAATGGTACCTGACGCTCACGGTGCTGTACACGAACTACATTGTATCGTGCGCCGACCTGCTTGTTTCGGGGCGGGCTGTGCCGAAGGTGAAACTCGATGCGGCCGAAGAAATGATTGAAAAGGTGCGCGAGTACAACGCGTGGCTTTCCAAAGAGCTTGGCCTTGAAGGTGTCGGCATCGCGCTGAGCGATATTTACGAGGTGCGCTTTTTGCTGGGTACCGGCGCGCTGAGTTATGCGGAATACGCCGAGTGCCTTCTTAGGCTGTACGATGAGTCTGGCTCTTCACCCATGCTCGAGTCGCGCACCTATTTTCGCGAAGCGGTTTACGAGTACCGGATACGCGATTTGGCTGAGATCTCAAGTGCGTCTGCCGCAGAGCGCTCTGAGCAGATCAAGGAGCAACTGACGGAGCTGTTTGATCTGTGTGCCGGCGAAGAGATGTGCGGCGAAGAAACGATGGCGCTGGCCAACGCAGAGTACTATGTGCGCGTCGCGGGCGGCGTAAAATCCGCCGGCGAACTGGCGGAGGACGTTATGGCGCTCGCGCGGCGCTTAAACCCGGTAACGGCGGTGCATTGCCGTGTCGTGCAGCGCATTGCGGAGCGGATCGCCCGGCGCGCTGTCACGGCATGCCCGGATCGCTTTATCGGCTATAGAGGCGTGTCGAGCGTGGAGGATGTAAGCGCGCGCGCGGATGAGGTGGTCGCGGCGTGTTCTGCTATGGCGCTTGCGCATGATGTGGGCAAAGTTGGATCCACCGTCGTGCTTCAGCAAAACTCGCGGCAGTTGACCGACCTCGAGTGCATGTGCGCGAGGGAACACATCAACGTGGGTTTCCGCATCTTCAACGCCTCGCCTGAAACGCGCGAGCTCGCGCTCGCAGCGCTGTGCCATCACCGCGGATACGCGCCCGACGTCGGATACCCGGTCGATATACCGCCCGACGCGCGTTTGCTGGAAGGATTTTTCAGCGTCATAGCGCTCGCAGATGCCATTGACGCGGGAACGGATCACATCGGTCGATCGTCTACAAGAAGGAAATCGCTCAATGACATACTGGGCGAGATGCGCAGACTCTCGGGGGTACTTTATGATCCGGCAATGGTTGACCTGTTTGATGATGCCGCGCTGGTCTCTGAAGTTCAGGGCGATATTACAGATTTTCGCGTCAGTCTTTATGTCGCTGATGCTTCGGGTCCAGCTGAGCCGATATGATGAAGATCCCCGCGCGCAACATATAAATAAAAAGACTGTACTGTCGGACGGGGGCTCTATCCATGAATACGTACCATCAAACTTTGCGTGCGCTTCGCGAGGAGCGAAGCATGACACAGGCGCAGATCGCGCGCGTGCTCAACACATCGCAGCAAATGTACTCGCAGTATGAAAACGGTGTACATGAGTTGCCGGTGCGCCATTTGATCACACTGACCAAGTATTATAGGGTCACCGCGGACCAGATACTGGGGATAAGCGCAGGCTAATCCGCGGGTTTGAACGCACGTTCTCTGAAGCCTTGTGCAGAAGAGGACGTTTTTTTGCGCCCACGACGCCCATAATAGAGGTAATAGCGCCCGTCGCGCAGTATTTGTACTGTGGTAGACACATCGACAGGAGGCGATTGCGCTGCTGGCTATCATACTCGCTGCGGGTTACGCCACCCGCATGGGCGCGCTGTGTATCAACATCCCCAAACAGTTGTTGCCAGTCGTTGGGAATGAGCCGATCATTTCTCGCATCGTCCGCCAGCTCTTTGACACGAAAGATATCGAGGATGTCTGCGTGGTCACAAATGAGCGATTCACACCCGCTTTTCTTGCGTGGCGTGAGAATGAGCCAATGCGCGAGCGCATCCGCATACTCAACGATCATACAACGAGCAATGCTGACCGTCTCGGTGCCAACGGGGATCTTCGACTCGCTCTGGATACGCTTGACGTACAAGACGACTTCTGCGTCGTCCTCGGCGACAACTTCTTGGACTTTTCGTTCGGAACCATTGCGGATAAATTTGCCGAAGTCAAGAGCACGGTCGTTGTCACGGTAAAGCCAGAAAACCGAGAGGATTTGCGTGGTTATGCCGTCGCGCAGTTTGCCAGCGATGGTCTGGTGCACTCTTTGGTGGAAAAACCCGACCCACTTCCGCCTGACGCGGTGTGGGGCGCGATCGGGCTTTATTTCTATCCCGCAAAGGCGCGTGAGTGGCTCAGTCAATTTCTGAGTGAAAACCCGGGCGCAGATCAACCGGGACGTTTTCCCGCTTGGCTTGTCGGGCGGCAAAGCGTGTATGCGGTAAAAGCACCGGGTGCATTCACCGACATTGGAACGCCCGAGGCGTATGCCGAGCTGAGAAAACGGATGAATCAGTCGAAGATGAGCGGGGTGATGGAGCCATGAAGTGCCCGTTCTGCGGTACAATCGACACGCGCGTAACCGACTCGCGTCCAACGGATGAGGATACCGCAATCCGCCGCAGGCGCGAGTGCGCCGCGTGTACCAAGCGCTTCACGACCTACGAGAAGGTTGAGACACTCCCGCTCATGGTCGTGAAAAAGGACGGCCGCCGCGAGGCGTTCGACGCCGAGAAGCTCAGGATGGGGCTGATCAAGGCGTGCGAGAAACGGCCAATCTCGTCCGCACAGATCGACGACATGGTGCGCGAGATCGAGTCCGAGCTATACAACAGCCTCAAGCGTGAAATCCCCACGCGCGAGATCGGTGACCGCGTGATGGTGCGCCTCAAGGGGCTTGATGAGGTCGCCTACGTCCGGTTTGCGGCCGTCTACCACTCATTTAAGGACGCGGAGACATTCCTGACCGAGCTTAAGCAGCTGCTCACCAAGTGACGGATGTGGTTATATCGGGCACACATGAGCCAGCTTCAGAGGCAATGCCGTGTTTTCTTGACAACGTCGATATGCCGATATGATGAATACGCCGCAGTGTGCAAGTGGCGGCTTTTGCCGCGTCCTGTCGAACAGAACCGCTTGACTTCATCCGCGTGGAAGGTGCATGATAAAAAGGGTTGGAAGCTCCTGACATGGGTTATCCTGAGACAGGGGGTGTGCGCATGAAACGCGACCTGATCCTCGTTCTTGACCTTGGCGGAAAGGCGGCGCGCGTTATCACCAGAAAAGTGCGCGCGGCCTCGGTGTACTGCGAGTCTCTCCCGGGCGAGGTCAACGCATCCCGCGTGCTTGAGAAAGCGCCGCGCGGACTGATTGTCGTCGGCGATTCCGGTGACGGGCGGTGCGATCCCGGGATATGGGCGCTCGGCGTGCCCGTGCTTGGTGTGGACGGCGGCGCCCGCGCCATGGTACGTGCGTTGGGCGGCGCGAGCGAAGGCACGGTTGTCTCCGACAAACTGGTCACGGTTGACCCCGGCGCGCACGCGTTGTTTGAGGGTGTGGAAGAAGGCGTGCGGTACGTCGCGCGCGCGGACGCGCTCACCCTGCCCAACGGATTTCGGGAGATATCACGGATCGAAGGCGTTCCGCTCGCGTTTGCAAACGAGGATCTTCAGCTCTATGGCATGCAGTTTCTGCCCGAAGCCAACGACCCGGACGGCAACCGCATTCTCAGCAACTTCGTTCAAGGCATCTGCAAGGCCACGCCCAACTGGAATCTGGATGCGTTCATCGAGGAAAGCGTGGAACGTATACGCGCGGAGGTGGGAGATGGCACCGCGCTCATGCTCCTTTCGGGCGGTGTGGATACCAGTGTTTGTGCAGCTCTTGCGCACAGAGCGATCGGGGATCGCTTCAAGTGCATTTATGTGGACACCGGCTTGATGCGCAAGGGCGAGAGCGAGGAGACAGAGCGTGCGCTGCGCGATGTGATGGGTATTGACCCGATCATTGTGCACGCCGCTGACAGGTTCATTTCAGCGCTTAACGGAAAACCCAGCGCGCGCGAGAAACGCGAAGCGGTACTCTCCGAGCTGGCCGAGGTGGTTGAGGAACAGGCCGCAGTCCTCCCGCGCGCGACGTTGATCATCAACGGTACCATATCTACCGATGTCGGCGATTTTTCCGAGAGGGACATCATGTGCACACTCTCAAGCGGAGACGTGCAGCCCGCCGTGCTTGAGCCGCTTCGTGAGCTTCTAAAAAATGAGGTGCGGCAAATTGCCCGCATTCTGGAACTGCCGGACAGCATCATCTGGCGCGCTCCTTTTCCGAGTGAGGGGCTGGCCATCCGCTGTGTGGGCGAGGTGGACGCGCGCAGAATCCGAATCGTGCGCGAAGCCGATGCCATTCTGCTCGCGGAAGTGCGCGCCGCCGCTTTGGAAAAGCAGGTTTCGCAGTGCTTCGCCGTGCTGACGGACATGTGCGGGGTCGCCGGCTGTACGATTGTCATCAGGGCTGTTCACGCCTCCGGTGACAATCCCGCACACATCACGCGCTTCCCGTATGATCTGCTAGAATCCGTCACCGCGCGCATTCTCGCGGAAGTTGAAGGCGTCGTGCGCATCGTTTACGACCTGACCCCCGCCGCACACGCTGGCGTTGAATGGTAGGGCTGCTCGACCGATGAGGCTTCGTGTCCCTGTGCCCCGCCGCCGAGGCCGCCGCCTCCAGATCCCGTCCCCCCGCGCGCGGGAGACGGGATTTTCTTTTGCGTAAAAACAAAAGACTGCCCGCGAACGGGCAATCCAAATTGAGCTGGCTCTAGAATGGTACAAAAAGCCGCATGTTCGGCAGTCCTTGTGGGTGTAGGTCCTGCCATCCGCCCTCCCCGGCCTATTTGCGCTCGGGTACGATTTCGAGCCAATAGCCATCGGGATCTTCGATGAAGTAGATGCCCATGGTGGGGTTTTCGTAGCAGATGCAGCCTATCTCCTTGTGTTTCTGGTAGGCGGAGGCGTAGTCGTCCACTGAAAAAGCGAGGTGGATTTCGTTGTCGCCCAGCTCGTAGGGCTCCTTGCGGTCGCGCATCCAGGTCAGCTCAAGCGCGTGCTGGGATTCGCCGTCTGAGAGGAAGGCGAGGATGAAGCTGCCGTCGGACGCCTCACGCTTTCGGGTGACGGACAGCCCGAGCGCGTCTTTGTAAAATTTCAGGCTGCGGTCGAGGTCAAACACGTTCAGGTTGTTGTGCGTCATTTTGAATTTCATGATGATTCTCCTCACTCAATATCAGCTGGCCGGAGTTTGTGCTCCTGACCGCGCATCGTGAACTTGATGACCTTTGTAGCAAACGCCTTTTCCTCGAAAGCATCGACGGCATCGTAATGGATGCCGAAGTGCATGGGAACCATCGCGCGCGGACCGACCGCGGTCATGAACATGAGCGCGCCTTCGTCGTACAGGCTGCCCTGCCTGGGATCCACGGGGAAAAAAGCGATATCTATTTTTCGGCCCACAATGGTGGACACGATTTTCTTGAAAGCCGTGCGCGCGGCGCGCGCCTCAGCGGCGGTGGATTCATCCTGCCAATGCCAGCAGTTGAGATCGCCAGCATGGAAAAGCGACCAGCCGTCCACCTTGACCTGGTAGGATACGCCCAGGTCGGTCGAGCCGAATACGTCAACGTCGATGTCGGTGAGCATGGGCTTAAACGACGCGATGACCAGCTTTTTGCCCGGCTTGACGCGGTGTGCGGCAAAGGTTTTCTCAACGTCTTCCGAGATGATGAAGGACACGTTGTCGTATCTCGCCCACGACCGGATGATGGGGTTGTAGTGGTCGGCGTGGCTGTGCGAGACAAAAACGAGCACACGTGTGTAGCGCGCGAAATCGCGTGGGTCGACGGTGCCGCGTGTCAGCCCGCGATCGCCGGAGTCGTTGTGGTAATCGAATATGAGCAGGGTCTTGCGCGACTCTAACTCAACGGCGAACCCGCTGTTGCCCAGATAGTAAACCGAGATCGGCCCCACAGATGATCCACCTTTCGCAGCCTGAGCCGCTATTTTTTCGTCATGCCCGCCTTATCGGAAGCGCTTGCAAGCTTGCGCGATTCCGCTTTGTCAGCAGCCATCTCCTCAACGGACTTTGTATGCAATCGAGCCGCGCCTATGGTCTGCTTTGTCGGGAGAAGCGGGCCTTTCTTCCAGCGCTTCTTGGCTTCCGCAATGGCCTTTTTGTACTGAGGGAGCCACTGCTCCTGAGCGATGAGCATCTCGTCCACCATCTGCCAGATCTCGGGCGGGTTGCACACCGCGCCAACCAACGGGTCCATCATCATGGCCTGACGAAGGAGCGCATCATCCCCGCGCACGCCCGCTTCGACCGCAAGCCGCTGCACGCTGATGGACGCGTTGCACACCGCAGCGCATCCGAGCGGGAGATCCCCCAGCCTGGGGATGTTGACACCGTGAATGTCCACATAACCCGGTACTTCCACGATGGCGTCATCGGGCAGGTTGGTGATGCATCCGTTATTCACAACGTTAAAGTGTCCCCGGTAGAGCCGCCCGGTCTCCAGCCCTTCGATGATGTAGGAACCGTGTTCTTCGGAGCGCTCTTCGGCCGTAAACCGCTTGGCGGGCTCTTTGAGCCAATTGGGGAAGTCAGTTTCAAACCAGTTGCGCGACTCGGTGCACACCCGCAGGTAGCCGCCCGTCTCGCCGTTGATCCAGCGCGAAAGGTCGATCCACTGAGCGATTTCGTCCACGCGCTTGCGATACCACGGCACATACTCCGATAAGTGGCCGTTGGACTCGGTTGAGTAGTACCCGAAGCGGCGCAGGATGTCGATGCGGACTTTTTCGGTCACAGAGAATTCGGGGTGCTTCTCGAACGCCTCCAAAAGCTCGGCGGAGGAGATGTCGCGCCCCTTGACCTTGATGGAGGTGTACCACGTCTGGTGATTGATGCCCGCGCAGATGATGTCGACGTCTTTTTTTTCGGCGCCCAACGCTTTGGCGATTTGGTGATGACCGCCTTGTACGCCGTGGCACAGGCCGATTGTGGGGACGCCGCCGTATTTGTTGCACGCCCACGTCACCATGGCGTTGGGGTTTGAATAGTTGAGCATGATGCAGCCGGGCGCCGCCACCTCCCGGATGTCCTTGCAAAAGCCGAGGATGGCCGGGATGTCGCGCTGGCCGTACATGATGCCGCCTGCGCACAGCGTGTCCCCAACGCACTGATCCACACCGTACTTGAGCGGGATCTCAACATCCAGAGCGAACGCTTCCAGCATGCCGATGCGCACCGCGTTGATGACGTATTTGGCGTCTTTGAACGCTTCGCGCCGGTCGAGCGTGGCGTTGATTTTGATCTTAAGACCGTTTTCCACGATGTCGCGCTGGCATAGCCGTGTGACCATGTCGAGGTTTTGTTGGTTGATGTCGGTAAACGCGACATCGATGTCTTGAAATTCCGGAACAGTTAAAAGGTCAGAGAGAAGCCGCCGGGTGAACCCGATGGATCCCGCGCCGATGAACGCGACCTTAAATGACATGTGCGCGCCTCCTATTATTTTCCTAGCAGACCAACGGCGTCGCTTACGGGAAGCGTGAAAACGACGGTGTGCGCCTCTGTGGCGACGCCTTTTTCGTCTGCTATGGCTTTTGTGATGATCGGCGCGGTTTCCGCGTCGGCGAGGATGAGCAGCATCTCTTTTTCAGGATGAATGGCAATGCCGAAGAACATCTCAGTTTCTTTGGAACCGACGCCGCGCGCGTGAACAATGGTGCCGCCCCGAGCGCCTGCGCGCCGCGCGGTTTCCATCACATCTTCCGCGAAACCCTTTGTGGAGACGGCGATGATGAGCTCGTAGGGAAAGCGCTGATCCATAAGTCCTTCTCCTTTAAGTGGGATGGCAAACGCGACGCCGTGCCCCGGCCTGTCCATGTGGAACTGGGTTTTCACGCGCGCCAAGGAGTCTGCGGCTTCAGGTGTGGGGACGATGCTCATCAGCACCTCTTTTTCGCTTTCGCCAAGCCCGAGGCGGCTCAGGACAACAGAGCTTGCCGTGCCAAGTCCCATGGCCACGAGCCGTATGTCGTGCGAGTCGGATTTGAACGCTTCGGCAACTTTGTCGCCCACGCCGCGGTCGACGATGGTGATAACCAGGTTTTTATGCGCTTCCGGTTTGAGTCCTGGCATCATTTTTCCCCTCCTTGACCGCATTGGCCATGCGGCGCTCATTGTTAAGCGTCATGAGCCTGTAAATCAGGCCCACAACCTGCAAGGTGATGAGCGGCATCATGGCGATCATGGCGACGATGCCGAACGCGTCGGTCATGATGTTGCCTCCGAGCGCGACGCAGATTCCGGTCGCGAATGGCATGACGAACGTCGCTGCCATCGCCCCCGACACAACCCCGCCCGAGTCAAACGCGATCGCCGTGAATATGTTGGGTACAAAAAACATCAGCGCGAGCGCGATGACATATCCGGGCACGAGAAAGAATGCGATGTGCGCGCCGGTCATCAGCCGGATGACCGCGAGCATGAGCGCGATCGCAACGCCGACCGACATGCTCATCATCATGACGCGGCGGGAAATCGCGCCCGATGTGATCTCCTCAACCTGCTTGTTGAGCACCTTGACCGCAGGCTCGACAAAGACCACGAAGAAGCCGATCAGCCCCGCGATGGGGATGAGCACCCAGTTGTAGGAGAGGGAGGCGAGTGTCTGCCCGATCACGCGGCCCGCGGGCATAAAGCCGATGTTGGCAGCTGTGAGGAAGATCGTCAGCCCGACAAACGTATACACGAGACCGGCCGCGAGGCGGATGATCTGAGCTTTGGGGAGTTTGAGAAAAAACACCTGGAACAGCGCAAAAAGAACGGCGATGGGGAAGAGCGCGACCGCGACCTCCCGACCGAACGTCAGGAAACCGCTGCCATATAAACGGAAGAATTGAGCGGCGCTCTGTACCTCGCTGGGCGTCTCAAACGAATGCCCCGCGCCCGACGCGTCAAAGAACATGCCCATCACGAGCACTGCGAGGATGGGTCCGACCGAGCATATGCCGCACAGCCCGAAGCTGTCCTCTTCCGCTCCCGGCCCTACGCGTACAGCGGACACGCCAACCCCCAGCGCGAGGATGAAGGGCACGGTGATCGGCCCTGTCGTCACGCCGCCCGAGTCAAAGCCAATGGGCATGAAGTCCGCGCCCGCGATGGCCGCTGCCGCGAACACCGCGATGTAGGACAGGATGAATAGATGCGAGAGCTTTTTTTGGAAAACGATGCGAAGAAGCGCGAGCACAAGGAACACGCCCACGCCGACCGCCACGGAGAAAACCAGCACGAGATCGGGCACGGCGGGCACTTGCTTGGTCATCACCTGCAAGTCGGGTTCCGCCACCGTGACCGCGATACCCAAAGAAAACCCGCCGAGCAGAAGCAGCCACAGCTTCCGAGAGCGGGTCAAACGTGAGCCTAAAATCTCGCCCATGGGAAGCATGGAGTTTTCAGCGCCGAGCGTAAAGACGCCCACGCCCAGCGTCAACAACGATGCGCCCGTTATGAAAAGCACGAGCGTGCCGATCGGCATGGGGGCGATTGTGAAATGCAGCGCGAGAACAATGCCGAGTATGGGTAAAACGGACATGCCGGAATCGCGAATGCCCCTGAGCAGCTGTTTGCGCATTCTTTCCTCCCGTCATTTCGCTGTTATTTAGTCCAGAACGATCACGGCGAGAAACGAAAGAGTCTCCTTTCCGCTGTTGGTGATGGAATGGCTGTGCCCGTCGCCGGTGACGACTGTGTCGCCGGCGCACGCGACCACATCGACACCGTCATCGCAAACCTTGCCTTCTCCTGTGAGGATGAAGTAGAACTCAGTTTCTTTTTCGTGCTTGTGTTCGCCGATGGATGCGCCCGGTTCAAGCGTAATTTGTGAAAAAATTCGGCACTTCGCGGGGAGCGCAGTGCCCTGCGCTATGTGACCAAAGAGCACATCGCCCGTTCCGCCGCGCATTTGTGTCCGTGTTTCTTTGATGTAGCTGCTTTCGCGGATGACCATATCGAACCTCTCCTCTACTGATTTCTCTGATAGAGCAACAAAAGTCCTTTAAGTGTGAGCTGCGCGTCCAGCACGTCAATGCAGGAGGATTCGGAGGCGATGATCCGAGAATACCCTCCCGTTGCGATGACGCCGATGCGGCCATCGCCAAGTTCGGTTTTCATTTTGCGCACGATGAACTCCACCATGCCTACATATCCGTATACGATGCCTGATTGCATATTGGATACCGTGGAAGTCGCGATGACTTTTTCCGGCCTGATCAGCTCGATGCGCGGGAGTTTCGACGTGTGCTCAAACAACGCCTGCGAGGACAGCCGAACGCCCGGGCATATCGCGCCCCCGATGAACGCGCCCGTGGTAGAAATGACGCCGAAGGTGGTCGCCGTCCCGAAGTCGATGAAGATGTTGGGGCCGCCGTAGTACTCGCGAACCGCGACCGCGTTGGCCAACCGGTCGGTGCCCAAGCTGTACGAAGGCTCGTACCGGATGTCGATGCCGGTGTTCATGGCGTGGGTGACCATCATGAACCGCGCGTGGCCGAAATAGTCCTGACACATGTGTTCCAGCGTGAAGTTGACCGGCGGGACGACCGAGGAGAGGATGATGCCGTCAACCGAGGACGGATCCGCACCAGAGTTGCGCATCATCATCGTCAGCAGGATGCCGTATTCGTCGTGCGTCTTGTTGGCGTCGGTCGAGAGGCGCCAGAAACAGTTGGCGTTCATGCCGTCAAACAGCGCGCACTTGATGTTGCTGTTGCCGACGTCCATCGCTAAAATCAAAAACGGATCGCTCCTCGTTACTTGTAGATTGAGCGCCTGAGCGCCTGCGCTACGGCTACCGTGACGATCGCGGACACAATGGCCTCCGGGATGCCGTTGGCCAGCGCCGCCGCCCCGATCATGGGCCAGAGCAGTTCTTTTGTATACGCCGAGGTGTACAAGAGCGCCATGACACCCAGCACGCCCACCGTGTTCGTCAGCGAGCCAAAGACGCCTGCGAGCGCATCGCCCAGCCATGTGCCCGACCACTTGCGCCCAAGCTTGAAAGCCGCCCACGCGACGAGCGGAATGACCAAGCGCGGAAACACCGAAACCAGAGGATTGATGAACACAATCTGCATGGGCAGCGTTGGCTGGAGCCACGCGCGCAGCAGGCTCATGACGCCGAACACCATGCCCAGTGTCAGGCCGACGACCGGGCCTTCGATGACCACGCCGATGATGACGGGGATTTGCACGATGGTCGCGCCAAACGCGCCCATGGGGATGAATCCCAAGGGCGTTGATCCCAAGATGATGCAGATCGCGGACAAAAGGCCTGTGACCGCGATTCTACGCAGCTTGCCGCGCTCAAGAGGCTTGCCTTGCATGTTCCCACTCCCTTGACGAACTGGTGGTTATGCCTGATAACGCCGCAATCGCGCGGCTTCAGCCAAGCTTCGACCAAGGTCTCACCGCGCTTCGCGCCACTTATCGTATGCGATGCGCAGAAGGGATTGGTCTTGAGAATAGGTCAGGCGCTCCACAGCGTCGTTGATGTTGAACCAGCCGCCGTCAAGGAAGCCTTGCTCAAACGCGATGCGCATGTCAGGCGTCTGAGCCCGCATGATGTACCAAGTGATTCGGTTGCAGACCGGTGCGCGTCGCGTGATGGAATAAAACTCGTAGTTAGTCTCACCGGCGGTCGCCACGATGTCAGCGTCCACGCCTGTTTCGCTTTTGACGCGCGCGATGGCCACGCTCCGCGAAGGCTCGTTGTTGCGGATGGCTCCTTTGGGAAGGATCCATTCGCGTTTGTCGTTCATCAAAAGGAATACGTCGTCCCCGTTGAATACGATTCCGCCCGCACAAAGTCGCAGAAGCATCATGCCGCCCCCTTCGCGTTATTCTCTTTATATCGTACATGATTTTCGCCCAAAGTTCAACTTCAACTTATATCGCTTCACCACAGCGTTCCGGTGTGGTATGATGAGGAAGCGAGGTGAAGCAGATTGAATTTGCTGTGGCTGGCGTTTGTGGCGGGTGTGCTCGCTGTGTTTCAGGCGTGGCTGCTCGGACGCTATGCGCTAAGGGCTGTTGCGTACGAGCGTTCGTTTTCACGCCTCAAGGCATGGGAAGGCGAAACCGTGGAGATGATTGAAACGCTTGAAAACCGCAAATGGCTCCCTGTGTGCTGGCTACGCGTGGAATCACGCATGCCGCCCGAGCTGTCATTTGGAGAGCAAGACAACCTTGACATCGCCGAAGAACGCTACCACCGCTCGTTTTTCTTTTTGGGTCCGTATCAGCGGGTGGTTCGGCGGCACACCGTCAAGCTGCGCGCGCGCGGTTTTTTCGATCTATCGAGTGTCGCGCTCACGAGCGGCGATCTGTTCGGGCTGCGCACGGTTTCACGCTCCATTGATCTTGATTTGCGCATGACGGTATTCCCGAAGCCCGTGCTGCCGCGCGAGATCGACGCGCCTTCCACACGTTTTATGGGCGACATCATCGTCAAGCGGTTTATCGTGCCCGACCTGTTTCTCGTGCAGGGCATCCGCCCGTGGCGTGACGGCGACTCCATGCGCGACATCCACTGGGGCGCATCGGCGAAGACGGGGGAGATCAAGGTCAAACAGCGTGACTTCACCGCATCGCCCAAGCTGCTGGTTCTCCTGAACATACAAACCACCGAGGATCTGTGGGGAGAACTCAACACCAGAGACTTGGCGCGGGTAGAAGACGCCGTGCGCGTGTGCGCCGGTATCCTGCTCACCGCGCTGGACCGCGGCGTTGAGACGGGGTTCGGCTCAAATGGGGAGATGAAAACAGCGCGCGAAAAAACGATCTTGCTCTGGCCCATGTGCTCCGAGGAGCACCGAACGGCCGTGCTCGATGTGCTCGCGCGCATATCTCCGCGAAGGGTCAAGAGTTTTCACACCTATCTGGATGAAATCGGCGCGTCGTCGGGGCTGGACATCCTCATCATGACCCCGTACGTCTCCGAGATGATCGCCGAGCGCGTCGCGGCGTTCAAGCGCAAGGGCAATACGGTCACGCTGCTATCGTGGGAAGGGAGCGACGCGCGTGAAACGGTGGCTTAGGCTGTTCCTCGCGCCCGCGGAGACGCTGTGGGCGCTTCCCGCGGTTTTCGCGTTCGCGATCATTCTAGGCGGGCCCGCGTTCGCCATGCCTCTGCTGTTCCTCTCGATTGTATGCGCGGCGCTGGGCCTCGCAATCGGGCTTGCGCTCGACCGCAGGCGCTGGATCGGCCTATTTGCGTTGCCGCTCGCATACATGATGATCTTCGCTCTGCCGCTTCAAAGCGCGAACGAAGCGCTTGTGGGGATCCCTGCGACCGCGCTGCCGTACTTCATGCTCCTGCCAGGGGTGTTCATGTACATGTGGTGCCTGCGCCTCGCGCCGCTTCCGCTCACGCGCATCTTCTCCGCCAAGCGGTATTTTGGCGGCGTGATCGTGGCGATCGTCGTGTACGTGGTCTCCTTCCTGACGCTCAACGCGCCGCTCTTGCGCTTAGTGGAGCTGACGACGCCCTTCCTCTTGTTGTTCGCGCTTTTTGTGGCCAACTACGGCGGGGTCGTGAACGCCGCGCGCAAACGAAACGCGAGCGTGCCTCGCGGTATTTTGGGCGGTAATCAGGTGCTTATCGGCGGATTTTCCGTCATCGCGCTCCTTGTTTTGTTCTGGTCACAGCTGCGCGATCTCGTGGCCATAGGCGCGCAGTATGTACTGGCCGCCATCATGTGGCTCATACTTAAGCTGTCCGAGCTGCAGGGGGGCGGCGGCGGAGGGGGAGGAGGGGACGGCGGATCCATGCTGCCAGACTTTGGCCCGGCCGACCCGACGCCTGTTTGGCTTGAGGTGTTCACGCGCATCCTCATGGTCATCGCACTGGTGGCTGTCATCATCGTGGGCGCGGGTTTTGTGGGCTATGTGCTGTTCCGGCTCGTTCGCGGACTCTACCGCATCATCCGCAAAATGATTGACAACTACAACGAGAGCCTCGCCGCGGGTTATGTCGATGAACGTTCCTCTATCCTGCACATCGACGAGACCGCGCGCGAATGGGGTGACGCCGTGCGGCGCGCGATCGCCCGCCTGACCACGCGCCCGCCCAAGTGGGACGCCATGACGCCCTCTGAGCGGATCCGCTTCTGCTACAAAGTCCTGCTTACCCGCCGGACGAAACAGGGCGACTCCTCGGCCTTTGTCGCGACGCCTCGAGAGTTGATTGCGCGAACCATCGCTGATCCCGCCGAGGCGGACGCTTTCGTCGAAGGCTACGAGCGCGCCCGTTACGCCGAGCAGGATATCGCCGCTGAGCCCGCCGAGGCCGCCAAAGCCGCGCTCGCCAAGATCAGGGTGAAGTAGCCGAGCGGGTGTAACAGCAAAGGCTGCCCGGACAACGGACAGCCTTCGTATTCTTTGGTTTCCTACAGCGTGCGGCGGCCTTCAATGGCTTTGTGGAGGGTGACTTCATCGGTGTATTCGAGATCGCCGCCGACGGGCACGCCGTGCGCAATGCGTGTAACCTCCACACCCATGGGCTTCAGGAGTCGCGCGATATAGGATGCGGTGGCCTCCCCCTCGATATCGGGGTTGGTGGCGAGGATGACCTCGGTGACACGCTCGAGCGGGATCCGCTCGACCAGTTCGCGGATGCGAATGTCGTCCGGACCAATGTCGTCCATGGGTGAAAGCGTGCCGTGCAGAACATGATAGCCGCCTTTGTATTCGCCGGAGCGCTCGATGGCCGCGACATCGCGCGGGTCGCGCACTACGCACAGCGTGCCGTTGACGCGGTTTTCGTCCGCGCAGATCGGGCAGACAGGCTCCACGGTGTAATTGCCGCAGCGCACGCACGCACGCGTCTTTTTCTTGCCGTTCCAGATGGACTCCGCGAGTTCGCGAACCTCAGCCTCCGGCATGGCGAGGATGGAAAAACACAGCCTCTGCGCGGTTTTGCGCCCGATGCCGGGCAAACGCGCGAGCTGGGAGATCATGCGCTGTATGGGCTCAGGGTGGTTCATCACTTAGAAGCCCGGGAGTTTTATCCCGCCGGAAGCCGCCCGTGAGATGCGCTCGGTTTCGGCTTCGACCTGCGCGAGCGCTTCGTTGACCGCCGCGAGGATCATGTCCTGAAGCATTTCGACGTCATCGGGATCAACCGCCTCGGGTTTGATCGCAATGCTTGCAAGCTTGCGCTCGCCCGTCATCTCCGCGGTGACGGTGCCGCCTCCCGCGCTCGCGGTGAACGTGCGCGAGGAGAGTTCATCCATGGCTTTTTCCATATCCTGCTGCATTTTTTGCGCTTGCTTCATCAGCTGCTGCATGTTTCCGCCGCCGCCGAATCCCCCCATGCCCCCTGGAAAACCGCCGCGCTTTGCCATTGTATGACCGCTCCTTTAACTGTGTATTTTATTATTATAACACGAAGTAGCCCATGTTAACAGGCTTGTTTTTGTAATGGAACGAGGGAAAAGGGGCGGCACCGGATGCCCAAAGAGTCAGCGGCGGTATACGCCTCGTCTCCGTCACGGATGCGGAACGTCGTGATCCGTGTGCTGCATCGCTGGGGGCTTTACACGCCGTTTCGCTTGACGGGCGCGGGTGTAGGCGGTAAACTGTGGTCACCGAAAAGTCGGAAACAGGAGGGAATTGCCATGGCAGAAAGATCATTGGAAGCGCGCATATTGACCGAGCTCGCGGCGGACGCGCGCCTTTGCGCGGCGGACATCGCGGTGCGTCTGGGAGAGAAAGAGTCTGACGTGGCGGCGGCGGTCGCGGCCTTGGAGCGGTCACGGGCGATCGTGGGATATACGGCGCTTGCGGACTGGGATAAAGTGGGCCTGGAGCGTGTGCAAGCGCTCATTGAGGTGCGTGTGTCGCCCCAGCGCGAGCTCGGTTTTGACGCTATCGCTTCGTCCATGCACCGCTTTGCGGAGGTCAGGAGCTGTTACCTGATGTCGGGCGGTTTTGACATCATGCTCATCGTGGAGGCCGAGAGCCTCAAGAAGCTCGCGATGTTCGTGAGCGAAAAGTTGTCCGTGCTCGATGGCGTATTGTCAACCGCGACGCATTTTGTGCTCAAAAAGTACAAGACGGAAGGCGTGACGGTCGAAGGAGTTTTGGGCGATCACCGACTGGCGGTGAGCCCGTGAACTATGACAACATCCTGAGCGAGCGGGTGCTGACCATACCGCCATCGGGCATCCGAAAGTTTTTCGATATCGTGGCGACGATGAAGGACGCTATATCATTGGGCGTGGGCGAGCCGGATTTTACGACGCCGTGGAACGTCTGCCGCGCGGGAATCAAGGGCATTGAGGCCGGTGAGACGCATTACACGTCCAACTGGGGCACGATCGAGCTGCGAAGGGCGATCGCGCGGTATCTCAGCGAACGCGGCCAAGCGGCATACGATCCCAAGGACGAAATATTCGTCACCTGTGGCGCGAGCGAAGGCATTGATGTTGCGTTGCGCGCGCTAATCAACCCGGGCGACGAGGTGCTCGTCCCTGAGCCGTCCTACGTCAGCTACATGCCGTGCGTTACGCTCGCGGGCGGGATTTGCGTACCCGTGCGATGCACGGCGGACAACGGTTTCGCGCTTCGTCCCGATCTGCTCCGTGAAAAGCTCTCGCATAAAACGAAGGCGCTCATACTGCCCTACCCGAACAACCCCACGGGCGGTGTGATGACGCGCGCGGAGCTTGAGGAAATCGCCGATGTTCTCCGCCACACCGATGTGGTTGTCGTCTCGGATGAGATTTACAGCGAATTGGTCTACGGCGGCCACGAACACACCACGTTCGCTTCTCTGCCGGGCATGCGGGAGCGGACGGTCACGCTCAACGGCTTTTCCAAGGCGTTCGCCATGACCGGGTGGCGGCTTGGGTACGTCGCCGCGCCGCGTGAGCTGATCGCGAGCATGGTCAAAATCCACCAATATGTCATCATGTGCGCGCCGACGGCCGGCCAAATCGCCGCGACAGAGGCGTTGACCGACGGCTTTGAAAACGATTTTGCGGAGGTTGCGCGCATGCTGGCCATCTACGACACGCGCCGCCGCATCATGTTAAAGGCGTTTGCCGCGATGGGGCTTGAATGTTTTGAACCCAAAGGCGCGTTTTACACGTTTCCGAGCGTGCACTCAACCGGGCTGTCCAGCCAGGAGTTCTGCGAAAAACTGCTTGAGGAGCAGAAAGTGGCATGCGTGCCCGGCGGCGCGTTCGGACCGAGCGGCGAAGGTCACATCCGCTGCTGTTACGCGACCGCGACAGACAAGATCGTTGAGGCGATGCGCCGCATGGCGGTATTTGTCGCCGCGCGCCGCGCATGATTCCGGCTGACGGACGCCCGCCGCGCGGTGCCATCATCATCAACAGGTCAAAGCCTTACGTCACGTACGCCTTATGCGGACTTAACATCGCCGTGTTTCTAGCGGACCTGCTGCTGGGCGGACGCTTGTCCATGGAAGGCGCGAAAATCGGCCTGTATATTTATGTATACCGGCAGTATTGGCGGCTTTTCACGCCGCTCTTCCTCCATGCGGGAATGGAGCACATCCTGTTCAACACGCTTTCCCTGGTGGCGATGGGCACGCAAGTGGAGGCGATTTACGGGCGGGCGCGCTTTGTCGCGATCTACTTCATCGGCGGGCTGTGCGGCTCCGTTTTGAGCTACGCGCTGGGCGCGGTCAACGTGCCTTCTGTGGGCGCTTCCGGAGCGATTTTCGGCTTGTGTGGCGCGCTGTTCATGATCGGGCGAGCGTACCGTCAGATGTTCAAACGGTTTATCGGTGTTCAGTTGGTTGCCGTCGTGGGCATCAACCTCGTGCTCGGTTTTCGCGGCAACATCGACAATTGGGGGCACATCGGCGGGCTGATCGGCGGCTACCTCGCCGCCGAGGCCATCGGCCTGCGCAACGAAATTCGTCCGCTTTGGATCCGCATGGCCACCGCCGTGGGTGCGTCGGTCTTTATCGCCGCAGGGTTGGCCATGGGCGCGCGGCATGTGCTTGAGTTCCTGCATGCGCATGGACTTGCGTAGGAGGATTCAGGGAATGGAGGCGCGAGCTTGCGTGGCTCCGTTTTCTCGGAACAATGCAGACATCATTTGAAAACTGCAGCTCTGGCAGACAAAGGCCCTTTATGCTGTTGCATAAAGGGCCTTTGTCTGCCACGTGGAGAGTGGAGCGTCATTGGCAATTCCTGTCTCCCTCCGCGCCTTCGCCCACGAGTTCCGAATAAGCGCGGCTACGAGCGAGGAGCTCGGCGTGGGTGCCGATGTCGTCGACGCGCCCGTCCTTGAGGACGACGATCTGATCGGCGTTTCTGATGGTGCTCAGGCGATGGGCGATGGCGAGGATGGTGCGGCCGGATAGCGCGTCTGCCATCTCGGCGACTACGCGGCGTTCCGCTCCGCCGTCAAGCGCGGAGGTGGGCTCGTCGAGGATGATGATGGAGGGCTGAAAGAAGAACACGCGTGCGAATGCAAGCCGCTGTTTCTCCCCGCCCGACAGCTTGACGCCGTGCTCGCCGACCTCGGTGTCAAGTCCGTGCGGAAGAGTAGCCATGAACGCGGAAAGTCCGGCCTTGTTCAGCGCGGCAAGCAAGTCGGTGTCGGATGCGGACGTATCAAAGCAGATGTTTTCGCGCAGTGTCCCGTCAAAAACGGGCGTGTCTTGGGATATGTAGGCGATATGGCGGTAGTAACTGTCGAGGCTCACGCTCGCAAGGTCTGTGCCGTCGACGAGCACGCGCCCCGAATCCGGCTTGATGAGGGCCAGCGCGAGTTTTGCGATGGTCGACTTACCCGCGCCGCTCTGCCCAACGAGAGCGGTCGTTTCCCCTGATGGGATATCGAGCGATAGGTTCGAGAGGATGGTTTTAGCGCCATAGGAGAAGGACACGTTCTCAAGGCGAATCGCGCCGGTCGTAATGGCGAGCGGCTCCCCGCCCGTCATGCCGGGGTCGTCCGGCGCTCCGAGCAGCGCGCCCAAACGATCCCACGCGACGCGGTCAAGCTTGTAGTCGACGAAGATGACGTTGTAGATGGCGATCGGTTCATACACACGGTCGACAAGCGTCAACAGCGCGAGCAGCACGCCGACGGTCATCTCGCCGCGCGCGATCAGCCCGATACCCACCGCGAGCAGCGCAAGCTTGATTGCCCAGACGATGAGCGCGAAGGAGACGAAAAACAGCTCGTGCACCAGTTTGATGCGCGTGTGGTCGCGCGCGATGTCGTTTCCGGCGGCCTCAACTTTGCAGATTTCACTTTGAAAACGGCGGTTGATGCGGAACACGGTCATCTCCATAAATGCCCGCACGTAGGACTTCGTGAGCCACTCCTCGCTGATGAGCGCACGCTCCTTGATGTCATACAGATGCTTTAGAAGCAACCGCGTGATCACGAAAACCAGAACATACCCGCACAGTGCGGCGAGCATGATGGTGGGGTTGTACGCGCCGATAAAGACGATGGAGAGGACCGCTTCCGGAAAAAGGTGCGCCGCGATGCGCAGCCAAAAGCGGAAGAGGATGTCGCGGCCCGCGGAAGCGCCGTTTTCCACGAGTTGAACGAGGCGTCCCGTGCCGAAATTCTGGTACGACGTGTAGTCCACGCGGGCGATTTTCTCAAGCGCCGATTGCTTAAGCCGCTGGTAGAACCCGTGGTAGAGCCGGTTGTGCGGGAACTCTTCAGCGTAGCTCAAAACGAGGCACGCGCACGTGAACGCGCCATACAACGCAAGCGCGGGCGCGAGAGTGGTGAGCGAGGGATTGCTTGTGATGCCGTCGACCAATCTTTGCAAAAAAACGATCGACAGCGAGGCGGTGACGGCGCAAGCGACGCCGCTGCCGATGTAGAGCGCGATCATACCGCGAAATTTCCTGACGATACCCAGCACGATGATTCCTCCTGTTTTTTTGGTTTCATCATACGCAAAAGGCCGCGCGTGCAACGCGCGGCCTCCTAACCGGACACACCCCAAAACGCCCACAGCATGCGCAGCGGGGGTGTGTCCGGCTTTCATGACCTCCGCGACGCCGCCAGACGTTTGCGTGCGGAGAAATTAGGTGTTGTCACGTTTCGATGATATCATCACTTGAAAAACGGCGCAAGGAGGAAATGCGTGTTCTTTGTTGAAAATAATACGGATATGCGGCTTCGGGAGGTGATGGTTTGTTGGATTTGCCGCGTACCGTGCGGCAGGCGCTCACGCTTGTGATCGTTTTTTTAGCGACGGCCGTCGCCGTCTCTTTCGTCAAGTCGCTCTTGCCCAAGAGCATGGGGGAGGGGCGCGCGGTGCTGCTCCCGATTTCCTCGTCGGCGCAGGTCAAACCGATGGGCGAGAACTTTGTCGCCTTCGACGGCAAGGTTTTGTCCCTCGTCACGTCATCGGGCAGCCGCCGGTGGAGCGTGCCGCTCGAAGTGCCGGGCGGGGAGCTTGTTACGGGCAGCAAGCTGATCGCGGTGGTGCACGACACGCAGCTGAGCTTGTTTGATGATCAGGGGAGATCGCTCTATACGGGCCGCATGCAGAGTGAAATCCTGGAGCTGCGCCTCGGCGAAGGACGCGCCGCCATGCTCAGTCAAGGCGATGCGCCCGTCATTCGCGTGATTACAAGCGACGGCATGGACGTTGACGCGCAGAATTTTCCGGGCGATACCGTCATTGACTTCGGTTTCTACGACGCCGACATGCTCTGGGTCAACCGCGCGACGCTTGGCAGCGCGCAGGTGTTCACCACCATCAGCACTTATCAGCCCGCGCACCTGTCCACCGCGACGATTACCATCTCCGACGAGCTGATATATCGATCTGTTTTCAACAAAAACCACTTGATGCTGGTTGGCACGCGCAATGTTACCTACTGTGACAACACTAAAACCATCGCTCAAAAGTCCAAGACGCTTGTCTATGGCTGGCAAGCCGTCGCAAGCGCGCTGAACAAGGACGTGCCATACGCCGTGCTCGCGCCAAGCGAACAGCTTGGCCGCGTGACGGGTGTTGACGAACTGCGCGTGGTCGATGCGGCCACGTCCAAGACGCACCAACTCCCCGAGTCGTGCGCCACTGTTTTTGCTACGCACCGCGGTGTGACCGCGGTCGCGCGCGATGCCGCGTACGTCCTCCCCCACGGCGAAGAAAAGTTCAAACCTTTCAGGCTACGCGTGCCCGTAGAGCATGTGCGCTGTGTGACCAATGAAGGCTGCGCGCTCATCGAATCCGGTGGGGCGCTCTACGCACTGACGCTGTAGAATCGCGAGAATGAGCGGACGGTCTTTAAGTGGCCGCATTATCAAGGAAACGGACAACCTATGCGGCGGAATGTCCATCCGCCAATGTATTGCGCAGATTCACGGGTTCTCTGAGCCTGCGAAGCAGGAGCGGGCCGTACATCCGCATTATCCGCCACGTCAGGAGGTCGTAACATGGAAAGGCTTTGCCTCTGGTACAAACAGCCCGCAAGGCAGTGGGTCGAGGCGCTTCCGCTTGGAAATGGGAGGTTGGGCGCGATGGTTCACGGCGGTGTCGCCGAGGACCGGTTCGATCTCAACGAAGACACACTCTGGTCGGGATATCCGGGAGAGCACAACATCAAGGATGCCGCGGATCATATGCCCGCGGCGATCGCGTTTGCACTGAAGGGCGAGTACGTGCAGGCGCAGCGCGTCATCGAGGACCACATGCTTGGGCGATATTCCGAATCGTACTTGCCCGCGGGGACGCTTTCGCTTCGGTTCGACGGGCTGGATGCGCGGGAGTATGCGCGTCAGCTGGACATCGGAAAAGGCGTCTCGACCGTGAGCTTTGTGTCGGGCGGCGTAAGGCACACGCGCGAGAGCTTCATCTCAGCGCCCGACGAAGCGCTCGTGATCCGGTTGACGGCTGACCAAAAGTCCGCGATCACGTTTGAGGCGCGCCTGAGTTCGCCCATTCGGTACGCGGTACGCGCGGAGGGAGGCGACCTTCTGCTCGAAGGGCTCGCGCCATCGCGCGTGGAACCGAGTTACAAGAAATGCGATCATCCGGTTGTGTACGCGGATGATGACGAAAAAAAGGGTATGCGCTACGCGGTGCGCGTGCGCGCGATCGCGAAAGGCGGGCGTGTGAGCGCCGAAAGCGACGTTCTGAGCGTGTGCGGCGCGGACGAGGTCACGCTCGTCGTGTGCGTGCGAACGAGCTTTAACGGCTTTGATAAACAGCCGTACACGCACGGGAAGCCATGTTTTGAGTCGTGTCTCGCGGATGTGGAACGCGTCTCGACGATTGCATATGAGCGGCTGTTCGAGCGGCATGTTGCCGACGTGTCCGCGCTCATGGGACGTGTGACGCTCCGTCTCGGCCCTGCGCAGCAAACGGAGATGGACACGGGTGAGCGGCTCGCGCGTTTTTTCCATGATCCCACGGACAATGAGCTTTGTGCGCTTTTTTTCCAGTATGGGCGGTACCTCCTGATCTCATCCTCAAGGCCGGGCACGCAGCCCGCGAACCTGCAGGGCATCTGGAACGCCGATCTGCCCCCCGCGTGGAGCTCGAATTACACCATCAATATCAACACGCAGATGAACTATTGGCCCGCGGAAAGCTGCAACCTCTCCGAAATGCACGAGCCGCTTTTTGGCCTCATTGAGGACCTCGCGGTCAACGGCGAAAAGACCGCGCGCTCTCACCACGGTGCCGGCGGGTTCGTCGCGCACCACAACACGGACCTCTGGCGCATGTCGCATCCCGTGGGCGAAGGCAGGCGCGGATGCGCGAAGCACGCTTTTTGGCCGCTCTCGGTGGGCTGGCTTTGCCGCCACCTGTATGAACACTATGAGTACACGCTCGACCATGGTTTTCTGGAAACCCGCGCTTACCCGCTCATGAAAAAGGCCGCGTGTTATTTCCTAGATACAATGATCTTGGATGAAAATGGTTTCCTGTGCGTCACGCCGTCGACTTCGCCTGAGAACACGTTCCTCTGCGGGGAAGAGCACATCGGTGTAGCCAAGACGACGGCGATGAGCATGACCATCGTGCGCGAGCTTTTTTCCAATTTGATTAGCGCTTCACGCGCGCTCGGAATTGACGCGGATTATGCAGCGATGCTTGAGGATAAGCTCACGCGGTTATACCCGTTGCAAATCGGTTCGCGCGGCCAGTTACTTGAGTGGAGCGAGGAACTCCCCGAGTCCGAGCCGCACCACCGGCACATTTCCCACCTTTACGCTCTGCACCCCGCGCGTTTCATCACGCCATGGGACACACCCGACTTGGCCGCTGCGGCGCGCAAGACCCACGAGTTGCGTGGGGACGCGGCGACCGGTTGGAGTCTCGCGTGGAAAGTCAACCAGTGGGCGCGCTTGTTGGACGGAGATCGCGCGTTCTCGCTGCTGCGCATGCAGCTGCGGTTTGTGGATGACAACTCGGGCGCGGGCATGATGTCGGGCGGAGGGACATACCTCAATTTATTCGACGCGCACCCGCCTTTCCAGATTGACGGTAACTTCGGCTCGACAGCGGGCATTGCCGAAATGCTTCTCCAGTGCGCGGAGGATTGTGTTCTGCTCCTTCCCGCGCTGCCATCCGCGTGGCCTGAGGGCGAGGCGCTCGGGCTGCGCGCCAAGGGAACGCTCACCGTGGACATCCGCTGGGCAAATGGGCGGCTTGCGCATGCCCGCATTCGCGCAGACAAGGACGTGCGCTTTGCGCTTTCCTACTGCGGGAAAGTGGAGCGCGTAGCCCTTGTTGCCGGAGAGGTGAAGGACATAATCGCCTGAAAGCAGCGTGCTGAAAGGATGCGGGATGGTTTTCACGCCTTGTCCGGCATGACTGCGGTGATGGCTGAGAATGCTGGGGGCGACGGGGACTGCGCAGGTTGTTCAAATCACTCCCGCTGCGCCAAGCATCGGATGTGACGCCTTTAGCCGCTCTTGCGCGCTTTCCGCTCTTGACATCATGCGCGCGCTGCGTTATCATGGCAAAAAGCAATGCGCGGCGCAAGTAGCGCGCGGCCGATCCTCAAGAGAGCTCCCGGTTGGTGCGAGGGGGCGGAGAAGCGCGGGCGAATACAGCCGCAAGTGCGCCCCGAAACGCGATTGCGTGGAGTAGGCGGCGACGGGTGCGCCCGTTAAAGCGTCAAGGCTTTAATAGAGCCTCGAGGCCGCGTTGTGCGGCGAAGAGAAGTGGTACCGCGGTGTAACCGCCTTCCGAATGTATTTCGGGAGGCGTTTTTATTCCCCGGGAAAAGAAAGGGAGCGTATCGGCATGGAGTTCAGGTTCGCGCAGCGCATGGAGGGCATCACGGGAAACGCCATCCGCGAAATATTTGCGCTGCTTCGCCGCCCGGAGATCATCTCGCTGGCGGGCGGCAACCCTGCGCCTTCGTCTTTTCCGAGCGAAACCATCGCTCGTCTAACGGCGGAACTTTTGGAAAAAGACGGCAAGACGATTCTGCAGTACGGCGGGACGTCGGGCTATGAACCGCTGATTGAGTCAGCGGTCGGGCACGTGCGCGACGTGGGCGTGGTGTGTTCGCAGGAGAATGTCATGGTTGTTTCGGGCGGACAGCAGGCGATTGACCTTGTGTGCAAATCGCTGATCGACCCGGGCGATGTGGTCTTGTTTGAAAAGCCGACGTATCTTGCGGCTCTGCATATCTTGAAGACGTATCAGGGTGTCGCGGTCGCGGTGGAAACCGACGAGAACGGCATCAACGTGATTGATCTTGAGGCCAAGATCAGGCGGTTCAATCCTAAGTTTCTCTATCTTGTGCCCACATTCCAGAACCCGACCGGGCGCACGATGTCGCTTGAGCGGCGCAAGCAGGTCGGCGCGGTGACGGCCCGTTACGGTCTGCCCGTCCTCGAAGATGACCCGTACCGCGAGCTGCGCTACCGAGGTGAGGCGCTGCCCGCCATCAAATCCTTCGATCAGATGGGCAACGTCATCTACATTTGCTCTTTCTCCAAAGTCATCAGCCCGGGATTGCGCGTGGGTGTGGTGGTTGCGGATCCGGCGATTCTGCGCAAAATGATCATTGGCAAGCAGGCGACAGACGTCCACACAAACAACCTCGCGCAGGCGCTCGTGGACGCGTTCATCCGCCAGAACCTCCTAAAGCCGCACATCGCGTCGATCTTGCCGACGTACCGCGAGCAGCTAAAGACAATGATGGACGGGTTTTCCCATTTCCCTGACTGGGTGAGGCACACCAATCCCGAGGGCGGGTTGTTCGTGTGGTGCACACTGCCGGATGGCTTCGACTGCGACGCGCTGCTCAAGAAAGCAGTGGAGAGGAACGTGGCGTTCGTTCCCGGCGCGTCGTTCCACCCCGACGGAGGTAAAAACACGCTTCGCCTCAATTTCAGCATGAATCCGCCGGAGCGCATCGCCCGAGGCATGGAAACCCTTGGGAAAGTCCTGCGCGAGGCGTAACTGCGGCCAACAACAAACACATCAATTAAGGACGTGGAGACATGCACATTTTGGATACGCTCAAAGAGCGCGGTTTCATCGCCCAGATCACGTTTGAGGACGACCTTTACAAACTGTTTGAGCGTGAGCAAGTCACTTTTTACACCGGATTTGACCCGACCGCCGAGAGTCTGACTGCGGGGCATTTCATTCCGCTCATGGCGCACATGCATCTTCAAAGGGCGGGTCACCGCCCCATTGTGCTGGTGGGCGGGGGAACGGGCATGATCGGCGATCCGTCGGACCGCACGGAGATGCGCAAGTTTTTGGACGAGGAACAGCTCGCTCGGAATTTGGCGGGCATCCGAAAACAACTCGGGCGCTTCCTCGACTTCACAGAGGACAGAGCGCTTATGGTCAACAACGCGGATTGGCTGCTCAAACTGAACTATGTCGAGTTCCTGCGGGAGGTTGGCGTTCATTTTTCAGTCAACCGCATGCTCTCTGCGGACTGCTATAAATCACGCTATGAAAAAGGCCTGACGTTCCTTGAATTCAATTACATGCTCATGCAGTCGTACGATTTCCTTGAGCTTAACCGCCGTTTCGGCTGCAAGCTCCAGTACGGTGGGGACGACCAGTGGTCCAACATACTCGCGGGCGCGGATCTCATCCGCAGGAAGGAACAGCGGGAAGCGTTCGCCATGACCGCGCCTCTTTTGACGACGACGGACGGCGTGAAGATGGGAAAATCCGCCGCAGGCGCGCTCTGGTTAGATGAGAACCGCACCAGTCCCTACGATTTCTTCCAGTATTGGCGCAACATCGACGACACGGGCGTGCGTAACGCGCTTTTGCGTCTGACGTTTGTGCCCATGGATGAAATCAAGGCTCTACTCGGTTCGGGCGTCAACATCAATGACGCGAAGAAACGCCTCGCGCTGGAGGTGACAACACTCGTCCATGGCGAAGAGGCCGCTCGGGAGGCCGCTCGCATGGCTGAATCGCTGTTTGGCGGGGGGGACGGCTCGGAAGCGCCTGTCACGCGCATCCCTCGCGATGAGCTGGGAAGCGATCTGCGCATCGCACGCCTGATGGCTCTTTGCGGGCTGACCAAGTCCATCGGGGAAGCGCGCCGCGCCATCGAGCAGGGCGGCGTGCAGGCCGGGGGAAAGACCGTGACGTCTGCGGACGAATCCGCCGAACTCACCGCGCTCGAAGGTGAAGGGCTCCTGATCAGAAAGGGCAAAAAGAGTTACCACCGCGTGGTCGCGGGATAAGGCGTGCAGCCGTACATCACGCTCACCTCGCGGGGCGAAGCGGAGATCATCGTCAATAAATCGCGCTTTGTGGGCGTCGCCTCCCCGGTTTTAACCGAGGAGGAGGCGCTCGCTTTGCTTTCTGAGATCCGCGGCGCGCGTAAAGATGCCTCGCACAACGTGTACGCGTACATCGTGGGACAAAATTCCGGCATCATGCGCTACAGCGACGACGGCGAACCGCAGGGCACCGCGGGCGTCCCCGTGCTTGAGGTGTTCAAGCAAAGAAAGATCGTGAATGCGGCGGTGGTGGTTACGCGCTGGTTCGGAGGCGTTCTACTCGGCGCGGGTGGTCTTGTGCGCGCGTACTCGGCTGCGTGCGCGGCGGCGGTAGAGGCGGCGGGCGTGACCCAGATGCATCCAAGCGCGTCATTGCTCGTCTCGGTCGACTACGCGCTGCTTGGGCGGCTTGAGCGCGCGCTGTCGTCCGCTCCGTGCGTTGTGCAGGACAAGGCGTTCGCGGCGGACATCACGCTCACGCTTCTGACAAAGTACGCGGACACCGAGGAGGTCGTTCGGATCATCACGACATCCACGGATGGGCGCGCGCAGGCGCTTGTGTCGGACGACATCGTTTACAGGCCGTGGCCTGAAGTCAAATAAGGGGGCGAATGGCGTGAAACAATACGACGTTGCGGCGTACATCTGGCCCGCGTACACGGGCGATGAGCCGCGATCCCGCACGTTCTGGCCGGAGGGCTACGGCGAGTGGCAGACCGTGAGGCAGGCGCAGGCAAAGTTCGAGGGGCACGCGTGGCCGCGCAAGCCGCTGTGGGGATATCAAAACGAGGCGGATCCTTACGTCATGCAGATGCAGATTGACGCGGCGGCCGACCATGGTGTCAATGTGTTCATCTACGACTGGTACTGGTACGACCGGCGGCCTTTCCTTGAGCAGTGCCTCAACAACGGGTACTTGAAAGCCAGGAACAATGACCGCGTCAAGTTCTACCTGATGTGGGCCAATCACAGCGTGAACGACACGTGGGACATTCGAAACTCGCATCACAATGACAACATCATCTGGGACGGAGCCGTCACGCGGGACGACTTCGAGACCATCGCGCGTCGCATGATCGAGAAATACTTCCGACACCCTTCGTACTACACCATTGACGGCAAACCCGTGCTCATGATTTACGACCTGCAGAACCTTTTGCGTGGGCTTGGCGGTGCGGAGAGAACGCGGGCCGCGCTCAGTTGGTTCCGCGATGAATGCGTCAAATCCGGTTTGCCGGGGCTGCATGTGCAACTCACCAAGTGGGGAAAACACACCTACAACCTAAGCGGCGTGGACGGCGAGCGCGCAGCGACGACAGCCGAAGCTGTGGCCGCGGTTGGCTTTGATTCGCTCACGCACTACCAGTTCGTTCACTTCACAAACGTTGAGCGCACGTATGCCGACATTCTCCCCGATGTTCTCGCCGAGTGGGAGGCCAACTCTCAGCAGTTCAGCGTGCCGTACTTCCCTCATGTCTCCGTGGGCTGGGACTCCAACCCGCGCTGGAAGGCCCTCCGGCCCCTCATCCTGCGGGAGAATACGCCTGATCAAATCGAAAAAGCCTTTCGCTTCGCCAAAGACTACGTAGACCGGCACCCCGGGCAGCCGCCGCTCATCACGGTCAACAGCTGGAATGAGTGGACAGAGTCAAGCTATCTTTTGCCCGACGACCGCTTTGGGTACGGCTATCTAGAGGCTGTCAGGAAAGTGTTCCTCGGCAGGTAGGCCGCGGCATCATAATAAGTGATGGATTGACGGCCGTACCGTCAATCCATCACTTTGGGCTGCTTGCGCGGAGTCGCCCGGGGTGTTCAAGTTGCCTTGCTTCCGCTTACTTGGGCCACTGGCCGCTTCGCTTGTTGACGCCTTGCGGCACGTTGCGCATCTGACCCTGATCCTGTGTTTCGCCTGCCGGGTTGGTGATTTTTTTTTGCGAGTCCTTCTTGTTAGCCAGGCTCATCACTCCAAATCGGCCGCCCATGTCCGGGCCAAATCAGTATGCGCCGCGCGCGGAGTTGTATTCGTGGGCAAAGCGCGGTAAAATATAGACGGCATGAAGGTCGCGCAAGCGATGGAGGTATGAATGGAACGAGAAGTTGGCGGTAATACGGAAGGCATTCGCGCGTCGGTGCTCAGGGAAATTGAGGCTCTGTATGAGCAAGAAGCTCCGGTGGGCGAATTTTGGCCGCAGTTTCTGATGGATGCCGCCGCGCGGTTTACGGCGATGCTCAACCGCGAGCTTTCGTTTTATTTGACGCGCTCGGGCGAGATTATTGACATCTCGATCGGCGACCGCGCAACCGCACCCCTGAAGGATATCCGGATGCGCAGGAACCGAACGCGACTCTCTGGCGTGCGCTGTTTGCACACGCACCCGAACGGAGACTCGACGCTGTCCGCAGTGGACATCAACTCGCTGAAAAAGCTGCGCTTTGACGCGATGGCGGCGCTCGGCGTCCGTGAGGACGGCACCCCGCGCGCGGTGAGCGCGGCGCTCCTGGGTGAGCATATGACGGGCGGAGACAACCGGATCGAGCTGCTCGGGCCGGTGAACGCGGGCAAGCTGCCTCAGGACGAGTGGATGGAAGCGATTTTACGCGCGGACGACATCGTGCGCATCTTGCCGAGTGAAATCACCGACGACAGACCGGAGCGCGTGATCTTGGTCGGCCTTGCGGACAGCGCGGACGCCCCCGAAATGCTTGAACTGAGGCGTCTTTGCGAGACGGCGGGAGGCGAAGTTCTCGCGTGCGTAACGCAAAAGCGCAGCCGCGTCGACCCCGCGACGTATATTGGTGCGGGAAAAGCTGAGGAACTTGCACTCATCGTGCAGGGATCGGACGCGGAGCTGGTCATCTTCGACGACGAGCTGTCAGGCGCGCAACTACGCAACCTCGAGGAATTGCTCGGTTCCCGCGTCATTGACAGAACCGCGCTCATCCTCGACATCTTTGCGCAGCGCGCGAGTTCGCGCGAAGGGCAGCTTCAGGTCGAGCTTGCCCAGCTTTACTACCAGCTGCCCCGGCTTCAGGGCCTGGGGAACATCCTCTCGCGCCTCGGCGGGGGCATCGGCACGCGCGGTCCGGGCGAGACACAGCTCGAGACGGACCGCCGTCACATCCGAAGACGCATCAGTGATATCACGCAGGAATTGTCGGTCGTCGCCAAACAGCGCGAAGTGCGGCGCGCGCGCAGGGAGAAGAACGATATTCCAGTGGTCGCGCTGGTGGGGTACACAAACGCGGGAAAATCCACGCTTCTTAACCAAATTTCCGGCGCGGGCGTGCTCGCGGAGGACAAGCTTTTCGCCACGCTCGATCCTGTGACGCGCAAGATTGAGCTTCCTTCGGGACAGGAGACGCTGATTGTCGACACCGTCGGCTTCATTTCCAAGCTCCCGCATGATCTGGTGCGCGCGTTCGGATCGACGCTCGAAGAAGCGATGCACGCCGACCTGCTACTCATCATCCACGACATGCAAAGCCCGGATGTATTAAACCAGAAAAAGGTCGTCGATCAAGTCTTGGTCGAGCTCAAGGCGGCTGACAAGCCCCGCATCGAAGTGCTCAACAAAATCGACGCCGCGCACGAGGACGCGCCCGCAATCTCCGGCGGTCACCCCATTTCCGCGCAAAACGGGGAGGGCGTAGAGGCACTTTTGGACGTGGTCGCGCAGGCGCTCTCGCATCTTTCCCGCACGATGGAGATCGAGGTGCCGTTTTCGGCGGGGCACATGGTGTCTTTCTTTCATGAAAAAGGAAAAGTGATTTCAATGGAGTACACCGAGAGCGGGACGCTGATCAAGGTGACGCTCCCGCTCGCGGACGCGGAGCACGCGCTCAAGCTGCTCGGAAAGGCGAACGCATGAGACGCAGAAGTGTCCGTCTGCTCATCGCGGGTGTGTTTTTGCTCGTGTTGATCCTCACGGCGAGCATTCGCTTTGGCTTTCCTCCGCTCTCGCCGTTTCTCGCTTTTGTCACGGGACAAGGTGCGGTGCCCGCGGAAGGTGTCTCGAGCGAGGGCATGCGCCAGCTCATCGCCCAGATGGAGAAAAACGCCCAGGATGTGAGCTTCTACGAGGTTTCATCCGACGCGCGTCCGGTGATCCGTGATGAGCGCGTGACGATCGCTGGAGTCGCGATGTCTGATCAGCTGCGCATCGCCACGATTGGCATTCACACAAAGCTTGAGAGTCTTGCCGACACGAACGCGGTGGTCGCCTATCTCTGCGATGAGAGCGGCGCGAGCGTTGACGCCGTGATTGAGAAAAGCGCCGAAGCCGACATGACCGTGTACTCGCTGGGCGGTTTCGCGCAGGGGACGGTACCCGCGTACGCTGCGGTCGGTTGGCTGGACGCGGAGGGGCGCGTCATGGAAGCCCACCTTTATCGGTTGACACTACGGCCCTAAAACGCAAGGGAGGCTGACATGAACAAGCTCTATCTCGCGCTCGACCAGGGGACGACATCATCGCGTGCCGTGCTCTTTGACGCGCAGGGGCGCATGCTGGCGTCCCACGGCGTTGAGTTTGCGCAGCGCTATCCCAAGGCGGGCTGGGTCGAACACGATCCCGCCGATATTCTGCGCTCGCAGACTGAAGCGCTGCGAGCCGTCCTTGAAAAAGCGGGCGCGGCTGTGTCGCGTATTGCCGCTGTAGGCGTGACAAACCAGCGCGAAACCGCCATCATCTGGGACCGCGCCACGGGCGAACCCATCCACAACGCTGTCGTGTGGCAATGCCGCAGGAGCGCGGAGTTGTGCGCGCGACTAAAACGAGAGGGTCTTGAGCCGCTCATCATGGAGACGACCGGGCTTGTGAGCGACGCGTACTTCTCGGCCAGCAAAATCGCTTGGCTACTTGAGAACGTTGCTGGTGTCAGGGAACGCGCGGAGCGCGGCGAACTGTGCTTTGGCACTGTGGACACGTTCCTCGCGTGGCATTTGTGTCAGGATCATCCGCATGTTACCGATCCCTCGAACGCGTCGCGCACCATGCTCATGAACCTACGCACGTTGGAATGGGACGAGGACATGCTGAGGTTGTTTAACGTCCCTCGCGCCATCCTCCCGCGCATCGCGGACACATCGGGATTTATCGGCGCGCTAAAACCCGACTTTCTCGGGCGCTCCGTCCCCGTGCTCGCGCTCGCGGGCGACCAGCAGGCGGCACTGTTCGGACAGGCGTGCTTCGGCGTGGGCATCGCGAAGAACACCTATGGCACAGGCTGTTTCGCGCTCATGAACACGGGGAGCGCACCCTCAGCGTCAAAGAACCGCATGCTCTCCACGCTCGCATGGCGCATCAGCGCCGAGGTCTGCTACGCCCTTGAAGGCAGCGTGTTCATAGCTGGCGCGGCCATTCAATGGCTCCGCGACGAAATGAAACTCATCTCCACCGCCGCTGAGAGCGAAACGCTTGCAGCCACCGTGCCTGATACGGGTGGCGTGATGCTTGTCCCCGCGTTTACCGGCCTGGGCGCGCCCTACTGGGATGCGGACGCGCGTGGTACGCTGGTGGGCATCACGCGCGGGACAAACCGCGCGCACATCGTCCGCGCGGCGCTTGAGGCCATCGCGCATCAATCCGCGGATGTGCTCGCCGCGATGGAGGCCGATTCCGGAATCCATCTCAGCGAACTCCGCGTGGATGGCGGCGCGAGCCAGAACAACCTGCTCATGCAGTTTCAGGCGGACATCCTCGGGTGCGCCGTGCTGCGACCGCAAGTCGCGGAGACAACCGCGCTTGGCGCGGCCATGCTTGCGGCGGTGGCCGAAGGTGGGCTGACCAAGGCGGATGTCGCGCGCAACTGGGCCGCGCACGCCGCTTTTGAACCCCGCATGCCGGTGGATGAGGTCGCGGCGCGGCGCACTTCGTGGAAACGAGCCGTCCTGCGCGCCATGCGGTGGTAGGTCATGAAAAAGCCGTTGATTACCGCTCTCGCGCTGCCCGTCGTCGCTTTTGCCGCTGTGTGGTTTTTCCATACCGGCCTTGGCCGCGTGCGGCTCAACAGCGCATCCGAGCGGAAGCATCCCATTGACGCGCAGTTCGTACTCTACGCGTCGCCGCCCACGTCAAAGCCCGGGCCCACGCCCTCAATCGAGTGGGTAAACTTTGTTGAAGACGATATCTACAACCACTCTGATTTCATTTTTACGGGCATGCTCACCGGCAGCGAGGATTGCGCGTTCACCTCGGAATCGTCGGGATATACGCGAGAGAACCGCTACGCACGCATGATGTTTGAGGTAGAGCGCGTCTTCTACGGCAACGAGAACCTGCCCAAGAATGGACATGTCCGTGTGTTTGGTCCGGATGAGTTTCATCATCCTCACGCGCGGCCCTTCGAGATTGGCGGGAGGTATCTTGTTATGGCGACGGAGACTGGCGAGGGAAGCCCCGGCTATATGTACAGTTACAGCACCCAAGGCGTAGGCGTACGCACTCCGTTCCACCAGCATGCGGATGCGTACATTGCCAACGAGGCCTATGGCGTCTTTTACTTCAACGAATCCGCCAAGCGTTGGGAAGGCTACGACGGGCATTCCGTCCTCACGCTCACGCAGCTTGATCCCGATCTCCCACTCGCCGTTGCCGAACTCCGCAACCGTTACCCCGCGCCCGCGCCTCCTCCCGCGCAACAGTAAACGCCTTCCTGATATGACCTTTTGCCGTTGTTCCTGAAAAATGGGGCAGAGGCCGTTTCCCTCGTCGCTCGGCCTCGCAAATGTTTGAAAGTGGTGATTCCCATGGCGTACGGTCTTGGCATTGACACGGGCGGCACGTACACGGACGGCGCGGTGGTTGACTTTGCGTCGAAACACGTGCTGTGGAGCGCAAAATCGCTGACCACGCGGCATGATTTGTCGGAAGGTATTTCGCGCGTGATCGCGGGCATACCGCCTGAACTCAAAGATAAAGTAGGAGTGGTGAGCCTCTCGACCACGTTGGCGACAAACGCGTGCGTGGAGGGCAAAGGCTGCCGAACGGCGCTCATCCTGCTTGGATATGACGAGCGGCTGTTCGGGCGGTTGAAAGAAGAGTACGGCCTGCAGGGTGTGGATGTTGTGCGCTTCTTGGACGGGCGGCACGGGCAACGCGGCCAGGTGGAGAGTGTGCCCGACTGGGACGCCTTCCGGAGCGTGTGCCGCGAGGTCTCGCGGGGCGTGGATGCCATCGGCATCGCGGAGTACTGGGGGCTTCGGAATCCAGAGTTTGAGATGGCGGCGCGGGACATCGCGCGCGAGGAAACCGGACTGCCGGTCGCGGCCGCGCACGAACTGTCCGCGGAGGTCAACTCGCTTCGGCGCGCCGCGACAGCGGCGCTCAACGCGCAGCTCATCCCACTCATCGACCAACTGCTGCGCGCGGTTCGCCTGTCGCTGGACAAGAACGCGATCTCCGCGCCCATGATGATCGTGCGCGGGGACGGGAGTTTAATGAGCGAGGCGTTTGCGCGCGAGAGGCCCGTGGAGACGCTGCTCTCCGGTCCTGCGGCGAGTGTGATGGGCGGCCTCGCGCTCGCCGACGAGAAGGATGCGGTGGTGGTCGACATCGGAGGAACGACCACAGACATCGCAATCGTCAGGGAGGGTCGAACCGTGCTCTCTCGCGACGGTGTGGAGGTGGGTGCGTGGACGACGGGCACGCGCGCGATCTCCATCCGTACGATCGGCCTCGGAGGAGATTCGCTTATCGGGTTTGACAAGATGGCGCGCATGACCATCGGCCCGAGAAAGGCGGTTCCGCTTGCGCAGATCGGGCAAGTATCAGCCAGCGTCGAGACCGCGCTTGAGGAGATGATCGAGGAGGGCGTTTCCCGCACGTACTCGCGCGGTGAGTTTTTTTCCTTGGTTAGGCGGCCTGATGATATGGCAATACTCGGCAATGAGCAGATTGCGGTGCTGGACGCGCTTGAGGGTGGGCCGCTCTCAGTTGATCAGTTGGCCGCTGCAGTCGGAACTAAAGCGTATTTCCTTGACATGTCGCGGCTTGAGTACTTAGGTGCCGTCATTCGGTGCGCGCTGACGCCCACAGACATTTGGCATGTGATGGGGCAAATCTCATTGTTTCATGGGCGGGCGGCGTCTCTCGGTCTGAGGCTGATGGCTCAGCGGCTGGAGATGAGCGAAGACGATTTGTGTGAGCGCGTGACGCAGGGCATGGGCGAGCGGGTGTACCGGACGGTCGCTTCATTTCTGTTCGAGCGGGCGCTCAAACGCGGCGGCTTTGACGGTGAGCAGATGCTGGGTCTCGGATACCACGGTTCGGGCGATGAGATCGCGTGCGACGTTGTGTGCAAGATGCCGCTCGTGGGCATTGGTGCGCCGACCCACGTGGTTTTGCCGCTCGCCGCGCGCGCGCTCCATACGCGCGATGTCACGCCCCCGTACGCGGGCGTGGCCAACGCCGTGGGCGCAATTTCGGGCAGTGTGCTCGCCGAGGAGGCTGTGACCATCAAGCCGCACTTTGAAATCACGGGAGTGACTGGGTTTTCTGCGCACTCAAGCGGCGGTTTTGTCAAGACCAAGACGCTGGATGACGCGCTCGCATGGGCCCGCGAGGAGGCATCGCGCGCGGCGGGGGAAACCGCGCTCGCGATGGGCGCAAGGGAGATAGAGATCACGCTGGAAGAAGCGGGACATAGCGCCCGCCCGCGTGGCGAGAACGCGCAGAGCATGCTGTTGGAGATGACTGTCGTTGCGCGCGCGATGGGCAAGGCCGCGTTCGAGTGAGGGATTGCGATGGGGTTTTGGGTGTTCATGCTGATTTGCGATATGCTGACCCCGGTGGTCATGATCGGGATAGGGAGCGGATTTGAACGCCATCCTCCCAAAAAGATCAACCCGGTAATGGGTTTCAGGACGAGTATGTCCATGAAAAACATGGACACATGGGTCTTTGCGCACAAGCACGCGGGGCGAACATGGCGCGTGTGGGGCCTTTGGATGCTGCCGATCTCACTGGCCGTCATGCTGGCTGTTCTGGGAAGAGATACGGATTTCGTCGGGATCGTCGGAGGCGTGCTTATGGGGGCACAGTGTGCCGCCATGATCGCGGCCATTATCCCGACACAGCTCGCCCTGAAGAAGACATTTGATCCGGACGGTAAGCGGCGGGGCACATAGAATGAGCGCAGCCCTGCTTGCTGGAACTCGCCGCAAATGACAACAATTGTTTGTTTGCTGGACGATCGGCATACCGCGGCACTCTGGCTTACACACACATACACACAACGAAAAGGGAAGCCGCAATCACGGCTTCCCCCAGCGTGGTGGCAAACCCATCGCTGACGCAGCGGGTTCGTCGTCAGAGCCAATCGAAAGCGTGGGGTTTGGCGTGCATGTCGCCAAACCCCCCGCCGCGGATTGTCAAAGAACCCGCGGGTTCCCGGCCGATCGCCGGAGCAAGCACGATGGTCCGGTTTCTGGCTTTGTCGACGGCTGAGGGAAGCCGCAGTAACGGCTTCCCTCAGCCCGTCGACAAAGTAGTTGGCGGGCTGAAACTATATCGGCCAACCAAAAGGAAAGGCGCGGAGCGGTGTCGAAATAGATAACGGGTGAG
>JAVBRD010000001.1:0-108659 GCA_031548365.1 Eubacteriales bacterium
GGGGGGGGCGTGGCGGCGCGCGCGGCCGGCCGCCCCCCCCCCCCCCCCCCCCCCCCCCCCCCCCCCCCCCCCCCCCCCCCCCCCCACCCCCACCCCGTCCCCATGCCCGTCTCAAGGCCCGGCTGTCAAATCGAGCGGCCCCGCGTCGAGGGGCGTGCCCGAATACCACTGCGGGATGTCGCCCACAATGACGCTCTCAGCAACGAGCACCTGCGCGGAGATATCCACCGCTTGGCTCGCGTTGGGAATGACCACGCGCACGCGACCGTGGAGCGTCATGAAGATGCGGTGCCGCGTCTGGTTGATGCCCGCGGAGACAAACTCCGTGCGAAACTCGCTGGACACGGTGCCCACCGGGAGCATCTGCAGGTGTAAAAGCGGCCCGGAACCCATGAACAGCTGGCTTCCTATCGCGGTGAACAGCGGGACGGTCAGGCTTTGCGTGCCGATTTCGGCCATGTTGGTCTGCGCGTTGATGGCTGCCTTGGCGGCCAGGCGGTTCATCGCGCCGGTATTCATCTGCAGGAAATTGACCTTGCCTTCCTTCGTCACCCGCACGTCGACGAGGTCCTCGTAGGACATATCGCCCACGGTGTCGTACACCGCCTGAAAAAGCGCGGAGGTCGCCATGGTCTGCGCGCGCGCCTCTCCGATGGACAGGATGGTGGGCTTGATCGCGCCGTCGAGCCACCAGAACCCAAGGCACACCAGCACGAGAACGATGATCGCCACAAACTCAAGCCGTCTCGCCCATCTGAGCCATGATTTCATGAAAATGCCTCCCGTTCCAGCATATGCCGGCGGCTCAAGCCGGATGACCGGCAGGAAAAGCGCGCCCGCTCGCGAATAAACAGGGGTTATCCTTCGCTTTATCAGGAGGACGCATGAGCCATACATTGTCCAACGAAAATCGGGCGCTTCACTTCCTGCGCGCGTGCTTCGCGCCGCGCAAAAGGCCGCGCGGCTTTGTCGTGTCCGTTGTTGTGTGCACTTTTTGGCTCTCGGTCGCAGCAGTAGGCGTCATCGGCATCGCGGCCGCGGGCGCTGTGTTCGGTTTGGCCAAAGGATACTTCGAAACCACGCCCATGCTTGACATGAACAAGATCGCGGAGCAGGATCAAACGGGCTTTATCTACGACGGCAGAGGCAACCTGATCACCGCGTACAGCGGTCAGGAGTACCGGATCGACGCGGCTTTGGACGAGATCCCCCTGACGCTCAGGAACGCGTACATCGCCATTGAGGACGTGCGCTTTTTGTCCCACAACGGCGTGGATTTAAAGCGCCTTGTGGGCGTGTTTCTCAAAAACCTCGCCAACGGCGACATGCAGGGCGGCTCCACCATCACGCAGCAGCTGATCAAGAACACCATGCTCACCACCGACACCACCTACAAGCGCAAGCTGCAGGAAGCGTACCTGGCGATGCAGCTCGAAACCAAGTACGAAAAGGACGAGATCCTCGAGTACTATCTGAACACGATTTTTCTGGGCGGCAACAACTACGGCGTCAAAACCGCCGCGCTCGATTATTTCGGCAAGGACCTGCGCGACCTGACGCTCAGGGAGAGCGCGATCATCGCGGGCATGACGCGCAACCCGAACTATTACAGCCCGCGCCGCAACTATCTTGAGAAAAACACGCCCGCCATCACCGACGACCGCGCCAATCTTGTGCTCACCATCATGTACCGCAACAACCTGATCAGCGAAAACGAGTACAAATCCGCGCTCGCGGAAAAGGTAGCGGTGCAGCCCAAGTCAAAACCGCAGAGCCAGTACGAGATGCCGTACTTTGTGGATTACGCGATCACACAGGTGGTTGACGAATTCGTCAAGCTTCGCGGGCTTGAAAACACGACCAAGAACCGCAACTCCATCGATCTTGAGATCCGCTCAAAAGGCTATCGTATCTACACGACTGTCGATCCCGAAATACAGCACATCGTGGAGGACACGCTCTACAACTGGGAAGAGTATCCGGCGCTCGCGCCCTCGGTCAAATCGCAGACCTTCCGGCGGCAAACGAGCAGCGGCACTTACATCGACTTCATACAGCCGCAGGCCGCCGCGGTCGTGATGGATTACCACACGGGCCAGCTCAAGGCGATCGTGGGCGGGCGTCAGGCACCGACCGGCGCAAAAACGCTCAATCTCGCGCTCTCAGGCCAGCCGGTCGGCTCTTCCATTAAGCCCATCGCGGTGTACGGTCCCGCGCTCGACCTCGGGTACTCGCCCGCGCAGCCCGTGCCCAACCTCTATGTGCCCATCAAGGGCTGGGATTCGGAGCTTGGCTACCCGCGCAACTTCACCACATCGTCCACCATGCCCATGGTGACCATGCGCTACGGCATCCGGCAATCGCTCAACGTCGTGGCCGCGCAGGTGCTGATGAGCTTTGTGGGCGTTGAGAATTCCTACACCTACCTGACCAGCCTGGGCATCGCGCCAAAGCACATCCAGAAGACGCCCTTCGGGCTTTCGCTCGGCTCTTCGGGCATTTCCCCGCTCGAAATGGCGGGCGCGTTCGGGGCCATCGCCAACGGCGGGCAGTACCAGCAGCCCATCGCGTTCACTCAGGTCACGGACGCGGCCGGCTCCATCTTAATTGATCTAGAAAAAAGCCATGTCACGCGGCAAGTGTTCAAGCGTCAAACCGCGTTCATGCTCTCCGATATGCTGGTGCAGGCCGTTACATCGGGCACGGGTACGCCTGCCCGCATCGACAAACTGACTGTCGGCGGAAAAACCGGCACCAACTCCGACAGCAGAGGCGTGACGTTCGCAGGCTTCACGCCGTACTACTCGGCGTCCGTATGGGTGGGGCACGAAGGGTACGAGAAGCTCAAGTCGGACGTCACGGGCGGCCGTTGGGCGGCTCCCATCTGGCAGGCGTTCATGGAGAAAATCCACACGGCGCAAGGCCTCAAGGACAAACCCATCATGGAAGATACGCCCGAAGCGCTCGGCTTGACCAAAGTGACGGTATGCGGCGTGTCCGGCATGCTGCCCGGGCCTTACTGCGAGCTGGACTCACAGGGTCACAAGCTCGTGACCGACTACTTCACGCAGGACAACATGCCGCTCGAGGTCTGCAACATGCACATCCCCGTGGAGATGTGCGCGGAATCCGCGCGTATTGCCACGCAGTTCTGCCCCCCCGGGACGCGCGTGCCGGGCGCGGTGGTCGCGATCGTCAATCCGAACCACCCGCTGTACGCCGTACCCCAGATCACGCTGAACGAGATCTATCCGGGGTGCTTCGGCGAGGGCATCAGCCCCATCGTCATCCCCATGCTTGACGTCAACGACCCGACCTACGGCGCGCAGTTCTGCCATGTGCACACGACGCCCATCATCCCCCTGCCCACCCCCGACACCGACGCTCCCGCGATAACGCCGACGCCCGTGTATTCGCTCGAGTCTCCCGCGCCGGCACCCACGCCGACACCATAATATTTTAGGGGGAGAAAAATGAAGATCAAGAGCATTGAGCTATTCAAAGTGCCGCCTCGCTGGCTGTTTCTCAAGATCGAGACCGACGACGGCATCGCGGGTTGGGGCGAGCCCATCGTGGAGGGCCGCGCCGACACCGTGATGGCATGCGTTCAGGAGCTTTCCCCGTATTTGATTGGCAAAGATCCAGGCAACATCGAGGACATCTGGCAAACCATCTACCGCGGCGGCTTCTATCGGGGCGGCGCTGTGCTCACAAGCGCCATGAGCGGCGTCGACCAGGCGCTGTGGGACATCAAAGGGAAAAAATTCGGCGTGCCCGCGTACGAGTTTTTCGGCGGAAAAGTGCGCGACCGCGTACAGGTGTACTCCGGCATCGGGGGCGACCGGCCCGAGGAAGTCGCGGCCAGCGCGCGCCTGAAGTACGCGCAGGGGTACCGCACGGTCAAGTTCTCCGGCATCCCCGAGCTTCGCTGGATCGATACGTTTCGCCACATCGACCGCGTGATCGCGCGCGTGGCCGCCGTGCGGGACGCGCTGGGGAGCGATGTGGACATCGCCATCGACTTCCACGGCCGCGTGCACAAGGGCATGGCGCGCCAGCTCATGAAGGAGCTTGAGCCTTACCGGCTCCTGTTCGTGGAGGAGCCCGTGCTCACCGAGAACGAGGAGGCGTTCCGCGAACTGCGCGCGCACACCGCGACGCCCATCGCCACAGGGGAGCGCAACTACACCCGCTGGGGCTTTAAGGCCATGTTGGCCGCGGGCGGCGTGGACATCATACAGCCCGACCTCTCCCACGCGGGCGGTCTGACCGAGTGCCGCAAAATCGCCGCAATGGCCGAGGCGTACGACGTTGCGTTTGCGCCCCACTGCCCGCTCGGTCCGATCGCGTTCGCATCCTGCCTCCAGCTCGACTTCTGCACACCCAACGCGTTCACGCAGGAACAGAGCGTCAATGTGCATACCTCGGAAGATAACGACGCGCTCAAGTACCTCAAAAACCCCGCTGTTTTCGGCTGCGCAAACGGGTACGTCCCGCTCATGACCACGCCCGGTCTGGGCATCGAGGTCGACGAGGAGCGCGTGCGCGAGATGGCCAAGATCGGGCACGAGTGGAAAAATCCGGTCTGGCGTGACGCGGACGGGTGCGTCACCGAGTGGTAGCCGAGGCACGTCCCGTTTGTAATCACGAACGCGGAGTCAACAGAGCAAAACGCATACAGCGCTTACCTGCACCGGGAGGTGGCGATCATCCGTCTGAGCCAAGCCGCGTCTTCGCTTCTTCTTTCCATCAAAAAGTCTTTTCGCGGGCTCTTAGGTAGGAATGAGCCCCCGCCCGTCAAGGACGCGGGCACGGAGCGCCTTGACAACCTGGGCCTTACCCCGAGAGAGCGGGAGGTTTTTTTGCACCTGCTCTCCGGCGAGGCGTCAAAGCGCATCGCCGGCAGCCTGATGATCAGCAACGCGACGGTGAACTTCCACATTCGCAATCTCTATCGCAAGCTGGGGATACAGAGCAGAGCCGAACTGTTCGCCAGGCACGCCGACATGATCCTGAAAAATGATGAGAAAAAACCGTCATCCCAAGGATGACGACCCCTCTGCCTGCCGCCTCAGCGGCAGGCGTTCTTATTCGAAAAACGTCTGATTCAGGGCCCTATCGCCATCCCACCAACATTGATAGGTATTTATTGCACGCAATCTTTGATAAAATCTGGCGAACGTAATTCAAGCAACGGGGGATGTCGCCATGAAACGATTTTTTGCGTCCATGCTTTCGGTTATGCTGCTGTTCCTGTGCTCATGCGGCACAGCCGCCGATCCATCCGGCGGGGGATTTCCCGCGGTCACAGCGGCTGGAACCGCGGTTTCACCCGCGCCTGCCGTCACGCCCGCGCCCGCGCTCACCGCAAAACCCTCCGCCACGCCTCCCGCCACGCCTCCCGCCACACCTACCCCCGCCCCTCGCGAGGCGGGCAAAATGTGGACGATGACCATTGACGACCACTGGGAAAAGCCGGTGGAGGAGCAGTTTGGCATCACGCTTTCCTCCGGCATGACGCTCTCCATGTCTAAGGAGGGCGGCGATGACCCCTTCGGCGAGTACCGGGGTGAGATCGCCTTCGATTACAGCATGGACATGGGCTCTCTTGGCGCGATGCTTTCTCAGATGGGCGCAAAGCTTGACTACGACCTGGACGGCTGGGGCAAGAGCGCGAACTTCACGCTCGAGCTCATTCCTTTTGACGCGGACAGCTATTCCAAATTCCTCTCGGACTCGGCGGGCATGCCGGTCGCGCCTCCGTCCCCGTCGGGCGGGCGCGCCTACTGCAAGGGCGAGGACTTCTCCTTCGAGGACAAGGACTTCTCCGGCACATTCGACATCGACATGGGCAAACTGCTGGGCGTGAGCGTCACCGGTAACGAAAAAGGCGCCGTGGGCAGCGGGTTCAGCATCGCCACAGGGCCGATCTCAAGCGCGGTGGAAGGCGGAAAGCTTCCGTGGGTTGTGCTTTTGTCGGACGACGGGAGCGTCAGCTTCACGTTCATTGGGACCGCGGCGGAAGGGCAAACCCCCTACGACATCATGACCTACAAGGGCGCCGTGGACAACGTCCCGCTCGACAAGACCGTCAAGGTAACGCGTCCCGCCGCATCCGTCACTCCCGTTGATCCGCTTTGGCCCGGCGACCTGCTCCCCGCTGGGTTTCCAAGGTACACCGGCGGCAAAATCATCAACTCCGGCGGTACCCGCGAGGACTTCGTCGTGTTGATGGAGGGCGACTCAAAAACGATTGGCGCTTACTTGGCGCTGCTTGGCGAGGAAGGCTATACCGTTGACGATACCGCAAGAACCGCAAGAAAAGGGGGCGTTTCCGTGAGTTTTGACGACCGGGGCGGCACGTGGCAGATGAGCGGCAACGTCACAAGCCTTGCCAACTGGCCCGACACCATCCCCGCGTTCATCACCGCGCCCACGGGCAAAAAATTGGTGGGCGAGCCGTATCTGGACGACATGGGCACGTTCGTCAACCTGACGCTGGACGTTGCCGACATGACGGAGGCCGAGGGCCGGGCGTGGCTGGGCGCGCTCTCCAAATCCTGGAAAGACGGCAGCGCGGACGAGACGCAGTGGAGCGGGAACGTCCAGCACAAGGGCAAAACGTGGTCCGTCACCGCCGAGATCTACGGCGTGGACGGCGGCAACTTTTCTGTCACGTTCAGCTGGGCCACCGAGTAGCCGACGCCTGAGCACAAAAAACCCGCCGCATCTTGCGTTTCCGGTTTGCGCCGTGTAAACTGGAACGCGAATACATGTGCGGCGGGTGTTATTAATGAGCGATTGGCGTGAGCTGTACGACAAGAAAAAACGTCCGGGAATCGGCGAGCTGTCCGCCTTCCTTCCCCCTGACGTCACGGAGCTGTTTCGGGAGTTTGCCAACCACATGTCGCGCGTATGCGGAATCGGCTGCGCTCCCGCGGTCCACACCGTTACGCACGGCTGGGTTTTCAGGTTTGGGCGGTACAACCTTTTCATGCTGACCGTGAGGATCTCTGACGGCGCGTTTTGCGTCGACCATCTGCGCGTGAGCGACCGCATAACGTTAATGGAAGCCATCGCGTACGCGGAAGCGCTCCACGCGGGCGGTTATCGCGACAAGCTCGCCGCCTACGCCGCGGAAAAAGTCGCCCTACAGGCGGCCACTGCGAAAAAACGCGTCGAGCGCGAGCAAAAAGAGATCGGGGAGATGGCGGGGTCCATCGACAAAGCGAACTTCAACCGGTTTAGCTGGTCGCCCAAGGTCCCGCGCGCAAAGCTTGCGCGTCTATACGAAAGCGACGCGCGCATGCTCCCCGACGAGGAGCTGGCCGACGACATCGGATTTACGCTCTACGCGCGGTGCCTCCAGGGCCGGGACGAGCGGCTGCTCCACGAGAAAGGCAAGCTCTCCTGCCACGGCTGCGGCGCGGTTCTCCAAGGCAAACGCGGCCTGATGGAATGCGCGTGCGGCAGGCAATACCTGTTTCGCGACTGCGCGCGGAGCTTTCGCGCCAACAACATGCCCTCCGGCGCGGCGTCGCACATCTTCGGCGCGTTCATCGACGACTGGCCGCGCGCAACGCGTTACGCGGAGAAAATGCGGCTGATCGACGGGCTTATCCACGAGTTTCACATCAACCTCAGGAGCGGCGTCAAGGGGCGCTTTGTGGGCATCAACCTGATCGAGGGCACAAAAAAACAGATCGCGGACCTCATCCTCTCGCTCGCGGGCTCTGAATGGAATCAGGACACAAAGGCAACGTTTGAAAGCAACCTCAAGCGCGCGTGATCTCACACGCTTTTCCCGATCCGCCGGTCAATCTCCAGCCCCGCCAGCAGAAGGATGGAAGAGATGTCTTCCCCGCACGCGGCGGGCAGCGTGAAATTTGCCGAAAGCATGGAACACTTCTTATGCGCAGCGCCTTGATACGCGAAGGCGATGGCTCCGCCTTTGCACCCGTGGTGACCGCAGGCGGGACCGCGCAGGACGGCCTCGCGCACGCCGGGCGAGCAGGCATCAAGCGCGTCCGCGTAGTCCGCGATGTGCGCGAGCTTGAGGCGCACGCGCAAATCGTCACGCTCGCGCTTGATATGTACCAGCCGTGCCCTGTCTTTTTTATGGCGATAATCAAGCTCCACGCCGTCGCTCTTTTCCACTTCGCGCGCGTAACCCCGCGCTAAAAAAAGCGCGTCGCACGCCTGAACGCACGTCCTGTCAAAGCCCGTCAGTCCGCGCAGCATGTCGCTGATGTCGTAGGCGAAAGGCGCGCTCTCGCGGAACACGCGCCACTCCGCGTGCAGAATGGCTTTCCCGATGTCCACGGCGGTCACATCCGCGTATGCCTTTAAAACGTGCATGACGGCGCGGTTGTCGGGGAATGCGACATGAACGCGCGCACCTTGCGGCAAGTCGCCATTGTCCGCAAGACCCTCAAAGGAAAAGCCGTTGTTGCGCAGCAGTTCAAGAACAAGCGGCAGCTTGACGATCTTTTTCTCGCGCAGATCGTCTCCGCCAACGACCAGTTCGTCGCCTCGAAGCGCACCCAACACCGCCATCGCCTCCAACGCATCGGCGACGCGGCGGAACGACTTGTGTGCCTTGCCCTCGTTGGGCGTCACCGGGTGGTTGACACGAAGCTCCTGCGCCTGGCCTGCATAGAAACCATAATCCTCAAAGTTTTCGCGCGCGTCTTCATGCAGGCTGTGCATGGCGTCATGAAGCGCGCGCAGCCCGCCGCAAAACTCATCTTGCGTTAGCCGGCCCAAAAAAACGCGTTCGACGGCAAAGTCCGCGGGCCTCTCGGGTATGGCCAGCTGCGATCTGCGAATAATGCGCTCAATGAACGTTCGTTCACCCACGGCGCTTCGCCTCCTTAAGATCCTGTGGTACGGGCGTTCCCACACGAACCATCATAACAAACCTGCCCGCGCGGATCAACCGTCACATACAACATCCCGCACAGCCTGGGCTTGAGCGCCCCGGCTTTACTTTATGCCCCAAAGTGATATAATTAACGTCTACTTGGGGGAGGATGACGAATGGTTTATCGCGTCTTTGTGGAGAAGAAACCCGGCCTCGACGTGCAGGCCGCGCGCCTGACCGAAGACCTTCGCGCGCACCTTGGCCTTTTGAGGCTGAGCAACACGCGGGTGTTCAAGCGCTACGACGTCGAGGGGCTGGCCGCCGCCAAGTTCGCGGTCGCGTGCCGCGAGATTTTTGCCGAACCCAATCTCGACGATTTACACGACGTCCTGCCGCGCATGGACGCGCGCCTTTTGATGATGAGCTATCTGCCCGGGCAGTACGACCAGCGCGCCGACTCTGCCGCGCAGTGCGCGCAGCTCCTGTTCGGCGGGGAGAGGCCCGTCGTGAAATGCGCGGTCGTTTACGCGTTCTTTGGAAGCCTCACGGACGCGGAGTACGCGCGGGCGCGCGATTACCTCCTGAACCCCGTCGAGAGCTGCGAAGTCACGGGCGAGCTTCCCGCGACGCTGGACGATCCCGTCACCGACCCGGGCCGCGTACCGGTTGTCGAAGGTTTTACGTCCATGAGCGATGACGCCGTGCGCGCGATGTGCGCAGAACTCGGCATGGCGATGACGCCCGACGACCTTTTGTTTGTGCGCGCGTATTTCCGCGATCAGGAAGGGCGCGACCCCACACAGACCGAGCTCCGCGTCATCGATACCTACTGGTCGGACCACTGCCGCCACACCACGTTCTTAACGCGCCTTGAGCGCGTGAGCTTTGAAAAACACCCGCTGACCGCGCCTGTTGAGAGCGCGTGGAAGCGCTACCTTTCCGCGCGCGATACGCTCAAAGCCAAGCGCGACGTGTCCCTGATGGACATCGCGCTCACGGGCATGAAAGAGTTGAAGCGCCAGGGCAAGCTTCACGACCTCGACGAGTCCGAGGAGATCAACGCGTGCTCCATCAACGTGCGCGCGATGGTGGACGGCAGGCCCGAGGACTGGCTGGTCATGTTTAAAAACGAGACGCACAACCACCCCACCGAGATTGAGCCTTTCGGAGGCGCGGCGACTTGCCTGGGCGGCGCCATCCGCGATCCGCTCTCCGGGCGCAGTTACGTTTATCAGGCGATGCGCGTGACCGGCGCGGGAGACGCTCGCGTCCCCATCGAGGAAACACTCCCCGGCAAGCTTCCGCAAAGGCGCATCACGACAGGCGCGATGGAGGGGTACTCCAGCTACGGAAACCAAATCGGACTGCCCACCGGCAAAGTCCACGAGTTCGTTCACCCCGGGTATGTCGCCAAGCGCATGGAGCTGGGCGCGGTCATCGGCGCGGCGAGAAAAGACGCGGTGCGCCGCGAGGCGCCGGCCCCCGGTGACGTGATCCTGCTCGTGGGCGGGCGAACGGGGCGTGACGGCTGCGGCGGCGCGACGGGCTCTTCCAAGGCGCACACCGGCGATTCCATCCTGACCTGCGGCGCGGAGGTGCAAAAGGGCAACCCGCCCACCGAGCGCATGCTCCAGCGGCTTTTCCGCAACCGCGAGGCGGCGCTGCTCATCAAGCGCTGCAACGACTTTGGCGCGGGCGGTGTTTGCGTGGCCGTGGGCGAGCTGGCCGAGAGCCTGGATATCGATCTGGACGCCGTCCCGCGCAAGTACGAGGGCCTGTCAGGCACCGAGCTTGCCATTTCTGAATCGCAGGAGCGCATGGCCGTGGTCGTCGCGGAGAAAGACGCCGCGCGGTTTAAGGAACTGTCCAACATGGAAAACCTCGAGTGCACGCGCGTCGCGGTCGTAACGGACACGGGCCGCATGCGCATGAGCTGGCGTAAAGACGCGATTGTGGACGTCTCGCGCGATTTCTTGAACACCAACGGTGTGACGCAGACGGCGGATGCGCGCGTGCTCGCGCCCAAAGGAGACATGCCCCGGACCGCGCAAAAAACGTGGGCGGAAGCGCTCTCCCACCCCTCAGCGTGCGCGCAGCGCGGGCTTCAGGAGCGTTTCGACGGCACGATTGGCGCGGGAACGGTGCTCCACCCGCACGGGGGAGCCACGCAGCGCACGCCCGTGGAGGCGATGGCCGCCAAGCTGCCCGTCTCCGGCGAGACGACCACCTGCACGCTGATGAGCTTCGGCTTTGACCCGTACCTCTCCTCGTGGAGTCCCTTCCACGGCGCGTCGTTCGCGGTGGTGGAATCGCTTTACAAAATCCTCGCGGCGGGCGGCGATCCTCTGACCGCGCGCATGAGCTTCCAGGAATTCTTCGAGCGCTTGCGCGATGAGCCGGAGCGCTGGGGCAAGCCGCTGGCCGCACTCCTTGGCGGATTGGACGCGCAGCTCTCCCTTGGCGTGCCCGCCATCGGGGGGAAAGACTCGATGTCCGGGAGCTTTGGTGATATGGACGTCCCGCCCACGCTGGTGGCGTTCGCGGTCGCGGCTGCGGACACGGGCGCGGTCGTTTCTCCCGAGCTTAAAAAAGCTTGCCGCGAGCTGGTTTTCGCAAAGCTTCCCCTCACGGACGCGCTCACACCCGACTACCCCGCGCTCATCGCTCAGTTTCAAGCCGTGCGCGCGCTGTACGCAAACGGCGCAGTCGCGGCGGCGCACACCGTGTTCGCGGGCGGGCTTGCGGCAGCTCTGGGCAAGATGGCGGTGGGCAACGAGATCGGCGTTGCTCTCAAGGACTCTGTCGATCCGTTCGCTTCCGACCGCGGCTTGCTGATGGAGCTCATCGAGGGGACAAGCGTCCCAGCAGGGTTTCGGGTCGTGGGCCGCACGATGGCGGAAAAAGCGATCGCCCACAAGGGCGTGTCCATACCTCTTGACGAAATCGCGGCCATGCTTGATGGCACGTTCGAGCGGGTTTTCCCCACGAAATCCCACGCGCTTTCGCACGAGAGCGCGCCAACACTCAGCCACCCGAGCGCAAGGACGCACCGTGCCGCCGTCAAAATCGCGCGCCCGCGCGTCATCATCCCGTTCTTCCCCGGCTCCAACTGCGAGCTGGATTCCGCTCGCGCGTTCCGCATGGCGGGCGCGGAGGCCACCGCGCTCATGGTGCGCAACGTCACGCCGTCCGCGCTCAAGGAATCCATCGACGCGCTTGAAGCCGCGATACGCGCCTCCCAGATCCTGATGGTGCCGGGCGGGTTCTCCGCCGGCGACGAGCCGGACGGGTCGGGCAAGTTCATCGCCATCGCGCTGCGCAGCCCCAGGGTGCGCGATGCCATCATGGAGCTGATCAAGAACCGCGACGGCCTTGTTCTGGGCGTGTGCAACGGTTTTCAAGCGCTGATTAAGACCGGACTTGTGCCGTATGGCGAGATCCGCGAGCCTTCCCCCGACGCGCCCACGCTCACGTTCAACCGCATCGGGTACATCGCGCGGTACGTGCGCACGCGCGTCGCGAGCACGGTGTCGCCTTGGCTCGCGCGCTGCGCGGTCGGGGACATCCACGCTATCCCCGTCGCGCACGGCGAGGGGCGCGTGGTCATCTCGCACGCGGAGCTGGAGGGTCTCGTCGCGCGCGGCCAAATCGCCACGCAGTACGTCGACGACGAAGGCAACGCCACCATGCGCGAACCGTTCAATCCCAACGGCTCCATGTGCGCCATCGAAGGCATGACCAGCCCCGACGGCCGTGTCTTTGGCAAGATGGGCCACTCCGAGCGCCAGGGCGAGCGCGTGAGCATCAACATCGCGGGTGAAAAAGACCAGCACATTTTCAAGGCGGGCGTGGACTACTACGCGTAATTGAGTCAAAACAGAACGCCGGAGCCCATCGCGGGTTCCGGCGCTCGTTTGAAACCGACAAAACCGGCGTTGCGCGAGAGGCCGAAAACGGCTTCCTCCCGCTCAAAGGCCGCCTTGCGTGTCCTTGGTATGCCCCGCCCTAAATGACGACGACGAGGCCGTGCCGGCCATCAGAGCGCGTCGAGAGGCAAGCGCGCGCCCGTTTACTGCTCCCAGCGCGCGGTCAATCGAACCAGTGTGACGGCGGGCGTGTTGAACAACCGCGCGCGCAGAGGCTTTTGCAGCGCGGACACGCCCAGCCCACGCGTGATGACCTGCTGTATACCCCCCACGGTCGCGTTGCCCCACACCTGCTCCTGGCGCGGCCACCAGCCTTCTTCCGGCAGGCGGGGCGCGGGAACATGCACTGCGCCCAGCAGCGGCAGGCGCGTTCCTCCGCCGCAGTAATGGCCCGCGAGCAGCACATCCGTGCTCGCAAAACCCTCCACCGGGTTGACGCCGCTCACGGCGGGGGCCGATCTGCGCGTCAAGTCGCGCACGAAATCCTCTGTGAGCGGATTGTGGACAACCCCAATCTGGACGTCGGATGGCGTGATCTCCGCGAGCGCCGCCTCGGTACGCGCCGCCGCGTCCAGCTTAAGCCGCGTGCGCGAGACGTCCAGCGCACGGTTCTCTAGGCCGCCCGATCCCTCGCGCAGAAGGGACGCGACGCGCGATTCGAGCTGCACACGCGTGTCGGTCGCGTCCGTCGCGCGCGTCAATCCGTTCATCACCCAGAGCGTGCCCGATCCAATTTTAACCTTTTGCGGCGCGTCAAGGAAAACCGCGCCCGCCTCTTGCGCGCGTTTGATCCAGGGCGCGTAAGTCCAGGAAGTGGCGCTCGCCTGCTCGTCCGTGGGCAGATCCTCATCGCCGCTGATGAAAAACATCGGTTTTTTTCGGTCGGACAGCGCGCCGATCAGCTCCAGAAACGCCTCGTCGCCGCCCTCGGGCGTGAGCATATCGCCCGCGAAAACAATCACGTCCACACGGTTTGAGGACACCGCCATGTCGATGGAATCCTGTTCCCCGCCGAACCGCATGCCGTGAAGGTCGGAGATAAGGAGCACCGTCGCGCCCTCAAGGCTTGTAGGCAGACTGGGCACGGTCACCGTCTGGCGGTCGAGCACCACGCGTGAGTTATCCACAAACGCGTAGACCACGACAAAAATCGCAAGAGAAAGCACCACGAACAAGAGAAACGCGAACGTCCGGCGTCGCGAGCGGAACAGCGGTTTTTTGTTCATTGGCTTACTCCTACCCCATCATGCCTTGATTATACGCCACTCGACACAATCGGACAAGTTTCGCGCGCAGAAAGTGGTGAGCAAATGATTATCAGCGCGTCCAGACGCACCGATATCCCGGCGTGTCACGCCCAGTGGCTGTCCGGCAGGATTTCGGAAGGCTTCGCCGAGTCGGTCAATCCCTTCAACGCGCGTCAGGTTCGGCGCGTCTCTCTCGATCCCGCCGATGTGGACGGCTTCGTCTTCTGGAGTAAGAACCCCGCGCCCCTGCTCGCCCTCAGGGACGCGCTCCGACCATACCCGCTCTACCTTCAGTACACGGTCAACGGCTACGGCGATGCGCTCGAACCGGGCGTTCCCCCGCTTAAAACGTCGCTTGACACGTTCCGCGCCTTCGTGGACGCGTTCGGCGCGGGTACGGCGCTCTGGCGGTACGATCCCGTGGTGCTGGGCGGCGCGTGGGACGAGCATGACCACGCCGAGCGTTTCGCACGCATCGCCGAAGGGCTCCGCGGGTACACATCGCTGTGCACGATCAGCTTTTACGACACCTACCGCTGCACGCTGCGCGCGGAGCGAGAGCTCGGTATTCGCCCGCCGGCCGAGCGCGAGATGCGCGCGTTGGCTGCGTCTTTCGCGCAAAGCGCGTCCGCCGCGGACATACGCGTCGTCACGTGCTGCGAGACGGTCGATCTGGCCGGCCTGGGCGTGACGCGCGGCGCGTGCGTGGACGCGGCGCGGCTTTCGGCGCTTTCGGGCAAGCCCGTGGGCGCAAAGCCCGATAAGAACCAGCGTGCGGGCTGCGGCTGCTCACAGAGCGTGGACATCGGCGCTTACGGGACTTGCGGCATGGGATGCAGGTACTGCTACGCAAAGCGATGAAGCGATGCGCCCTGTTTGCCTTCCATACGTTTACAAAACCTCTTCCGTTGTTTATACTGATCGGAGAACTGAGGGTGATGCGATGCTCCTCTGGCTGGAAGACCCCATCGTCCCAACCATCGAAACGCCGCGCCTGATTCTGCGCAAAATGCGCATGAGCGACGCGCAGGATTTGTTCGCGTACTCAAGCGACCCGCGCGTGGCGCAGTTCGTTCAGTGGAGCGCGTACACCTCGGTGTTCGAGGCGCGGGCGTACCTAAGGCACTGCATGAGGCAGTACAGTCAGGGCAAACCGCCCAACTGGGGCGTGATCGACAGGCAAACTGGCCGGCTGATTGGTACGGCGGGCTACTCGTGGGTCAACGAAGACCACAACTCCGCCGAGATCGGCTACTCGCTCTCCTACACCCACTGGGGCAAAGGGCTAATGACCGAGTGCGTAGCGGCTATGCTTGCGCACGGCTTTGACAAGATGCGCCTTAATCGCATTGAAGCGCAGCACGACGTGCGTAACCCCGCGTCGGGCCGCGTGATGGAGAAAAACGGCATGCGGCTCGAAGGCGTTCTGCGTGGCAGGCTGCGCAACAAGGGCGAGTACGTGGACGTCAAGCTGTACGCCATTTTGCGCAAGGACTACGAAGCGCGCAAAACGCCGTGAACAGGTTACAAATGGAGGATGATCGAAGTGTTGAGCCTCGTTTTGCAAGCGCTCCTTAGCGTCGGCCTCATCGTCTGGGGGATCTCCATATACGCTTCCGGCAACGAGACCTACCGGACGTACTTGCTCATCCTCGCGGGCGCCTTGTGGCTGGTGTTCGACATCTACCAGATGGCCACACACAAGAAAAATCAGGCGAAAAAGCAGGAGCTGCCCGAGCAGGAGAAAGCGTTCGTGCAAGCCATGAACGCGGATGCCCCCGGGCAAGACGACGAACACAGCACGGACGCCGTCTCGCTGCCAACCCCCAAACTCATCAAGCTGACCCCGGCGGGTAACGCGCGCGCCGACCGTTTTCAGGTGTTCCTGAACGGCGATCCGGTTGGCGAGGCCAGCGCAAAGTCCCCCCTCGTTTTTCAGACGGCGTTGCTCAAAAATGTCTTGCATGTCGAAAACTCCTCCGGCGAAAAATCGCTGCCTTTTTTCTTTGAGGTTGTTCAGGACGGCTCAAAGGAAGGCGCGTTGTACATCGGCTTTGACAGCCACAACAACCTGATCATTCTGCTCAGCGCCGGAATGGTATTCAGCAACATCATGAATGGCATCAAAAAGCTGGACGGAACGGAGCCACATATCGCACACGGAGGCGCTGAATGAGCAGAATTGAGAAGTATTACAATGAGCAATTTGATGAATGGGCCAGGCTGGATAGGCATCGGATCGAGTTTGATATAACGAAAAGATACCTCGACGAGTTTGTCGTGGGAAGCAATCTGAAAATTATCGACATCGGCGGCGGCCCAGGCAGATATTCCATTTACCTGTCCCAAAAAGGCCACCATGTAACGCTCGTTGATTTGTCGGCGCGAAATATTGAAGAGGCCAAAACGAAAACAGCGGAGCAGGGGATTGTTTTAGACGCCGCCATCATCGCGGATATTCTCAATTTCACCAGCCCGGACAAGTTCGATTGCGTGCTGCTGATGGGGCCTCTTTATCATTTGCTAACCGAATCAGAGCGTAGAATGGCTGTTGAAAACTCGCTGTCTCTTCTGAAACCGGGCGGCATCATCATCGCCTCTTTCATTTCCAATTATGCGCCGTTGATGGACTCTTTGAGCAAAATGAGTCCGGTAGTGAGCTCCGACGACCTGCTCAAATACCTTACAAACGGCATCAATTGCGAGGATGACGGTTTTACCACAGCGTATTTTTCAAGTAGCGCGGAAGCACAGCATTTGATGAGCGGTTTCGGGCTGACGCAGCTCGCTTTCGCGGGCGTCGAGAGCGTCATTGGGCTTAAGGAGGCTGAGCTGAGAACCTTGGAGGAGCCAGAATACAAAAAATGGATTGAAATTGGCTATGCTTTGAGCCAAGACGCGAATGTGATCGGCACAAGCTTTCACTTCCTGTACATTGGTAAAAAGGAATAATCCCCGCAAACCACACCCTCTCGAACTAACGTCATTGCGCCATGCCGCATCAACGAAACAACACAGTGGGAGGCGTTCTTTTGAACAAGCAGGTCGACTGGCAAAATCCGGGTCTGCTCCAGATCAACCGTGAGCCGGCGCGCGCGAGCCGTGTACCCTACCACAGCGCGGAAGCCGCCGTCGCCGGCGACTACGGGCTCTCCGCGTACTACAAGCTGCTCAACGGCACGTGGAACTTCTCGTATGTCGCGCGCGCCGACGAAGTGCCCGACAACTTCCACGCGGTCGATTACCCCGAGGCCGCGTCGTGGGACGAGATGCCCGTGCCCGGCTGCTGGCAGCTCTACGGCTACGATGTCCCGCAGTACACCAACGTCAACTTCCCTTTCCCGTGCGACCCGCCCTACGTCCCGGACGACAACCCTGTGGGGCTTTACCGCCGCGAGTTCACCGTTCCTGAAAAATGGAGCGGCCGCCAGCTTTTCCTGAATTTCGACGGCGTGGATTCGTGCTACTATGTCTACGTCAACGGCCAGCTCGCGGGCTTTTCCAAAGTGCCGCACATGCCCGCCGAGTTCAACATCACGCGGCTTGCGCAGCCGGGCGTCAACCTTGTCGCGGTCGAGGTGTTCAAATGGTGTGACGGCAGCTACCTTGAGGATCAGGACTGCTGGCGCATGTCGGGCATCTTCCGCGACGTCTACCTGCTGGGCGTGCCGGAAATGAGCGTGCGCGACGTGCGCGCCGACGCGCAGCTCACGAAAAATTACAAGGACGGCGTCCTGAAGCTGGACGTGGACGTCCACAATTACTCGCGCTATGTCTGCTCGGACGGCTACGCGCTCAACGTAAGGCTCCTCGACGCGGCGGGAACCGCCGTGAAAACGAAGTCCATCAAAGACATCCGCGTGGACGCGGGTTACGAAGAGACTTACAGCGTGGAAATCACGGTTAAGGACGTTCAGCGCTGGACGGCGGAGACGCCCAACCTTTACACGGCCGTTGTGGCGCTGGAGCACGGGGACGCACCCCCGGTCATCCACAGCGTGAGCGTCGGCTTTAGAACGGTGGAAATCCGTGACCAGCAGTTCCTGGTCAACGGCGTGCCCATCAAGTTCAAAGGCGTCAACCGCCACGACACCAACCCCGATCTGGGCCACACGGTGTCCATCGACGCCATGGTCAAAGACATTACGCTCATGAAACAACACAACATCAACGCCGTGCGCACCAGCCACTACCCCAACGACCCGCGCTGGCTCGACCTGTGCGACCGTTACGGCCTATTCGTTATCGACGAAGCCGACCTTGAGAGCCACGGCACGCACCCTTGCGGCGACTACAACTGGATGCCCAAAGTACCCGAGTACGAGGCGGCGTTCATCGACCGCGGTGTGCGCATGGTGATGCGTGACCGCAACCACCCCTCCATCGTGATGTGGTCGCTCGGGAACGAGGCGGGCTACGGCCCCAACCACGACGCGATGGCGGCGGCCATGCGCGAGCTGGATGTCACGCGTCCCATCCACTACGAGCGCGCCTACGAAGCGGCGGTCGTCGACGTGGTGTCCGTGATGTACCACTCCGTGGAGCGCCTTATCGAAGAGGGCAAAAAAACCGATCCGCGCCCCTTCTTCCTGTGCGAGTACGCGCACGCCATGGGCAACGGACCGGGGAACCTGAAGGAATACTGGGACGCCATCTACGGCTGCAAGCGGCTGATCGGCGGCTGCGTGTGGGAGTGGGCCGACCACGGCCTGCGCTTTGTCACCGACGCCGGCGCGCTCGATTACGCGTATGGGGGGGATTTCGGCGATACCCCCAATGACAAGAATTTTTGCTGCGACGGCCTGACGTGGCCCGACCGCACGCCCCACACCGGTTTAATCGAGTACAAGAAGATCCTCGAGCCCATCCGCGTGACGGGAATCGACCTCGCCAAGGGAGCGGTCGAAATCCGCAACATGCTCTTCTATACCCCCGCCGACAAGTTCGCGGCTTACTGGCGCGTGGTGCGCGACGCGAAGACCGTGGAGCAGGGCGAGTTTGCCCTGCCCGCCATCGCGCCGGGCGAAAGCGCGCGGGTCCTCCTGCCGTATGCGCTCCCCAAGACGGGCGAGTGCTTCCTTGAGCTTGTGTTCACGACCCGCGAGGAGACGCTCTGGTCTCCGCGCGGCTTTGTGCTCGCCGAGACGCAGCTCGCGCTGCCCGTCAAGGCCAAGGCCAGCGTCGTCGCCGAAGACGATATGAGCGACCTGGTGATCACGGAGAAAAACGGGCGGCTGATCGTCAACACAGAGAACGCGCTCATCGAGTTCGACCTCTCGCGCGGGCATTTGTGCGCTTGGGCGGCCAACGGCCAGACGCTGCTCGCCTCCCCGCTTGAGCCCAACCTGTTCCGCGCCTCCACCGACAACGACCACCCGCGCGCCGAAAAGGAGTGGCTCCGCGCCGGCCTTGACAAGCTGCAAAAGCGGCTTGAATCGCTCGATATCGAGCCGCTGTCCAAGAAGGTGCTCAAGATCACATCCACGCACGTGCTCGCGCCGGTCGCCAAGCTCCCGGTCGCGCGCGTGACCATGACGTACACGGTGTTCGGCAACGACGACGTGCGCGTGGAGACCGCGTTTGAGCCCATCCTTCCCAAGGAAAAGATGCCCTATCTGCCGCGCCTGGGCCTCAAGTTCGCCATGCCCGACGACATCGACCAGACGCAGTGGTACGGTCTCGGTCCGCACGAGAACTACGTCGACCGCCGCGAGAGCGCTAAAATAGGGCTGTATGCCGGGAGCGTGGAGGACCAGCACGTCCCGTACGTCATGCCCCAGGAAAATGGCGCCAAGACCCGCGTGCGCTGGGCGACCGTGACCGACCTGATGGGCAGCGGCCTGATGATCATCGGCGATAACGAGCTGACGTTCAGCGTCCACGACTACACCGATCAGGCGCTCTTCGAAGCGCAGCACAACACCGACATCGAGCGCGCGGGGCTGACGTGCGTATCGCTCGACCTTGAGCAGGGGGGCCTCGGCTCCAACTCGTGCGGGCCGGAGCCCATGGATCAATACCGGCTGTACTTCCTGAAAAAGCGAGAGTTCGCGTTCATCCTGCGTCCCCTGCGCCGCAACGCGTGCGAGCCCATGAACGTCTGGCGCGTGCGCCCGCCCAAGAAGTAATGCCTTGCCTCCCCGCGTTCGGTTCGCCGCGATACGCGGTGAACCGAACGTTGTATGGGCGCAGGAAATTACGCAATACATGACGGGGGATCGTTTTGAATACCGAAGCGCTGATAAACAGTCTAAAGGGCATATTTGAAGATGAGACTCTTTTTGGTTTCGCGAAAATCGACGCAAAATTAGCGCTGGAAGCAAGTTGCAAATGTGCTGTAGTTACTCTCTTGCCCTATCCTGATCTTGAATACAAATACAATCCGATTGAATACTATCAAATGCTTGAAGAACTTCGAAAAAAGCATTGCGAAAAGTTGGATATTTTCAAGTGCTTTCTTCAGGAAAACAAAGTGAGGTATGCTATTCCACCGGCTTCCCCCAAAAATGACGGCCGGCATTTTGCCGAGTTTTCGTATAAGTGGGCGGCAATTCACGCCGGACTCGGATTTATTGGCAAGAATGATGTGTTTGTAAGCAAAAAATTTGCGCAGCGCGTTCGTATTTCTTGTTTGTTGGTCGATTTTGCTTTGCCGGTATATACTGGTGAAATGGTAAGCGAGTGCGCATCATGTGATTTATGTGTCAAATCCTGTCCTCATGGCTATGTTTCCGGTCTCACATGGCACAAAGAAATAAAACGCAGTGAGCTTGTTGATTACATGAAGTGTTCCTTGATGAGCAAACATGAGGGCGCAGGCGCACATTATTCATGCGCGCATTGTTCTTTGGCATGTACGTATCCAAAACATCTATAACAACCCTTTCAATAGTTCGCAAAGCCCAATGACATTCCCGATCAACCCCAAAGGAGTGACCGCCCATGCCCGCGATGCTGGTCGCCACATGGAAGCCCGCGTTTCCCGCCGTTGAAAGGCTCGCGCCCCTGCTCGCCTCGCGCGCGATATCACCCGCTGATGCCGTGGAGCAGGTGTGCATCCACGTCGAGGACGACCCGAACGATCACTCTGTGGGCTATGGCGGCCATCCCAACGCGAACGGCGTGATGGAGCTGGACGGCGCGTTCATGGACGGCGCGACGTATGACATCGGCGCGGTGTGCGGGCTTGTCGGCTTTGCGCACCCGGTGTCCGTGGCCCGCGCGGTGATGGAGAAAACTCCGCACAACCTGCTGGTCGGCCAAGGCGCGATGGATTTCGCGCGCGAGCACGGCTTTGCTGAACGCGATAATCTCACGCCTGAGGAGCAGGAACTCTACCTCGCGTGGAAAGCAAAACAGGCCGGGAAGCCGCCCGCGCACGACACCGTATGCGCCATCGCGCTCGCTGCGGACGGCCACATCATGATCGGCTGCTCAACAAGCGGCCTTGCTTACAAGCTCCCGGGGCGCGCGAGCGACACCTGCGTTCCCGGCGCCGGCTTCTTCTGCGACGACCGCGTAGGCGGGGCCGTGGCGACGGGCCGGGGCGAGGAGATCATGAAAGGGTGCCTCTCCCGCGTGGCGTTCGACCTGATGGCGCAGGGCGCGTCCCCCGAGCGGGCCGCCCGCGAAGCCATCGCCCGGCTCAAAGCGCGCTACACCATCTCCGGCGAAGTCGCGGTGCTCTGCCTAGACAAGTTCGGGCGCTTCGGCGGCGCGGCTAACCATGACTTTTTCGCCGCGTCCGTAGGCGGAGAAGGGTTCGCGCCGCGCGTTGTGACTTACCCTGTCCGCGTTTAAGCGCGCGCTGAAAGCCGCTCACGTTGAAACGGGACACGCATCGAATAACCGATAGGAGTGAGACGCATGGCCATCCGTCTGACCATCTGGAACGAGTTCGTCCACGAGCAGCGCAACGAGAAGGTCCGGGCGATCTACCCAAGCGGGATGCACGGCGCGCTGGCCGAACACCTCGCTTCGCCCGATCTCATCATTCGGACCGCCACGCTTGACCAGCCCGAACACGGCCTGACCGACGAAGTCCTCGCCGAGACCGACGTCCTGACTTGGTGGGGGCACACCGCACACCACCACGTGAGCGACGAGGTGGTCGCCCGCGTTATCGAGCGCGTGCATCAGGGCATGGGTCTGATCGTCCTGCACTCGGGCCACGCGAGCAAGATATTCAAAAAGCTCATGGGCACGCCCACCAACTGTTTGAGCTGGCGCGAGGACAACGAAAAAGAGCGCCTTTGGGTGACCGCGCCCGGTCATCCCATCGCGGCGGGGCTTGGCGAGCACTTCGATATCCCCGCCGACGAAACCTACGCTGAGCCCTTCGGCATCCCACAGCCCGAGACGCTGGTGTTCATCACCTGGTACCCGGGCGGCGAGGTCTTCCGCAGCGGGTGCTGCTACACGCGCGGCGCGGGCCGCGTCTTCTACTTCCAGCCCGGTCATGAGACGTTCCCTGTCTATCACCAGCCCGAGGTCATCCGCGTGATCGGGAACGCCGTGCGCTGGGCCGCGCCATCCCGTCCGCCGTACGCGTACATATCCACGCACATACAGCGGCTGGAGCCGTAGGGCGCGGGAGCATCTTCCGATAACAAGCAAAAGCGTGCGGTTGGCGATATCGCCACTCCGCACGCTTTTTGGGTTCACATTCCGATATTACGGCAGATATGCGCCTTCCTCGCGCAATCTGGCGCGCAGCCTCGCCACGTCCACGTCGTGAACGCTCACGTTTGCCGCACTCGCGAGCGCGGCGGCAAGGCCCGCGGCTTCGCCCGTGCACAGCGCGGGCGGCATCACGCGCACGCTGCCCTGAATCGCGCGGTCGCAGGAGATGGCTCGCCCCGCGACAAGCACATTGCTAAGCCCTTTGGGCGTCAGGCAGCGGTACGGCACGCCGTAGGATTCGCCCGGGCTGTAGCGTCCATACGCGGCGGCTTCGGATTCCTTTTTCTCAACCGCGCTGCGCCTGGAGTGGATATCCACATAGTAGGAACAGCGGCAGATCTCATCCTCAAAGGAGCGGCGCGCGAGGTAATCCTCTCCCGTGAGCATGTAGTCGCCCACCACGCGACGCGTTTCACGCACGCCCAGCAAGGACGCCGTGTTGACCAGGTACGCGTTGGCGTACGCGCGGTGCTTCCTCGCGAACGCGATCTGGAACTGGCGCGCGATCTTGCGGCCCGTGATGTACGCTTTGGACAAAGAGGCGGGATCCGTTCCATCCGCCCAAACATGCCCCGCGTTGAAGGTGACCGTACCCGGGCCGACGTGGACATCGCACACGTGGCGGTCGCGGATCAGGTCAAACTCCGGGTCTTCCATGATCTCGTGAATCGGGCTTGTCTTGTAGGCCGGGTGAATCTTGGTTTCCACATTGAGCGCGTACTCGTCAACATTGACGAGCGTGAAGCAGTGCGTGGCTGCCTGCATGTCGCCCGTCTGGTCGTCACCCTTCAAGTATTCCGCGCCCGCCCACGCGCACAGGTCGGCGTCCCCGGTCGCGTCCACGTAGACCTTGGCGCGGTACGCGGTCACGCCCGCTTTGTTGGAGACGATGAGCGCGCCCACGCGGCCCTCCGAGGTGTCCACGCCGATGAGCGACGTACCGAACAGCACATCCGCGCCCGCGCCTGTCACGAGATCGTCGTACACGCGCTTGAGCAGCTCAGCGTCGATGGGCACCCAGTCGAGGTTGTCCTTGGGAAAGTGGGGAACGCCGGGACGCGCCAGATCGTACACCGTTTTCGCGATGCCCCGGTAGATCATCTTTTCTTTGTCGGAGTACGGACACCAAGCAGGCACAAGCCCCGACGTGCCCATGCCGCCCAGAGCGCCCGTCCCCTCGATCAGGAGCGTGCGCGCGCCTTCGCGGGCGGACGCGATGGCCGCCGCGCACCCCGAAGGCCCGCCGCCCGCCACAATGACATCGTACGTTTCATTGAGCGGGACTTCCCGCTTAAACTCATACATGGCCTTTCACACTCAGCCTTTCGTTGGCTTTGTACTGCATGGACGCGGGCAAAAGCTCCATGAACTCCAGTCTGTTGCCGTCAGGGTCCTTCGACCAGAACTGCTTGCAACCGGAGCGCCCGACCGTGATCTCGCGGTCGATGACCGCGCCGCGCGCCCGCAGCTCCTCAAACGACCTCTCGGCGTTGTCCACCTGAAAGCACAGGTGAACCGGGCCGATGGTCTTGGGACCGGGCGTGAACGCTTCCGTGCCGCCGGGGAAAATCTCAATGAACTGATTGGGACCGATATAGAGGTAGATGGTGTCGCATACGCCCTCGGCGTTGTACATGCGAAACGCCTCCGTGATACCGACCACCTCGGTGTAGAACCTCGCGCTCTCCTCAATGTCGCGCGCGCGGATGGCCGTGTGTCCGATCCCTGTAACCATGGCGCATGCCCCCTCAAGCTTACTTAATCACCTTGTACAACGGGTTATGCTCGTAGAAAATGGGCGCGCTCTTGGATGTGTCGATCTGTTCCCTGACCATGTCAACGGGCAGGACCGCGAGCACGATAGGGGCGATCAGGAAGAGCACCATCACGATGATTACGCCGCGCGCAAGGCCCAGCGCGCCGCCCAGAATCGTGTCAAAGAACTTGAGCACGGGGAGCTTGCGCACCGCGTCCACGATCGCAATGACGAGCCAGAACGCGATTGTGCACGCGAAGAAAATGGCAATAAAACACAGCGCATTCAAAATGAACTGGCTGAGCGTTGCGTCGAAGTAGTCCGAGAGAGAAGCGTGCCCCAGCGCCTCAAACACCATGTTCTGTATGTTTTGCGGGATGAGCGCGTCAAAGGGCGGGGGCAGCGTGCCGGCTATCTCGGCGGCAGCGCCCGCCTGCTGCGGCGTCAGGGAGGCGACAGCCGCGTTGGCCAGCGCGGGATCCTGGATGTACGCCGAACCCTGCGTGTAGCTGAAAATCATATCCGCGATGCCCGTGTGCTCCGTAACCCACGCCGCGAGCGTCTTGTAAAACGTGGACGCGAGGAACCACGACGCGAAAAAGCTGATCAGGTTGAGCCCGGCAACCAAAAATCCCTGATACAGCCCGAATACCACGCTGACCCCAATGATGGCCAGCACGCAAAGATCCACAATGTTCAAGCATCCACCTCTATCCTTGATGGGCGAGTGTCCCGCCCACCCAAACTTTTATCGCGTGAAAATCACGCGTCCACAGGCATTCTCCAATCTCGGACGCGCCGCCATAGCCAATGAGCCGCGCGGGGATATCGGACGCCATGAGCGCCGCGTCTCCTATCGGCACGCCGCCCATGGCGGACATGCGCCGCACCGCTTCATCGAGCGTGAGCGTCGATCCGGCGAGATTGCCCGCCGCGATGCGCGCCACGCCCTCCTTGACGATAACCTCTTCCGCGCCCAAAGCGTACGTGCCGTCGCCAAGCCCCGCGGCGGCCATGGCGTCGGATACCAGACAAACCCCGCCCGCGCCCTTCGCGCGCGCCGCGAGCGCAAGGATGGCCGGGTGCGTGTGCACGCCGTCCGCGATGAGCTCGCCCGTCACACGGTCGTCGGTGAGCGAGAAACCGAGCACGCCCGGTTCGCGGTGATGAAGCGCGCGCATGCCGTTGAAAAGATGCGTGGCGCTGCTCGCGCCCGCGTCCACAACAGCGCGCGACTGGTCAAAGGTGGCGTTGGTGTGCGCGAGAGAGACCTGTATTCCGCGCGAAACAAGGTAACGCGTCAGCTCACGCGCGCCTTCCATCTCAGGTGCGAGGGACACGCGCTTCACGATACCCTCGTGCTCCCCCGCGAGCTCGCGGAACGCCTCCACCGTGGGCGGGCGCAGGAGTTCGGCGCGGTGCGCTCCCCTGTATGCGTCGCAGAAAAACACGCCCTCGATGTGCGCACCCAAAATGCGCGCTCCCACGGGTTTTTCACGCTGGCGCGCCATGCACGCGGCGATGTCGGCGAGTGCCGCGCTCATGGCGGGAAAAACAGCGGTGGCGAGCGTGGGGAGAAAACCCACGATACCGTGCCTGACAAGCCCCTGCGCCATCACGAGCGACGCACCCTTTCCCTGGAGCGCGTCGACGCCGCCATAGCCGTGCGTGTGGATGTCGATCAGCCCGGGGCCGCGCAGGCCGCCGTCTGTATGAGCAAATTGAGTCTGCATTATACCTCCGGCGCTACTTGACTTCGGATGTGCAAAAGCCGCAGCGCGTTGCATGAATGGGGATGTCATTGCAGCAGTACGGGCAAGCCTTGCTCGTGGGCGGGTTGACGGGCACGGGTTTTGAGCGTTTGAGCTTTCCCAAAAACTTGACGAGCATAAAGACCGCAAACGCCATGAAAATAAAGTCGATCAGCGTGGAGATGAACTTGCCGTACGCAAAAACGGCGGCTCCCGCGGCAGTCGCGTCGGCAAGTGTCGCGTAGGCGCTGCCGTCGAGCGCGATAAAACGATCGACAAAACTGATGCCCTTGAGCGGCAGGCTGACCAGCGGCATGATCAAATCGCCCACGAGAGAGGCCGTCACTTTGGAAAACGCGCCCCCGATGATGACGCCCACCGCCAGGTCAATGACGTTTCCGCGCGTTGCAAACTTCTGAAACTCGCCAAGGAAATTGCGCGCTCCGGTGCGAAAGCTCATGTGTTCTGCCTCCAGTTGTTCATGTTCACGATCGTGTCCGCAGAAAGAAATACGATGTACGCCGCGGCCACGGGCGTTTCCGTGATGCGTTCAAGCGCGAGCGCATAGAGTGCGACCTGCCGCGCGTGACGATTTTGAGCGGCGTCCACCGCGTCGCGCGGAGCCACGCGGTCCGTCTTGAAATCGACCAGCACCCACTGCCCTTTGCGGATAAAACACAGGTCGACCACGCCCTGAAGGAGCACGCGGTCGCCGGAATCCACATCCGGGTCGATCTCGCGCGCGGAAAGCTCCAGCTCAAAGGGCGCCTCGCGCATCACGCGATCGGCCGCTCTCGCCTCAAGCCCGAGCGGCGTCGCCCAGAAGCGGCGCACGGCGGCCTCAAGGCGGTCACCCTCCGGCCCCCGCGGAAACTCCCGCGACTCGGTGAGCGCGGCGCGCGCCTTCGCGGCGGCTTCCTTGATCGCCTCCTCACCCGCATCGGGCGGGAGGATGCGCATGAAGGACAAAAGCCTGTGCGCGGCTACGCCCAGCTCGGCGGCGGTGTGCGCGCCGGATGAGCGCGCCTCGGCGGGCAGCTCGCGCAGCTCGGGCAAATCCCTGTGCGCAAGAGACGTGACGGATTGCTTGGAGGGCATTTTGACCTCCACATGAGGATAAACCCAGTTGAGTCTTTCGTCAAGCCAAGCGTGGTCTTCCTCGCGCGCGGAAGGCGCTGCTGTATCTGCTGATTTGGCCGTCCCTGCCGGCAATTCACGCAGTACCGACCACGCGCATCCGGGGCTTTGGCGCGCTTGGTTGACCGCCGGCACCAGCATGTCCAGAAACGTGAGCGCGCCGCTCATCCAGCCGGGGGAAAGCGAGGACCCCTCAAGTTGATCGGCCTTGCGCGCGGTGACGCACCCGAACAGCTCGAGCCGCTCCTTGGCGCGCGTCATGGCCACGTAGAGGATGCGCATCTCTTCGCACAGAGACTCATCCCTGAGCTTTTGCGATATCGCGTATTGCTTGAGCGTTTTTTGGCGCGTGAGCGCGTCCGGATCGATAAAGTCCGCGCCCATGCCGATGCCGCGGTGCATGGGCAGCCGCCCAATATCGCGCAGGTTGAACTTGCGCCCGAGACCCGCCACAAGCACGATCGGGAACTCGAGCCCCTTGGACTGATGGACGCTCATCAGCCGCACGACGTCGGTGTCGTCCATCGCGCGCGCGGATTCAAGGTCGCCCCCACCCGCCCGCAGACGTTCCACATGCAGCAGAAAGTCCCCCAACGTTTTTCTGGGCGCGGCGCACAACGAGGCCGCGTTCTCGCACAACGCGCGCAGGTTGCGCTGGCGCGCGGGACCGTTCTCAAACGCCAGGCACGCGTCGTACAGCCCGCTTTGGAGCAGCAGCTCATGCGCGGCCTCTCCCGCCGGAAGGGAGAGCGCGCGCCGCCGCAGATGGGTCAGCTTGTCCAGAAACGCGCGCGTCTTTTGACCAAGGCTCGAGGCCACGAAAGACATGGACGTGACCGCGTCAAAATACGTTCCCTCGCCCGATTCAGCGCGTATCTCCATCATCTCGTCGGGCGAAAACCCGCCCGCGGGGGAGAGCATGGCGGCGATCAGGTCGGTGTCCCGGCGCGGGTTGTCCACGGCGCGAAAGAGCGCGAGCGCGAGCAGCACCTCGCCCTCCTCGCCCGACGACCGTGCCACATCGCTGTACAGCGGCACACCGGCAAGCGTGAACTCCCGCTCGAACGCGTCGGCCACACTTCTGGGCGCGCGGAGCAGCACCGCGATATCGCCCGGGCGCGCAGGGCGGTCAAGACCCGTCTTCGCGTCAAATATCGGCGATCCGATCAGCCCGAGCGCGCGCCTCGCGACCGCCCTGGCCTCAATGGCCGCCGTCTCAAGCTCTTCCTCGGTCGCGGCTTCCTCCGCGCCTTCCTCGCTTTGGCGCTCCTCAGCGGGTTCCTCCTGGCCGTCGCGGCAGATCAGGTGAAGCGCGGCCTGCGGGCCATCGTCCGGGAAAGACAGCCCGGGCGCGAGGCCGTGGCCGTCACTGTAGTCAATCTCGCCCACGGCGCCCGTCATCAGACGCTCAAAAACCGCGTTGACCGCGGTGAGCACCGCGGGGCGGCTGCGGAAGTTATGCGCTAGGTCGATGCGCCGCGCGCGCGCCTCCGCTTCACGCGAAAACGCGCGCTGTTTCGCGAGGAACAACTCGGGCGCGGCCTGACGGAAACGGTAGATCGACTGCTTGACATCCCCCACATAGAACCGCCGCTCGGGATGGGACGCCGCGCGAAGGAGCGCGTCCTGCACGCGGGAGATGTCCTGGCACTCGTCGATGAACACATGCTCCAGTCTGTCGCGAAGACGCGCGCTCACGGCGGTATTTTGTGTGAGCAGGCGCAAAGCGGTATGCTCTAAGTCGTCGTAGTCGAGCACGTCCCGCCTGTCCTTGAGAAGCGCGTAAACCTCCTGCGTCCGCTTGGCGAGCGACGCCAGCGCGCGCGCCACATGCGTCGCGCCCGCCAGCCACCTCAGGTGATCCCCGCCCGCGAGTTTCTTTTCAAGCTCTTTCACGGGTGCGATGGCTTCGTCCCGCAGCGCCTTTGCGTCGGGGTTCTTGGCCGTCCAGCGCGCGAAAGCGAGCGCGTTGAGCGCGTCCGCGAACGTCTCCGGCCCGCCCTTGAGAGCGGCGCGCAACCGCTCGGCTTCCGCGATATCCCCGCTCAAGATGGCGCTCGCGCGCGCGTCCTCCCCGCAGGCGTCCACCGCGCGCAATAGCAGCGCGACCGTCGCGTCCAGCCTGTCCCTGACCGAAGCGCAAAACGCCGATCTCCAGGGGGCGTCAGGGCGGTCGTGCTCGCCCGCGAGCGCCAGCCATTCGTCAGGCGCGGGGTGGGACATTGAGAAGCGGTGCACGGCCAGAACGTCCTCGCGCAGGCGGGCGATGTCGTCGTACGCGCACATCAGCGCGCGCATGCCCTCCGTCTCTTCGAGCAACAGCTCGTCGAGCGCGTCGTCCGCCGCCTGGGCGCGCAGGATTTCCATCTCAGCCGCGTCGCCCACGCGAAACGCCGGGTCGACGTCAAGCCACGCGAAGCTCTCGCGGATGAGCTGTGAGCAGAAGCTGTGGATGGTGCCGATACGCGCCTCCTCAAGCGCGATGAGGTGGCCGCGCGCCCAGGCCTCGTCCTTGGCCTTCTCCAGCCGGTCCGTCAGGCGCATGCGCAGCTCGGAGGCCGCCGCGCGCGTGAACGTGACGATGAGCATGCGGTCGAGCGAGGCCCCCTCCTCAAGCAAGCGGTACACGCGCTCGATGAGCACCGCCGTCTTGCCCGACCCCGCCGCGGCCGCGACAAGAAGCGCCTGCCCGCGCGAGGCGATGGCGCTCTCTTGCTCAACCGTCCAGTTAGGCATTTGCTCCCCCCGCCACCGGCGTCACGCGCCGTCCTTGGCGAGCGACAGCGAAAGCTCGCCGCATTGGGGGCACACGGCCGCCTTGATACCGCCCGGCTTTACTTCGCCCTTTTCTAATTTTGGCGTTCCATACGTGCTGACTTTGACGCGGTACCCTTCTTCCATTGGGGTCTGGCATTGAGGACACGTTTTCATCGCTATGGGTCCTTTCTGCATCCGGGCCTCTGAAAGCCGATGCATTGCGCTTAGCTAAACGGCGTGATGCTCGTTTGAGCGGAACTTGAGCGGCAAGTAAATCTGCTGCTGCGCGATGCCCAGCGCTTTGTCAAACGCGCCGTCGGGGTTGGGCATGTTGCACATGCCGCTCTTTGGGAAATCGCCATACTCAAAAACAGCGCTGTTCCTGATCCACGTCATCATGCAGCTGATCGTCTCTTCCAGGTCGACGTTGTCCTTTTCGTCCCCTGTGGCGACAAGGAATATGCCGCCCGGAAACTCAATGATTTCGTAGGGCGCGACGTTTTCCGCCGTCACGTCATCATTCACGGCTAAAGCCCAAATGTTCTTCCCGGAATCCCACGTGATGTTTTTGTCTTCGTGCCACAAAAAATCCGTGGGTTCATACATGTGCTCTTTGAGCAAATAGCGGTGCTGATTGACCCACACGATGAAGCCGTTTTCACCGAAAAGCTCATGGAGCGTCATGGGCCCCGATGAAATCGCCCGAAACTTCTTGATCTCTATCCCGCGCATGTTCTTCAGCGTGCTCACTTGACAACCTCCACCGAAAAAATAAGCGCCTTCCGCTAACCGCCGGGAGGCAATCTGGGGCCTCCGCCGCCTGCTACTGGATTTTGCGTTTAAAAACAGACACGATGCTTCTGGTGTATCCGTTTCCCTGATTGGTCGACACGCAGCTGACAAGCTCCCACCCGTCGCCGCCCAACCGATTCAACTCATCCCGAAAATGATCGGAGTCCACTTTTCCGCCCATGATTCCCTCGGTATTGTAAACAAAAACACGGTATTCGTATCTGTCCACGCGGGGCGCCCCCTTTTGCGCATTCGCTCCCGTCTTCGCCGACGGGGCAGCCCCAAGGCCGCCCCGTCAAGTGGCGCTATTTGATGATGGCCGTCTTGTTGGGGCTGGAGCGTCCCTCAAGGTTGGGCGGCCTGCGCTCGAGGGCGGCCATGCCGATCTCAATGTCCTCGGCGGCTTCAAGCGGGCTTGTGCAGCCTACGGTGACCATGTCGCAGTCGCGAATCGTGGAGAACGAGAACGTAATTCCCACAAAAGGCGAGCAGCGGCCCGCGGCCATAGGCTTGATGGTCATGACCGGTTTTTTTGCGTTCCAGATGATCTTATGAACCGACTCGATCTCGATCTGCATCAGAAAACCCATGCAGTTGTAAAGCTGGATGTAGGTCTGCACGTCGTACTCCTGCTCGTCGGAGTACAAAATCAGCTCGGGCATGTGCGCGGAAAGCCCGGGGATCATGCCTTCCTCGCGGATCATGCAGAGGTAGTCGGGCAGGCGGTCCATGGTGTGCTTGTTTTTGCTCACGAGCTGTTCCGCCGATGAGTGGTGAATCAGGCAGAACGTCGCGCCGCCTTTTTTCGCGCTCTTGATGACGCGCTGGGCCTCGGCCCGGCCTTCCTTCGTGTCGTCCACGTTGATCACGGGCGTATCGACCAGGATGATCTTCCGGCCCGCTTTTTCCTCGGACATTTTAACCGCTTCATACATCACCGGGTTGGCGGTGCACATCGGCCCCATCAGCGTATCCACACCCGCCGCGAGGAACACATCCAGCTGCGCCGCGATGTCCTCCGGTCGTTCGTGGCGTTTTTTGATGCCCGCGTCCGCGGCCGCGCCGGTATGGCTCCACCCGTAAATCCAGTTGCTCCCGATGATCATACGCGAGAGCGACACGCCCCCGACGGTCGTGCGTGGGAATTCCGCCATGATGATCCCCCCAAACTGCGTTATTTCAGGCTCACGGTTTTCCCGCCCTGATCGGCGGAGCGCATCTCGGCCTGCGCGATGCGGATGGTCTCGCGCGTGGATTCGGGCGTGCAGCGGCCCGGCTTTTGTCCGCTCTGAAGGCACTCGCAGAAATAGCGGATCTCGCGGTAATACCCCGTATCCTTGGGAAGATCAAGCTCCTCCGGCTTTTCGCCGTCCGGGGTGACGAGCAAGCCGTCGTGCTTGTCGAGGATGACGGAGCCGGTCTGAAAACTCACTCTGAATATCATGTTGAACGGCAGCTTGCCGTTGATGGTCCAGTCGTCCTGCGCGTTGACGACCCGCCCGTCGGGGTAGTGGTAGTTGGTGGACACAACGTCATACCCCGAGCCGGGGATGATGTTCTTGGCAGTCGTGCTCACCGAATCGGGCGTGCCAAACAGCCAGTTGATGGTGTCCACGTCGTGGATGTGCTGGTCGAGGAGCGCGCCGCCGGAAAGCTCCTTTTTCATGAGCCAGTCCTCAAACGACCACTTGGGCGTACCACCCCCGCGGTAGAAGTACGCGCATGAGACCTCCCCGAAGCGTTTGTTGTCCACGATCTCCTTGAGCTTTTCGTATGCGGGCCAGAACCGCAGGCATTGCGCGATCATGAGCGTCTTGCCCGTCTTCCTGGACGCATCGATCATGGACGCGCATTCTTCGGCGGTGCGCGCCATGGGCTTCTCGCACAGCACGTGGCAGCCCGCTTCCAAGGCCTTGATGGCGTTCTCCGCGTGCAGATACGTCGGGAGCGCGATGTCAACGTAGTCGAGCTTTTCCTTGGCGAGCATCTCATCGATGGACGAATACAGGCTGTACTGCCCGAAGTTGAACTTTTCCGCACCCACGTCGATGTTGCCGGGGACAAATTCGCCCTTCCATTTTTTCGCGTCCACATCGCACAGCGCGACGAGCTTGACCGGGTAACCCTCATTCATCAGCCTCTGGTAGTTCTCCAGATGACCGCGCCCCATAAAACCGATTCCGACCAGACCAACCGTCAGCAAATCAAGTCCCCCTTTACATCTTATTACCCTTTGAGAATTTCGTCGAGCGCGAGCGACGTACGCCGGACGACATGCCCGGAGTGCGTCTTGTATCCGCCCATTTCGGCTGTGAGCGGCCCCTCGTACCCGATGGCTTTGAGCTCGCGGATAACCGCCACCCAGTCCACATCGCCCGCGAGCAGGTCGACAAAGCCGGAGAGCGTCCCGACCGACTTTTTGAAATCCTTGACATGCACGCGCGCGATGCGCTTGCCCAGAATGGGGATCCAGTGCTCGGGATACCCCCACGGCAGCATGTTGCCCACGTCGAAGTACGCGCCCACAAACGGCGAGCCGATCTTGTCGATGAAGTCGCGCATTTCCAGAGGGGAAACGAGAAAGTTGTTCCACACGTTCTCAAGCCCAACCACGACGCGGGCGGCCTGAGCGTCGGCTGTGACGGCGTTGACGCTCTCCAGCGCGTTGTCGTACGCCACGTCGTAGCGGTCAAAGCGCGCGTACGTCCCAAAGCCCTTGCCCACCACGCCCGGGACGACGAGAATCGCGCCCGCGCCCAGGACGTTCGCGGCCTCTATCTGCTTCCTGATGCAGTCGACCGCCTTTTTGCGCACATCGGGATCGCTCGCGCTGGGCGGATAGTTCCAGTAAAGTCCCGCCGCGAGCGAAGCGATTTTCAGGCCCTCGCCTTCGATCATTTTCTTGATCTCTTTGATTTGCGCGGGCGTGGACGAAAGCGTCAGCTCACCTTCTTCGGCGATGGCCGGCTCAAACGCCTCAAAGCCCTCGGCCTTGGCGAGCGCGACGCACTCCTTGAGCGCCATCCCGCCCGGAAACGACCATTGGTTGATGGACTTAAACAACGAACAGCCCCCTTTTTTCATTGATATCGTTCTTCCTGATCTCCATCATTTTCATCGCGCACGCCAGCGCCTCGGCATCCGGGTTGACAAACCTCAATGTTGTGCGGCAAACGTGATCAAAATCCCTGCCAAACACCGTTTTTCGCACGCCCGGATGGCATTCACCGCCGCAGTTGCCGCAAAAATCGACATGCTGCCAAGCGATTTCCCGCGTGCGTTCGTCCAGCGGATACCCCTCGTACCCTTTTGAACCGCTGTCGTCCGACCAGATCATCCAGCCCTCGGGTTCGGATTTGCATTTGGTGCCGTTGATCAGAACGAAACACACAACCTCATCCCGATACCTGACCCTCCAGTAATACTTGTCTTCCCAGTAGCCTTTGCCCCGTTCGAAGCGCATGCCGTCCGCACTCAAGTAAGCAAAAAAAACAAGCGCGTTTTGCCGTCGCTCTCCGGCGAGCGTTTCAAGAATAGATTCCTCTACATGCTTTTCAAGCATGGTTCGCGCCTACGACATCGCCTTGATCCACGCGTTGGCGATGAGCGCGTGGCCGGCCTGCGTGGGATGCACGCCGTCGGCGGCCCAAACCGCGCACGGCTGCTGCGCGGACGCGGCGGCAAACAACCCGTCCAGCGGGATATAGGTCGCTTTGAACTCACGCGCAAGCTCGCGTGCAGCGGCGATTTTGGGATCCAGGTCGGCGCGCCACGCTTTTCTGTCCTCGGGCACGGGCAGGACGAAGGGCTCAAGCATGACGATGGCCGCGCCCAGCTCGTTTTTCACGCGCAGGAGGATGTGGCGGTAGTCCTCATAATACGCCTCCGCCGATGTGGGGTCGCCGCGGTCAAACGCGCGCCACGTGTCGTTGATGCCGATGAGGATGGAGACGACGTCGGGCCGCAGCTGCACGCAATCCTCCGTCCAGCGCGATTTCAAGTCCTTGACGCGGTTGCCGCTGATGCCCTTGTTGATAAAACAAAGGTTCATCTCAGGAAACGCCGCGGTCAGGCGCGCGGCAATGTGGAGCGGGTATCCCCCGCCCAGCGAAGGAAAGCCCGCGGCCTCGCGGTTGCGGCCAGCGTCAGTGATGGAATCGCCCTGAAACAGGATGGTCTGTCCGGCTGTGAGTTTCATGCGTTCGTCTCCCTTATCGTCTTTGAAGATACTCTTTTTGATATCGCCCGACCCAACGTTTGCAGTTGTCCGTCCACGCGCTGACGTCAAAGCCGGCGTTTGCGGTCTTTCCCCACTCGCCGACCTCGTCCATGCGCGAGAGCATGAGTCCGCACAGGCGGGGCCTCTCGGACACAGGCAAGCCAAAGGCGTCCAGCATGGCGTACATTTTTTGAACCTCGCGGGCAAACTCCTCGCCGCTCTGGTCGCCGTCAATCATCACCCACATCCAAACCGCGAAAGCGAGGTCGCGGAGCGGGTCGCCGATGGCGGCCATGTCCCCATCGATGACCGCGGCGGGCACGTCTCCGCGCGCGACGACGTTGCCGGGACTAAAATCGTTATGGCAGACCGTTTGCCCATTTGAACAACCCGGAAAACCTTTCAACGCGTTATGCAGCGTTCACAGCAGGATCGTGGCACTTTGACTTGCTCAATCGTCGGGGTGAAGTCACTGCCGCCGGTCTCGCCTTCCATGGTAATCAAGGAGTTTTCTGTCCTGACCGTCCACGCCATGGAATCGCGACGCGAGGCCGGGGGGCGGCTGTCACCGGAAACAGGAGGACTTGGTGAACAAACGCGCTGTCGGGCTTCATCGGACGGAAAACGCGCCCGCCCTCGCGCACAATACCCTGGGTCAACCGCCCGCCGCCAGTTCGGTAGAGCCGTAGTCCTTCATGCCTGCGCCTTGCCCAGCACGGCGGTCAGCGCCTCGGTCAGCGTGCGCACCGGCACCAGCGTCACACCCTCGGGCGCTTTGACGCCCCGCATCGCGTCCTTGGAAACGATCACGCGCGAGAACCCCAGCCGCTTGCACTCCGAAATTCGCCGCTCAATCTGGGGCACGGAGCGCACCTCACCCGCGAGCCCGACTTCGCCCGCGGCGGCGATGCCGTCCGGGACGGGACGGTCATAGAATGACGAGGCGACCGCCAGGCAGAGCGCGAGATCGGCGGCGGGTTCATCGATGACCAAACCGCCCGCGATGTTGACGTACGCGTCCATCGCGGAGAGCTTAAGGCCGCAGCGCTTTTCAAGCACGGCGAGCAGGAGCTGCACGCGGGAGGCGTCCACGCCCGACACGGCCCTGCGCGGGTTGCCGTAGGACACAGGGGAGATGAGCGCCTGAACGTCGACGAGCATGGGGCGCGTGCCTTCAAGGGTTGCGCACACGGCCGAGCCCGACGCGCTGGACATCCTGCTTTGGAGGAACGCCTCCGAGGGGTTGGCCACCTCGGCCATACCCGTGCCGGTCATGGTAAACAGCCCGATCTCGCTGACCGAGCCGAAGCGGTTTTTGTTGGCGCGCAGAATTCGGAAACCCTGTTGCCGGTCACCCTCAAAGTAGAGCACGGTGTCCACCATGTGCTCTAAGACCTTGGGCCCCGCGATCGCGCCCTCCTTGGTGACGTGGCTGACGAGGAACACCGAGCACCCGCTGCTCTTGGCGATGCGCTGCATCGCGGCGGCGGACTCCCGCACCTGCGTGATGCTCCCGGGGAGGCTGGTAAGCTCCGGGCGGCAAGTGGTCTGTATCGAGTCGATGACCATGACATCGGGGTTTGAGAGCGCGCGGCACGCTTCGATCTGGGCGATATCGGTCTGGCACAGGATGAGCATGCGCGAGTCGCCGCAATCAAGGCGGTCGGCGCGCATGCGGATTTGGCGCGCGCTCTCCTCGCCGGAGACGTAAAGCACGGTTTTACCGCCCTCCATCAGCTTGTGCGCCGCCTGAAGGAGCAGGGTGGACTTGCCCACGCCCGGATCGCCGCCCAGCAAAATGAGGGAGCCCGGCACGATCCCGCCCCCCAGCACGCGGTCAAACTCACCGATGCCGGTGAAAAAGCGCTCGTCATCCTCGCGCGGGACGTCTCCCAGCAACTCGGGCGCCGCTGTCAGCATCGCGGGGGATGCGGCGGCTCTGCGCGCAGCGGGTGTCTCGGCGCGGACGACGACCTCTTCCAGCGTGTTCCACGCGCCGCAGCCGGGGCACTGCCCCAGCCAGCGCGAAACCTCGCGCTCGCAAGCCGTACACCTGAACACCGCGCGGTCTTTGGCCATGCCCCCGCCCCTTTCGCCTCAGCCCCACAATCATACCATAACCCCCGTGTGAAATCCAGCAACGGAAGACGGCGGACGAAGCGGACTGCTTGACATCCGCCTTGGCGACGCGGCGGCTTGCCATGGTCTTGAAAAGCACTGGCGGAAGGGCGCGGCAGAATACACACTTTGTTCTTGTTCTTGATGAGGATGTCCACTCAAGCGCGGCGCAGGGCGTCCCAATTATCGGGCGGTTCCTCCGAAAATTTGCCACGCCTGCTCGGAGTCGGCGTTTTCTGGTTTGTCGCCGTTGTACAGGATATACCGGATAAACCCGCCTTCAGCCTCCGTTTTGAACTTCTCATACGCATGCTCAACCACGGCACCATGCCCGTATTTGTCTTTTCGGCTGTCAACGCGCAGGCGATACCTGCCGTTCGCTCTGGTGATGTCCATGAAAACCGGATCGCCTTCCACCGTGTACGATACGGCCTTGATGTCTTTCGCCGCCGTCTCGCCCGCAAAAAATTGATCGAGCTTATCCGCGTTGTAGAGCACCCCTGCCACCTGAACCGGCACGCCCTGACTGATGAAATCGGTGTGGTGCGGCACACGGTTCCCAAGCATGACGAAGACGGCCACGGCAACCACGAGCGCCGCAACGATGGCTCCAAACGCCTTCATTCGCCCACCCCCCCTTAGCAACACCCCTGGCGCCATCGCAGCGCCAGGGGTGTGTTTGGTATGTTACCCGTTCTTATGCGTGAGCGTCGGGCTGATGAGAATGCCTGTTTTCTTCAATCGGTACTCGTAGCACCACGATACACCCTTGGAGCGCCACGCGTTGGGGCCGTGCCAGGAGACTTTGTCGTCGGCGTTGTGCACCGCGCCGAAGCAGTTGAAACGGTGGCCGTAGCAAGTCACGCCGATCTCGTGATGCCCTTTGGCAAGGTCGAGCGCCAGCTCATACGGCGCGTAGGCGATCATTCCGCGTTTTTCGCCATCCACGGTCACGCCGATCACGCCGCCGCGGTACTGCGGCACGGCAAGCACGGCTTTCCCGCCTGGCGCGTCCACGGACAGTTTGTACGTGACGTTGCCGCCGTAGTGCGGCAGGCCCTGCGGCACCCAGTCTCCAAAGCCCAGCTCGCGCACGGGCGCGGTCAGTGTGCGGAGCGTACCCTGCACGCGCACGCCGAAGTCACCCAGGAGGTACATCCACTCGCCGCCCAGACGGCGGGAGATGGGCACGCCCACGATCAGCTCATTCTCCCCCGCTTTGAGCGCGGGGAGCGCGAGCGTCAGGATGTCGCGGTCGGTAAACTTTTCGCCCACGGCGTTCTTGATGGTCTGACCATTCAAAATGACGTACACATTGGCGGCGTTCTCCACGGCGAGCTTGGGAGAAGCGACCTCGATTTCGCTTGGGACGCTGAACTTGAGCCACATGGTGTGCTTGGGTTTTTCGTCGGGAACAACCCAGGGCTGCGCGACCGCCTCCATGCGGGAGGGGTAGCCCAGCTTGTCGCGGAACACATTGTCGATGCGCAGGATTTCCTCCTCGGGCATCCACTCGCCGTCGCCGTCAAAGCGGTACTGCGCGGTGTCAAGCAGGACGACATTGGGCTCTGAGAGCGCAACGGGAACCGTGCCCGGGAAGCGGATGACCGCGCTCTTGGCGTCCTCCTTCGCGATAGACGCGCCCGCGGTGACAGCGTCCGCCGGCTCGAGCAGGAAGAGCACGCTGTCGTGCAGGTTGAGCGCCCACGGGATCTCCGTAAAGCCGTCGCGCACGCCAAGCGTGTCCACGGGGGTGACCGCGCCGGTCATGGTGTCGTAGAGCGTGGGTTTCCAGTTGCCGCGCACGCGCACGGTCAGCCTGTCGGCGTAGGGGATATCGGCGTTGGAGGGCGCGTCCGAGTGGCAGATGTACAGCCAGCGGTTATCGCCGTCTACGCGCATCTGGTGCAGGTATCTGTCCACCATCGCGCCGTTCGCTCCGCGCACATCCACAGTGCGCGCGTCTTTCAGAGACTCCAGCAGCTCAAGCCGCGTGGGGGGGACGTGGCGCGCCTTCTCCCACAGTTTTTTGACGCGGTCGGACTTTTTCACATCCACGTACCGCGCGGGCTCGCCCAAGAAAATGAGTTGGCCGCCCGCCGCGTGAAACTTTTCGAGGCGCTCGACCGTGGAGGAACGCAGCGTATGCGTCACAGGAACGATGATCGCGTCGTACGCCATCCGGCCCACGGTCAGCGGTGCGCCGCCGTTTGGGCACTGCGCGGGGAGCGTGGATTCGCAGATAAAGTCAAAGTCGATCATGCCGCGCAGCAGCCAGTCGGTCACGCTCTGGAAGTGCGCGTCCAGCTCTCCGCGCACCAGCTCGGTCTGCTCGGACGGTCCGAAATGGAGCCAGTAGCTCTCCACGGGATGAACCACGCCGACGCGCGCAGCGTTCTTCCCGCGTGTCAGCGCGGTGTTGAGGCGCGCGAAATGGTTCTCCACCAGCGGGTATTCTTCCCACCACGGCGACTGGTCGCCGATGGACGCGGGATAGTCGCGCTTGGCTTCGCCGGCCATCGAGAGCCACGTCAGGTGATGCACGCGCACGGTCACGCCCAGCGCGGCCTGCCAGTCGCCCTGAAGCTTGTGGCCCCGGAAGTCAAAGTCCCAGCCGGTCACGCCGTAAAGCTCGGACAAAACGCCCGGCCAGCCGTACTGGTTGGCCGCGGACTGCGCCTGTTTGGCGGTGGTGAACTCGCGGCGGTCGCACAGGATGTCGATGCCCGGCAGCTGGAAGGAGCGGTAAGAGCGCATGCAGTCACCGATCGCCGCCGTCTGAGAGTGGAGCGTGGGTTCCTCCATCATGTGTCCCGTGAGTGCGATGCCGTTTTCTTTGCACCAGCCGCCCACCGTGTCGGCGAACGCTTGCGCGAACCGCTCGGAGACGTGATCGTGGTAGTCGTAGCGCGCCTCGGAGATCTCGCCTTCCGGCAGTTCCCAGATGACCTCCGGGAGTTTATCGAGGAGGTCAAACCCGTAGTCGCGCTTGAAGGTTTCGGGGAAATCGCCCGTCCACGGGAGGCAGACGTCTTGTTTGGCGTGCGCGAAGCCCAGCGTGGATTTGCGCGCGAACTGCGGCTCGTCGGTGAAAATCGCGGGCACGACACCCCCGAAATCCTTGCCCACCGCCTGCTTGTAGCGCTCGTGCGTGGTTTCCACGAATTTTTGAACTGCTTCCGGGGAGAGCGTGTCGAGGTACGCTTCGTTGTTGTACCACGGGTGCTCGCCCGCGTGCTCAAGGTACGCGTACCACAGGCACTCGCCTTCGCCCGCGGTGTCCGCCCGGCGGTAGGACGAAAGCTCGCCCGAGGGTGAGAGGTTGACCGCGTACGTCGCGAGCAGCACGCCGTTCTCCATGCGTGCTCCGCGCGAGGATGAGCTCAGGCTCTTGTCTTTTTCGCCTTGACCATAAGGCGTGGGCGTGAAAATGACATACCGCGCGCGGTACTTTTCGTCCTTGGTCACAAGCCCGCCCGCAGCGCCGGAAGGCCAGCGGTCCTCGTCGTAAAGCCACGCGAGCATGTTCTCCTTGCGCGCTTTTTCTACGCACGTCTTGACCCTGTCCATGAACTCGTCGGACAGATAGGGCGTCGCCATCCCGGTGCGGCTGTGCATGTGAAAGCCGCCGATGCCCATTTTTTTGAACATGTCGATCTGCTCGCACAGGCGTTCATCGGTCAGTTTGCAGTTCCATGACCAGAAAGGCGCGCCGCGGTACTCGCTGGTGGGGCTCATAAATAGCCCTTGGTCGAGCGCCGGGGCCTTTGTGTTCGGATACAGCATGCCATCCCTCCTCAAGCAAACATCGTTATTGCCAGTATACGCCAAGTGCGCAGGCGTTTCAAGCGCGCCGCGCGGGGCAAACTGTCAAGAGAAAATCACCGCACAAGGAGGCGCGCGCATGACAGACGAATCCGGGCTTTCACCCGAGAGCATCCGCGAAATCGGCGCGGCGATACCCGAGCAGCCGGATTCCGACCTGCACGTTCTGACCATCATCGGGCAGATCGAGGGACACGTCGTGCTCTCCGCGCAAAACAAAACGACCAAGTACGAGCACATCCTGCCCATGTTGGTCGCCATCGAGGAAAGCCCGCTCATCAAGGGCTTTCTCGTTTTGATGAACACGGTGGGGGGCGATGTGGAGGCGGGGCTGGCGCTGTCTGAGATGATATCGTCCATGCGGAAACCCTCCGTAAGCATCGTGCTGGGCGGGGGGCACTCCATCGGCGTGCCGCTCGCGGTCAGCGCGCGCCGCAGCTTCATCGTGCCCACCGCCACCATGACCATCCACCCTTTGCGCCTTTCAGGCATGATCATCGGCGTGCCGCAGTCGGTGGATTATGTGGTGCGCATGCAGGAGCGCGTGGTGCGCTTCGTCGTCAGCCACAGCCACGTGGCCCGCGAGGATTTCATCGGGATGATGCAGCGTTCGGGCGACCTGATGAATGACATCGGCACGGTGCTCGTGGGTGAGGAAGCGGTTCGCTGCGGGCTGATCGACGAGGTGGGCGGGCTTAAGCAGGCGACCGCCGCGCTGCGCGCCATGATCGAGGAGGAGGCGCGCGGATGATGTACACGATCGTCGCCCCCGAGACACTCTTTGATCCGCCCGATGAAAAACGCGCGCAAGCCGTTTCCTTCGGGCCGCGCGCGCTGGTGGGATCGGTGAACGCGGACGGACGCTTCACGATTGAACGCCTCATGAGCTCGCGCCCGGCGGACTACCTCAACCCCGCGCTCGCGCCGGGCGCGGTTGTGGGGGCGGGGAGGACGGAGGTGGGACGGCGGTGAGGCCCTGCCTCCCCGCACCCCTCCGCTCAAGGGATTCATCCCTTGAGCATCCCGCCGTCCGGCGCTGACGCGCCGGGGACGGGAGAAAGCAGCACGAGCTTTGTAGAGCTTATTTCCATTCGGCATCCGCTTGTTTTTGAATTCGCCCAAAGGATATGCTTTTGTCTGTCGCTCCAAGCACAGTGTAGCCTTTTGCCAAATCCTCCGTTGTCTGCTCCAAAAGCCCCATAAACTGCGCGTAAGCGAAGGCGAACTTCGGGTCGCTTTCATCGTCGCCATAAAGGACGTGCAGCAAACTTTCAATCATTTGATCCATGCCCCACAGCTTGATGTGCAGCAGTTCATGGATAATGACTGCCTCGATATTCGTTTGCTTTGGGTTGCAGTTGTTGATGAGCAAAATGGCTTTTCTATCGTCCTCGTCGATTTTCACATCGCCCGTTTTCCGCCATTCTTTGGTCACAAGCTCAAGTTTTATATCCCAATCCTTCAGGCGCAGAACGCTTTTCCACTTGTCCACAAGCGCTTGGAGTTCCTCGGAATTGAAAATCACCATCACCCCCATGGATACGTTTGCATGCGGAATTCGGCATTTTTCACTCGGCGCTCACGGGTTTGTAGGCGACGCCGTCGATCATGCACAGGCACTCTGCGTCGAGGAACGCTGTGGTGGTGGTCATTCTCGCCGGAAACCCGCCAGCTGCGAAAAATTCGCAGAAAACCGCTCTCGCCTGGTCGAAGTCCTCCAGCGTTTTAAGGTACAAATTGATTTGCACCATGTCGCTGAGGGCTGCCCCTGCCTGGTTGAGCGTTTTTTCCATACGCCTGAAGGCCGCTCTCATTTGATGCGCTACATCCTGCTTTTCAAACCCCCCGGCATGGTGCGCAAGAAAAATGAAATCCCCCGCGATGACGCAGGATGCGCACGTATCGTCCCCGCAATGGGTTGGCATTCTCTTCAGCATTTCCAAAATCCACCTTTTGCATTATCCATGCTCAATTTCCGTCCCCGGCGCGCAGCGCCGGATGATGGGGTCTGGGGGCTGGCCCCCAGCGCGGGGCTTGGGGCCGCGGAGGCCCCGACGTCCTCCGTGCTCTTCGCTCTACTTCACGGCAAACCTCGGCGTTCCGCCTTCCGGCCAGTCGAGCCGCCCGAGATACAGACCCTTTGTGCGGTTGGTCTTTTTGTACTCGTAGTCCTGCGGATCGCCCGAGCAATGGGTGATGAACCATTCGCCCTTCCACGCAAACACCTCGGCGGCGTGCGCGTAACCCAGTCGGTGGATTTCCTCATGCATGAAAGTGTAGGGCGTGTCGGAGCAGGCAAAGTGCGTGCTCCAGCCGTGCTTGAAGAACAGCCAGTACTTGCCGTCCTTGAAGACCACGCACGGCGATTCCACGGCGGCGGTGGGCGGCGCGTCCCACGCGTTGAGCGTGAGAACAGGGCCGACCTCCTGCCAGCTGACGAGGTTGTCGGAGATGGACGCGGCCACGCACGTCACGCGCTCGCCATGTTTTGCGTTCATCTCGGCCACCCAGTAGGCGATGTAGCGCCCGTCATCAAGCTTCATCACGTGGCTGTCCCGGCACGCGGAGGGCGGCCCTTCGGGGCAGTTGAAGCCCGGCCACTTCGCCCAGTAGAGCGAGGGAACGATCACGGGGTTGTGCGGGTGCCGTTTCCACGCGAAAAGATCGCGGGAGGTCGCCAGGCAGATTCTCTGGCGGCGCGCGCCGTCCACGCCCGTGTAGAGCATGTGGTACACGCCCTCGCGCAGGATGACGTGAGGCGCGAAAACGTGCTCCGCGTCGGGCCCCGTGCCGTCCACCGCGAGCACGTCGGGATGGCGCTCCCACGCGCGCAGATCAGCGCTCGTGAAGTGCGCGAACGCCGCCTCGCTCCCACCGCTGTAGCACGACAGACCCACGGGCCCTACGATACCGAAGAAGTGCCACACGCCCGCGTCAAAAAACAGGCAGTGGTCGTTCAGATACTCGCCCGGGCATGTGATAACCTCGTCAAACTCCCCCTGCTCAATTGTCCCCTTGAGCGTGCGAACAGAACCCATGGTTCACTCCCCCTCTTGGTGTTTTCGTTTTTCGCAAAAGCGATGTGGGCGTCGCCTTCTATGGCGTCTTTCAGCGCGCAAGCAGCGACGGCAGCTCGCCCATGCTGCGGATGACGGCCGCGCCCTCCGCCGGCTCCCCCTTCGCGGACAGCCACACCGCGCGCAGACCCGCGCTCAGCGCGCCCGCCACATCCGCGATGGGGTTATCCCCCACAAACGCCGCGCGCGCGGGCGATACCCCCAGCATCCCGCACGCCATGTGAAATATTGAGGGATCTGGCTTCCGCACGCCGACTTCCGATGAAATGAGAATCACACTAAAACGCGAGCGAATACCCAACGCGTCGATCTTGGCGTTCTGCATATCGGCTTTGCCGTTTGTGATGATGCCCAGCTTGGCAAACGGCGCAAGAGCGTCAAGCACCCCGAACAAGCCCGGCACGGGAGCCGCGAAAGAGGAAAACCGCTCCGTCCATTCGGCCTCCATTTCACGGGCCGTGCAGGAGAGAGCCCAGCGTTTCGCGACTTTTTCGCAGAACACCGCGCGGATTTCGTCGCCGTGATTGTCGGCTTTGCGCATGAACGCGAGCGCTTCATCCGTATCGACCCCCGCCGGAAAACACCGCGACATGAGATCGCGGCAGTACGCGGCAAACGTCGCCTCGCGGTCAAGGAGCGTGTCGTCCAAGTCAAACAACACGGCGTCAATATCTCTCACAACGCTTCCCCCAATGAAGAAGGGATGCCCGAAAGCATCCCTTGAACGTATTGCGGTTATTTCGCGAAGTCTGTCACGCGCGTCTCGCGGATGACGTTGACCTTGATCTGCCCCGGGTACTCCATGTCCTTCTCAATACGGCCCACGATGTCGCGGGCCAGCAGGATCATCTGCGCGTCGTCCACGCGGTCGGGTTTGACGATGATGCGCACCTCGCGGCCCGCCTGAATGGCGAAGGACCGCTCCACGCCGTCGAACGAGTTGGCGATCTCCTCGAGCTTCTCAAGGCGCTTGATGTAGCTCTCCAGCGTTTCGCGGCGCGCTCCCGGCCTCGCGCCCGAGATGGCGTCCGCCGCTTGGATGATGATGGCTTCCAGCGTTTGCGGTTCGATGTCCTCGTGATGCGCCGCGATGCAGTGAACCACATCGGGCGATTCGCGGTATTTCTTGGCCAGATCCACGCCGATGGACACGTGCGTGCCCTCGATCTCATGGTCGACCGATTTGCCGATGTCATGCAGAAGGCCCGCGCGTTTGCACAGCGTCACGTCCGCGCCCACCTCCGTGGCAAGCAGACCCGCCAGATGCGAAACTTCAATGGAGTGCTTGAGCACATTTTGGCCGTAGCTCGTGCGGTACTTCATGCGGCCCAGAAGCTTGACGAGTTCGGGATGGATACCGTGCATATTCGTCTCGAAAACCGCCGCTTCTCCCGTCTCGCGGATCTGGTTGTCGACCTCTTTGCGCGCCTTGTCCACCATTTCTTCGATGCGCGCGGGGTGAATGCGTCCGTCCGTGATCAGCTTTTCCAGCGTGAGGCGGGCGACCTCGCGGCGAACCGGATCAAACGCGGAGAGGATGACCGCTTCGGGGGTGTCATCGATGATGAGATCGACGCCCGTGGCCGTCTCCAGCGCGCGGATGTTGCGGCCCTCGCGGCCGATGATACGGCCCTTCATGTCGTCGTTGGGGAGGGGGACCACGCTGACCGTGGTCTCGGCGGAGTGATCCGCCGCGCAGCGCTGGATGCAGAGCGTGACGATGGAGCGCGCGCGTTTTTCGCCTTCGTCACGTGCGCGCTGCTCGATATCGCGCGCGAGAATCGCGGCCTCGCGGCGCGCGTCCTTCTCAACGCCCGAAATGACGATCTGGCGCGCTTCTTCGCTAGTCATGGCGCCGATACGCTCAAGCTCCTCGTGCTGTTTCCTGCACAGCTCGTCGGCCTCGTCCTCTTTGCGCTGGATGTCGGCCAGTTTCTTTGAAAGATTTTCTTCGCGGGACTCCAGAGAGTCGATCTTTTTGTCGAGCGTTTCTTCGCGCTGGACGATGCGCCTCTCCGCGCGCTGGATCTCCTGCCTGCGGTCGCGGATCTCTTTATCGATCTCCGCGCGCATGCGAAGCGCCTCTTCTTTGGCTTCGAGTATGGTTTCTTTCTTCGCGGCTTCTGCCTTTTGATCGGCGTCCTGGAGCATTTTGTCAATGTTGGTTTGGGTCTGACCGAGCTTTTGTTCCGTCACTCTGGAGCGGTAAAGATAACCGATCAGTACGCCGGCCGCAATCGCCAGCGGCACGATCGGAATGAGCAAGTAAGGGTTCACTTAGGGATCGCACCTCCAATATATGTAAAACCGAGAACCGCTCGGTGGGCGGAAAGAGACCCGAAACGACAGACGGATCACGCGAAGACTTATCTCAAACCATTCCGGCCATCCATTCCGTTCTTTCCGGAAACGACAGGCGCTTGTCCCACCTGTCGGCGTACAAATACATACCAAGATATTATAAAGGTGATGACAAACAAATGTCAATACGATTGCACTTTTGATTTCAGTTTTTGCAAACTATGCAAGTTGTGTTAAAATTGCTTTGGCGATTTGTCAATGCGGGAGATGGGGCTGTGCGGCTGAAAAAAGGCGATCTTTGCGTGATCGGCGCCATCGCCGCTGTGTGGCTTTTTGTTTTTCTGCGTATTTTTTTTCCCGGAACAGCCGCCAAGTTTGCGCTGGTCTACGTCGATGGCCAACTCGCGGAGCGCATTCCGTTGGACGAAAGAACGCAAAGACGCGACATTGCGTATGCAAACGGCGTTGTGCTCGAAGTCGAGGGCGCGCGCGTGCGCTTCGCGGCGTCTGGTTGCCCCGATCAGGTCTGCGTACGCACGGGCTGGCTGTCCCGGCCAGGGCAGAGCGCGGCGTGCGTCCCCGCGCGCGTACTGGTGACCCTGGATGGCCAAGCAAACGAAGTGGACATTTATCTGAAATGAACACAAGAAACGTCGCTGAATTGGGTGTTATGACAGCCCTCGCGCTTGCGCTCTCCGCGATAGAGCGCCTCATTCCGCTGCCGCTCTCCCTGCCCTTTATCAAGCTTGGGCTGGCCAACATCGTCACGCTCTTTGTGCTCTCGCGCCGCAGCACGTCTTCCGCGGCGATGGTTGTTTGCGCGCGGTGCCTGCTCACATTCCTGCTTTTCGGCAATGTGACGTCGCTGGCGTTCTCCTTCGCGGGCGGCTTCTCATCGCTCTTTGTCATGGCCGCGATGCGCAAATGCCCGATGTTCTCCGTAACAGGCGTGAGCATAGCGGGCGCGGCGGTTCACTGCGTGGCGCAGGTGCTGGTGGCGACAATTTTCGTGGGAAGCGCGGGGATCGCATCCTACCTATTGGTACTTTTGCCGTTTTCCGTTCTGTCCGGCACGGTCATTGCGCTGCTTTATGAGGCGATCTGTCGCACGGGAATATATAGTATATAGTAGCCCAAAGGAAGTTGTACAATACTATATGTCGTGGTATACTGTTATCCATAGGGGTATCCTGTGAGGGTATGCGATGGCAATGGGATGGTTGGCATCCGAGATGCTCAAGCTTCTGCTGGTCGTTATTTTCCTACAGTACGAGTTACGCCGAATGCCTCCTTCAATTTTACAACACACGATTTTTTCATTGGCATTCTTGGTCTCCTGCCTTATCGCCACGACCCTGCAGCCTCCGGTGCGCGCTTTATTGTGCGCTTTCATCGGGTCGTTTTATTGCCTCACCATCAACCGCAACTCGCCCTGGGTCAGCACCGTGATGAGCGCGTTTGTTTACGTTCTGTTGAATGTGACCGACCACGCCGTGGCGGTTGTGACCGGCTATTTCGGTATCCGCGCGCTCCCGTTGACGCACTTATTCTCCCTGCTCTTGCTTGGCGGGTGCCTGCTCTCCTCGCAAGCGCAATTTGTGATCCATGACGAGATGGACGGGGTTTGCGCCGCCTTGATCGTGGTGTTTCTGGCGTGCATCGAATCCATGCGGTACTTCCTTCGTGCCACGCACGACGGCGCTGCGGCAATCCACTTCTCCATGATTCTCTTGGCGATGACACTCGGCCTGCCTGCATTTTACGCTGCCTTTCGCGTCGTCGCGGCCAAACGCTCCCCAAAACCGCTTGAGTCCCGCATGGAAGTCGACCTGAATGATCAGCTCACGCTATTGCGCGGACTTTACGAGCAAACGCAGCGGCTTGAACACGACCTGTGCAACCACTTCATGGTCATCAGCGGGTACTGCAAGCTCAACGACATTTCCCGCATACAGAAGTACATCGAGGAGATCGCGCCCAAGCAGGAGCAAGCGTTCGTCCACGTAGGGTCTCCCGTGCTCGACGTGATGCTGGGCGCGAAAAAGCTGCTCGCGGAAAAGCACGGCATCGCGTTTGAATCCCTCGTTCAGCTCCCGCGAGCGATGCCGCTGAACGACTCCGACCTGTGCGTCGTGTTCTCAAATCTGCTCGACAACGCACTGGAAGCCGCGCGCGGCACCAACCAGCGCGCGCGTTTCATCCGTGTGGAAGCAAGCGTAAACGATGGCCTTTGGGTGATCAGCTGTTCAAACAGCGCGGGACCGGGCCGTTTTCACGTGACGGGTCATCTCCACTCAACCAAGACGTCGGGCGTGCACGGCATCGGCACAAAGCAAATCGTTGACATCGCGAGGCGCGCGGGCGGACAGGCGGCGTTCCGCTTGTACAAGCGCGTGTTCACCGCCGAAGTCTTGCTGCGCTGCGATGTTTCGGCTGAGAATGCCGCCGCATCATAGCCGGCGGGCACGCGGATCGCCGAAGGCGGCCATCCTGCCAAAGCGGCGCGTGGGGGCGCCCGCGTCAACGCCAAGTTATGTTTGCGCGTTTTTTGCGGGGGTGTATCGGAGACGTGAGAAGGCCCATCATGCTGCAGCGTGATGGGCTTTGTCGGTGCCTGCGGATCGGGCACGCCGTGCTCTCAGCGCGATACTAAACTTCCTTGATGCTTCGCGGATCCAGCAAAAACCAAATCGCACGCCGCGTTCCATCGCAAGATGCCGCAAGATCTTTCGGATCTCCGCGCTTGGCACGAGAAGACTCAAAACAAGATTTCACCTTCAGCCCGAGGGTACACCGCGCATTGTCCTTGTTGGCAAATTGCGTTATTTCGGGAACTGCTCCCACATCGCGCGCCCCCGGCGGAGCGTCCGCTCGCGGCCGGCGGCGTTGTTTTTCTCCGCGAGGTCGAACGTGACAAGCGTTTTGTCCGTCACGCGCAGCATGTTCTGCGCAAAGCACGCCTCGTACACCCAAACGCTTCCGTTTCGCCAGAGCGGGGCTTTCGCGCCGGTGGGCAGGGGCAGCGCCTTGCCGTCGACCTCCATGTCGGTTTTGCCCACGAGGTATTTGGTCGTGACGCCGTCCTTCACGACCGTGATGCCGCTCGCATCCTCGGCCTTGATCTCGTAGCCGAGCGCGCGGAACACCTGCGCGGCGGGGACGACGAGCTGGTTGACATAGTTGCCGTACGGCGCCTGCTCGTCCATGGTGGGCGCGCGCGGCAGATCGTAGAACACCGATATTTCCTCACTGCCGTTCACACCCGCGACGGAAAACACCGCAAGATCGGTCGAAAACGAGAGCGCGACCAGCTTGTCCGGCGAACTCGCGGGCTCAATCGTCGGGCCGGGACGCACGGAAGGCGCAGGTGTGGGCGTGGGCACCGGCGTGAGAATTGGCGTAGGCGAGGGGATGGGCGTGTTGACGATCGCCATGGCCGGCGCGGAGGGCGCAGGCGTCTCAAGCGGTGCTGCGGGGGCGGTACATCCGGCCAACGCGCACAGGAAAATGACGGCAACCGCCGCATAAGTCAGAAAGGGCCTCATGCTCATCGGCGCACCTCCGGTAGTCAGTACTTGTATGACGCAGCGCAGCACCGGTTCGTTTCACCTCATCTGTGAAATATCGGGAAACTTCCGGTTTTTGCCTTTCGCATAGTATATCACAACATGGGCGGGCGCGCGAGGCCAAATCCTGTCGAATCAGAAGCCCAATTGCGCGGGGCTGACCGCGCGCTCCGCCGCGGCCTTGTCCCCGATGGCCACAACCGCTCCCGCGCGCCTTGGCGCGGCGGAGGAGAGAGACCACCCTCCCGGCGTCCACTGCGCGAGGACACAGCCGCCCTCCGCGTTCAGCACGCCTTTGAAACGGTAAAGCCCGGCGATTGTGTCAAGCGACGCGAGCGCAGCCTCGATTTCACCTCGCGAGAGAACCGCATGAACCTCGCGCGTGCGCGCCGTGAGCGACTGGCCGATCTTGCGCACACCCGCGCCGCGCCGCACATCGGGCGACGCGGCATTCTCCGCTTCAAGCCAAGCAAGGAGCGCGCCGGGCATCTCCGCGCCGGACGAACCGAACAGAGCGGCTCGCGGGTTGATCACGCGCAAGCGTCCAAGGGCCGCGTCTCTTTTTTCACGGGAGAGCCCTTCCTCGCGCGTGAGCACGAGCGCATCCGCGCCCGCGATCTGGTCGCGGTAGAAGTCCCCCAGCTGATCCAAGTATCGCTCCGCCCGCGCGACATCCACGCAAACGACGGCGGGCGCGACGTCGCAGCGCGCGAGCACATCGGGCTGCGCGAGCGCGAACTTGACCTCGCTGACGCGCGCGACGCCCGACGTTTCTAATAGTATCGCCGAAGGTTTGTAGCGCGCGGCGACGCGCGCGAGCTCCGAGCGTATGTCTCCCGCGAGCGTGCAGCACACGCACCCGCCCGTGAGCTCAACCACGCGCGGCGTGGCGGCAGCAAGCGCGTGCGCGTCGATGGAGACTTCGCCAAGCTCGTTTTCAATCACGACCACATCGCCTCCCGCCGCAAGCGCAGGCAACATCCTCATTATGAGCGTGGTTTTACCCGAACCGAGAAAACCTGCGAAAAGCATCAGGCGGGGTTTATCCGACGTGGTTCATCTTCCTTTGGCGGCGCGAATGCGCTATAATTCAGATACAATTCTATCACATGCGCCGCAATTGTTGAAGTGGAGGGGTACGCGTGAAGTTTTCAGTTTCGTCATACAGCTATATGCAGGGGATGCGGAGCGGCCGCCTAACGCTGGAAGACGTCGTGGATACGGCGGCAAGACAGGGGTTTCAGGGGATTGAGTTCGTGCCGTTCGGAGCTTTTTCAGACGAAACGCTGGCACGCGCGAAAGCCTTGGGCCGACGGGCGCGCGAAGCTGGGATGGACGTCGTCTGCTACGCGGTGGGCAACGATTTCCTCGCGCAGCCGGTTGCGGACTGCGTTCAAAAGCTCACGGGCGAGCTGAAGATTGCCGAAGCGCTGGGAGCGCCCCTCATGCGCCACGACGAAACCGCGGGTTTTCCGGCGGGGCACGAAGGGCCGTCCTTGTTCAAGGACGCGCTTCCGCGCCTCATCGAGGGCACGGTGGCCGTGGCCGATATCGCGGAGCAAATGGGCATTCGCACCTGCGTTGAGAACCACGGCTTTTTCTGCCAGGACAGCGCGCGCGTTAAGTCTCTGATCGTGGGCGCCAATCACAAAAACTTCGGCTGGCTGGTGGATATGGGCAATTTCCTGTGCGCGGACGAAGCGCCCGAGTCAGGCGTGAAGTGCGCCGCGCCCTACGCGTTCCACGCGCACGCCAAGGATTTCCGGTTCATCTCCGCGAGCAACCGCTCAGACGCGCCCGGGCCGAACGACGGCTGGTTCAAATCGCGCGGGGGCAACCACCTCAAGGGCACGATCATCAGCCACGGCGTGGTTCCCGTGAGCGCGTGCATGCGGCTTTTGCGCAGGGCGGGCTATGACGGCTACGTCACCGTGGAGTTTGAGGGCGCGGAACCGTGCGAAACCGCGTGCGAGATCGGCCTTGAAAATTTAAGGCTGTATGCGAGGTAAATGATCATGACACAACCCGGTTTTGACCACATCCACAGCGGCATGAACGGCCCAACGGCCGTCTCCCGCCTCGAGGCGCTCAAAAGGGAAGCGGTGACCGCCGCGTTCCCCGCCCCCTCCGAGCTGACCAACAACCACATCCACACCGCGTACTCGTTCTCGCCGTACTCGCCCTCCGCCGCAGCGTTCATGGCCAAGAGCGCGGGGCTGTGCACGGCGGGCATCATGGATCACGATTCCGTCGCGGGCGCGCGCGAATTTTTGTCGGCGTGCGGGATCGTGGGCATCGCGGCCACGGTGGGCGTGGAAATGCGCGTCTCGTTCAGGCACACGCCCTTTGGAGAGAAGCGCATCAACAACCCCGATCAGTCGGGCTGCGTCTACATGGCGCTCCACGGGATTCCCCACACCAAGATCGACCGTGTGCAGTCCGCGCTCGCGCCCTATCGCGCTCACCGCGAGGACAGAAACCGCCGCATGACGCAAAAACTCAACGGCTTGATCGCGAAAGCGGGTTTCACACTTGATTACGACCGCGACATCGTCCCCCTCTCGCAGAAACACGAGGGCGGGAGCGTCACCGAGCGGCACATTTCCTGCGCGCTCGCGAACGCCATCCTGAGCGCGCAGTCCGCGGGACCCGCGCTCCCCGGCTATCTTGTCGAAAAGCTCGGGATGAAACCGTCCGCAAAGCTCGCCGCGCTCCTGTCCGATTCGAGCAACGCGTTCGCCATGTATGACCTTCTGGGACTGATCAAGTCCGACCTCGTGCCCGCGTTCTACATCGAGGCCACGGACGAGTGCCCGCTTGTGGAAGAGGCGCTCCGGCTGTCCGAGGAAGTGGGCGCGATTTCGGCGTATGCATACCTTGGGGACGTGGGTGACTCCGTGACGGGAGACAAGCGCGCGCAGAAGTTCGAGGATGATTACTTGGATGAGCTTTTCGCGTACATCGCGCGCCTCGGATACCGCTCCGTGACGTACATGCCCTCGCGCAACACACGCGCGCAGCTCGAGCGCGTCCAGGCGTTGTGCCGCGCGCACGGGTTTTTCGAGATATCGGGGGAGGACATCAACCAGCCCAGACAATCGTTTATCTGCACCGCGATGGAAGATCCGCTCTTCGCGCACTTAAAGGACGCCGCGTGGGCGCTCATCGCTCACGAGAGGCGCGCGACCGCCGACGCGGGCGACGGGCTGTTCTGCGATAAGAACACCACGGCCATGCCCGATCTCGCCGCGCGCGTCAAGGCATTTGCCGATTTCGCGCGTGCAACTTAAAGAAAACTTTATGCGTCAAACCTGACGAAACGCTAAAGGCAGGTCTTTTGATCCGCCGCGTTCGCGGGGGGCGATGGGCCTGCGCGTGCACCCCCAGCCGCCAACGCCATGTGCAAAGGAGGGTCATTGTGATGGACGACAATCTCGCGCTGAAACGCGCGCAAAAAGGCGACCCCGCCGCGTTTGAAGCGCTGATCGCGCCGCACGAGAAGCACATCTACCAGATTTGTCTGCGCATGACGGGCAATCCGGACGACGCGCAGGACGCTTGCCAGGAAGCGTTTCTAAGGATTTACAGACACATTTCATCGTTTAAGGGAGAGTCGCAGTTTTCCACGTGGGTTTACCGCGTGGCCACGAACGCCTGCCTGGACGAGCTTCGCAAACGCAATTCGCGCAGCGCGGCCTCCGTGGAAAAACTCTCCGAGATGGGCGTTATGGTGGAGGAATCGTGCGACGGCCCGGAGGCGACCGTGCTTCAGCGCGAGCAAGCCGAGGGGATACGCCGGGCCATCCTGAGCCTGCCTGAGGATCAACGGGTCGCGCTCGTCCTGCGCGATGTGCGCGGGCACTCCTACGACGAGATCGCCAGCATACTTGAGCTCAATCTCAACACCGTGAAGAGCCGCATCAGCCGCGCAAGAATGTCGATGTCAAAGTTTCTGTCCGGCCAAACCGAGAACGCGGAACTTTTCAGTGCTCGCGGCGTCTAAGCGGCACACGGTATGCAAAAGGCGAATTGCCGTGAAAAGGAGTGAAGTCACATGACATGTGAAGTATGTTTGGAACTGCTCAGCGCTTACATCGACGAACAAACAGACGAACAGGAGCGCGCGCAGATCCGTGTCCATATTGATACTTGCGATACATGCGCCCGAACGCTCAAGGCGCTTGAGGAGGTGCGGGACATGACGAAAGACCTGCCCGTGCCCGAGCTTCCGGACGGGCTGCACGAGAAGATGATGGAGGCCGTCCGTCGCGAAGCGAAAAAGCGCGGCAAGGTCAAGCCCGCGTGGATCGGGGTCGCCGCCGCCGCCGCGTTCGCGCTCATCGCGGGAGCGTCGCTCTTGAGCGGGGGGATCGGGATCGCGACGGAAAATGAGGCACAGTACGCAAACTATGCCGAATCAGCGAAGCCGAGCATGCTGACGGCCAAGGATGAAGGCGGCATGAGGGGCTACGGCACCGCCCCCGCCGCGCAAGCCCCGTCTGCCGCGCCCGCGCCGGCCGCCGCCGCGCCGCCCATGGTCTCGATGAGCGCAGCCGACGGCGCGCGCAACCAGCTGACCGCCGGAGCCGCGCAGGACACCTCCGCGCCCGCGGTCACGGAGCAAAAGATCATTTATACCGCGCACATCTCCATGGAGAGCACAAATTTCGACGCGGACCTCGCCATGGTTGAGGCCCAGGCGCAAACCATGGGCGCGCATATTGAGCAGTCGAATGTCGGCGGGGTGCCGTTTACGCAGCCCGGCGGCTACGGCCGGTACGCGAACATGACCATACGTGTTCCCGCGGAAAACTACGGCGCGCTCACGCAAAACGTGCGGGGCGTGGGCCAGAACGGGAGCTTTTCAAGCTCCACCAGCGACATCACGATGTCCTACATGGACAATCAGGCGCGCCTTTCGGCCTACCGCACGCAGATGGACAAAATGAACGAGCTCATCCAAAAGAGCGACAAGATCGAAGACATCCTGATGATCCAGACGCAGGTGACCGAGCTGCTCTACAAGATCGAATCCATCGAGGGCCAGCTCAGGTACCAGGACAATCAGGTCGCGTACTCGACCGTGACGGTGAGCATCCAGGAAGTTCAGAAAAAAGACGTCTTCATTCAAAAGCCCGAGACGCTGGGCGACCGCAGCCGCGAATCGCTCTACCAGACGCTCAACCGCATCGCGCGCGGTTTTGAAAACCTCGTGGTCGGGATCGTGGGCTTCGCTCCCGTTCTCCTCCCGCTGATCGTCATAATCATCATCGCGCTCATTCTCATTCGCGGACATTCGCGAAAACGAAAGGGGTAAGGCCGTGAAAAAGACCGCCGCGATTGTCGCGATCCTTGCGCTCGCGCTTCTCCTGTGCTCCTGCTCCGCCGCGCCGGCCTACACGCCATCCGCCGCCGCGCCCCCAAGAGACGCGAGCTATGCCGTTGGTGAGATGAGCATGACCGCCCCGCAGCCCATGCCCGCGCCTTCCTATGTGAAGGGGGATAACGCCGCCGCGCCCGACAAGATGGTGCCACCCATCGCCCCATCGCCCACCAGCCCGCCCGGCGTGGAAATGACGGGAGAAAAGATCATCTACAACGCGACCATCACCATGCAGACCACCGCCTTTGACGAAGACCATTCCAGGCTCGAAAACGCGTTGGCCGCGAACGGAGCGCACGCGCAGCAGAGCAACATCAGCGGCATGCCTTTTGATCAGCCCAACGGCTACGGACGTTACGCCGGCATTACGGCCCGCGTACCCGCGGAGAACTACAACGCGCTGATCGCCGCGCTTCGCGCTATCGGAGAAAACGTCAATCTGTCCAGCTACACCAGTGACATCACCATGCAGTACATGGACTCCAAAGCCCGCCTGACCGCATACCGCGCGCAGATGGACAAGATGAACGAGCTCATCCAAAAGAGCGATAAAATCGAGGACATCATCAAGATTCAGGGTCAGGTCACGGACCTGATGTACCAGATCGAATCGCTCGAAGGCCAACTGCGCTACCAGGACAATCAGGTCGCCTACTCCACCGTCACCATCACCCTTACGGAAGTGCAGCGCAAGGACATCATCATCAAAACGCCGGAGACGATGGGCCAGCGCATCGGCTACGTGTTCTACGAAACGCTCAACGGGATGATCAACGGCGGGCAATCCTTCCTCGTCTGGTTCATCGGGCGCTCGCCCATCCTCGTCCCGCTCGCGGCGATCCTCGTCATCGTCATCCTTCTGGCGCTTCGCCGCCAGAAGAAGGATAACAAACCTGCGCCCAAGCAGGATTAACGGAGGTACATCCATGAAACGCATCATCGCCATCGCGCTCGCCACGCTGACCGTGCTTGGTCTGGGCGGACTCGCCGCCGTCGCGCTGTCGCCCGCCACACCCGCTCAAGCCGCGGCCGTGACCGCTCCCGCGGGCGGCGTTCCCGCCCCGCTCGACGTCATCACGGTGCAGGGCACGGGCAAGGTCTCCCTCAAGCCCGACACCGCGCGCATCACATTTGGCGTCGTCAGCCAGAAAAAGAACGCCAAGGAGGCCATGGACGCGACCTCCGCCGCTATGGAAAAAGTGCTCGCCGCGCTCAAGGCGCAGAGCATCAAGGATGAGGACGTCCGCACCACCGGCGTCAACGTTTACGCGTCGTATGACTACAGCGGCAAGACGCGCGAGCTCACCGGCTATGAGGCGTCCAATCAGGTCAGCGTCACCGTGCGCGACCTCGCCAAGTTCGGCGAGTTGATCGATGTGGTGATCACGGCCGGCGCCAACTCCATGGACGGCGTGCAGTTCGTGCTCGACGACGACACCAAGGCTTACAACGAAGCGCTCAAGCTCGCCGTCAAGGATGCCAAGGCCAAGGCCGACCTCCTGGCCGCCGAAATTTCCGCCAAGACGGGCCGTGTGGTCCGCCTCGCCGAGGGCGGAACACAGTCCGTCCAACCCATGTATGACTACCGCACATCCGCCGCGGCCGCCATGGCGATGGACGCCAAAGCCGCGCCCATCTCCGTTGGCACCATGGAAGTCAGCGCGAGCGTGGAGATCACGTACGAAATCGTGAAGTAGGGATAAACGAACAGACGGCCCGGCTCGATGTGAGCCGGGCCGTTCCGCGTAAAGGTAAACCCCGGCGGTGGCGCGCGAGGCCTGTGATCCTATGAACCGGTGCGCGGGGGGGTGCGTTTTTCGCCAAACCCGGCGCGCGCAGCAATTCGCGAACCCGGGCGTCTTGCGGATCACCGGACCGGAACGGCGTGACCAAGACGGGCTTTAGAGTCCGCCGAACGGTTGGGCCTCAGATGAACCAAGCCGTTTTGCATCTCATGCCGCGTCCTTTTTGCAGGGGGGGAAGCGGCGTATCGGTAGCGTCGGTGTGAACGGGAGGCGAGATAGAATCGAAAGCAAACCGGCCCTTACCCGCCGTGCCCAAGCGCCTCCAGCACCTCGCGCGGGGCGGCGAACGCCAGCTCGTGGAGCGCGCGCGAGCACGCGGTGTACATCAGGCGGCGCTCGTGGGTCGTCCAGCGGCCATCGGGCCAGTAAACGACGGCGGCGTCGAACTCAAGGCCCTTGGCGAGCGCCACGGGCACGACCATGATACCGCCCTCCTCAGGCAGGAACTGCTCGTCGAGCCGAATGGCATCGGGCGCGAGCGGCGCGACGACGGACGCGTCCTGAAGCGTGCGCGTGACGATGGCCACGCTCTTGATGCGCCCTTTGCGCAGGGAGCGCGCGAGCGCCACAGCGTCCCGCGCGGTGAATGAGGCGGTGTCGTGGAGCGCGGGAGGCTCCCCGCCGCGGTCCACGAGATCGGCGCGCACACCGGTCGGGTCGAGCAGCGCGCACAGCTCGGCGATGGGGCGGGAGGAGCGGTAGGTGTGCGTGAGCATGACGTGCTTGGGCTTCTTGGACTTCAGCGCGAGCGCGACGCTCTGGAAGTCCTGCGGGTTGGCGTTGGCGAGCGTCTGACGCGGATCGCCCAGAAGCGTAAACGTCGCGGTGGGGTAGAGCGTTTTGAGCGCGACGAGCTGGGTCGCGGAGAGATCCTGCGCCTCGTCAACGACCACGTGCCGCACGCGCGGCTCAGGGCTCGCGTCGCCCAGAAGGAGCGCCAGGTAGAGCATTCCGGCGGCATCGTCGGCGGCGATGGAGCGCGTGCGCGCGGTGTCGGCCGAGAGACCGTTGTCGCGCAAAATTTCGTCATAGACCGCGGGAAGGTCAAACGTCGTGGAGCGGTGGAGCGCCATGTACGCCTCCGCCAGGCGCTCGGAGGCCTCGGTCTTGGCCATCGCGGGCACGAGGTCGGTGTGGATGCTGGTTGACATCTGCTTTTGAAGCGTGTTCACCATGGCCCTGTGCTGCGGCGCGAGGCGCTTGGACGCCACAAGGCGGATTCGCCCGAGGCGCATCACGGGTGGGAGAACGGTGTACTCCTCGCGGTAGAGTTTGCGCATCTCATTTGCGCTCATGATCATCGTTTTCTGCGCGAAGACGTCCTCAAAGCGCGGGCCGTCGGCGCGGATTCGCTCGGCAGCGGCTGCGATTTTTTCCGCGAACGCCGCATCCCTTCTCGCATCGGGCGTGTCGCCGAAGCGGATGGCGTTGTCCATGCCGATGAAGGAAGGCTGAACCGGAAGTCCCAGGCGCGCCTGCACGATGGAGGAGAACGTCTGCGTCTGGACATCCTCTTCGCCAAGGTCGGGGAGGACGCGCGAGATGGCCTCTGAAAACGTGTCCGAGGGGGAGAGGATGCGCACATCGGACGCGCGGAGCGACTCGCGGCGGTGGTATAACAGGAAAGCGACGCGGTGGAGCGCCACGGTCGTTTTCCCGCATCCCGCGGGGCCTGTGACCTGCATCAGGTCGCACGCGTCGTCTCGGATGGCCTGATACTGTCCGCGCTGTATGGTGGCGACCACCTGGCGGAGATGCGGGCTTGCGGACTGCGACAGCGCTTCGATGAGCGTCTCGTCCGTGATGGCCTGCGCGGAGTCCTCGGCAAAAACAAGCTCGCTGTTCTCTATGCGGCAGATGACCTTGCGTTTGAGCGTGCCGCCGATTTCCCCTTTAGGCGCGTGAAAAGAGACCGGGCCGGGTTCCGCGTCGTAGTAAAGCGAGCAGATGGGCGCGCGCCAGTCAAACACGAGCAGGTCGCGCGTGCGCGCGTCCACGATGGCACCGCGCCCGACGCGTATTTCCTCGGTGTCAGCGTATCCTTCTTCCACAAAGTCGATGCGCGCGAAGTACGGGGACACGGCGATGTGCGCAAGCCTCGCCGCCATGCGCGAGTTGAAGCGCACGCGTGCGCCAAGCCGCTTGAGCTCGTCGAGCACGGTCGCGACCTCGCCTTGCGCGAGATAATCGCCGATGTTGGCGCGTCCCAGAATGCTGTCGTGCATCCACTGCTGAAGCTCAATGCCCACGTCGCGCGTAGCGTCCGCGGCGGACTGCGCGCACGCGATCCAGCCCGCGATGGCGTGCATGACGGCATCTAAGTGCTGCTTTTCCTTAAGAAACTCGGTTTTGTTCATCGGCCCCTCCATTTGCGTCAGATGGCCCGGCAAGTGTTTCGCACAGCAAAAATGTAGATTTCCGGCGAAAAAGCATCCGGCGGGAAACTGGTTTGATGCCGTGTCAAAGCACAAAGCGTGATATGAGCATACCCAACGCGCGCCCAAAGAACAAGGCTGTTCAGACGGTTTTTTTTGTGCTATACTCAATGTGGTGATATTGCTTGACCGTGACGCCCCTGATGCTGCTCATCGTATGCCCGCTGGCTTTTCTGGCGGGCTTTATTGATTCCGTCGCGGGCGGCGGCGGGTTGATCTCCCTGCCCGCGTACCTTGCTGCCGGCCTCCCGCCCCAGCTGGCGGCGGGCACCAACAAGTTTTCCGCGAGCTTCGGCACGACGCTCGCCACGTTTCAGTACGCGCGCGCAAAGCGCATCGCGTGGCGGCCCGCGCTCCTAGGCGCGGCTGGCGCGCTCCCCGGCGCGTACCTAGGCGCGCAGCTGCTGATGCACATGCCCGCAGACATCATGCGCTGGCTCTTGATCGCGGTCGTTCCCGTAGTCGCGTTCGTTGTGCTGCGCAACCGTGACAACCGCGAGGAAGATGAAAACAACGCGCGCGGCCGCGACTGGATCGCGCTGCCCATCGGCCTCGTCATCGGCGCGTACGACGGCTTTTTCGGCCCGGGCACGGGGACGTTTCTCGCGCTCCTGTTTAACGTCGCGCTCAAACTGCCGTGGGTGAAGGCATCGGCATCCGCCAAACCGATCAACCTCGCGTCCAACGTCGCGTCCCTCCTCGCGTTCATTCAGAGCGGGCAGGTGCTCTTTTTGCTGGGCATACCTGCAGCGCTGTGCTCCATCGCGGGCAACTTTCTGGGCTCACGCGCCGCAATCAAGAAGGGCGCGCCCGTCGTGCGCGGGATGCTGATCGTAGCGCTCATCCTGCTCCTTGCCAGAATACTTTGGGATTTGGTGGCGGCGAAATGACGACGGTTTATGTTGTACTGGGCGCGCTGCTCGCGGCCAACCTCGCGGCGTTCATCGTGTTCGGCGTGGATAAAAAACTCGCAAAGACGCCCGGTGCGCGGCGCGTGCGCGAGCGGACGCTCATGCTGTACGCGGCGTGTTTCGGCGGCATCGGAGCGCTCACGGGTATGCGCGTTTTTCATCATAAAACAAGCAAGCCGCTGTTCAACATCGGCGTACCTGTACTCATCGTGGCCGAAGCGGCCGCGGCGTACGGGATTTACCGGCTGTTCACGCACTGAAACGGGCATGTCCAAAGGCGTTCGCTTCAATTGAGAAAACCCACCAGCCCGCCGACAAAGCCGTCGGCGGGCTTTATATCTGCTAAACCCAATGGGCTGGTGCGACACCCGCGCCGGGTCGACCGGAGCGTGTTTCCTGGCCGCTGCGGTGCAAAACGCAGAACAGATGCGCTCATTGTTTTGCGTTTTTTAGACAAACAAGGGGATTCGCAACCGGCCATGATGCCGCCGCGGCTACGTCCTCTTTTTTTCCTGACCTTGATCGGACGGCCGGTAAAACTTCATCCCACGCGCGGCTGGCGGCATATACTCCTGCTCCACGACGTGCCCCGGGTAGTCGTGCGGGTATTTGTACCCAGTGCCGTGACCCAGCTTTGCCGCGCCTTTATACGCGGTATCGCGCAGGTGAATGGGGACGGGCTCGTGCGGCACGCTTCCGGCCGCCTCAAACGCCGCGCCCATAGCCGCGACAACCGAGTTCGACTTGGGCGATAGGCATACATAGATAATCGCCTGCGTGATGGGGATATTGGCCTCGGGCACGCCCAGTGAAACGAGCGCGGTATGCGCGGCCTGCGCAATCAGCATGGCGTTGGGATTGGCAAGCCCCACGTCTTCGGACGCATGCACCATCAGCCGCCGCACAGGGATGCGCGGATCCACGCCCCCCGCAAGCATGCGCGCGTACCAGAAGAGCGCCGCATCGGGATCGCCTCCCCGCAGCGATTTGCAAAACGCGGACAGCATGTCGTAGTAAAGCGACTCATCCATCGGCAGCACGGGCGACTGGATGGAGTCCGCCGCGACTTCGGGCGTGATGATGATCGTGCCTCTCTCGTCGGGCGGTGTGGTGAGCGCGGCCAGTTCCAGCGCGTTGAGCGCGCACCGCGCGTCTCCGTTGGCCGCGATGGCGATGTGCTCAAGCGCTTCGGGGTGAGCCTCAATGGTCAGATGTCCGAGGCCGCGATCCTTGTCCGCGATGGCGGCTTCGAGCGCAACCATTATATCGTCCTTCCCGAGCAGCTCAAAAGCGAAAAGACGGCACCGGCTCACGATGGCGGGCGTCATGGCGATGGTGGGATTCTCCGTCGTCGACCCGACAAACCGAAGCACGCCCGACTCGATCGCGGGCAAGATGCAATCCGACTGCGCCTTGTTCCAGCGGTGGCACTCGTCGAGCAGAAGATACGTCGGCTTGCGATAGAGCTTGAGCCGGTTTTCGGCCTCCTCAATCACCTTCCGCACATCGGCCACGCCGCTCGTTACCGCGTTGAGCTTGGCGAACGCCGCGTTTGTCGCGTTGGCAGCGATGGCCGCGAGCGTCGTCTTCCCCGTTCCGGGCGGCCCCCAGAAGATGCAGGAGAGCAGCCTGTCCGCCTCGATGGCGCGCCGGAGAAGCTTGCCCGGACCAATCAGGTGCGTCTGGCCGACAAACTCGTTGAGCGTCCTCGGGCGCATGCGGTCGGCGAGCGGCGCGGAGGACTGGGCCGCGCTCGTGAACAGATCCATCGGGCACCTCCAATACGACAAGGGGCACAGCATTCGTTTGGCTTCTGACACAGCGCCGCAAAAACCCGCGCGCGCCGAAGGCGAGCGCGGGCAATGCGTGCCGTAAAACCGGGGCGCAGGGCGCGGAGATCTTCGCCGGGAACACTTCCCAGGCGTCCCGCGCTACCTCACCGTGAGCGTGTTATACAGATCGGCGTATTTCTTAGCAGAACGGTCCCAGCCATACTCGCCCTTGATCGCGGACATCATGATCTTGTTCCACGCGGTTTTGTCGTCTCGGTAGATGCCCACCGCGCGGCGAATCGTGTAGAGCATGTCATGCGCGTTGTAGTTCATAAAGGAAAACCCATTGCCCGAGCCGTTTTGCTCGTTGTACGCGAACACGGTGTCCTTGAGGCCGCCTGTCTCGCGCACAACCGGAAGCGTGCCGTAACGCATGGCGATCATCTGGGAGAGCCCGCACGGCTCAAACAGCGAGGGCATCAGGAAGATGTCCGCGCCCGCGTACATGCGGTGGGAGAGCGGGCCGTTCATCTCAATACGCGCAGCGACCTGCCCCTTGTACCGCCACGCGGCCCAGTTGAACAGCCCCACGTATTTTCGTCACCCTTGCCCAGCACCGCGACCTGTACATCCTCGGCCAGGATCTCGCCCAACACGCGGTCGACCAGGTCGAGACCCTTTTGGTGAGAGAGCCGCGTGACCATGGCGATGAGCGGTGCCGCGGGATTAACGTCAAGACCCAGCTCTTTTTGCAGCGCGGCCTTGCATTCGGCCTTGCCGCTCATGTCCGCAGCGCTGAAGCGGGCCGCGATGAGCGGGTCGGTCGCGGGGTTGTACTCCTCCGTATCCAGACCGTTGAGGATCCCCACAACGCTGTCTCCGCGCGCGCGCACCAGACCGTCGAGGCGCTCGCCGTAATAAGGCGTCTGTATCTCGCGCGCGTACGTCGGGCTCACGGTGGTGATCGCGTTGGCGTAGGCGATGCCGCCTTTTAAGTAGTTGCACGCGCCGTAGAATTCGAGCTTGTCGCTGGCGTACATCTCCCAACCCAGGCCCAACAGATCCTCCGTCGTCTCCACCCCGAAAACCCCCTGATACTGGAGGTTGTGGATGGTGATGAGCGTTTTGACATTGGCGTAGAACGGGTGGTTTTTGTAGTGCGAAGCGAGCAGGACGGGAATGAGCGCGGTTTGCCAGTCGTTGACATGCAGCACATCCGGCTCAAAGCCCATCTGGGGCAGAAGCTCAAGAATCGCGCGGGAAAAGAACGCGAACCGCTCGCCTTCGTCCTCGCCGATGCCGTACACGCTGTCACGGTAGAAGTAGTACTCGTTGTCGATGAAGTAGTACGTTACGCCGCCGAGCACAAGCTCGAACAGCCCCGCGTACTGGCGGCGCCAGCCGAGGTTGATCTGGCGGCTGTACTTGAACGTCATCTGTTCGCGGTATTGGCTCCCGATCTCCCGGTAGAGCGGCAGGATGACACGCGCGTCAATGCCGTCCCTAACGAGCTGAACGGGCAGCGCGCCCACGACATCGGCCAGCCCCCCAACTTTGACAAACGGAACGCACTCGGACGCGCAAAACAGTATTTTCATCGCCATAGACCCCCTTAACAATGGATGAGCCATCCTCACCCGACCAGCTTATACGACAGCGTTCTTGGATATGACCACGGGGAAGTTGGGCTGGCCGATCAGCCGCTTGCCCGCGCGGATGACCGCGTTTTTATCGATGATGACGTTTTCCAGAACGACGCCTTCCTCGACCTTGACATCCTGCATCAGGATTGAACCCCTGACGCTCGCGCCCTTGCCCACGGTCACGCTTCGGAAAAGCACCGAGTCCTTCACCGCGCCCGAAAGCGCGCAGCCGTCCGCGATCAGGGCGTTTGAGACCGCCGCGCCCGCCATGTACCGAACCGGCGGTTCGTCCTTGATCTTTGTGAACACGGGGCTTGCCCCCGAGAGAAGCTGTGTGCGGATGCCCTCGTCGAGCAGATCCATGTGCAGGCGGTAAAACGCGTTGACCGAGGTGATGTGCCGGATGTAGCCGTCGTAGCGGTAGCCCACAATCTTCAGCTCGTCGCGCATGCGCTGGAGCACGTCGCGGTTCCAGTCGTATTGGCCCCGGGACACGCAAAGATCGATCAGGCGGATGAGGAGCTGCTTTGAGATGATGTACGCGTCCATGGATACGTTGTTAAAGCGCGGCACGACCGGGTTAATCTCCACGTCGTACACGCGTCCCGATGTATCGATCCCCAGATGGACAAACTCGTCGTCCTCACCGCCGGGTTCGGGGGAGACACTGTAGAGCACCGTGATGTCCGCGCCGTCGGCGACGTGTTTTTCCAGCGCGTCGCTGTAGTTCATGTTGTACACGGTGTTGCTGCCCGTGATGATCGCATACTCCTGCGGCGTGCGCCTGATAAAGCCTATGTTGGAACGCACGGCCTCCAGCAGTCCTGAATAACTGCCTTTGTTCTCCCGCGAGATGAACGGCGCTAAAATGTACAGCCCGTCCCTCTTGCGCCCGAGATCCCACTCCTTGCCCGAGCCCAGATGATCCATCAGGCTGTGGTAATTGCGCTGCGTGATCACACCCACGCCGCGCGCGCCCGAGTGCACGAGGTTGGACAAAAGAATGTCGATGATCCGGTACCGCCCGCCCACGGGAACGGCGGCGACCGCGCGCGAACGCGTCAGATCGCGCAGCCTCATGTCGCTCTCACCGGTGTAAATCAAACCAAACGCTTTCGGCATGTCGATTCACCCTCCCAAATCGGTGCGTTGCGGACTACAGTCCCTGGCGGGCCGAGAGGCTTGCGCAGTCCAGCTGCTCGCCGGGCGCGACCTTCTCCCCGTCCGGCAGGCTGACGTGGTCGCCCACCACCGCGATTCCCCCGGACACATCTCCCACCGCGCAGTTCCGGCCGACCGTCGCGAGCTCCGCGATGATGGCGCGCTTGACGACCGCGCCCGCCTTGATGACGGTCCACGGCATGATGACGCTGTCTTCCACGATCGCGCCTTTCTCCACCCGCACGCCCGCGAAGATGATGCTGTGCCGCACTGTGCCCTCGATGACCGCGCCCTCGGTGACCATGGAGCTCTCGACCTGAGCGCCCTCGGCGATAAAATGCGGCGGCTGAACGGGATTGCGGTTGTAGATGCGCCAGGACGGCTCGTGCAGGTCAAACGCGGGCTTCTCCTGCAAAAGATCCATGTTGGCTTCCCACAGGCTCTCGATTGTCCCGACATCCTTCCAGTACCCCTCGAAAGGATACGCGTACATCGGGCTGCCCTCTTCAAGCATGGTGGGAATGATGTTTTTACCGAAGTCGTTGGAAGAGCACTTGTCTTCCTCGTCCCTGAGGAGCGCATCGCGCAGCTTATGCCACGAAAACACGTATATGCCCATGGACGCCTTGTTGGACTTGGCGTTCTGCGGCTTTTCCTCAAACTCCACGATGCGGTTCTCCGCGTCAGTGTTCATAATGCCGAACCGCGAGGTTTCCTCCCACGGCACTTCTAAAACCGCGATGGTGCAGTCGGCTTTTTTCTTGCGGTGAAAGGAGATCATTTTGTCGTAGTCCATCTTGTAGATGTGGTCGCCCGACAAAATAACCACATATTCCGGATCGTACTGCTCCAGGAACGTCAGGTTCTGCGTGATGGCGTTAGCCGTGCCCTTGTACCACTCCGTGCCCTGGTTTTTTTGGTAAGGCGGCAGGATGTGCACGCCGCCGTTCATGCGGTCAAGGTCCCAGGGCGCGCCCGTGCCGATGTATGCGTTGAGCTCCAGCGGCTGGTATTGCGTCAACACCCCTACGGTGTCGATGTCGGAGTTGGCGCAATTGGACAATGGAAAGTCAATGATGCGGTATTTCCCTCCGAATGGGACGGCGGGTTTGGCCATGTTGCGCGTCAGGATACCCAGACGGCTTCCCTGTCCACCCGCGAGGAGCATGGCAACAACGCGTTTCTTTGGCATGCGGACCCCTCCTGCCTTGAGTTGCACAAAATGGTGATCATCTGCGCAAGCGTATGAGACAACGCGAAGGAAATATGTGCGCTGTATTTTTCGACACATTGAATACCATTTCCTGCTAGGGCACGTCAGACGCGCGGGGGCGGGAAAAATGGCGTCGCTTAAGCGCCCGCGGGCCTGCAACCGCCGTGCCGCGCCTCGTCTCGCGGACAAGCGTGTTGTTCGTTTTCAAGCCCGGGGGTTCTCAAAGGGACCGCGACACCATTATTTTCAGTTTATGCACCGCAGGTGAATCGCCGGAAAACTTTTTCGCGGCTCAGTTCTCACCGCGCGAGCTAAGGGAACCCACCATGCCGAAATGGATGGTCGCTCGCCGTGATCGCTTAAGTCGCGACGCCCCAAAGCGCGCGCAGGGACACCGCGAACACCGGCTTACCCGCGACGCGCGCGGGCGTGTTCACCGCGGTTTCGCACGCGACAATCAGCGCGCTCACGCCCTCGCACGCGGCATACCGCGTGAGCTGTCCGCGCAATAGCCCCGGCGCGGGTCTTGAACGCTTGATTTCCAGCACAACCCCTCCCGCGCACAAAAAGTCCGCGCGGCAGCGCGGCCCCAAGCGCGCCTCCCGCGAAAACGCGATGCCCGCATGTGCAAGCGCGACGGCGATGAGCGCGTGGAGCGCGCGCTCGTCAAGCACCACAGGGGCGCGCACTGTGCGGAGAGCACGGATCACGGCCATGGCTTCATCCATCGGCGCGGCCCTAGTAGAGCTCAATTTCCGCCAGGTCCTCCACGCGCGCGAGCATGTACCGCGCGGCGTCGCGTACACCCTGGTTGTAAACGGCAGGGCCGATTTCCCTTAGAACGCAGCGCAGCAAAAACTCCGCCGCGAGGTGACCCAGCTCCTCCTCGCGCTCTTTCCTGAAGAACTCCTGCAGCGCGCCGATCATGTCCCCGCGCGCTTCTTTGGAAATGATGACGCGCTCTTCGAAGTCCTTCACGCCGCGTCCTCCATGGGCGGTGTGATGATGACCGTCTGCACATCCACCACTTTGTCCTCCGCGTCGATCGTGACGCGCAGCTGGGCCGCGCTCTCGTCCGCCCAAACAATCAGCCGCGTGACCGTCACCTTGCCCGCGACGTCCTCGCTCGCGGTCGTCGCGATCTCAACGCCCTTGTCTCCCACGACCGCCTCGACGTACTTAAGCTCCGTGCCCTTCTCTATCAGCGCGCCGATGGTCACATCCGCCTTGGGTGTCAGGGTCGCGAACTGACGGATGTCCTCATGATAAACCACTTTTCCCATGACGGTGTCGTCCATTCGAAGCGCTACCGCGACCCCCGCGCCATCCTTGATGAACTCGACATAAACGTTGCCGTCGCCCGCGTCGTGCTCGACGCCCTTGCCAAACTTGGCTTCGAGGTCCTCTAAGCGGTCGTCGATCCGCACCTGGTCATACAGCGCGCTGACCGCTGCGCGGTCGGTGAACGGCTTGGCTGTCATGGGGGTGATCGTGGGCGCGGGCGTCCGCTCGCCCGACGAGCATCCGGTCAGCAGGAGCAGGGCGAGCGCAAGTACAGCCGTGGCAAATTTCTTCATGTTTCCTTGTATGATCAATCCGAGGCGCGCGCCTCGGGAATCATACTCTCCTTTCAAAGAACGTGATAAGACAGCGTCAAGCGCTGCGGACAGGGGGGACACAGCTTCATGGGCGTCCGCGTTTTCGCCCATCCCGCGCGGCCGAGATCCCTTGCCTACGCCTCCCGCGCGGGATCCACGCTCACGACGATGTTCCCCATGAGCGCCATCACGTAGGGGAGCCCGCGATCCGCGCGCCCGGCGAGCGCGATCTCCTCGGAACCGATGGACTGCACAGCGCCGTCCTTGAGCGTGACGTCCACCTTGACAGGCAGTTTCACGGGGAAGGCCGCGACGAGAGCCTCGCCGTCGGCGTGGTTGCGCCCGAACGTCCAGAGCTTGCGGCCTTTTCCGCCGCGGTCCTGCACGTCGATGTCGCAGAGTAGTACACGTTTAAGATACCCCCGGTCGGTCGCGACGACCCACTCTCCCTCCTCGCCGGCGATGGACGCGGAGATGACGCGGTCACGCATGTCGAGCATCACGGCGCGCACGCCCGTGGCCGCGCGGCCCTGGTGCGGGAGGGAGAGCGCGTCAAAGGCGATGGACATGCCCGCGCGCGTGGCGATCAGGACGCGGTTTTCGCCCGCGCACGCGGCGGTGTCGAGAAGGACCGCGGTGAGCAGCGTGTCTCCGTTTTTAAGACCGAGCGCGGGAAAGCGCTTCGTGCGGATCCGGTACTCGGAGAGAGCCGTGCGCTTGGCTTGGCCGAGCGTTGTGAAGAACACGAGGGAGGTCGTATCGCTCTCGCGCTCAGGCATGGGGATGAGCGCCACGGTTTTTTCTGTGTTCTCAAAGCCCGCCAGCAGTCCGCCCAGCGCGAGCCCGCGCGCCTTGGGCTTTGTCTCCGGAACATCGCCCGCGCAGAACGTGTAGGCGATGCCCGCGTCGGTGATGAGCAAAAATTTCTGCGCGGTGTCGGTCCGATGGGCAAACCGCGGGAGCTCTTCAACGCTCCCGGCTTCGCTCTCGGCCTTTGCGTACGCCTTGACGGAGAAGCGGCGCAGGAACCCGCCGCGCGTCAGGATGAGCACGGCCTCTTCGGGCGGCGGCAGCGCGTCTTCGACGCTGACCTCCAAAGCCGGCGCTTCGCCCACGATCAGGGTTCGGCGCGCGTCGGCATGAAGTTTTTTGACCTCGAGCAGCTCACGCCGAACGACCGCGACCAACTTTTTATCATCCGCCAAAATGGCTTCGAGCGACTCGATGAGCTTGCGCATTTCTTCATACTCGCGCTTGAGTTCCAGAATTTCTAGCCCGGTCAGGCGTTGGAGCCGCATGTCGAGGATGGCCTGCGCCTGTATCTCGGACAGCGCGTACGTGGCCATCAGCTTCTCACGCGCCTCCTTGGGCGTCTTGCTGGAGCGGATGAGCCTGATGATCGCGTCAATGTGGTCGACCGCGATGATCAGCCCTTCGAGGATGTGCGCGCGTTTTTTCGCTGCTTCCAAATCAAACGCAGTGCGGCGGGAGACGACGTTCTTCTGGTGCCGGATGTAGTGCGCGATCATGCTCAGAAGCCCCAGCTGCGCGGGTTTTCCGTCAGCAATCGCAACCATATTGACCCCGAACGTGGTCTGGAGGTCGCTGTATTTGTAGAGCCACGCCAACACTTTTTGCTCATCCGCGTCACGCTTGAGCTCGATCACCGCGCGCATGCCGGTGCGGTCGGACTCGTCGCGTATATCGGAAATGAACGCCAGCGGACCTTTTTTTTCTTCGGAGAGCTTTAGAATTTTCTCCAGCAATGACGCCTTGCCCACCTGATAGGGCAGTTCGGAGATGACCAGCAGCTTTTTGCCGCTTTTTTCGTGCTCGATATCGACTTTGGCGCGCACGGTGAGCTTGCCTCGCCCCGTCTCATACGCAGCGAGCAGCTCGGCGGTGTCGAATAAAATGCCGCCCGTCGGAAAATCGGGGCCTTTGATGTGTTTCATCAGCCCGCGTGTGTCGATGTCGGGTTTGTCCAGCATGGCCACGACCGCGTCCACGGTCTCGCCCAAATTGTGCGGGGGGATATTGGTAGCGATACCTACCGCGATGCCCGACGCGCCGTTGACGAGCAGCGCGGGGAACCGCGCCGGCAGCATGTCCGGCTCTTTCAATGTGTCGTCAAAATTGTTGCGGAAAGGCGTGGTGTCCTTCTCGATGTCGCAGAGCATGAGCGTCGCCAGAGGCGTCATGCGCGCCTCGGTGTACCGCATGGCGGCCGCGGAGTCGCCGTCCACGGAACCGAAGTTGCCGTGGCCGTCCACCAGCGGGGCGCGCAGGGAAAAGAGCTGCGCCATGCGCACAAGCGCGTCATACACCGAGGTATCGCCGTGCGGATGGTACTTACCCAAACAGTCGCCCACGATGCGCGCGCACTTGCGGTGCGGCTTGTCGGGCTCAAGCGAAAGCTCGCTCATCGTGTACAAAATGCGTCGTTGCACGGGCTTAAGGCCGTCCTCCACGCGCGGAAGCGCGCGCTCGAGGATGACATACTCAGCGTAAGGCATCATGGACGCGACGAGCACCTCGCCCATGGATTGCTGGATAATGAGGCCCTGCTGGGGCGGGACGTCCGCGTGCTTTGGCATTGTATCTTCCTTTAGTCAACGGATTTTCGGCTGCTGAGCAAATGAAAAGCGTTTTTGTGGTAGTCGATGAGCCCGTCGCGCTTCATGTTGGACAACTCGCGGGAGAGCGCGCTTCGATCAACACCCAGGTACTCTGCCAGACCGCTGCGGTCGAGCGGGACGTCAAACCGCCTGGAACCGCTTTTAGCGGCCTGCGACGCGAGATATGCCGTGAGCTTGTCGCGCAGCGTGCGCATAGACAAAAGGTCGATTTGCGCGCGCAGACTCAGGCTTTTGCGCGCGAGAACGCGAAGCAGGTTGGCCGTGATCCGGCTGTGGTGCGCGCAGTTGCGCGCGCAGCGGCCCAGCACGTGCTCAAGCGAAAGAAACGCCACGCGCGCCGCGCCTTCGGCCATCACCGTGACGGGTGAACGCTCAAGGCCAGCGCACACAAACGCCTCCGCGAACAGATCGCCCGCGCCCAGCACGGCCAGCACCACGCGATGGCCGTCTTCCTCCTCGCGCGCGACGGACGCAACGCCTTCAAGCATTACACCCACGCCGGGAATGAGCTCGTCCGCGCACAGGATGAGCTCGCCTTTATCATATGAGCGCACATCGGGCGAAAGGCATGGCCAGACCTCGCCAATATCCGAAGCGGCCAGGCCTTGAAAAAGCGCGTTGTCCTGAAGAAGCGAAAAAACTTGTTCCATGCTCTCGTTTCGTTGCGTACGCAACAGACGTATTTGCTTTATGGTAGTACACTGAACGCGTCAAGTCAAGGACACACGGAAAAATCACAAGCGAGGTGCTTGAAATGTTGAGAAAAATCATCCGTATCGACGAAGACAAGTGCAACGGCTGCGGCGCGTGCGCGGCGGCCTGCCACGAAGGGGCCATCGGCATGGTCGATGGCAAGGCCAGGCTTTTGCGCGACGACTACTGCGACGGCCTGGGAAACTGCCTGCCTGTATGCCCAACCGCCGCGATCTCCTTTGAGGAGCGCGAGGCCGCCGCGTTCGACGAAAGCGCCGTGCAAGCGGCGCAAGCGAAGTCGGCCGAAAAAAAACCTTCCCTGGCGTGCGGATGCCCAGGCACCATGGCCAAGGCGATTAAACGCGAAACAGTACGCGCGGAAATTCCCGCCGCGGAAAGCCGCTCCGAGCTTAGGCAATGGCCGGTGCAAATTAAACTCGTCCCCGTCAACGCGCCTTACTTCGAAGGAGCAAACCTCCTGATCGCCGCGGACTGCACGGCGTACGCGTTCGCAGGCATGCACGACAAGTTCATGAAGGGCCGCGTCACGCTCATCGGCTGTCCAAAGCTCGACGAGGTGGAATATGCGGACAAGCTGGCGGCCATCCTGAGAAACAACGACATTCAAAGCGTGACGGTCGTTCGCATGGAGGTGCCGTGCTGCGGAGGCATCGTGCACGCGGTCACGGAGGCGCTCAAGCGCTCCGGCAAGGTGCTGCCATACAGGGTAACCATCATCTCCACCGAGGGCCGGATTGTATCTGAAACATAACCGACAATTTTTGAAGGAGGCCATCTCATGAGCATGTTTTGTTTTCAATGCGAGCAGACCGCTGCAGGCCGAGGCTGCAGCAACCGTGGCGTTTGCGGCAAAGATGAGCTCAACGCCCACACGCAGGACCGTCTGACCGGAGCGCTCATCACCCTTGCGCGCACCTGCGCGCCTACCCCTGCCAATGACAAACTGATCATCGACGGACTGTTCACCACCGTGACCAACGTCAGCTTTGACGCCGCCGCAATTGAGGAACTGACCGCCCGCGCCCGCGCGGCTTCCGGCCGCCCCGATTACGAGATGAGCGCGCTGTGGAGCGAACACGAGGACACGCGCTCGCTCAAATCGCTTCTGCTGTTCGGCATGCGCGGCATGGCGGCGTACGCCCACCACGCGCGCGCCTTGGGCAAGACGAGCCGCGAGGTCAACGACTGGTTCTACAAGGGACTGGCCGCCATCCCGGAGGAAAAGCCCGTCCCCGAATGGCTTGACCTCCTGATGGATTTTGGCAAAATCAACCTTTCTTGCATGGCGCTCCTCGACGAGGCCAATACGGGCGCTTACGGCACACCCGCGCCCGCCAAAGTCCCCACCGATATTGAAAAAGGGCCGTTCATCGTGGTGTCCGGTCACGACCTGCGCGACCTGAAGATGCTGCTCGAGCAGACCGATGGCAAGGGCGTCAACATCTACACCCACGGCGAGATGCTCCCCGCGCACGCCTACCCCGAACTGCGCAGACACCCCCAGCTCAAGGGCAACTTCGGCACCGCGTGGCAAAACCAGCAAAAGGAGTTCGCCGACCTGCCCGCACCCGCGCTCTTCACAACCAACTGCCTGATGATCCCGCGCCCGAGCTACGGCGACCGCGTGTTCACCACATCGGTTGTGGGCTATCCCGGTCTGCGCCACATCCCGCACGACGAGCAGGGCAACAAGGATTTCTCGGAAGTGATCGCGCTCGCCACATCGTTGGGTGGTTACCCTGAGAAGCATGAGATGTCAGGCATCAACGGCGGCCACGTCCTCACGACCGGCTTTGGGCACGGCACGATTCTCTCCGTGGCCGACAAGGTCGTGGGCGCGGTCAAAGCCGGGGCGATCAAACACTTCTTTCTCGTGGGCGGCTGCGACGGCGCGCGACCGGGACGCAACTACTACACCGATTTTGTCAAGCAGACCCCCAAGGACACGGTCGTGCTCACGCTGGCGTGCGGCAAGTTCCGTTTCAACGACCTGGACATCGGGGAAATCGGGGGCCTTCCCCGCCTGATGGACATGGGCCAGTGCAACGATGCCTACGGCGCCATTCGCGTGGCGGTCGCTCTCGCGGAGGCGTTCGGGTGCGGCGTCAATGACCTGCCGCTCACGCTGGTGCTCTCGTGGTACGAGCAAAAGGCCGTGTGCATCCTCCTGACGCTGCTGTCCCTGGGCATCAAGAACATCTATATCGGCCCGTCGCTGCCCGCGTTCATCTCCCCCGCCGTGCTCGACGTACTGGTCAAGCAGTTCGCGCTCACGCCCATCTCCACCCCGGAAGAGGACCTCAAAAAAATCCTGGGCTAAATGAAAAAAGCGGGCCGGTGCAATCGCGCCGGCCCGCTCAGACCGTAGACAATGCCCGTTTCCACAGTCCTCGCAAGAGAACGCTGCGTGGGATCTTCTCCGGATCGATGCGATGCAGCATGGCATCCCATGGTTGCTTTTCTGAGCCGCCCGCGCTATCATAAAAACAGAGTGACATACTTGGGAGGCCATCATGAAGAGCATAAAACCAGGACGCGGACCCTCCTTTATGAGCGGCATCGCCGCCGTAGGAATAACGCTGTTCGGCATCATCTGGACGTTCGCGGCGGCTTCCATGGGCGCGCCCTTCTTTTTTCCGCTGTTTGGGATCGTTTTTATTGGCATGGGCATTGCCACCGCGGTTTACAACTTCAAAAACGCCACGTCGCGCAACCGTTACTCGGTCTTTGAGATCACAAACAGCCACGATGAGCCCGACCCCTTCGATCCCTCATCCGCTCGGCCGCATCACGAAACCCCCGTGAACCGCAAAAACGGTGTCGCCGAAAAAAGCAGGTTTTGCCCCTACTGCGGCGCGGAGGCAAACCCCGATTTTGAGTTTTGCAAGCAGTGCGGAAAAAAGCTGCCTTAGCCGCTCCAAAGGGCGCGTTCCCACGAGACGGCGGCGGGTTGCCGCGGAAAAGGGCCTTCCGTTTTTGCGATATACGGGTGGCATACCTGGGCCTATGCAAGCGCGGTTGCCTTCACGCTGAAACGGGTCGGCGCATTCGCGCCGCCCGTTTTTGTCATGCCATACCTTACACGATCAGGTTGAGCAGCCGTCCAGGCACAAAAACCCACTTTTTGAGCGGCTTGCCTTCGAGAAGCGCGGCCACTTCGGGCAATGTCAAAAGCTCAGACTCCACGCGGTCCTGCGTCATGGCCGCGTCAATGCCAAGACGCGCCTTGATCTTGCCGCTCAGCTGAACCACGATCTCGACCGAGGCGTGTGAGAGCGCGTTCGGGTCGTACTCCGGCCAAGGCTGCTCGATCGCGCGCCCACCCAATCGCATCTCCAGCCACATCTCTTCCACAACGTGCGGAACGTACGGGCACAGGAGCAAGAGCAGCGCTTTGAGTTCCGCCGTGGTGACGCTCCCAGTCTCGTAGATATCGTTAACGAGCGCCATCATCTTGGCGACGGCGGTGTTGAACTTCATTTTCTCGATGTCGTCCGACACGCTCTTGATGGTGGAATTGATCGGCACTTTGAGCGCATCGCGCACGCCGCCCTCTACGCGCATGTCCATCAGGCGGTACACGCGGTCGAGGAAGCGCTTGCAGCCCCGCGCGCCGTTGGTCGACCACGGTATGGGCTGGTCGAACGCGCCAATGAACATCTCGTAAAGCCGGAACGCGTCCACGCCGATCTCTTCGCAAACATCGTCGGGATTGATGACGTTGCCGCGCGATTTGGACATTTTCTCGTTGTTCTCGCCCAGGATGAACCCGTGGCTCGTGCGTTTTTTGTAAGGCTCGGGCGTGTTCACCACGCCCTGGTCGTATAGGAACTGGTGCCAGAAGCGCGAGTACAGCAGGTGGAGCGTCGTGTGCTCCATGCCGCCGTTGTACCAGTCGACCGCCATCCAGTAGTCAAGAGCCTCTTTGGACGCGAGCGCCTGATCGTTGTGCGGGTCGGTGTAGCGCAGGAAGTACCACGACGAACCCGCCCACTGCGGCATGGTGTCGGTTTCGCGCTTGGCGGGGCCGCCGCATTTGGGGCAGGTCGTGTTAACCCAGCTTAACAGGTTGGCCAGCGGCGATTCGCCGTCGTCACTCGGCTCCCATTTTTCACGCTCCGGCAGCTCCAGCGGGAGCGCGGAATCGGGCAGGCGCACCTGCCCGCATGTTTGACAGTGAACAATCGGGATCGGCTCGCCCCAGTAGCGTTGGCGGGAGAAAATCCAATCGCGCAGCTTGTAGTTGACCTTGGGGGTGCCGATGCCCTTCTCCTCGAGGTACGCGGTGATCGCCTTCTTGGCGTCCGCGACGGACATGCCGTTGAGGAAGCCCGAGTTGATCATCGTCCCCTGCTCTATGTCGACAAACGCTTCTTTTTCGATGTCCCCACCCGCGACAACCTCGACAATCGGGATGCCGAACTTTTTCGCGAACTCCCAGTCGCGCGTGTCGTGTCCCGGAACCGCCATGATCGCGCCCGTACCGTAGCCCGTAAGCACGTAATCCGATGTCCACACCGGGATGGTCTTGCCCGTGACCGGATTGATAGCTCTTAAGCCTTTGAGCTCCACGCCCGTTTTGTCCTTAGCCAGCTCGGTGCGCTCAAAGTCGGATTTGTGGGACGCTTCCTCACGATAGGCGGCCACCTCGGCAAAATTGGCGATGCGTGCCTTGTATTTCTCGATCATGGCGTGCTCAGGGGAGACGACCATGTACGTCGCGCCGAACAGCGTGTCCGGACGGGTGGTATACACCTCGAGCGACTCATCTGAGCCTTCAATCGCGAACCTGACCTGCGCGCCTTCGCTCCGCCCGATCCAGTTGCGCTGTTGCGTGCGCGCGCGCTCGATGTAGTCCACATCGTCCAAACCGCCCAGCAGCTTGTCCGCGTAAGCGGTGATCCTGAGCATCCACTGGGACTTGATTTTGCGCACAACGTCCCCGCCGCAGCGCTCGCACTGTCCGCCCACGACTTCTTCGTTGGCGAGGCCGACTTTACAGCTCGTGCAGTAATTGATTGGGACCTCAGCCTTGTACGCAAGGCCCGCGTCGAACATTTTCAGGAAGATCCACTGTGTCCATTTGTAGTATTTCGGGTCGGTCGTGTCCACCTGACGCGACCAATCGAAGGAAAACCCGAGCATTTTGAGCTGTTTTGTGAACGACGCGATGCGCTCCTTGGTGATCACGCGCGGGTGGACATGGTGCTTCATCGCGTAGTTTTCTGCGGGCAGGCCGAACGCGTCAAAGCCCATGGGGAACAACACGTTGTAACCTTCCATGCGCCGCTTTCTGGCGATGATGTCCATCGCGACATACGGGCGCGGATGCCCGACGTGCAGACCTTCTCCCGATGGGTACGGGAACTCGATCAGCGCGTAATATTTCTTTTTGCGCGTGTCCTGCGACGCGGCGTAAGCGCCCTCTTCATCCCAGACGCGCTGCCATTTCTGTTCGATGGGCCTCGGGTCATACGTTCGCATGGGCTTCCCTCCAACAAATCACGCCACCGCCCGATGTTCCGGCGATGGCGTTTGCGGTAAAAACCATTTTACTTGACACCGCATTGTTTGTCAACGGCGGCGGCGCGGGTCGGGGAAGACGCGCTGCGGGACGGTCAGTACGGCTCCCGGCGGGACTTCACCTGAAGGTTACGCCGTTTTGCCCTCGTCCAGTTCAAGCCGCGTGACCTGGAGCTGCGCTTGAACCAGCGTGTTGTAGAGGCCGTTTTGGCGGACCAGCTCGTTGTGCGTGCCCGCTTCCACGATGCGGCCCTTGTCGAGCACGATCAGGCGGGTGGCGTTGCGCAGTGTGGCAAGGCGGTGCGCGATGGCGAACGTGGTGCGGTTTTTGGTCAGCTTCTCCATGGCGTCCTGAATGAGCTTTTCGGATTCTGTGTCGAGCGAGGATGTCGCTTCGTCAAGAATCAGGATGCGCGGGTTGTGCAGGATGGCGCGCGCGATGGCGATCCTCTGACGCTCACCGCCCGAGAGCGTCTGCCCGTTTTCGCCCACGCGCGTGTGGTAACCGTCGGTGAAGTTGATGATGAACTCGTGCGCGTTTGCGATCTGGGAGGCGAGGATGACTTCCTCCATGGTCGCGTCGGGTTTTGCGAAGCGGATGTTCTCCAACACCGAGCCTTCAAACAGGAAGTTTTCCTGCAGCACAACGCCGATCTGCGCTCTGAGCGCGTCCTTGCCGATGTCGCGGATGTCCACGCCGTCGATTTTGACGCTCCCGCGCTGCACGTCATAGAAGCGCAGCACCAGATTGACGAGCGATGATTTGCCCGCGCCCGAGGGGCCGACCAGCCCAATCATCTCGCCGGGCTTGACATCCAGGCAAATGTCCCGCAGCACCGGCTCATACGCGTTATACCCGAACGTCACCTCATCAAACGTCACTTGGCCTTCCACCGAAGCGGTGTGCGCGTTTTCGTGATCCATCATACGGTCCTGCTCGTCGATGACTTCAAAGACGCGCTCGGCCGAGGTCATGGCCTGCGTAAACCAGCGCGGGAGCATGCCGATCCAGCGCAGCGGGCCGTACACCATGGCGACGTATTGCGTGAACTGCACAAGCTCGCCCAGCTGCATCTCCCCGCGCAAAATGAGCGTTCCCCCGAACACCAGCACGAAGAACTGGCCGATGGCCAGCCCAAAGTTGCACGCCGGGCTGAGCGTGTTCCACATTTGCTCGTTTTTTCGGATGCGGTCGGAGAGTTTTCTGGAGGCATCCGAGAAGCGCTTGACCTCGCGTTGCTCCTGCCCGAAGGATTTGACCACGCGAATGCCGGACAGGATGTCCTGCAGAATCGAGTTGGCCTTATCGGACAAGCGCCACTGCGTGTGGAACGCGTGCCGCATCCAGTTGCGGAAACTCACGTACGCGAGCATGACGAAGGGAACCGGGAGGAAGACCAGCGCGGCCAGCTGCCAGTTGATGGTCAGCAGGAGGAAGAGCAGCCCCACCAGCATGATGATCTGCGTCAGGCCCCACGACATCCACTCCTGAATGAACTCACGGATGGCGTTTGTGTCTTCCGTCACGCGGTTCATCAGCTCGCCCGCCTTGCGCGCGGTGATGTACGACAGGGAGAGCGACTGAATCTTCTCAAACACCGTGCGGCGGAGCATTGCGGAGAGCTGCGCGCCGGCCTTGGTCATCAGCCGGATGCGCGTGCCGACCAGCACAGAGCGCGACATCTGGCCCATGGCGAGAAGTCCGATAAAAATGAAGATCTCTTTGAGCCCGCCCGCGCGCGGCGTCAGCACGCTGTCAATGAACCAGCGGTTGATGAAAGGCATGACAAGGCCGATGCCGATGGCCGCCAGCATCGCCAGGGACGCAAACACAAACGTCCACTTGAAGGGCGCCGCGAACGTGACCAGCCGCACGAACGTGCGGCCCGGTTTCGCGCAGTGCGGGCACAGGCGCGACCCTTCCAGCAGTGGCCCGCCACACACAGGACAGATGTTGTCCGCGTGTGCGCTCGTGTCCGGCTGAGCGCGCCTGCGGATGAGCGCCTCGATGCACTGGCACGCGTACGCCGTGCGGATGGCGTGTTTCATGGATACACGCGCCAGCACGACGGTCTGCCCGTCGGATTGCGCCTCCAGAAGCACGTTGCCCACCTGGACGCGGATGACGGGCTCGGTCAGTCCGGCCACAGCGATTTTGCGCGTGATCACGCCGTTTTCCACAGCGACGAACGTCTCCGCGGAGCAGGCGATATACGCCTTGTGAAGCGCTCTGTCGAGCGCCAGGTCGACCGGGACGCAGAACACACGCTCCGCACCGCCCAGCGCTGCGGCGACCGCGGCCTCGTCACGTTCGGGGAGGTCATGCACCATTTTCAAGGCAACACCCCGTTTACAGGTACATTTCTACTTTGTAGAAGTCCTTTTTTGTCAGCGATTTGATATTGACGATGTCGAAGCGGTTGCCGTCAAGATCAATCACGAGGTAACGGTTCTCGGCCACGGGCACGATGGAGCCGGAGCCGATCTGCGTTGTGAACATCATGGGGCCGAGATCCGTCTCCACCGACCAAAGCAGGTAGCCGAAATCCTCTTTGATGGACGTGATCGAGAGAATCTCAGGCGCGAAGTACCTGAGCTGCATCTGCTCGCGCAGGAGTTTTTGCGTGTCCGCAGGGAATTCTTCGAGTTTATCGATCATGCCAAGCTCTTTGTTTTCCTTGTCCTTGATGGAAATGTAGCGGTTCTCCATCCCGAACGGGAACGCGCGGTGAAGGGAGACTCCCGTCTTCTCCTCGCCGTTTTTGGTCATGGACAGTTTTCCGCCGGGTGTAACCGAAAAAACGGTGTCCGGCGGGATGAAGTTGATCTTCGCGTACTCGGTTAGGCCGAGCCGGTCTTGCGCGTTGTCTGGCCGCATGGTCATTCTCCGCCTACCCCCCTGAATTTCAGCGCTTCCGATTGAAGCTGCATGAGCTTAAAGAATACACCCTTTTTCTTGATGAGCTCGATGTGCGTGCCCGCCTCCACGATCTTGCCCTCTTCGAGCACAATGAGGTGATCGGCGTTTCGCAACGTGGACAGCCGGTGCGCGATGGAGATAGTCGTGCGCCCCTTGGCCAGCATTTCGATGGCGTTTTGGATGATGCGCTCGGTCTGCGTGTCGACGGCGGACGTCGCCTCGTCCAAAATGATAATCCGCGGATCCTGAAGGAGCGCCCGCGCGATGGACACACGCTGCCGTTCCCCGCCGGAAAGGTCGCGCCCGTTGGAACCCAGGATGGTGTCGTACCCTTCGGGCAGCTTCATGATGAACTCGTGCGCGCCCGACGCGATGGCCGCCGCCACGATGTCGCGCCGGTCGCAGTCCGGCCTGGCGTAGCTGATGTTGTCGGCCACACTGCCCATGAAAATGTACGTCTCCTGCGAAACGACGCTGATCTGGCTCGTCAGGTCCGAGGGGAGCACGTCGCGCAGGTTGACGCCGTCGATGAAAATGGCACCCTCCGTTGGGTCGTACAGCCTGCAGATGAGGCTGGCAAGCGTCGACTTGCCTGCGCCGGACTTGCCCACGATGCCCAGCATCTGCCCCGACTTGATCTCCACGTTCACGTCTTTTAAGACCATTTTTCCCGGCTCGTAGCCGAAGGACACGTTCTTGATCACGAGATCGCCGACCATGGGATTCAGCCGCACGGGCGAGAGCGACGCCGCCACTTCGGGCGGGGTGTCGATGATCTCGAACATGCGCTGCGCGGACGTCATGCTGTCGGAGTACCAGCGCACGATCCATACCATGAAATCCAGCGGGTCATACAGCATGCCGATAAAGCCGGTGAAAGAAATGAGCACGCCAAAGGACATGTTCTCGTGCAGCACCTGCCAGCCGCCGTAACCCCAAATGGTCAAAAGGCTCATGCCGATGAGCGCCGTGAACAGCGGGTGGAACAGGCTGTCCAGCCGCCCCGTCTGCGTGATGACGCCGCGAAGGCCCTCGTTGATGCCCGCGAAGCGCTTGTTGGCCACTTCTTCCTTGCCAAACGCTTTGAGGACGCGCGCGCCTTTGAGCGAGTCCGCGATGAGCGCGTTCATGCGCGATTGGTGCGCGTTCTCCTTTTGCCATAGGCGGATGAACTTGGGAAACATGATCTGGAACGCATAGACAACCACGGGGAAGGGGATGAGCACGAAGAGCGACAATCGCCAGTCCAGCGAGAACATCACCCCGAACACAAACAGGATCGTAAGCGCGTTCTGGATGAAGTAGGGCACGCCGTCCAGGAAGAAATACAAGATACGCATGGAGTCGCGGTTGACGCGCGTCATCAGCTTGCCTGTCTGCTGGCGCGAAAAGAACGAGAGGGAGAGCCGCTGGAGCGCGGCGAATATGCGCGTCTTCAGGTCGTAGATCAGCCCGGAACCGATACGCGCGCTCGTGCGCCCCATAATGATGTTCAGCCCTACAACCGTGACGCGCAGGAGCACCATGATCCCGACAAACAGCCCGATCTGCCCGTAATACTGCCCGCCGGGTTTAAGGACCTGATCAAAGAGCACGCGCCCGCTCATATACGGCTCAAGCGTGGCGGATAAACTGATCAGGAGCATCATGCCCAGCATGAGGGCAATGCGCGCCGCGTACGGCTTGAGCATGGTCGTCAAGCGCAGCATGACCGAGCGTTTGTCCATGCATTTCGGGCAGACGGTGCGGTGCTCGTCGGGGTACTTCATGCCGCAGTTCGGGCAAAAGCTCTGCTTTGTATCGCGGTGCAGGTCTTCCTCTGTCCACGCTTCGCCCTCTTTTTTCTTGTTGTAGAGCTTGATGAAGCGTGAGATTTCGCTCTGCAAAATGTTGGTGTGCGAAAACAGCCGGATCTCGTCCTCACCGCGCTCCAGCAGCACGGTTGCGCCCGTGACCTGGCGGGACGACGTCATTTTTCCGCATGACTCCAGCGCGAACTCCTCGTAATGGTGTTCGCGCCACGCGGGTTCGTCCGTTTTCTTTTTGTAAGATGCTTCGGCGAACGCGCCGAAGCGGAGCGTGCGCTTGCCCGGCTCGCAACCCCAGATCACGCACAGCCGCGTATCCGTGAGCAGTACGAGCGCGTCCATGTACACACCGTTGGGGAGCTTATCACCCAGCGCAAAGATGAGGATGTCGGCCGGAGAAATCCCGTGCGCCTGAAGCGATGGCAGGTACACGGGATTGATTGCGTGTGTCTCAAGGGACAAGCGGCCCGCCCCCTTGGTTCCCATGTGATATAGTGTTTGTAGTTTAGCCTAATTCCCGTGTGTTGTCTATCGTAAAAACAGACAAGCTTCGACGGACATTATGAAACATTTGTTCCAAACAATTGTTTGCTTTTTTATGCGCACTTTCATGCAAAAATCCGGAGGCAAACCCTCCGGATCTGATGACACGGCGACCTGCGGCTTTAATGCGCAGGGTTGATGCGGCTTACAGCTCCACGACCGCCTTGACCACGGCCTGCTTGTTACACGCGGCGTTTTCCAACGCCTCAGGCACGCTGTCAAACCCGTAGCGATTGGTGACGATGGACGCGATGTCCAGCCCGCCCGCGACCGCGCTGATGGCGGCGGGGTACAGGTTGCGATACCGAAACACGGTTTTGATCTCGGCCTCGCGGTTGATCAGTCCACCGATATCAAAAGGCTGCACGGGATCGGGCGTGAGGCCCACAAGCACGATGACGCCGCCTCTCCTGAGCGCGGATACGCTTTGGAGCGTCGCGGCGGCTGAGCCCGCTGTTTCAACCACGATGTGCGCGCCCCCGTCCGTCATGGCGCACACCACCTCGCCCACATCGGTCTCCAAGGGGTTGATCACGTCAAAGCCCATGCTGGACGCTTTCTCGCGGCGGATCTCCACAGGCTCAGACACGATGACCAAGGCGCATCCGAACGCGCGGAGCGCGAGCGCGGTCACAAGCCCGATACACCCACCGCCCAGTACCAGCGCCGTCTTGCCGGGGCGCGCGTGCGCCTGGGACGCCGCGTGAAAGCCTACGGCGAGCGGCTCGATGAGCGCGCCCTCGGCGAATGAAACGTTTTCTGAAATCGGAAAGCACAGATGCGCAGGGTGCGTGACAAACTCGGCGAACGTGCCGTCGTAGGGCGGCGTCGCGAAAAACCTGACGTCAGCGCACAGGTTGTAACGGCCTTCAAGACAGTACTCGCAGCGCCCGCACGTGGCCCCCGGCTCAAGCGCCACACGGTCGCCCACGGACAGCCCGTCAACACCATCACCCAGCGCGGCGACCTCTCCCGCCGTCTCGTGTCCCAGTACGAACGGGTACTTCACGACATAGTCCCCAATGCGCCCGTGCTCATAGTAATGCACGTCTGAGCCGCACACGCCCACGGCGCGCACGCGGATGAGAACCTCTCCCGGAGCGGGCCTGGGTACGGGCCGCGTGCCCATCTCTAGTTTTTTCTCGGCGGTCAAAAGCCAGACCTTCATGTTTTTTTCCATGGATCGAGCCTCCTTTATACTTTGACTTTTTTCCATTTTCCGCGCTCAAAGCGCAGGTATGTCACCAGGGAGCGGGAGCCTTGGTCGAGCGCGAAAGCGATCCACGCGCCCAGAAGACCCATATGGAAAACGCCCATCAGCACGGACGCAAGCCCGGATCGCATGGCGAAGATGCCCACGAGCGTCGCGACGAAGGGCCAAAACGTGTCGCCCGCGCCGCGCAATGATCCCCCGCAGATCAAGTTAGACGTCTGCATGGGCATGATGAACGCCATGATCTTCAAACACATGCCCACGAGGTCGAGTATTTCAGGCTTGTCCGTGAAAGCAAAACCCAGCGCTCGCCCGAAAAAGAAGAACACCAGCGCGAGCGTGATCGAGACCACCAAACCCATGCGGCGCGCCTCGCGGACCGAGCGCTCCGCGAAGTCCGGTTTCTCCGCGCCAAGGTACCGCCCCGTGAGCGCGGTGGACGCCATGCCAAAGCTCGAAGACACATTAAACGAGAGGTTCTGAATTTTCATGGCGATGATGTGCGCGGCGTAGTTGTCGGTGTCAAGAGACGTCACCAGCCGCGTAAATACCAAAAGCCCCACGCGCATGGCGACCTGCTCCCCTGTGGTGGGCAGCCCGATCTTGGCGATCCGCCCGATGATGGGCAGGTCGATGCGCAAAAGGTCGCGCGGGCGCAGGCGTATGGGCAGGTCGGAGGGAACGAAGATGACGTACAGCGCGATCCCGCAGGAGATGACTTTAGCCGCGAGTGTCGCGATGCCCGCACCCGTCACGCCCAGCGCGGGAAAAGGCCCGACGCCGTATATGAGCACGGCGTTGAGCCCTATGTTGACGACATTGGCCACCGTGTTGTACATCATGGGCAGTCGTGTCCGTCCAACGGCTCGAAGCTGTGATGTCACCGCCGACGGCAGCGCAGTGAACAGCATGCCGATGGCCGCGAAACGCATGTAGGAGACGGCGTCGGCCAGATATTCGGGCTTAGCGCCCATGAACACCACGATGGGCTGCGCGAAAATGAACTCCGTGACCGCGAGCACCGAACCGAGCGCGAAGTTGCATAGCATGACCTGAGAGGTGCATCTGCGCGCTTCCTCCGGCTTCCCCGCGCCAATGAATCGCGCCGCGAGCGCGGTTCCGCCCACGTTGAATGACTGGAAAATGAGCATGGACACCAGGACCGGCTGCTCGGTGATCCCGACCGCCGCGAGCGCGTTCTCGCCCAGTCGGCTGACCATGACGGAGGAAAAGATCGCGAGCAGTGACATGAGCGTCATCTCAACCAGCAAGGGCCACGCGAGTCCCAGAATGTTTTTGCGGAACAGCGCGACGTCCTCCTTGGTAAACGCGGGTTTAACGCCGCCGTTTATCTGTTCGGGAACGCTCAACCTGTCACCTCCATAGGCGTGACGTTGCCGTCACCCGAGATTTTTTTCGCTCGCAGGAGCGCGAACAAAAGCCCGAACACCGCCGCGGTCATGACGGCACCCATCAAGAATACAGGTTCTATGCCCATGTTTTCCGCGAGCGCGCCGCCCAGCGCGGATCCCGCGATGCGGGAAAGCGTCATGCCCACAACGGAGTAGAGCATCTGCGCGGACGCCTTGAGTTCCGGAGGCGCGACGACGCTGACGTACTTGACCATGGTGAAGCTCATCACGATGAAGCACCAGCCGTGGAGCACCTGTGACCACATCGCGACCGCTGGGCTATGCGTCAGACCCAACAGGAGCCAGCGCGCGGCCAGCGCCACGCATGACAAAAGCAGCATCTTGCCCGGACCGAGCTTTTTAAAGAGCCGGTCACTGAGAAGCAGGAAGGGCACCTCGCTCATCGCCGAAATGAAAAAGCACCAGCCCAGCATTTCCTGCGAGCCGCCGAGGCCGCTTGTGAAGTGCACGGAGAACAGCGCGTAGAAAAACGCCATGGGCGTCATCATGAGGAGCGTGCACACCATCAGCCACACCAGCTCGCGGTTCCTGAGCAGAAGCGACCACTTGACCTTGCCTCCGCTTTTGCGCCCATGCCCCTCCGCGCGTGGGAGGACGAAGCTCGCGAAAAACAAAAGCGCCATCAATGAAGTGTATACCTGACGCACAATCTCGGGCCAGCGGCCGAACACTTGGCCCGCGATCATGGCGGTAAGGGCAAACGAAACCGCGCCCATCATGCGGATGGGGCCGAACGCGTATCCGTTCTTGGACAGCCCTTCCAGCGTGATCGTGTCTCCCAGCGGCGCAACGGACGTGAAGAAAAACGCGTTGACCGCAACGATGGCTAGGAGGGGCCAAAACCCCGATGAGACAAAGAAAAAAAGCGTACACACGGCGGAAGCCGCTAAAATGAGCTTGAGTACACGGTTCTTGGTTTTGCTCTTGTCGCTCAAAATACCGAACAGAGGCTGGGACAAAAGCGCGACCACCTGCATTGCGGCGCTGAGCGCGCCGATGTTGCCGGCAGTCAACCCGTTGGCCTTGAAGAACACGGGCATGAAGTTCTGGTATACCGAGTTGGCCATGGAGATTGATATGTAAAAGAGCATCCATGAATAGGGGTATGGCCCGCGTTTATCCAAATGGACAACGACCCTTCAAGAAAAATGACACGGCAAAGCGGTGCGCGGGGAGAGAGTGAGGCTCTCGCCCCGCGCGTCGCGTGTCGCTAAATCACCTCGCGCGCATTGATTCCGGGCATCTTGGGAAACGCCGCGTGCGGGATGGTCTGGTACCAGAACGCGGTCGAGGAGATGTCGTCCTGAAGCGGGAGGTACCTGTGCTGAGATCTCCAGCCGAGCGCTTGGATGGTCACGCGCAGATCCTTCTCAAACCGGATCGGATCGGTGATATGCCAGCGATAGAGCGAGAATCGCTGCTGCGATTTATACAGACCGTCCGGCTTGATAACCTGCGACATTCCCGTATAAAGGTTTGTAAACTGCCCGTACTCACCCTGTGGATGCTCAAAATTCCACGCACCGCCAAAGTAGTCCTCCGTGCCGGTTCCCACGATCGTGGGCCACTCATCCCCGTCCATAAAAAACTTGATCTCGCCCTCGCCCCACCAGCCGTTGTTGTTCACACCCCACGCGAGGTATGTTCCGACATAATGCCCTTTTCCCTTGACACCATCCAAAATGACGTGGTCTTTGGCGTACTCGAGCGGATTTGACCTGCGCCACTGCGCGTGGAAATACGCGGCGTCCTCGGGCACTTCGGTCAGTGAATAGTTGACCTGAAAGAAAAGCCGACCGTCTTCATGGCCCGTGTTTTCTACCGTGATGCGCGCGCGTTTCCTAAAAGGCATCTCCCAGTAGCAGTTGAAACCTCCCGCGGGGTTGACGGCAACCGGCAGGGAGGACACCTGGGATCTTTGGCACCAGCCGCTGCAAAAAAAATCACCGAGAGGCGTCTCAACCGAAGGATTCTCCGAATCATCCCAGTACATCCTCAAGATCATGGAGCGCCATTGGCTCGGGTGGATCGTCATCCAAATCTGCTGGATGGCGCCAGGCCCTTCAATATCCGCAACGCTGAACGTCGTTCCCACAGGGATTTTCACGCATGGAGAAATCTTGTATCCCCGTCCCAGCTCACGCGCGCACTCCGCGCCCGTTCCCTCGGTTGCCATACCGCCTTTGCCTTTTTCGCCCGTAAAATTCTCCGCGCTGATGGAGCGTGATTTGGCGTTAGACATGAGAGATAAGTTCCCCAGATTCATTCCAAGTCCGTTGAAAGCCATGTTTCTACGTCCCCCTTTGCCTTCATGCTGCGCTTTTATGATTATAGTCCAAGCGCGATCAAAAAGAAAGGACGGGAGAATACTGAACCATGCGGATAAACTGCTGCTGTGACACCCTTCGCGGCGTTCGCTTTTTCTCACTTCTCCACGAATTGTGGAAAACCCCGGCTCATATGCTGTGAAAACAGCGTCCGTGTTTTGAATTTACTTTTACTCCCGCATCCATTATAATGAAGCGACTCCGAAGCGGGGAAAAAATCATTCCTCCCACTGCGCGTAAGGCTTGGCAATTGCAGGGTGACCCACGGGGCAAGACATGTGCGCCTTTTGTGCAAAAAAGCCGAAGCTTGTCCCAAAAATGGGGATTCTTGTCCACAGCGCGTATGCGCGGCCGACAGCGTTTGACAGGGTTTTCCACGCTTTCAACATCACTACCGATACGGCTTCTGCGTAAACTTATTAAAAGCCCCAATTACACAGCATATGCTGATGTGTGAGCGAAAATGACAACTTCCCGTGAAAAGGTTGGGTTGCGATGAAATTTACATGTGAGCGTGCCGCGCTGTTCGCGGCGCTGGGCAACGCGACGAGAGCGATTAGCGCGCACGCCACGCTGGACATCCTCGACTGCGTGATGTTGAGCGCGATGGATGATCAGGTGCAATTGACGTGCACGGACCTGATGATGGGCATTCAGGTTTCGATTCCAGCCGACATAACTGAAGAAGGCCGCGTTTGCGTTCCCGGCAAGCTTTTCATGGAAGTCGTCAGGCGCGCGCCGGACGGTTTTATCAACGTTGCGTGCGATGAAACGACGCATCAGCTTAAAACTAAGAGCGGTGAATCTCGATCGACCATAACAGGCCGTTCGCCCGACACGTTCCCAAGACTTTTGATGCTCAAGAGCGAGACGCCGCTCGTGGTCGAGCAGGCGACGCTTAAATCCATGATTTCCCAGACCGCGCACGCTATCGCGCTTGAGGAAGCGCGCAGGATACTCACAGGTTCCCTTATGGAAGTAAGGGACGGCCAGCTTTTCATCATCGCGCTGGACGGTTTCCGCATGGCGCTGCGTTCCGAGCGGTTAAACGCCGATGTGGGCGGGATTCACATCGTGGTTCCGGGGAAAAGCATGACCGAGATCTCCCGCATTTTGGGCGATGAAGGGAATGTATCCCTGCATGTGATCGAAGGGCAGCTCATGGTGGAAATGGATTCGCTCCTCATGACCATCCGCCTGCTTGAAGGCGAGTACATCAAGTACACGCAGATCATCCCCGCGAACTTCAAGACGCAGATCGTGCTTGAAAAGTCCGAGCTTGAGCAGTCGCTCGAACGCGCCAACCTGATGGCACGGGAAGGAAAAAACAACATCGTCAAGCTGCACATTGGGGACGATGAAATGCAGATCACGTCCAACAGCGAAATGGGCGATATATTCGACGTTGTCGGTGTCGTCAAAGAGGGCGCGGATCTCGACATCGCGTTTAACATCCGATTTTTGATCGACTCGGTCAAGAACATGCCGGGCGATAAAATCCACATGCGGTTCGGCACCAACATCAGCCCGTGCGTCATCGAGCCAGTAGGCGCGGAGAACGCGCTGTTCCTGATCATTCCGCTGCGCGTTTTCTGATCATCCATGTGGGTCAAGAGGCTGCGGCTTCGTTGGTTCCGTAATTACGCACTGCTCGACCAGGTTCTCTCTCCCGGCGCGACCCTGCTTGTCGGGGACAACGCGCAGGGAAAGACCAACCTGCTCGAAGCGGTGCTTTTGCTGTGTGTGGGAAGAAGCCACAGAACGCCGCGCGAGCGCGAGCTGATCTATGAGGGGGCGAGTTTCTCCATCGCGCGCATCGACATGCAGCGCGCGGGCATTGATCACAGGCTTGAGCTGCGCATGCGCGTGCACGGCAACCGTCAGGTGTTGCTCGACGATGTGCCCGCCAAAAAAATCGGAGAGCTCATGGGCCGGCTCAACGCTGTGCTGTTTTCGCCCGAAGACCTCAAAATGATCAAGGAAGGCCCGTCCGAGCGCAGAAGATTCGTTGACATGGAGCTCTCCCAGCTTCGTCCCGCCTATTTTTACGCGATACAGCGATACCGTATCGCGCTCAAGCAGCGGCAACGCGTGCTCGCTGAATGGGATCGCAATCCCTCGCTTCGCGCCACGATCGAGGACTGGGATGAACAGCTCGCGGTGGAGGGCGTGACCATCATGAGCATGCGCCGCGCGTTTATCGAGGAGCTCTCGCGCACGGCTTCAGGACATCAGCTCGCCATGACGGGGGGAAGGGAACAGCTCGGTGTACTCTACCAACCAGCGCTGGAAGGCGACGTGACCAAGTCCGCCTATCTGGACGCGCTCGCCAGAAAACGAGCGGAGGACATCCGGCGTAAGACCACGCACGTCGGGCCTCACCGCGACGACATCGTCATCGCCATCGACGGACGGGACGCGCGCGTTTTCGCTTCCCAAGGCCAGCAGCGCACTGCTGCGCTTGCGCTCCGGCTCTCCGAGGTGGACATCATCCGCGCGGCGACGGGAGACGCGCCCGTGCTCATGCTTGACGATGTGTTCAGCGAGCTGGATGAGCACCGGCGGCATCAGCTTCTGGCGTCCATACGCGGCGCGCAGGTGCTCATCACCGCCACAGACGTGCTGCGTGTGCCCGAGCTGGGGCGCGCGCAGGTCTTGCGCGTGACCGCGGGGAAGATCACGCCCGAGGATTAGTGCTGTAACTGAGCCATGACTCAGCCTTCGTCGGTTGCTTTTTCTGCCGGAGGGACGCGCTCCGCGCAGCGCCAATGCTATCGAAAACTGCTTTTTGCCTTTAGTTTGCGAGCACCACCACCGTTGCTTTTCTCTTGCCGTGATCGAGCGCGTCGCTATGTGACTCGTAAAAGATGTCGATGTGGTTCCCTGACACCCCGCGATCCTCGACCACGTAAGTTTTTCCGTTAATCCGCACACGCGTCTCCAGAGGCACGCCGCCCATGGCCACGGTGCGGCCCTGTTCGGGCATGTCTCCATTGGCGAGCGGACCGAACGCGTACTTGCCGTTGCACTTCTTGCAGTGGCAATAGCCGGTGGTGACGAAGCTGTATTCTTTTCCGATGACATAGCCGCCGATGGTTTTCCGGCTGGACACCGGGTTTTTCGGAATGCTTTTCTTGGGCGCGGCGGTCGGTTTTGGTGTTGGTTTTAGGGTCGGCTTTGGCGAGAAGGACGCGCGTGGCGTTGGCACAGGCGTGGCTGTGGCGGGCGCGGCGGTCGTCGCGGGAACGCCCAGCTCCTGTCGAAGCGCGGGCGGCTCCGTGAGGGATATGGCGGGGGTGCGCTCCGGTGAGGCGCCGCTATCCCCTGAGGCGTATGTGTATGCGGCGTTGTCCACCGTTTGGGCGGCAAGAAATGCAAAGACGAATGCAAACGCTATGGAGATGATCTGGCCCGCTATTCTTTTTTTGCGCCCGCGTTTGGTCAAAATCGGCAAATTTCTGCCTCCAATTCCTTTTTCTGCATTCTTTCAGGACATTGTTTGGCAGATGTGGTATGATTACACCATCTGCGCAAACGATGTTTATTTTTTCCAATCTGGGGGAGGTATATTCGCGGATGTCCAAAAAAATGATCTGCGCGTGGCTGATCCTTTGTCTGTGTCTGGCCCCGGTTTTGGCCGCGGCGACAGCTGAGGTTCCAGCTGAGGTCCCGGACGAGGTGAAACGGGAGCCCTCGTACAGGCTGCAGATCGACGTGACCAACCAGTTTATCAATGTATTCTGGAAAACGCCGCTTGGTAACTATGTTTTATATAAGCAAATCATTTGTTCCACGGGCCTTGAGAAAACGAGGACGCCGCTTGGCTCCTTTGTTCTCCCCGATACAAAGCGGTACAAGTGGGCGTTTTTTCCCGAGTTTGATGTATACGCGCAATATTTAACGCGCATCAACGGCGCGATTTTGTTCCACTCGATCCTTTACTCGCGCCAGAACATCAACAGGCTCAAGACCACGAGCTACAGGAATCTGGGCACGCGCGCCTCCCACGGGTGTGTGCGGCTGTTGGTCGAAGACGCAAAATGGATTTATGAGCACATTGAGCCGGGCACGATCTGCGATGTGTACGAAGGAGAAAAAACGTCCGAGAACGCCGCGGTGACGGAAGCGCTCAAGCCTCCCGCGCTTGACACATGGTACCCGATCAGCGGCGCGACGCCCGAGACCATCCGCATCCACACACCCACGCCGAGACCTTCCGTCATGCCCACGCTTCGGAGCATGACCGGAAAGCTCGTGACCAACAAACCGACACCCACGCCCAGACCGACGCCCACGCCCAAAGGCACGATCGAGGAGACGCCTGCGCCTGCGCCCGAACCCACACCTGCTCCGGCGCCAACGCCAGGCTTGGTTTTGATTGACGTGTTCCCCGGCGGCATCCCACCCTTCAGATAAAGGCGGAAATCCCATGGCGTTTGCGCATCTGCACTTGCACACAGAGTACAGCCTGCTGGACGGCGCGTGCCGCATCCCCTACCTGATGGAGCGCGCGCTGGAACTGAATCAAACCGCGATGGCGATCACCGATCACGGCGTCATGTACGGCGTGGTCGATTTTTACCGCGCCGCAAAGGAGCAGGGCATTCACCCCGTCATCGGGTGCGAGGTGTACGTCGCGCCCGGCGACATGCAGGAAAAAACCGCGCAAAGCCGCGACTACGCGCACCTCGTACTCCTGTGCAAAAATCAGGAAGGTTACCGGAACCTGATGGAGCTGTGCTCGCTTGGGTTCACAAAAGGGTTTTATTACAAGCCGCGCATCGATTACAAAACGCTCAAGGCGAAGTCCGAAGGGTTGATCGCGCTGTCCGCGTGCCTCTCGGGGGACATACCTTCCATGCTGCTCGACGGGCGTGAAAAAGACGCCCGCGCGCTCGCGCTCGATCTCGCCGGGACATTCGGGAAAGACAGCTTTTATCTCGAGCTTCAGGAAAACGGCATACCCGAGCAAAGAACGGTCAACACGCGGATTGTCCAGCTTTCAAAGGATACGGGCATACCGCTTGTCGCCACGAACGATGTGCACTACATCCGGCGGGAGGACGCGCACGCGCAGGAAGTGCTGATGTGCATCCAGACCAACAAGACCATGGACGATCCCGACCACATGCAGTTTCGCTCCACTGAGTTTTACCTCAAGAGCGAAGACGAGATGCGCGAGCAGTTCAAGTACGCGCCTGAGGCCGTGGACAACACGCAAAAAATTGCGGACATGTGCCGCGTGGATTTTGACTTCAAGTCACATCACCTGCCCGACTTTCCGCTCGAGGAGGGGCAGACGCCCGAAGGCCGCCTGCGCGAGCTGTGCCGGCAGGGGCTGACCGAGCGCTACGGAAATCCATCCGGCGAAGCGAAGGAGCGGCTTGAGTACGAGCTGGACATGATCATCCGCATGGGGTTTGCGGGTTATTTCCTGATCCTGTGGGACGTGATCAAATTCGCGCGTGAAAATGGCATCTATACCGGGCCGGGGCGCGGCTCGGGCGCTGGCTCCATCGCCGCGTACTGTTTGTACATCACGGGTGTGGACCCGATCGAATACGGCCTGATATTCGAGCGCTTTCTCAATCCTGAGCGCGTCTCCCTGCCCGACATTGACATCGACCTTTGCTACGAGCGGCGGCAGGAAGTCATTGACTACGTTACAAACAAATACGGGCAGGATCACACCTGCCAGATCATCACGTTCGGGACGATGGCCGCGCGCGCCGTTGTGCGCGACGTAGGCCGCGCGCTGGGCATGAGCTACGCCGAGGTGGACGCGGTCGCCAAAGCGGTGCCGTTCGCGCTGGGTATTACCTTAAAGCACGCGCTTGAGATCAGCGATGATCTTCGCAAGCTGCGCGATGGCGACGCGCGCGTATCGGAGCTGTTGTCCATCGCGCAAACGCTGGAGGGATTGCCTCGGCATGCGTCCACGCACGCGGCGGGCGTGCTGGTCACAAAGGAGCCGGTCACGCGGTATGTGCCGGTGCAGACCAATGATGACGTCGTGACCACGCAGTTTGAAATGGGCGTGATCGAGAAGCTCGGGCTGCTCAAGAACGATTTCCTTGGCCTGCGCACGCTGACCGTTTTGCGCGACACGATCGAGACGCTCAAAGACAACGGCGTCGTCATGACGCTTGAGGATGTGCCCCTCGACTGCGCGGATGTCTACGAGATGATGGGCCGCGCGGACGTGGACGCGGTGTTCCAGCTCGAATCGGCGGGCATGCGGCGTGTGCTGACGGAGCTTAAGCCGCAGAGCATACGCGAGGTGTCCGCCGTCATATCGCTTTACCGCCCGGGGCCCATGGAGTCCATCCCGCGCTACATCGAGGGAAAGCGCAACCCCGAGTCGGTCGCGTACCTCCATCCGCTGCTGGAGCCCATACTGCGCGAGACGTACGGCTGCATCGTTTATCAGGAGGACGTCATGAGCATCACGCGCGCGCTCGCGGGCTATTCGCTGGGCAGGGCCGATCTGATGCGGCGCGCGATGAGCAAGAAGCAGCACGCGGTGATGGAAAAGGAGCGCGCGGTGTTCATCCACGGCATGACGGGCGGAAACGGCGAGGCCGCCGTCAAGGGATGCGTGGCCAACGGCGTGCCCGAGAACATCGCCAACCGCATCTTCGAAGAAATGGCCACGTTCGCGTCCTACGGCTTTAACAAATCGCACGCCGCGCCCTACGCGTTCATCGCGTACTGGACGGCTTACTTCAAAAAAAGGCACTATGTGCCTTACATGGCGGCCATGCTCAACTCCATGGCGGGCGCGAGCGAAAAGGCCGCGGCGTATATCGCGTCGCTGAAGCAAAGCGGCGTGACCGTGCTCCCGCCCGACGTCAATCACTCGCGCGAGAAGTTCACAGTGGAAGGCGACGCCATCCGGTTTGGGCTAGGCGCGGTCAAGAACCTAGGTTGGAAAGCGGTGCGCGAGATCGTGCGAGAACGCGAGCGCGGCGTCTTTAAGGACATTTTCGATTTTGTGGAGCGTGTGGATACAGAAGAAGTGCACCGCCGCGCCGCGGAGAGCCTGGTGATGGCGGGCGCGTTCGACGGCACCGGCGCGTTCCGGTCCCAGATGCTCGCCGCGCTTCCGCGCCTTTTCGACGGAAGGGCCGCGCGCGCGAAAACTTCCGCCGCCGGGCAGATCTCCATGTTCGACCTGATCGGGGAGATGAGGCCTGTAGAGACGTTACCTGACACACCACGCCACGACCACCGCGCAGAACTCAACATGGAAAAAGAGATGACCGGCATCTACATCACCGGCCATCCGCTGGATGAATACAAAGAGTCGCTTGACCTCTTGGGGGACAGCACGGCCGCGCTTTTCGCGCTCGTTGAGGAGGAGGGGCAGGCGGCGGACGACCGGCCCATCGCCGTGGGCGGTCTGTTCGCGTCCGTGCGCAGGAAGGCCACGAAAAAGAACGATGTCATGGCGTTTGCGCAGCTTGAGGATTTGTTTGGATCGATGGAGGCCATCATTTTCCCGCGAACCGTCGCGGAGTGTGCGGATTTGCTTATGCCCGATGTGGCGGTGCTGCTTGTGGGGAGGCTCTCGTTGCGCGAAGAAGAGGAACCAAAGCTCGTCTGCGAGCGGTTGTTGCCGCTGACTAAGGAAAACGCGGCCGCGGCGCGCGCGGGCAGACTGTTTGGCAAAAAGGGCAGGAGGGAGAGCTACGCTCAGCCCGAGAGCGCCCCTCCCGCAAACACTGCGCCGCTGTGTCCGCTGTGCGGCGCGCCCCTGCGCGGAAACGAGGTAGGAGTAGCGTGCTCCCGCTGGAAAGAGGGATGCGGCTTCAGGCTCAGGCGGGACGCGTTCGCCGAAGCGCACGGCCCGTTGATGTCGGACGCGCTGATCGCGCAGGTGCTGAGCGAGGGCGTCGTCTTTCTGGGCGAGGGAGACCTGCTGCTCAAGAATGGGGAAGTTGTGTGGCAAGGACTTCCGAACGCGGAAGGCAGAAAGAAAGCGCTGTGAGTGCGGACAGCGCGCGATCCATTCTATATAGAAATCCCGTGCGCGACGCACGGGATTTCTCTGCTGGGGATACTGCGCGCGGATCGCTCAGCGGCGGTTTAGACCGTGACCCACCCGGTGCCGTTCCAATAGCGAACCATGGTCGGCATGCCGAATTGTGAGCGCAGTCCGTAGAGCGGCCGGGGATAAATGGGCGGGGTGTTGTTCGCCGGGAGACAGCCGTCGCATGGCATGCAGCGCTGCCCGCACGGTGAGTTTGTGTAAGTGTAAGGCAAGGTCAGGCCGGCTCCGCAGCCGCCACAACCGCAGCCACCGCTTGTGTACGGCAGGACGGATCCGCAGCCCCCTCCTGTGTACGGAAGGACGGTTCCTCTCGAAGTGTTGTTGCACGGGCAACTCATCGTGATTCCTCCTAACCGCCGGGACGCCCATTTCATCATACGCTTCACACGCGAGATGGTGCGCGCGCAGGCGCAAACGGAAAATGAAGAAGATTATCGCGAAAGGTTGTAAGGGTTTTGTCCGTTGTGCTACAATGGGAACTGTTTACCGCGCTGTCGGTGCGGCATAGGGGGTAGAAATTTGGATTACGATAAAGAGTGGATCAAGGAAAGCGTACGGGGAAAACTCAGGCGCTATCATGGACGCGGCTTGGAAGAGGCCACACCCGAACAGATTTACGATGTGATCGCCATGACTGTGCGCGATCAGGTCATGGAGCTTTGGCTCCCTTCGCGTAAAAAATTCCGGATGGAGAATCCGCGCAGGCTCTACTACCTCTCCATCGAGTTCCTCGTGGGGAGATCCCTTCATTCCAACATGCTCAACCTCGTCAAGACCGAGGAATACGAGACCGCGATCCGCGAGCTTGGCCTGTCCTTTGACTTAATTGAGGAGGAGGAGCCGGAACCCGGACTCGGCAACGGCGGTCTTGGTCGTCTGGCTGCGTGCTTCATCGATTCGCTCGCCACACTCGCCATCCCCGCGACGGGCTGCTCGATCCGTTACGAGTACGGGCTGTTTCGCCAGAAAATTGTGGACGGGTATCAGGTCGAGCTTCCGGACACGTGGCTTGAAGAGGGCAATGTCTGGGAGGTCATGGTGCGCGAGGACACGCAGGAGGTACACTTCGGCGGTCATGTCGAGGAGGACTGGACGACCGGGGAGAAGCGCTTGAAGCTGGTGGACTACTCCACCGTACAGGCCGTCCCTTACGATGTGCCCGTACTCGGCTATGGCGGGCGCCTCGTCGACCGTCTCCGCCTGTGGAGCGCGCACAGCCCCAAATCGTATGACCTGGCGAGTTTTTCGCGCGGCGATTACTCGCGCGCAGGCGAGGAGCGCGAGCTGGCGGAAGTCATCTCCAAGGTGCTCTACCCTGACGACTCGCACTACGAGGGCCGTGAGCTTCGCCTCAAACAGCACTACTTTTTCTCCTCCGCCACGGTCAAGTACGTGCTCGCCTCGTTCAAGGAGCAGAACCGTGATCTGTCCAAGCTGCCCGACTTTTGCGTGATGCACGTCAACGACACGCATCCGGGCGTGGCCATCCCCGAGCTGATGCGGCTTTTGATGGACGAAGAAGGGATTGACTTTGAAACTGCCGAGGACATCACGCGCCGCACGTTCGCCTACACCAACCACACCGTGATGGCTGAGGCGCTTGAGCGTTGGCCGCAGGCGATGCTGCGCTCCATCCTCCCGCGCATTGAGCAGGTCCTGTGCCAGATGAACGAGAGCTGGTGCGCAAGGCTCTGGCAAAGCTTTTCCGGGCAGTGGGACCGTGTTGGCAATATGGCCATCGTGGCGTACGACCAGATCCATATGGCGCATCTGTGCATCGCGTATTCGTTCTCTGTCAACGGCGTCTCTCAGCTGCACGCCGACATCCTTAAGGCGCAGACGTTCAAGGACTTCTATTATGTTGAGCCGAAAAAATTCATCGGCATCACCAATGGCATCACGCACAGGCGTTGGCTGATGCAGGCCAACCCCTGCTTGACGCAGCTCATCCGCGAGACGATCGGGGATGAGTGGATCACGCAGCCGCAAAAACTGATTGCGCTGGACAAGTACCGTGAGGATCCCGCGTTCATCGAGAAGTTCGCCGCCATCAAGCGCAGGAACAAGGAAGAGTTCATCAAATGGCTGAGCGCGCATCAGGAAGCGGGCGGTATGGTCGATCCGGACGCCATTTTTGACGTTCAGGCCAAGCGGCTCCATGAGTACAAGCGGCAGCTCCTCAACGCCCTGCACATCCTCTCGCTCTATCTGCGCATCATTGACGACCCGAGCTTTACCATGGCGCCGCGTGTGTTCTTTTTCGCCGCCAAGGCCGCGCCGGGCTACAAGAGAGCCAAACTCATCATCCGCTTCATCCATTCGATCCGGGACGCCGTAAGGGCGCACCCGCGCGCTTCGCAGATGATCAACATCATCTTTGTGGAAAACTACGGCGTTTCGACCGCCGAAAAGCTCATTCCCGCCACCGATGTCTCCGAGCAGCTCTCAACCGCGGGCAAGGAAGCGAGCGGTACTGGCAACATGAAGTTCATGATGAACGGTGCGGTGACCATCGGCACGCTGGACGGCGCGAACGTGGAAATGTGTGACGCGGTGGGCCTTGAGAACATTTACATTTTCGGGTTAAAGTCAAGCGAGGTCGACCAACTCTACCACAGCGGCCGCTACCGCCCGACCGAGCTTTACGAGACAAGACCGCTCATCCGCAAACTGATGGAGGCGCTCATCGACAACACGCTGCCCATGGAGCGTCCGCGGCTGTTTTCCGAGCTGTATCAGGCGCTTCTCTTCGGCGACAACGGCGGCATGGCCGACCCGTACCTTGTGCTCAAGGACTTCGACTCTTACGCAGAGGCGCACCGCCAAATCGACGCGGATTACCGCGACAGAAAAGCGTGGACGTCCATGACGATCACCAATACCGCCGCGAGCGGTTATTTCTCCACGGACCGCACGATCGAGGAGTATAACAAGCTCATTTGGAAGGTGCCCAAAATGGCGCTCGACCCGGTGAAGTGATGACTTACGTGGGAGTGACTTTTTGATGTGGGCTCGCCATCACTCGCGCATGAAGTGCGATCGCGACCCAGTCGGCGCCGTTCCTGCAGGTGCCAAGGTGACACTTCGCCTATCGTGCCCGGCGGCGCAGCAAGTCGTGCTTCGTCTCTGGGAGACGCGTGGTGAGGTGCGCGTGGACATGCTCAAGCGGCCCGACGGAGATGTGTGGGAGACGGCGATTGACACATCTGGCGTGCCGCGCGTGCTGTGGTACTGGTTTGAGGTGTTTGGCAGAAACAGCGAACGACTGTTCTATTATGGAAACAACGCTCAGGATTTGGGCGGAGAAGGATCTGTTCGTCTCGCTGAGCCGCAGAGTTTCCAAATTACGGTATACGATCCGGAGTTCGACGTTCCGGAGTGGCTCCGCGACGGTGTGATGGTGCAGATCATGGTCGACCGCTTCAACCGTAGCCCGGAGTGGCGCGAACTCGTCGCGCGGCGCAGCAACATTCGCGTGCACGATGACTGGTACGAACCGCCCTACATTTATGCCGACGAACGGTCGGGCGACAATGTGGCCAATGATTTTTTCGGCGGAAACCTCAAGGGGATCACCGAAAAACTGCCGTACCTCAGTTCGATGGGCGCAACCGTGCTCTATCTCAACCCCATCTTCAAGGCGCATTCCAACCACAAGTACGATACCGGCGATTATGAGGTCATCGACCCCACATTCGGGGACGAGGAAGACTTCAGGGAGCTTTGTGCGGAGGCGAAAAAACTCGGCATGCACATCATGCTCGACGGCGTTTTTTCGCACACGGGCGAAGACTCCAAGTACTTCAACCGCTACGGGCGATATGATTCCCTGGGAGCATACCAATCGACGGAGTCCCCGTATTACAGCTGGTATTCTTTCAGGAAACATCCCGTCGATTACGAATGCTGGTGGGGCGTGCCTACGCTGCCCGAGGTGGTTGAGGAGAACCCGGCGTACCTCAACTACATCGTCAGGGGGAAAGACGCGGTTGCCGCCAAATGGATTGAGCTTGGTGCGGATGGTTGGCGCTTGGATGTGGCGGATGAACTTCCGGATGAGTTTTTGTTTGCGCTGAGGTCCAAGGTCAAGTCCGTTAACCCGAACGCCGCCATTATGGGCGAGGTTTGGGAGGACGCGTCTCACAAGGTCAGTTATGGAAAGATGAGGCCCTACCTGCTTGGTAAGCAGCTTGACAATGTGATGAACTATCCGCTTCGCGAAGCGCTTATCGGGTTTTTGACGGGCACGATGACCTCTGTTGAGGCCGCGCGGCGCATCGAGACGCTGGGCGAAAACTACCCCAAGCCCGTGTTTTATTCGCTGATGAACCTCCTCGGCTCGCACGACAGGCCGCGCCTTGTCAACGTCCTTTCCGGCGCGCAGCCACCGTTGGAGAACACGAAACACGTGCCGCTATCAGAGCAAGAAAGAGCGCTGGGACTCGCGCGCGCGAAGATGATGCTTCTGCTGGTGGCCTCACTGCCGGGTATGCCTTGCGTATATTACGGCGACGAGGCGGGCATGGAAGGCTGGCGTGATCCCTTTTGCCGCGGTACGTACCCTTGGGGACAGGAAGACACATCGCACCTCAGCTTTTTCAGAGAAGTGCTTTGGCATAGGAAACATGAAGCCACGTTGCGAACGGGTGACTTCAAGATCATCTCTGAAAACCCCGATGTACTGCATGTGATGCGGTGGATAGAAGGCGGAAAGGATGTCTTTGGGCGACCGGCGGATAATTCATTTGCGCGGTGCGTGGTCAACCGGAGTGCGAACGCAGTCGAGGTCGTGATGGCTGATGGGGGAATGCCAATGATTGTCGTTGGAAACGATCCGTCGCATGTCACGCTGTCGCGCGGGATCGTTCAGGTGCTGATTCCTCCGGAAAGCGGCGCGCTATGGGTGAAGAAAACAGCGCGGGCATGAAAGTTTGTTTGACACAGGCATTTAGCGGGTAAAGTTAAATCAAGAAGGAGTGTTTCACATGAGCGTAATTACGAAAGAAATGACCATCGGTGAAGTGTTGCAGATGGATCGCGGCACAGCGAGGGTTTTCATGCAATCGGGCATGCATTGCCTTGGCTGCCCTCACTCGCAGATGGAGAGCATTGAAGAAGCTGGCATGGTGCACGGCATTGACGTAGAAGTCCTGATCAAGCAGCTCAATGAGCACATCGCAGCTGCAGCAGACACGAAATAGGGAGGTATTGTAGTGAAGAAATACGCTTGTCCGTGTGGTTACGTTTATGATCCCGCGCTTGGCGATCCGGACAACGGCGTCAAGCCCGGTACCCCTTTTGATCAACTGCCCGATGATTGGTGCTGCCCCACGTGTGGCGCGCCCAAAGACGCTTTCGAGGAGGTATAGGCTTGCCGTTTCAAGCGACGAAGCTTCGTGACGGTTTGTGGTGGGTCGGGGCGCTGAACCCCGACCTTCGCGTATTTGACGTTGTGATGCGCACCGAAACCGGGACGAGTTACAATGCGTACCTGATCAGGGGGGCTGAAAAGACCGCGCTCATTGAAAGCGTAAAGGGTGGCTTTGGCGATGAAGCGCTTGATCGAGTTTCCTCAGTGTGTGATCCCGCTGAGGTCGACTACGTTGTGTGCAACCACACCGAACCTGATCACTCCGGCTCAATAGCGCAAATCCTTGCGGCGTGCCCGCGCGCTACGGTCGTCTCTACCAGAGCGGGGGCAATGGTCATCAAGGCTTTGCTTGGCAGAGAGTTTCCATCCAGGATCGTAAAGGGCGGGGAAACGATTGATCTGGGGGGTGTGACGCTATCTTTCGTTGATGCGCCCTTCCTGCATTGGCCGGACAGCATGTTCACGTTTGTGCCGGAAATGAAGACCCTCTTTTCGTGTGATGTCTTCGGTTTTCACCACACCGTGCCTGAAATTTTTGCGGACCTATCACGTGATGATCTCCAGGAATCCAAGAAGTATTATTTTGATGTCATATTTGCCCCGTTTAAAAAGTATGTTTTGGAGGCAATCGCGCGGATCAGGCTCGTAGAGATAGAGATGATCTGTCCAAGTCATGGCCCAGTGTATCGTCAGGATGCGTGGAAGGTCGTGGACGAGTACGCGACTTGGGCAAAGCCGGCGTCGGCCGGCATGTCAAAGCGCGCGCTGATTGCTTATGTTTCGTGCTATGGCATGACCCGCATGATTGCGGAAGCCCTTGCGGCCGGGCTTGCAGAGGCTGGGATATCTTCTGATGTTGTCGATGTTTCGGAGGATCTTGGTCGCGCAGTAGCACTCTGTGAAACAGCGGATGCAATCCTTGTGGGTTCTCCAACGCTTAACCGAGACGTGCTGCCTCCTGTCTGGCAGTTTCTGACGTCACTGTCAGCGATCACAATGCGCGGAAGGCCTTGCGGTGCTTTTGGTTCGTATGGTTGGAGCGGAGAAGCGGTGAAGATGATAGAAGATCGCATGAAGTCGATCGGAATGAAGCCTACCGAGCTGAACAGCCGAGTTAACATGAAGCCGCATGAGTCCGACATTGAGACGATCAAGCAGGCCGCAAGAAACTTTGGACAAGAGTTGCGAGCTAGCAGGCAATCGAGAGGAGCATAGCCTCCTCTTTTTTGTTCCACGTGAAACTTTCATTTTTTTCATCTTTCGTTTATAATGTGAGGTATTCGCGCGGTGTTTCCCGCGCTGAGGAGGGGCGCAATGTCCGATATCATTGCAATAGCCAATCAAAAGGGGGGCGTGGGCAAGACCACGACCGCCATTAATTTGAGCGCGTGTCTTGCTGCTGAAGGCAAAAAAGTGCTGCTGATCGATCTTGATCCCCAGGCGAACGCGTCGAGTGGGCTTGGTATTGGCCAATCGAGTTCACTCAAGTCAGTCTATGACGTCCTGATCGAGGAAAGCAAACTTGAGGATGTTGTTCGCTCTTCGCCGGTGGAAGGGCTGTGGCTCATCCCGTCCTCTGTATCGCTTGCGGCCGCGGAGGTGGAACTGATCGGCGTGAGTGCGCGTGAGCGCGTTTTGAAGGGCGCGCTTTTGCAGTTCAAGCTTGACTATGACTACGTTCTCATTGACTGCCCGCCTTCACTTGGATTGCTGACCATCAATGCTCTGACGGCTGCGGACAGTGTTCTCGTTCCGATACAGTGCGAGTATTTCGCGCTTGAAGGACTGACACAGCTCATGAACACAATACGTTTGGTTAAGAGGAATTATAACGCCCAGCTGGACATCAAGGGGGTTGTGCTCACCATGTTTGATGGCAGAACCAAACTCGGCGAGCAGGTTGTTGAGGAAGTCCGAAAATACTTCAAGAACAAGGTGTATACGACGATTGTCCCGCGCAACGTGCGGCTGAGCGAAGCACCAAGCCACGGCGTGCCGATCCATCAATACGATAACCGCAGCACGGGTGCGATGGCCTACCAGCGGCTTGCCCGGGAAGTCATGGGGGTGCAGGAGATATGAAGAAGAGTGGCCTTGGAAGAGGGCTTGGCGCCTTCTTTGATGAGACGAACGAAGTGGTAGGGGAGAGCGTCATCGAAATACCGATCGACGAAATCGATCCTGATCTGTCGCAACCTCGTAAGAGGTTTGCGCAGGAACCGCTGGAACAGTTGGCGGCGTCCATCCGTTCAGTGGGCGTACTGCAGCCCATCTTGGTGTACGCGAAAGAAGGCCGCTATACGATCATTGCAGGCGAGCGGCGATGGCGCTCCTCGCGCCTTGCGGGGATGTCCACGATACCGGCGATTGTGCGCGACATTGACCATGTTCGGCGCATGGAGATCGCCCTGATCGAAAATCTACAGAGAGAGGACTTGAACCCCCTCGAAGAGGCGGCCGGCATACATAGACTCATGGAGGATTGCGGTTTGACGCAGCAGGCGGTGGCCGATCGCCTGGGAAAGAGCCGCTCGGCGGTAGCGAATACTCTTCGTCTTCTCGACATGCCGCCGGTTATACAAGAGCTGCTTCGTGAAGGACGAATTTCCGCGGGACACGCGAGGGCCGCAGCCATGTCCGAAGGCGTGCAGGCTCAGGAGAAGATCGCATACATGGCTGCTGAAGGCAATTGGTCTGTGCGGCAAACGGAAGATGCCGCGCGCAAGGGTGTAAAAACAGGTGTCGCGGATATTGAGACATCCTTGTCGGTTCAAGTAGCGCCGGAAGTGCGTGAGTTTCTTGAGCGATTCTCACAGCTGTTCGGCACAAAAGTCTATATGAAGTCGACGCGCGATGGTTACGGCCAGGTTGTCCTGCCATATCAGGGTATGGCTGATCTTGAACGCTTTGATGATGTGCTGCAGCTGATTATTCATGCAATGAATGAAAAACAGTGCGCGTCGAGTGACGCACACTGTCTCACGTGAAACAATCAGATGGCTATTTTGTTTCCACCAAATCGTATTTTTGAGAGCCAAGTCCGCACGCCTGGAGTTTATCGAGCTGAACAAAGGGGTTCTTCCCGTGAAGCCGCTCGAACAAATGCCCTGATTTGCCCATAACATACCCCTCCGGCGCGCCTGACGGGATGAAGCTCTCAGTTTTGATCATATCGAGGCAGGATCGCTCAATTGCCACGATGTCACTGGAAGCAACGATCCCGATGTCAGGAACCAGCGCGGGCGTCGACAATCCCCAGCAATCACACAGCGCGGTGATGTTGGTCATGAAGTTGATATAGTACACATGGTCGAGGTCGAACGCCTTGAGCACTTCTGATGTGCAAAGTGCCATGCCGGTTTGGAAATCGTCAAATGCGGAGTCGTTCATGGTGATCGCACCGGTCGGGCAGACCTTAACGCAATGCTGACAGAACGTGCAATGATGGAAATTGATGGTGTATTCGTCGTCCTCGAAATAGTTCGCATCATGGTTGCATGAGCTGACGCACAACTCGCAGTGTGTGCACTTTTCCTTGTCCCAGCTGATGCCGCCTTCGAGGTTGTGGATCTGAGAGCGCGTGCGATCCGTCACACAGCCCATTGCGATGTTCTTGCATGCGCCGCCGTATCCGCACGAGCCATGGCCTTTGACGTGCGATAGGTCGATCATGTAGTCTGCGTCGTGGATGTGTCCCCCGACATCAACGTTCTTGAAGTTTTTATAGTCCACATCGCGCGGGTAGAAGTACTTTCCGAGCAGGCCGCACACGTCCACAATGGGGCATCCGAGGTACTCCTCGGTATAGCCGCGAACGCGCGCGTCTCGGACGGACTGATCAGTGATGAAGGGTTTTCCGCCCAAGGCTTTGACATGATCCACCAGAATTTTGACAAAAAGCGGGTGAATCGTCGTGAACCCGATGGCTCTGCCGACGTGCATTTTGATGGCGACGCTCTTGCCTTTCATCTTCGACAGGTCAATTTGACTGAGCATACGCCCGAACTTGGAAGGTAATGTTGCGCTCTTGTCGTATTTATCATAAGCGACCGAAGCAAAATGGACGGTTGACAGCATGACATCAGCTCCTTGTAGTTCCTTCTGACATTATAGCAGTCTTGGCCTGCAAAGAAAAGGAGGCGTGCCATGAGCGCGCGACTCATCACCGAAAAAGAGATACTCGATGCGAGAAAGATCCCGACGCTTGCATTTCTGGGCACAAGCACATTTGAAGAGCTTAAGCCTGAGATGCACGAGCGCTACAAAACCAGGGTGGCCGGCTCTTTTGACGAGGAGGGCCGCCTGAATGCTGTAGCGACCAACCTCGCGCTCAACATGATGCTCGACGGACGAGCCGTTCCGTGCGGCGGCATCGCGAGTGTCGCGTCGCGCGCGGAAATGCGCGGGCGCGGCAACGTGCGCGAGATCCTGACCTACTGGCTAAGGGACATGCTGGCCAATCACTGGCCACTGACATATCTATACCCGTTTTCTTATGAGTTTTACAGAAAATTCGGCTACGAGCTGTGCTGTCAGGAGACGCGTGTCAAGGACGCAGGTCTGGAAATGATCGTTCCCTTCAAGCAAAGTCTCCGGGTGGTCATGTATGAGCCGGGGATGCCGAAGGAGACGGAGTTCTCTCTCGGAATCCGCGCGTGCTATGAGCGCTTTGTTGCCGGTCAGAACGTAGCGCTCAAGCGGGCCGACGCGCATTGGGAAAAATTGTTCCTCAACCCGTACGAGAGTCGCGCGTACCTTTACGCGGCGCTTGACTCGGCGGGAAATATCTGTGGATACGCCGCCGTCAAGCTTCAGCCGCACGAGTTCCTGTCATCCCACGAATTCATGAAGCATGCGGTGCTCTACGAGCTGGCATACGAAAACCGCGCAGCGCTTGAGTCCTTGCTTGCCGTCATCCGCTCCCTGGGTGCGCAGATCAGCAAAATAAACATCATTTTGCCGCCGGGCGTGCTGCCGGAGGCAATCTTGTCCCCGTATCGCGACGTGCGCCTCGACATCGCCTCAGTCGGCATGGGCCGTGTTGTGGACGTTCCGGCCGCGCTCCATGGACTGCGCGCCGGAACGGACTCCGGTTCGCTGACCATTCGCCCCGTGGACGGCATACTGCCCGAAAACGACCGCACCTTCCGAGTGAAATGGACGGACGCGCGCGTTTGCGATGTCCAAGAGACCGGGGACGCGCCCGACTTGACCGCGCCTATCGGCCGTCTGACGCAGCTCGTGTTCGGGTTCCGATCCGCGCGCGACCTCGCGATGTGCGCGGATGTTGTCATGACGGACATTGCCCGCGCGCAACAGCTATTTCCCGGGAAAACAACCATGATGTGGGATCATTTTTAGTGGAGCGGAATAGATGATCAAATTGATTGCCATGGATATGGACGGTACGCTGCTCCAGCCTGACCACACGATCGCCCGGGCTGAGGCGGATGCCATTCGCGACGCTCAGACGCAAGGGATCACTTGCGTGATCGCCACCGGGCGCATGTTACCTTCGGCGCTGCCTTACGCGGAGCAGCTGGGCATGCGCGGCCCGATCATGTGCTGCAACGGCGCGCACGTCGCGATGTGCGAGACGCGGGAAACGGTCTTCATGAGCGCGATGGATGCGTCACAGGCCGTGGCGGTGACGCGTTGGGCGGACGCGCGCGGGCTTTACGTGCAGACCTACCAACCCGAGATGTACTATTTTAAAGAACCATGCTCGTACAGCGACGATTACGCGATCAGCTCGGGTGTTGTCGGTCAGACCGCGCCAAGCTGGCCGATGGACGTTGAAGCAATCAAGATGCTTTTCGTCGCTCCGCCCTCTGAGATCCAGCGGGTGCTCCCGCAGCTAAGAGATGAATTTCCCGGCCTGTCGCTGGTCTGTTCCGTGCCCAAGTTCATCGAGGTCACGAGCAAGGCCGCCAACAAGGGCGCGGCACTCGCGGCACTTGCGGAGCGCATGGGGATTAAGCGCGAAGAGGTCATGGCCATCGGGGACAGCGGCAATGACGAACCCATGCTTTCCTGGGCGGAACACTCTGTCGCGATGGGGAACGCCACGCCGGACATCCTGGCGCTTTGCCGGTATAAGGCGCGCTCCAACGCGGACAATGGCGTGGCGCACGCGATACGGAGCATCGCGCTGTGCGTGGAGGGGAACCTATGATCTCAGCACAGCTGGTTCAGGAGAAGCTCGACCTTGAGCTTTTGAGCGCGGGTGAGGGCGAGGAACTCGCCATTGATACGAGCGACATCAACCGCCCCGGGCTTCAGTTCGCGGGTTTCTATGAGTATTTCGCCAACGACAGGCTCCAAATCATCGGCAAGGCCGAGATGGAGTACCTGATGTCACTCTCGCCCACGCTGCGCGCCAGACGGTTGGACGCGTACATGTCGCGCGCTATCCCCGCGGTTGTGCTATGCCGCAGCCTTCCCTGCCCGGAGGAGTTGCTCAAAGCGGCCGCAAAGCACAAAGTGCCGCTCTACCGCTCCAAACTCGTGACCACCAAGTTCGCCCACACGGCGCTCGTTTTCATCAACAGCTATCTCGCGCCGCGCGTGACGCTCCACGGTGTGCTTGTGGACGTTTACGGCATCGGTGTGATGATCACGGGTGAGTCGGGGATCGGCAAGTCGGAATCGGCCCTGGAGCTGATCAAGCGCGGCCATAGGCTGGTTGCGGATGACGTTGTCGATATCAAGCAGATATCGGACGAACGTTTGATCGGGGAGTCGCCGGAAGTGATCCGTCATTTCATGGAGATTCGCGGCATCGGCATCATCGACGTCTCAGCGATGTACGGGATCGGCGCGGTCATCAACTCCAAATCCATCGAGCTGGTCATACACCTGCAAATGTGGGACTCGACCAAGGATTACGACCGGCTGGGGTTGACCGAAGAATACATCAACATCCTCGACGTCCGGCTTCCAAAAATCACTGTGCCCGTGCGCCCAGGGCGAAACCTGTCCATCATCATCGAAGTCGCGGCACGCAATTACCGCCTGCGGCAGATGGGGTTTCACGCGGCGAAAGAGCTTGATAAACGCATGACCGCGCATTTCGCGCAGGAATGACAAAACGGGGAGGACTATCCATGTACACCATCGGCATCGACCTCGGCGGAACCAACATCGCGGCGGGCCTTGTGGACAAATCGGGTCAGATCACGCACAAAGCCTCGGTTCCCACGCACTTGGAGCGCGGCCCTGAGCCCATCATCGTGGACATGGCCAAGCTGTGCCGCACGCTGATCACCCAGGCGGGCGTGAGCGAGGACGAAGTGGAGAACGTGGGCATCGGCATCCCCGGCATCGCCAACAACGACACGGGCGTTGTCGTGTTCTGCACAAACCTCGGCTGGCATCACGTGCCCCTGCGCGAAATTTTCCAGAGAATCTTCAACAAACCCCTGTACATGGAGAACGACGCCACAGTCGCGGGGCTGGCGGAGGCGGTCGCGGGCATATCCAAGGATTGCAAAAACAGCATTTTCCTGACGCTGGGTACGGGCCTTGGCGGCGGGATCGTCATTGACGGCAAGGTGTACTCGGGATCTCACCACGTCGGCTCGGAGCTGGGCCACATGATCGTCGTCGTGGACGGCGAGCAATGCACCTGCGGCAACAAAGGCTGCTGGGAGCGCTACGCGTCCGGGACGGCCATCATCAACAACGGTCGCAAGGCAATGGCCAAACACCCCGAGAGTAAAATCGCGAAGGACGCGGACGGAGACCCCGAAAAAGTCACCGCGCGCATTGTTCTCGACGCGGCCAAGGCGGGCGACCCCGCGGCGGTCGAGGTGTTCAGGGAGTACGTGAAATACCTGACCGCGGGCATCGTATCGCTCATCAACGTCTTTGATCCCGAGATCATTTCCCTTGGCGGAGGCGTTTCCGGCGCGGGCGAGTTCCTCGTCAAAGCCGTGCGCGAGGAACTGTCCAAGCTCATCTTTTACAAGGACGTCACCTACGCGCGCGTTGAGATCGCGTCCCTGGGCAACGACGCGGGCATCATCGGCGCCGCCATGATGGGCTCGCGGGCGTAAAGGGAAGGAGAGGAACGATGAGGACGGGGGGGGGGGGGGGGGGGCGGGCGCCCCCCCCCCCCCCCCCCCCGGCCCCCCCCCCCCCACCCACCCACCCCCCCACCCCCCCGCCGGGCGGGT
>JAVBRD010000014.1:0-89578 GCA_031548365.1 Eubacteriales bacterium
TCAAAGAGCGTAAAATGTCAAACGGCTCTTTATCCCGTCCGGCTTGCCGCTGTGATGGAATGGCAGACATGGCGGACTTAAAATCCGCCGACCGTTTGGTCGTGCCGGTTCGAGTCCGGCCAGCGGCACCAAAGTCTGAGCGTTAGGTGATGACAAGACCCTGTTTATTTGACGCATCCCGCCGACAGTTTTCGGCGGGATGCGTTATTTTTGACTCAGGACGATGCTCAATGGATACCCGAGCAGCGGGAAGCAGTGGCAACGCCTGAGGATAGCGGTCAGTCGCAGTATACCTTCGAGTGACTTTTCGGCCAGAGCGACCGGGAGAGCGCCGGCTGCGGGACATCTGCAATCCCCGCGGCCTCAAAAACCTGCGTTAGGCAACCCGGAAAAGTCTGGTCGGTGCGCAGTTGAACGGTTTTGATGCGCGAGACGAACGAGCTTGCCGGCATGAAGAGCGTCTTTTCCGAACCACAACGGTCTATACCGCAAAACAGATCGCCTTTATGCCCCTTGCATTTGAGGGGACAGAAGGCGCGGATGACGCGAAAAGCCCCTCGCGCTGGCGCACGAGGAGCCGTAGTCTATCGCCTGAGGCAATGTCCGTGGGAGACAGCCTTATTCGCAACTGAAGTTTATTCCGGGTCACGCTCCGGACGGCTGCTCCTTGACCGCGTGCGCGGTCTTTTTACGCGTTACGCGTCGTGGGCGCGGCGCGTCGAGCACGCTGACCGCAGGCGGCGCGAGGCGCAGCACAGCTTCCTTGGTGACGCGCACAGTCCCGATGTCTTCCCGCGACGGCGCGTCGAACATGATGTCCATCATCACGCCCTCCAGGATGGCGCGAAGCCCGCGCGCGCCGCTCTTGCGTTCGATCGCTTGCTTGGCGACCTCGGTGAGCGCGTCATCGTCAAACTCGAGGCGGATACCGTCGAGCTCAAAGAGTTTCTTGTACTGGCTGGCGAGCGCGTTGCGCGGTTCGGTCAGTATTTTGACGAGCGCGGTTTCGTCGAGCTGGCTCAGCGTGACGATGATGGGCAAACGTCCGACGAACTCGGGGATCAGACCGTACTTGAGCAGGTCGGGCGGCTGGATTTGCTTCAAGATCGAGCCGATGTCCTTCGTTTCCCGCGTGCGGATGTCCGCGCCGAAGCCCATGACCTTGTGCCCTATGCGATTCTCGATGATATTCTCCACGCCGTCAAACGCTCCGCCGCAGATGAAGAGGATATTGGTCGTGTCGATCTGTATGAAATCCTGGTGCGGGTGCTTGCGGCCACCCTGCGGGGGGACGGACGCCACCGTACCCTCCAGGATTTTTAGCAGCGCCTGCTGCACACCCTCGCCGGACACGTCGCGCGTGATGGACGCGTTGTCGGATTTGCGGGTGATTTTGTCGACCTCGTCGATGTAGATGATCCCGCGCTCAGCGCGCTGAATGTCAAAATCGGCGGCCTGTATGAGCTTCAGAAGGATGTTTTCAACGTCCTCACCCACGTAGCCCGCCTCGGTCAGGGCGGTTGCGTCCCCGATTGTGAAGGGCACGTTGAGCACGCGCGCGAGTGTCTGCACAAGGTACGTCTTGCCCGAGCCGGTCGGTCCCAGCAGGAGGATATTGGACTTGGCAAGCTCTACTTCGCCTTCGCGCGGCTTGTAACGAATGCGCTTGTAATGGTTGTACACAGCGACTGAGAGCGCTCTTTTCGCATCGTCCTGCCCAACGACATATTGGTCAAGGACTTCCTTCATCTGCAAAGGGCTCTTGATGTCGCTCGGATCGAACTCCGTGGCCTCGTGGAAATCTTCTTCAATGATTTCCTGGCACAGATCGATGCACTCGTCGCAAATGTACACGCCCGGCCCCGCAACCAGCCGCTTGACCATTTCCTGCGTGCGGCCGCAAAATGAGCATTTGGGCGGCTTGTTCTTGTCTTCGTAAGTTGTCATGATTCTCCTCTGCGGCCTCGCCGCGGCATCATTGTTTGCGTTTTCCCACCTAAACAATCAACGACTGAGACGCGCGTTTCGCGTCAGCCGCCGAGCGGAATGTTCTACCTTCTTGGCGGGAAGATTTCATCGACAATGCCGTACGCTTTCGCCTCTTCCGCAGTCATGTAGTAGTCGCGCTCCACGTCGAGCGCAATTTTCTCTAGAGGCTGGCCGGTTCTGGCCGAGAGAATCTCATTCATGCGCTGCTTTGTGCGGAGCAGATGGTCGGTGTGGATCTTGATGTCGGTTGCCTGACCGTGCAGCCCGCTGACCAGCGGCTGATGGATCAGGATCTCGCTGTTGGGCAAACAGCGGCGCTTTCCCTTGACGCCCGCCGTGAGCAGGAACGCGCCCATGGACGCCGCCATGCCGATGCACACGGTTGAAACGTCCGCCTTGATGTACTGCATTGTGTCGTAAATCGCCATGCCCGCGGTGATGGAACCACCCGGGCTGTTGATGTACAGGTTGATGTCCTTGTCGGGGTCTTCCATTTCGAGGAACAACAGCTGCGCTACGATGACATTGGCCATATCATCGTGAATCTCCCCGCCCAGGAACACAATACGGTCCTTAAGGAGGCGGGAGTAAATGTCATACGAACGCTCTCCGCGATTGGTCTGTTCAACAACATAAGGTATAAGCGACATGGGTCTTCCTTTCCGGCTCGTGCCGATCGTTTAGAATACTGTACCCGTGGATGCCGCAGCCTAAACCCCGGCTTCCTTTGTCAGCACAATGGCGCTGGACTTGAGGTGATCGATCAGCTTGTCGCCAATCACGCCTTCGCGCAAATGCTCGAGGTCATGCTCCTTGAGCGACGCTTTGTATTCTGCAAAATCTTTTTTGACGCTCTCGGCGCGCTTCCTGATCAGCTCGTCAAGGGAGGCGTCATCCGCCTCGAGCTTGAGCTCCTCGCGCAGTGCGGAGAGGCACAGCTCGTTGCGCGCACGCTTCTCGGCCTCGGGGCGGAACTGCGCGCGATACGCGTCGATGGTCTGCCCGGTGTACTGGAGGAACTGCTCCAGGTTCAGGCCTTGCATGCGGAAGCGGTAGTCCATCATCTGAAGCTGCTGGTCGATGACTTGCTCAACCAGCGCGTTCGGCACGTCAACCTTGGCGTCGGCGGAGAGCGCGTCGATCAGCGCGTTCTCAAAATCATCTTCCGCGCGCTTCTCCGCCTGCTCGGTCAGACGGTCACGGATCGACTTTTTGTACTCTTCCAGCGTCTCAAACTCGCTGACGTCCTTAGCGAACTCGTCGTCAAGCGCCGGCATTTCCTTTGTCTTGACCGCGTGCACCTTGACGCGGAAAACAGCGTCCTTGCCCGCCAGCTCCTTGGAGTGGTACTCTTCGGGGAACTTGACGGTCAGGTCACGCTCCTCGCCCACGTCCAAGCCGATCATCTGCTCTTCAAAGCCGGGGATGAACTGGCCGGAGCCGATGGTCAGGAACTGGCTCTCCGCCGTGCCTCCCTCGAACTTGACACCGTCGACGCTGCCCGAGTAGTCGAGCATCACGCGATCGCCATCCTGAACGGGACGGCCCGCGTCGACTTCGCGCGCGACGCGCTCCATCGCGGCCTTGATTTCGGCGTCGATCTGGTCATCCGTCACGATCACGGCGGGCTTAACCGCTTCAAGGCCGGCGGTCTTTCCCAGCGTAACCTCCGGGCGGACGTCCACTTCCGCGGAGAACTTTGTCGTCACATCAGCGCCTATGTCGTCGATCGAAACGTCGGGCTGCTCAACCGGCTCAATCCCGTGCTGCTTGACCGCATCCTGATAGTGCTTGGGGAACAGGTAGTTGACAGCTTCCTCGTAAAAAACCGACTCACCATAATAGTTCTCGATCAGCTTGCGCGGCGCTTTTCCCTTGCGGAAACCCGGGACCGCGACCTGCTGCGCGACCTTTTTATACGCAACCTTGACACCCTCTTCCAGTTCTTCGGGCGTCAGTTCAATAACGATCTTCACACGGCTTTTTTCAAGACGTTCCAGCGACGAATTCATTGTTGTCCTCCCAGTAACGCGAAGGTCATAGCCTTCTCGATATTCATAGAATTTTACCACAATCTCGTGAGGCGCGCAAGCACTGCCGGCAGGTTCTTCGCATCATCGCGCAAGGAAGTCATAAAACCTTGGACAGGCACAGCGCGCGGCGGAAAACGGGCAGGTCGCCTATGATGCCGAAGCCGGGCAAATCGGGTATGTTCATCTCACCGCACGTAAGCTTGATCGCACCTCCAAGCAACTCGTTCGCGCGCTCCAGCCCAAACTTGTTCTCCTGATAACGCCCGATGTTGGGCGTCATCGCCGCGAAGTGCAGGACGTAAACAAATCCAAATCCGCCGGAGACGTGCGGCGTCACGGTGATGCCCGCGAGCGCGGCCATGCGCGCCGCGCGGATGGAGCGAATCAGCCCGCCATTGTAAAGGATGTCCGGCTGGAGCACCCGGCACGCGCCGTTCTCCACAATCCAACGGAATCTGCGCAGGCTGGTTTCCTGTTCGCCGAACGCAAGCGGTATGGCGAGCGCGTCCGCGACAACCTTCGTTTCCCACAGATCGTCGAATGGGCAGGGCTCTTCGTAAAAATATGCGTCGATCTCTTCCAGCATGCGGCCGTAGCGTATTGCGGTCGACGCGTCGTACGAACCGTTGCCGTCGGCGTGAATGATCATATCAGGGCCGAATGCCTCTCGCACAAGCCGGATGAGCGTTGCGCTACGCCCGGCGATGGAGTCGGCGTTGTTGCTCATCCTGCCCCCGATTTTGAACTTGATGGCCTTGGCCGCCGTGCGCTCGACGTACGCGCGCAGCACGTCAAGCTCTTCCTCCGGAGAGTTTCCCCTGTTGCCGCTCGCGACATAAATGGAAACGCTCTCGCTCAGCTTCTCGCCAAGCAGCGCGTGCGCGGGCACGCCTTTAAGCTTTCCGAGCATGTCGAGTATGGCCGTTTCAATGAACGCCACACCGCTGAAAAACGCTACGCCCGCAAGCTTGTAGTTGCTCTTGTAGACATAAACACCTTCGATAAGCGCATCCAGATCGCGCGCATCCCTGCCGATGAAATACGGCGCGATGGTCTGCGAAAACATCGTGTGGACAAAGGATATCTTCTCGTTCGCGACGGAAAGACCTTCCGCCCCACACTTGGACGACACGCGCACAAAGTACATGCCGTCGTTGAACAGCACCTCTATGGCGCTGATCACGACCGGACGCTCAAACCCCGCGATTCGCAGTACAGGCAGCTTCGCCGCCGCGTCGAGCGCTCCGGGCGTGACCGCGACGATCGGTTTGAAATCTGAATGAGGCGCGTACATGGTCAGCCCTCCCTCAATCTGTCAAGCCGGGAGTTACGAACGTACAGGCACAGGTCGATGGAGACCGCGACAGCGTTGATGACGTAGAACACAAAGACGTACGTCACGTTATTCGTGACAATCTTCCCGACAATGCCGCAGATGTATCCGAACAATATGAACAGCTGGAACACGGCGCTTTTTCCCTTGGCCGTGCGCGATACCCACGATTTTCGGATGGATACAGGCCACGAAAGCCCGAAGCTGATCACCATGAGCGCCTCAAACACTTGTCCCAAGACGACTCTCCCCCTTTATTTCCATCGGAATAATGTGTACAATTATATCACCACGCGGCGGGATGTCTACACCGCGTCACCCGCACGGGCTACAAACCGGAGGTTAAACATGAACATCCAAATATACTGCGGCAAGAAAAATTTCGATTGCCAGAAGGCCGAGCGATGGTTCAAGGAGCGGGGCATCAAGTACCAGATGATCGACTTGGCCAAAAAGACGATGTCGCCGCGCGAATTTGAGGCCGTACGCGCCCAGGTCGGCGTGCGCGCGATGGTCGAACGCCATTCCAAATCTTTCCTCGAATCAACGCTCGCTTATATTTCCGGCGACGACGTGCTCGCGGGCGAGCTGTTTCTCAACCAGCATCTGTTGAAGACACCCGTCGTGCGCAACGGACGATTCGCGACGGTCGGCTTTGCGCCCGGGGCGTGGGAAAAATGGGCCAAGCAGGACTAAAAGGACACAAAAAAACCGATCGCATTGCGACCGGCTTTTTTGCATGCATATCGTCGGCTTGATGCCGCGCACTACGCGCCGGGCACGCAGATAACGCGCCCCTCAATGAAGTCGCCGGGCTTGAGGAATGGATTCGCCTTCATGAGCGCGTCAAGCGAGACGTTCTGCGCCTGTGCGATGGACGTCGCAGTGTCGCCCTGTTGAACGGTATAGCTCTTGCCGATGCCCGGACACTGTCCCGCGTTGGCGGAGGACGGGATGCAAAGTACGGTTCCCGCGATCAGCGAGTCGAGATCGATGCTGGGATTCGCTGCGGCGAGGGACGCGTAGGAAAGGTTGTATGTAATGAGGATGCTAGAGAGCGTGTCGGTGCTTCTGACGGTGTAAGATGTGCCGGAGCAGCCTGACGGCTCGGCGGTCTTGGGTGGCAGGCAAATGACCTGTCCGGGGATGAGGTTGCGCGGGTTGATGTAGGGATTTGCCTTGAGGATGTCCTCAAGCGTCACGCCGTTCTGGTCGGCAATGGTCTTGAACGTGTCCCCGGGTACAACAGTGTAAAGCTGGCCCGATGTGCAGGGTGCGGGCTGGGAAGGAACACAGATGAGCTCGTTGGCGCGGTAGTAATACGGGTTAAGCTGCGGATTGTACTGCAAGAGAACGGAGAGTGAGATGTTAAAGCTGCGCGCAATGGAGATGAGCGACTCGCCCGGTTTGATGGCGTAGGACGTGAAGCCTTCGGGACACATGATCTGCTGTGCCACGGCGGGTAGTGAACCGCACCAGCCGTCCATGACGATCTCGCCGGAACGCGGGCAATCGGCGCACGCGCCCTGTGACAAGTCGTCGGTGATGCTCATGGCGGCGTCGCGCTCGGGGGCGGGTTCGTGATGTGCGTTCTGACGCAGCGTGTTCTTCAGATAGCGCGGGATCATGGCGTTGCCTCCCTTATCGGATGGTCTACGCCATTCTATTCCTTCACCATGAGTTTGGGGCCTGTACGCTGCCGCGCATCTCTATCCCGCTCATTTCCCCACGCAGAAGCGCGAGAAAACGCGGGCAAGGATATCGTCGGACGCGGTTTCCCCTGTGATCTCGCCCAACGCGTCCCACGCGGCGCGAATGTCGAGAGCCGCGCAATCGAGCGGGAGACGGGACTTGATGGCCGACAGCGCTTGATCAAGCGAACTCAGTGCGCGCCCCGCGGCATCGATGTGACGGCGGGATGTGAGCAGCGCGCTCTGGATGCTTTGGGCCGCTTGCGGCGAAATGAGCACTTGCTCAAGCGCGCTCCTGAGCGGCGCGAGGCCTTCTCTCGTGAGCGCGGTGGTGGGGACGACCACAACGCCTGGAAAACGCGCCGCAATCTCCTGACGTGTCACGCGGGGCGGGAGATCTGACTTGTTGAGCGCGACGACGACAACGCCCCGCGCGGATGTAAGCGCGTACTCATCCTCGGCTGTGAGGCCGTTCGCCGCGTCAACGACGAGCATCACGGCGTCCGCGTTCGCCGCGGCGGCACGGGCGCGACCAACGCCTTCGCGCTCGATCGCGTCTGCGGTCTCACGCAGACCGGCGGTGTCCATCAGCTCCACACGCATCCCGGCCAGCTCGATATCCGCGCGCACCACATCGCGCGTCGTGCCGGGAATGTCGGACACGATGGCGCGCGATTCCCCCACGAGCGCGTTGAGCAGGGACGACTTGCCGGCGTTGGGCGCGCCCACGATCGCGACGCGCGCGCCTCGTTTGACGCGCAGCGCGGCTTCTCCCGCGACGATGGCGTCGCGAAGCTCACCGCACAGCCGTGAAATGCGCGGCGCGGCCTGATCAGCGGTCGTCTCTTCTACGTCCTCCTCGGGAAAGTCGGTGCACGCGTCGATGTCCGCGAGCAGGTCTGTCAGCATCGATTTCATCTCACGCGTACGCAAGGAAAGCGCGCCGTGCATCTGCACGGAGGCCGCGCGCATCTCCGCTTGACTGCGCGAAGTGATGATATCCATGACCGACTCCGCCTGCGCAAGATCGATTCTACCGTTCAAAAACGCGCGGAGTGTAAACTCGCCCGCATCCGCCGGCCTCGCGCCGCGCTCACAGCAGAGCGCAAGCACACGGGCGGCCACGAGCGGACTGCCGTGCGTGTGGATCTCGCACACGTCCTCGCCCGTGTAGCTTCGGGGCGCACGAAAAACGACCGCCAGCGCTTCGTCGAGCGCAGCGTTTCCATCAAATACAGACCCGTACCGCAGCGTTTGGCTGCGGTACGGGCCTTTTTTGTGCGGTTTGAACACCATTTCAAGTACGCGCCGCGCGTTTGGCCCCGATAACCGAACGATGGCGATGCCGCCTTCTCCGGGAGGGGTCGCGAGCGCGGCGATGGTATCACTGTTAAGGCGCATGGCTTACGCACGCTTGGGCGCAATGACCACGCGGCGCATGGGCTCTTCGCCTTCGGAGAACGTCGTCACACCCGGCGTGTCCTGAAGGGATGAGTGCAAGATGCGACGTTCATACGGATTCATGGGTTCCATGGCCACGCGGCGGTTGGTCTTGATCGCCTTCTCCGCCATGCGGGCTGCCAGCTTGACGAGCGCGTCCTCCCGGCGTGCGCGGTATCCCGCGGTGTCGATGTGCACGCGCGTGTAGTTGCTCTGCCCGCGGTTGACGTGCAGACTCGTCAGATACTGAAGCGCGTCCAGCGTCTCGCCATGATGTCCGACGAAAACCGACGTGTCCTCGCCCTCGATAACAATGTTGACCTGCTCCTCATCCGCGGACACGTTGAGCACGGCCTCAAACGCCATCTGCGCAAACAATCCCTCGAGGAACGCGCGCGCCTTGACATCGGCCGGTGCAGGATCGGCTTTGACAGTTTTTTGTGTCCTTTGAACGGGCGAGCGCGGCTTCATGGGTTCGCGCTGGGCGGCGGGGACCGCCGCAGACACGGGAGCGGGCGCATCAACTTTGACCTGCTCGGTCGCGTTTTCGGGCGCGGGCTTTGCTGGTTCGGCGATGACCGTGGGTTTTTCGGTCAGGCGCACGCGCGCGGGGCGCGTTCCGATGCCAAGAAAACCCTTGGACGCCTCTTCGAGAATCTCAACCGCGACCCGATCGGCCGGAAGTCCGAGCTCGGCAAGCCCTGAGCTGACGGCTTCTTCAACGGTACGGCCAGTGGCCTGTGTTGTCTTCATCGACTTCCCTCATTTCTTCAAGAGCGCGAAGATGCTGGTCGTGTTCTTGTCGACGACATAGTAGAAATACAGCTGTGTGCACATTTCGTAGAAGCTGGACAACACCCAGTAGAGCGCGAAAACGGTGCTCGACGTCGCGCAGAAGAACATGAACATGATGGGCATCATGAGCGTCATGGTCTTCATGGTCTGCGCCTGCTGGTTCGGCTGCCCCCCGGACGACTGCGTCGCGCCCTGCTGCGCGGACGTCAGCTTGGTTGTCACGAACTGCACCGCGCCCGAGAGCAGCGGCATGATCAGGTAGCCGTTCACCGTTGCGTTGAGCGAGAGAACCGGCGCCATCACGGTGTCGTATAGGGGTAGGCCGTCCGCGCCAACCGCGTGGAGAGCGGCGACGTTCTCCGGCGTGAGCCAGGGCGAGAGCGCGACCGCCACGATGCCCTTGACGCTTTCATACGAAGGAATGACCTGCGCCCACTGGCCAATGATGTTGTCCGGCTGCCAGATGTTCTGCACCCAGAGGAAATTCTCGGGCGTGAACACCTGCCCCGCTTGAACGGACAGGAACATCTGCATGGTCTGCTCGTTGGCCACGGTGCGAATAGCGTTGAAAACCGCAATGAAGATCGGCCAAGTCAAAAGCAGCCAGATGCAGCCGCCAAATGGATTGAACTTCTCTTTCTTGTAGAGCTCCATCGTCTTTTGGTTTTTGCGCTCGGGATCGTTGGCGTACTTCTGATTGATTTCATCAAGCTTTGGCTGCATGGCCCGCTGCTTGAGGTTCGTCTTGCGCTGGTTGAACGGTATGGGCAGCATGGCCGTCTTGATGATGACGGTCAAAAGGATGATCGCGAGTCCGTAACTTCCCGAAAACCGGTATAAAAGCCCGAACAGCTCGCTGAACAGATGGTTGATTTGGCTCAAAGGGTCTCCTCCTTGTGTGGAACCGGATCGTACCCGCCATGCGAAAACGGGTTGCACCGAAGCACGCGCCAAAGCGCCATCAGCCCACCGCGAAGAACACCGAAGCGCTCAATGGCGGTGTAAGCGTACTCTGAGCATGTCGGCAAAAACTTGCACGAAAGGGGAAGCGCGGGCGAGATGTTGCGCTTATACGCCGATATAAGCCAGAGCAGCAGGCGTTTCATGACCTGAAAAGCTTGGCCCTTGTCAAAAGGGATTGAAGCGTTTGATCAAGCTTTGCAAAAGGAGCATTCACCGCGCTGACGCGCGCGACAACAACGTAAAGTCCCGGACGGACGTTTTGCACATTCTTGCGAAAGCACTCCCTGAGCCTGCGCTTGACCAGATTGCGCACCGTGCTCTTCCCGATTTTTTTGGAGACCGAAAAGCCAACCAGTGTTTTTTGACCGGATCTGACGTGAATGAGCGTCATCAGCGGGTGGGAGACGCTCGTCCCGCGTCGGTACGCGTATTGAAACTGTGAGTTCTTCCTCAAGCGGTTCGCGCTTTGCATGGATCCTCCTATACCCAAAGAGACGGCCCAACAGCCGTCCCATCAGGTGAAGCGCTATCCCGATATCAGGCCGAAAGCACCTTGCGTCCAATCGCGCGGCGGCGGGCAAGCACATTGCGTCCGTCCTTTGTCTTCATGCGGGCGCGAAAGCCGTGAACCTTGCTGCGCTGACGCTTTTTGGGCTGAAAAGTCCTTTTCATCTGAAAAAACTCCCTTACTTTAAGAGGCGGCGCGAAATTGCCTCAGTTTTTTGTGACAGTCATATCATTATAATCACGCGGGTGTTGCGTGTCAAGCGTGAACCCGCGCTGCCCGCAGCTCATTTCTTCTTTGTTCCGATGCGGATGATTTCCGGCTGCGCGGGATAGCTGAGCTGATCCTTTTTTTCTTGTTTTTGCTTGCCATTGTCCGTCGTCACGAGGTACACCTCGGCCGTCACACCCAGCGATGCCGGGCTTTGCTGTATTTCTTCGCCCACGAGGAGCGTGGGGTCATTGATCAGGCGCGGCTTGGTCGGTGCGGGTTCAGTCTGGGTGATCACGCTCTTGAGCTCAAGGCTTTGGCCAGCGGACAAAATGGGCTCGCCCCGGAATTCAGCCCAGGCATACGCGCCGTCGTCCCCCGTCAGCAGGATGATCGCGTGGTCGGAGGAGTTGGTCACCGTCACCGTGCTTTTTTCCCACGCCATCGCCTCAAGCCCAGGATCGATGAACTCGGGCGGCGCGCCGATAATTCCCGGCCAGCGCGTCGTTGTCAAGCCGCTGACGACCGACGCCTGAAACAACGCCGTACCAAGACGCGAGCTGATGAGCGATCCGTCCTTCGCATATTTCTCGCCGGGACGGCTGACAAAATACCCCTCAAGATCGAGCGTTTCACCGGGTTTCAGGCACATGCCGTTGAGCGCGGTAACGACATCAAGCGTTGCCGCTTGTATCATCGCGTCACTGGGCACATCCGCGCGTCCGAGCGGGATGATCTTTTCCTCAAGCTTTTGAATGTGGCTTTCTTTGGGCAAGGACGCGAGGCGGTCAAACGCGAGCGGTTGCCCGAAGCTCTCATACTGCACATACGTCACGAGCTCCCCCGCCAGCGCATGCGCGTCAATCTGTTTCGCGGGCGTAAAATCGGAAAACTCCGGCCGGCCGTCCTTCCAACCGATGAGGAACGCGTCGCTGACATCCTCGGTATAGACGGAAGAAAGCGAGTTCGCGTATGCGGACAACACGTCGGACTTGCACTCCCAGTTAAGCGGAACGACAAGGCCCGTCTTCTTAAGCGTAGACACCCTCTGGATGCGCTCTTCCAGCGTGCCTCTTGTGTACTCAAGCCAAGCGGTCTGCACACAGTCGTTGATGTTGGCCGTGATACCGATATCCGCGGGCGTGGTGGGCACCGAAACGCCGTGCAGCGTCAGCGGAATGCACGGCGTAACGACAAACGCGTTCGCCTCGTTTATGAGGGCGTTTTGCGCCTCTTCCGCCGTCATTCCCCCGATGGGCATCGTGCGCTCATCCCACGGGAAGAGTTTGACCGAGATGCCAACGGGCAGCCTGGGCGAAGTGACCGAGCGTATCTGCTGCGTGATCAGCAGCACCGCGGCGGCGATGGCGACCAGCAAAAGGACACATATCACGGGGACAAACCAAAAACGCCGGAGTCTCGGCGCTTGTTGCGGCGCTGGCGAGGCGTTGTGCAACGAGATGACCTCCTCAAACGACAATTGTGCTATTTTCTGCGCGCGCGGTGCGGAATCCTGTCGACAGCCGCAAATTGCCATAGGTATAACGATTGACCCGATGAGTCATGCTTATGGTGCGATAGATCACACTTGCTACTTGGAGGACAAACCAATGGCCTCAACCAAAGTCGTCATTTGTGGCGTAGACACATCCCGCCTTCCCGTGCTCACAGCGGCCGAAACCCGCGCCATGCTCCAGCAAGTCAAAGACGGCGTCTACGGTTCCCGCGAACGTTTCATTCAAAGCAATCTCCGTCTTGTGCTCAGCGTCATACAGCGTTTTGCGGGCCGATGCGACTCCGTCGACGACCTCTTTCAGGTCGGCTGTATTGGGTTGATGAAGTCGATTGACAATTTCGACCTCACTTTGGGCGTGCGTTTCTCGACGTACGCTGTCCCCATGATCATCGGCGAGATTCGGCGCTACCTGCGCGACAACAACGCCATCCGCGTCAGCCGTTCCCTGCGCGACATCGCGTACAAAGCGCTTCAGGCGCGCGACCGGCTACAGGCCGGCGGCAACCGTGAGCCCACTGTCTCGGAAATCGCCGCGGAACTCGGGCTTAAGCGTGAGGAAGTCGTGTTCGCGCTCGAGGCCATTCAGGACACCGTGTCCCTGTTCGAGCCCGTGTATAACGACGGCGGAGACGCCATTTATGTCATGGATCAGGTGCGCGACGAGAACGACACCGACGAGATGTGGCTCGAAGGCCTCGCCATCAAACAGGCGATGGGCCGCCTCTCCGAACGGGAGAAAAAAATCCTTCGTATGCGTTTCTTTGAAGGAAAGACGCAAATCGAAGTCGCGGATGAGATCGGTATCTCCCAGGCGCAGGTCAGCCGCCTTGAGAAGGCCGCGCTCATCCAAATGAGAAAACACGTCTGAAACCCTTTACGACCCTTCATATGGAGCGCTCGCTGTGCGGGCGCTCCATTGACGTGCGCGGTCTTCCGTCGTACAATTTCACCAAAGTATGAAAACGGGGGAAAGAGGCTTGAAAAAAGCGAGACTTGGGGTTGCGGTTCATGGATCCTCTCCATCGTCGCTGATGGCGTGTATACGGCAGTGCGCCGCCGTTGGTTATGACGCGGTGGAGATGAATCTGGAGACGCTGCCGCTGATCATCCACGGTAAAACATGCGACCGCGTCGCCGATTGGCTCAAAGGCGCGCTGGGTGAGTTTCCGATCGCGAAAACAGCGCACATCGGCACGGGTGTGGAACTGAGGAGCGAAAATTTCGAGCTGCACAAACGCGTGCTCATGAGTTCCGTGGACGTGTGCGCGAGGCTTGGTTTTGAGCTGCTCAACGTCCATTACGAGGAGCGGGGACGCGACTTACGCGCTGAAAAACGGTTCCTGGAAGGACATCGCGAGGCTGCGCAGCGCGCTCAGGATCTGGGCGTTAAGCTGAGCATAGAGAACATCGAGGTCGAGCAGTCCGCGCGCGTTGTCGAGTTTGTGGAAGAAGTCGATCACCCGAATTTGTTCATGACGATCGACACAGGCCACCTGTATCTGTCGTCACGATATTTCGGGTACGACATGCGCGAAACGCTGCGCCGCTGCGCGCCGAAGCTAGCGCACATCCACTTAAACGACAATGTGGGCGTTTTTTGTCCGCTCAGGCTTGAAGATTTCGACCGGTATAAAATGGTAGGGTTGAGAAAACGCACAACGTTCGGCGAAGGCGACATCCACCTCCCGCCCGGTTACGGCACGCTGCCCTTTTCGGATGTGCTCGCGCATTTTCCTGATTTTTCAGGTATCGCCGTCTGCGAGTACGAGGTCTCCAGGTTTGAGCCATTCATACAGGAAATACACGATTACGCGCGCAAACTGATCAGCACATAAGCGAAAGGATGATTTTGGTGGAACACAAACTGCGCATCTTGGGCTCCGGCGACGCGTCCGGCATACCGCAGGCGTTTTGCGACTGCGCGTCCTGCACGCGCGCGCGCGATGAGGGCGGTAAGCATATCCGCACGCGTTCATCCGCGCGCGTGGACGACATATTGCATTTCGACCTTTCACCCGACCTCTTCAAGCAGGCGCTCGACAACAAGCTGGTGCTCACCACATTGGAGCACATGTTCATCACGCATTTTCATTCCGACCACTTCGCCATCGAGCAGCTTGAGCTGATCCAGATGTCCAAGTACAACCGCGAGGGCAAGCCGCTCAACGTTTACATGTCCGCCCAGGCGGTAGAGGAGTGCAAAGCCTGCGGGCTATATGCGTACGCCGCGCGCATGGTTGAGAAAAACATCCTGGCGGTCAAACCGTTTGACCCGGTCATCGGCGTAAAAGTTCCGGGGTATTCAGTCAGCGCGATCTGGGGGAATCACACGGGCTCGGGCAACTCCGGGCGTGCGCTCAACTATCTGCTGACCGCGGACGACGGCAAAAAACTGCTGTACGGCACCGACTCCGGCCCTTACAAGCAGGAGCAGTTCGACGCGCTGCGCGGGCACAGACTGGATGTGCTGGTCCTCGAGTGCACGTTCTCCGACGACCGCGACGACATGAACGGCGGGCATCACGACCTGAACACCTTCCCCAGGACGCTTAAGTCCCTAAAAGACATCGGCGTGATCGACGAGAAAACGAAGGTCGTGATGACGCACATCGGTCACCATCACCTCAAGTATAGCCACGACGCTTTGGAAAGAACCGCGTGCGAGCGTTCATGCGTGCCCGTCACCGTGGGCTACGACGGACTGGTTGTCACGTTTTAGCAGCGCGCGGGGCAAGGCTATGTGCTGCAGCAACGCTCCGCCGTTTTTCTCGCCTGCTTCGCACCCGCAAAGTTTTTTCCGAGCGTGATAAATTCACCCGATCAAGGAAACGATAGGGAGGATTACACGCTCGGGAGGGGTCCCATGCTTTCAACAATCGTCATGATCGTACAACTTCTCGTTTCTGTCGCGCTGGTTTGCTACATCGTCTACGCGTTCAAATCACGTAAAGAAGCCGCGCCTGAAGCGCCTCGCGTGAGCGCCGCCGAATCAGTGCGCGAGATGGACAAACTCCGCAAGCTCAGACAGCTTTCCCTGACGACGCCGCTCAGCGAGCGCATCAGACCTGCGGAACTCAAGGAGATCATCGGCCAGGAAGAAGGGTTGATGGCGCTCCGCGCAATACTGTGCGGGCCAAACCCACAGCACGTAATCATCTATGGCCCGCCGGGCATCGGCAAGACATGCGCTGCGCGCCTGATGCTGGAGGAAGCGAAAAAGACGCCAGGAAGCCCGTTCAAGCCAGAGGCAGCGTTCATCGAGATGGACGCGACTTGTTTGCGCTTTGACGAGCGCGCGATCGCCGATCCGCTCATCGGTTCGGTGCACGACCCGATCTATCAGGGCGCGGGGCCACTGGGCGTGCACGGCGTTCCCCAGCCAAAGCCCGGCGCGGTCACGCGCGCCCACGGCGGCGTCCTCTTCCTCGATGAGATTGGGGAGCTTCACCCCATACAGATGAACAAGCTCCTCAAGGTGCTGGAAGACCGCCGTGTTATGCTTGACAGCGCGTACTACAACCCTGACGACACCTCCGTCCCGCGCCACATTCACGACATCTTCAAAAATGGTCTGCCCGCCGATTTTCGCCTCGTGGGCGCAACGACGCGTTCTCCTTCCGAACTCCCTTCCGCGCTCCGCTCGCGCTGCATGGAGGTGTTCTTCCGCCCGCTCACGCCCGAGGAAAACACGCTCATCGCCGACCGCGCGAGCATCCGCGCCGGGTTTGTGATGGAGGCGGGCGGCTCTAAGCGCGTGGCGCAGTACTCGCGAAGCGGGCGTGACGCGGTGAACATCGTGCAGGTCGCCGCGGGACTTGCGCAGTCGCAGGAACGGCGGCGCATCATGATCGCGGACATCGACTGGGTGCTCAAAAGCGGCCATTACGCCCCATGTGCGAGCAAGCTTTTAACCAGCGAGGCGCGCGTGGGCGCGGTTGCGGGGCTTGCCGTCGCGGGGGCGGGCATGGGGCTGGTCATGGACATAGAGGCGGTCGCGACGCCGGTCGTCTCCGGATCGGGGAAGCTCAAGGTCACCGGCATCATCGACGAAGAGGAATCGGGCGACATGGGCCATCGCGTCAGGCGCCGCTCCATGGCGAGTGGCTCTGTCGAAGCCGTAAGCACGGTGCTGCGCAGGCTGGGCCTCTCCCTCGCCGACTACGACGTGCATGTCAACTATCCCGGAGGCGTTCCTGTCGACGGGCCGTCAGCGGGCGTGGCGATGGCCGTTGCCGTTTGGTCGGCAATCACTTCCCGCCCCGTGGACGGGCGGCTCGCCATGACGGGCGAGGTTTCCGTGCAGGGCAACGTTATGCCGGTGGGCGGCGTGGCTGAAAAGGTCGAAGCCGCCGTTCGCGCGGGCGCAAAACGTGTGCTTATACCGCGTGAGAACTGGCAGGCGGGGTTTTCGTCGTGCGGCGCGCAGGTCATTGTCATCGATACCATTTCTGAAGCTCTCGACCACGCGCTCTTCCCCGCCATCCTCGAGCCCGCCTCCGGCGGATACGCGGAGAAACTCGCGATCGGGTAGCTCCGCAGGCTGAAGCGGTCTGACGAACGTGATTCACTTGGAGCGACTGCACACACAAACTAAGGCCGGAAGCATCGCTTCCGGCCTTAAGTGCGCTAAACACAATCAATTCAGCAAGTATTTGTACTGCGCGCGGCAGAGGGAGGCGTATTCGCCGTCGAGCGCGATGAGTTCTTCGTGTGTGCCACGCTCGGCAATTTTGCCATCCTGAACAACCATGATGCAATCCGCCTGGCGGATGGTGGAAAGCCTGTGCGCGATGACGAAAGACGTGCGCCCCTTCAGCAGCGTCTCAAGCGCCTTTTGGATGAGTAGCTCCGTTTTCGTGTCGCTGGAAGATGTAGCCTCGTCCAGGATCAGGATGCGCGGGTCGTTGAGGAGCGCGCGCGCGAAGGAGACAAGCTGTTTCTGGCCGGTCGAGAGGCGTGAACCGCGCTCGTTGACCTCCGTCTCATAACCTTTTTCCATCTCTATGATGAAATCGTGCGCCGAAACCGCTTTGGCGGCGGCAATGACTTCTTCGTCGGTCGCGTCGAGGCGACCGTAGCGGATGTTATCCATGATGGTGCCGGAGAAAATGAAGCTGTCCTGCAGCATGACGCTCATTTGCCCGCGCAGCGAGTTGAGTTCCACTCCTTTTACATCGTAGCCGTCAATTTTGACCGCGCCGCCCTGGACGTCGTAGAAACGCGATACGAGGTTGACGACCGTGGACTTGCCCGCGCCGGTCGGGCCTACGAGCGCGATGGTCTGTCCGGGTTTGACCTCAAAGCTGACGTCCCGCAGGATGACCTTGTCTTTGTCGTAACTGAACGTCACATGGTCAAATTCGACATGCCCCTTGATGGGCGGGAGTGTGACGGCGTCTTTGGCGGACACGATGTCCTGTGGGGTGTCCATGATCTCGAAGATGCGCTCAAGGTTGGCCATGACGACCAGGATCTGGTTGTAGAAGTTGGACAGTGCGTTGAGAGGCTCCCAGAAACGGCCCGCGTACCAGTTGATCTGGAGAAGAACGCCCATGGAGACGACCGCGGCTCCGGGATACACGCCGTAGATCATGTTGACGCCGAAATAGTAGACCAGCGCCACGCTGACCATGCTCACAATGTCGAGGCCCGGCCAGAACACGTTGTTGAGCGCGACCGCCTTCATCCACGAAGAGCGGATGTCCTGGTTAATGTCGACGAACGTATCGGAATTTTCCTTTTCGCGCACGAACGCTTCAGTGACACGCATACCGGAGAGGCTTTCGTGGAGGTAGCCGTTCATGGTGGCGATCTTCATGCGCACCTTCTGCCATGACAGGCGCATCATGCGCTTGAGGCCGAGCACGATGCCCGCCAGCAGGGGCAGCACGCACAGCGTGATGAGCGTGAGCTGCCAGTTGATCGCAAACATGACCACGAGAACGACGACGAGGGTGAAAATATCGACCAGGATGGTGACGACGCCGTTGGTCAAAAGATCGTTGAGGCTGTTGATGTCATTGATGACGCGCACCATGATTTTACCCGCCGAGCGGTTGTCAAAGAACGTGAACGCAAGGCCTTGGATGTGCTCAAACAGCTCTTTTCTAAGCTGCGCGACCGCACGTCGACCGCAATTGACCATGATGAGCTGGCGTTTCCTGCCGCACAACGCGCCCACGACCGACGCGAGAACGAGCGTGACCGCCAAAGCAATGAGCAGGGTGACGTTTGCGTCAACAATCGCGTGGTCGATCGCGTAACCGACGATGAAAGGGCCGGCCAGGGAGCACAGCGCGGCGATGACGACGAGGAAAAGACTGAAGAAAACCTGTTTTTTGTACGGCGCAAGATAGGACAAGAGCCTGAAAAACTGACCTTTGTTAAATGGCCTCTCAAGTACTTCGTCGTCGATGATCCTGAGCTTGGGCATTTAGGCCAGCCTCCCTTCCAGCACGGACTCGAAGTCCTTGTACTGATCGCGCACCATCTGGTAGTAGAGGCCTTTTTTCTCAAGAAGTTCCGTGTGCGTGCCGCGCTCGGCGATTTCGCCGCCTTCAAGGATGATGATTTCGTCGGCGTTCTTGACCGAAGAAATGCGGTGCGCGATGACGATGGTCGTCCTGTCCTTCATGGCCTTGGCAAGCTCCGCCTGTATGGCGTGCTCCGTCTCCATGTCCACAGCGGACGTCGCATCATCGAGCACCAGGATACCGGGGTTGATCAGGAGCGCGCGCGCGATGGCCACGCGTTGTTTCTGTCCGCCCGAAAGGCCCATGCCGCGCTCGCCGATGACCGTATCCCACTTCGCGGGCAGCGCGTTGATAAAGTCCAACCCCTGCGCCATGCGCGCGGCTTCCGCCGCCGCCTCCTGCGTCTCGTTTGGACGCCCGAACTTGACGTTGTTCTCCACGGACTCCGAGAATAGGAACGTTTCCTGCATCACAAAGCCGATGTGAGAGCGCAGCTCCTTGAGCTTCCAGTCGCGCACGTCGATGTCGTCCACCGTGATGCTGCCCTCGGTGACATCGTAAAACCGCGCGATCAGGTTGACCACCGACGTCTTGCCGCTGCCCGTCGCGCCCATGATCGCCAAGGATTTTCCGGGTTTCAAATCAATGCTGATGTTCTTGAGCACCATGCCGTCGCCGTAGCCGAAAGTCACGTTGTCGAACTTGACGTGGCCCCTGAAAGGATCGGACACCACCGCGCCCTCTTTGTCCTTGATGTTAGCGCCGAAATCCATGTAATAGAACAGTTTTTCGGCGCTTGTGGACGCCTGCGCGGTCATGTTGATCAGGTTGGCAAGCATGCGCAGGGGGCCAGCGATCATCCAGAGGTAACTGTTAAAGGCGACCAGCGTCCCGAGCGTGATCTGACCGTTGATGGTCATGATGCCGCCCACGAGGATGAGTATGGGCGTGCAAAGGCTGCCCACGACGTCGAGCGCCGGGCCGTAGTTCGCGTTGATTTTGGTCGCGGCAAGGTGAAGGTCGAGCAGGTGCATGTTGTCTTTGCTGAACATGTCTTTTTCGTATTTTTCACGCGCGAACGCCTTGACGACGCGCACGCCCGAGATGTTCTCCTGCGTCCGGTTGGAGAGCGTCGCGTTTTGCTCGCGAATCGAGGAGAAAGCGGGCCTGATCTTTTTGTTATAGCGCTGCGCCAAAAAAACGACCAGCGGCCCCGCAACCAGTAGAACCAGCGTAAGCGGCACATTCATCATGAACAAAAAGATGATGGAGCCGACGAAGTAGCAAAAGTTTTCGAGCACCTGCAGCACGCCGCCGCCCACGAAGTTGCGCAGACCCTCGATGTCGCCTGTCATGCGCGACATGATTTCGCCGATGCGGTGCTTGTCGTAAAACTCAAAGGGCATCTCGGACAGGTGGTCGTACAGGCCTGTGCGAACGTCATAGACGTAGTCCTGAGACACGCGCTCAAACATCCACGAACGGAAATAGCGCATGCTCGCGCGCGCCAGTACAAGGAGCAGGATCGTAATGATCAACGGCACCAGCATTTCTATGCGCCCGCCCTCGACGACGTTGTCGACCAGCGAACGCGTGACCTGCGGGATATAAAGCTGGGTGAAAATGACCAGTATCGCGACCACAAGACCAAGAGTCAGTCTCAGCTTGTGCGGCCTGAGCATCTTCAGGATCCGCTTCCATATGTCCAACGGTAACCCTCCCCGCTGGAGCGCGCGGGCCATAGCCCGCCGTCTCACCAGCACAACCATGATAGTCTGAGCGCCAAAGCATGTCAAAACCGAAAACGTCCGTACACCCACGAAATCGCGGGTTTTGGCTAGAAATGGCCGATTATCGCGCCTTACGCGCCTATCATGGGCGGATACATCATGTACGCGTGGTTTTCGGTGACAGGCTCGTCCCCGATGAGTTTTCCGCCCGTGAAAACCCTGCGCCGCACGGCGTTGTGCCGCACGTAACCCCCGAACGCACCGGGCGTGATTTCGTGCGCGCTCTGGTATACCTCGTAGCTTTCTCTTTGGGGCTCGTCTGTGAAAAACGCGCCGTACAGGTGCGTCTCCCCCACTTCCACCCTGAGCTGGTACGCGGTGCCCGTGCGGTTCTCAATCTGTAAATCAAGACCGGGGTAAGCGCACGTCGCACCCGTGCCGAACGGCTGGTCGCGGCCCGCGTCCGGGAACACATCAAACGTGTGCCGATGGCGCTCGGTCACCGTCAATGGGGTATGAAGCGCCATCCAGTAGATCATGTTGGACATTTGGCACAGCCCTCCCCCGATGCCCGCGATGATTCTGCCATCCCTGAGAACCATGCCCGGTAGAAACCCCTTCTTCTTGTTCGGCTCTCCGATCAGCCGCCAGTATGAAAACCGTTCACCCGGCATGATCGTCACGGCGTTTAACCGCCCCGCAGCGATCCTTAAGTTGACCACCTTGTTGTGCTGCATCCACATGTCCGCACCTGCAAGCCTGCGCAGGAGCGGGGTTGCATGCACAAACGCCTCGTGCGCCGGCCATTTAGCCTCGCGCACGCGCGCGTACTTGACGCGCGGGTCGTGCCACTGGCAAAACCGCAGAACAGCATAAAGCCGCAATCCAACCCAGCGACGGATGCGGCCTCTGTTGATTTGTTTTTTCAAGCGGTACTGCATTTCCGTTTCATTATATAGAACGCCATGCGACGTGTCAACGTCGAAAAGAGCTGAGCGAGGGGTTAATGGCCTGCCGGGAGAAGGCTTGAGAGTCGCGTGATCTCAACGCCGCTGTAATAGTGCGTGAGGATCTCGCGATAGTCCGCGCCATCCTTCGCCATGGCTTCCGCGCCAACCTGGCTCATGCCGACGCCGTGTCCGTAGCCGATTGTTTTCATGCTGACCTCGGTGTTGCCGATACTCAAGCTGACATTGGCCGAGTCAAGACCGAACAGCGAACGGAACTCGCGCCCCGTGAGCGTCGCGCCGCCGAGCCTGATGGTTTCAATGCGCCCTGCCGCCGTGCGTGAGGTGACGCGCACCTGGGAATCAAGCTTAGACGCAGCGATCATTGCGGATGGATACCGTTGGTTGACGGTCTTGGCAAAAGCGGATCGCGCGACCGTTTTTTCTGCCTCATACCGTTTGGTATTCTCTTCCCCGCGGCTGGCCACGCTTTTAAGATACGGGCGGTCCTGTGCGAAGACGTTGGCGGCATCCTCCGTCATTCCCCCGGACGTGGAATGGTAGAGCGCTTCAATGGGCGCGTTCGCATATGTGAGCAGCTCACCCTTCGTCGCAGCTACGATCGCCACGACGCGCGCCTCCTTGACCTCAAAACTCTTCCCCCACTGTCGCTTGCGCTCGGACAGCGAACGGTACGCCTGGCAGTGCGTGCTCTCCGTACACACGTCCGCGCCGGGGTGGAGGCTCATCCCTTTCTTTCCGAAAATTTGCGAGCGGTACAGCGCGTATGTCCGCGCCGCGACCGCCTGCGCCTTGAGCGTTTCGTCTTCGTAGTCATACGGCAGCTCGCCCATGAGCACGCTGACCACATAATCTTCCAGCAGCATGTCCACGATGCGATTTTGATCGTGATCATATACCTTAAGCGCGACGTCCGCCACCGCCTCCGGCTCGAACGCCGCGCTCGCGAGCCTGCCATGCGCCAGCCAGTGCGCGAACGGGGCCGCGCCCGCCGAGTTGTCCTGCCCGCCGAGAGCGAGCAGCCATGGCGAGATCACGAGCGCGAGCACGGCGATCACCGCCGCCGCGCCGTTTCCAACCGCCCTTCTGCGCATGTAACCGCTTCCTTCCCGTCTGCGTTGCTCAAGGGTATGCGCGGATGACGGTGATTATGTTTGCGTACACGGACAGGCTTTGGTACAATCGTCTCAATCGGTTCAGTGAGGTGGAATAAAATGGTGGTATCGCCTAGAATCCGCGGGTTTATCTGCACGACAGCGCATCCGGTTGGTTGCGAGCGCGGCGTGCAGAGCCAAATCGAGTATGTCAAGGAACGGCCTCGCACGGAAGGTAAAAAACGCGTGCTCGTGATCGGTGCGTCCATGGGTTACGGTCTCGCGACGCGCATCGCCGCCGCGTACCAGTGGGGAGCTTCCACATTGGGCGTGTTCTACGACCGCCCTTCGGACGGCGCTAAGACGGCGTCGGCGGGCTGGTACAACACGGCGGCATTCACAAAGCAGGCACGGCTTGACGGGCTGTACGCCGCAAACATCAACGGTGACGCTTTTTCCCGGGAAATCAAGCGGGCAGCACTGGACACTGTCAAAAAGGATCTCGGGCAGGTCGACATGGTCGTTTACTCCATGGCCGCGCCTCGGCGGCAGACCCCCGACAAGCTCTATAGCTCCGCGCTCAAGCCCGTGGGCGGCGACTACTCGGACAAGACCATCGACATCGCGGAGCGCAAACTCAAGCCCGTGAGCATCCCTGCCGCCACGGACGAGGAAATTGAAGGCACCGTCAAGGTCATGGGCGGTGAGGACTGGGCGCTGTGGATCGACGCGCTCATGGCCGAAGATCTGCTCGCCCCCGGCGCGATCACGCTGGCGTTCTCCTACATCGGCCCCTCCATGACCGCGCCTCTTTACCGCGCGGGCACGGTGGGCCGCGCCAAAGAGCATCTGGAGGCGACCGCGCACGAGCTCACGCAAAAAATGGCCGCGATCGGCGGGAACGCGTACGTCTCGGTCAACAAAGGGCTCGTCACGCAGTCCTCCAGCGCCATTCCCGTTGTGCCGCTGTACATCGCCATCCTATATCGGGTGATGAAAACCATGGGCATACACGAAGGCTGTATCGAGCAAATGGACCGCATGCTGCGCGAAAAACTCAACCCGGCCGTCACGGACGCCGAAGGGCGGCTCCGGCTTGATGACCTGGAGATGAGGCCCGACGTTCAGGCCGCTGTGCGCAAGGCGTGGGACGTTATTGCGAACGAAAATCTCGCGCAGCTCGCCGATCTTGACGGGTACGACGCCGATTTTCTCTCGCTGTTCGGATTTGGTCTTGACGGAGTGGATTACGCGGCGGATGTGGACATTGACGTGAAGATCGGGATGTGATCGCTTCCATCAGCATTATTATTGTCATATAAGAGGTTTTTACCGCGCAACCTCGAATCTCCGCGCTGGAGGGTGAGTGATGATGAGCGGCGAGCGTTACTCCGATATGCTTTCCACCGTTTACACCAAGAAAGTTAAGCTGATGTGCCACATCGCGTACACAATCCTTCACGACCGCCACAAAGCCGAGGACGCGGTTCAAAACGCGTTCGTCAGGCTGGCTTCGCATTTGCTGGAAAACCCGATGGACAACGAAGACCACGTGTGCGCGCTTTCCGTTGTCATCGTCAAGCAGACCGCCATCGACATGCTCCGCGAAGACGCGAGGCGAAAGACCGATCCTTCAGAGGATGATGTGTTGACCAAGATTGAGTTCAGCGTTTCCGGCGACGACATGCCGCTTGTGATGGAACTGGTACGCGACATGCCTGACGAGCACAAAACAGTGCTTCAGCTCTCCTACTTCTTCGGATACCCGAGCGCGACCGTCGCCAAGCTGATCGGCATCAGCGACGCCAATGTGCGCAAAAGGCTCCAGCGCGCGAAAGACTGGCTGACTCAGCGGTTCAAGGAGGCGAAAAGTCGTGCGTAACAATGAGGTCAACATCCGTCTGCTCAATACCCTCACCGAAGCGGCCATCAACGCCGACTTCGCTCGCGAAGAGAATGAATGGGCGGAGCGTGAGGATGCTCAGTTCGAGCTGTCCCCCGCGTTCGAGCGCGGTATGGGCCGCCTACTGCGCAGGCACCGGCGCGCGCTGGCCATGCGCCGCCACCGCAAAAGTCTATTATCCGCAGCCGCCGCTTTGATGACGCTTTTCCTGGTGTTCACCGCGGGAATGATCACCGCAGACGCGTTCCGCATCCGGGTGCTCAACACGTTTGTGCAGGTGTTTGATAAGTTTATCAAGACGGAAATTGGGGAACAGCCGACCGGTGAAGTAGACCAAATGGTGCATAAACTTCACTTGCCGACCTATTTACCTGATGGTTTTTTGCAAGTTTCCATAGAAAAGTTTGACAGTTTCAGCATAACCCGATTTAAAAACTCGGCGGGTATCGAAATTGTCCTCCGGGAGAGCGATGTAGAGTTACTTCCCGCCATCTCGGAGGATGGAGAAGGCATCATCAAAACAATCGTCGACATCAATGGTGTAAACGCATTGATGATTGAAAATACAAAGGAACAAGTGGTCTCAATTCAGTTTATTACCGATACAACGGTAGTTTTGCTGAGAGGACAAGTGGACACACATGAAATGCTAAAAATTGCGAAGGGTCTTAAAAAAAATCTGTAAATTCTTGTCACATAAGGCGGTCGTGAAACGTAGTCCAATCGACGACACTTACAAATGACTTGGAGGATGTATATGCAACGCAAAAAAATTACCGCGTTGATCATCGCACTTGCACTTTCGCTAACGTGCCTGACACCGGCAATCGCCGCTCCGCTTACACCCATCATTGGGGGCATGACGCCACAATGGTCCAACACATCGTTCATCACGACCGGTCTTGATTTGTGGAATCCGCATGGCTGGGCCGGTGGTTCGGGGTATGCCGAAGGATATTCCGGAACCACGCAAGTGACACTCGTTGTTACACTGTACGAGGTTCTTCCGGGTGGAGGCCTGTCCTACATCGCCTCAGACAATGCTGCCTTTTCCGGCAATCATGGTGGCATGAATATGGGCCGCTATGTGCTCACTGGCCGCACATACCGCTTCGAGCTCGTCGCGGGCGTTTACCGGAACGGTAGCTGGGAGTACACCTCCACTTACTCGCAGGGCAGCAACTAGGCCCTTCCTTTCGAAACAATCGGGGAGCCGATTGTTAATACACACCCCTATTGCCGAATGAGCCCGTTACTTTTCCGACGGGCTTGTTCGGTTTTTGGCGTTGTTTCGCACAGGCAACATGCAACTGAGGACTGTCCCAAGCGGACAGTCCTCAACCTGTCGATAAAGCCAGATTCCAGCCCCATCGTGCCCGCTCCGGAGATCCGCCGGGAACCCGTGGGTTCTTTAAGCAAAACGCGGCGTGGGGTTTTACGACATGCGCGCCAAACCCCACGCTTCCGATTGGCTCTGATGGCGTACCCGGAGCGTCAGCGATGGGTTTGTCATCACACTGAGGACTGTACACAAGCGGACAGTCCTCGACCTTTGACCCAGTACTCCTACTCCGGCGAGTCCGTATCGGCGTCCTCGGTGTTGCTGGCATCGATGGGCGCGTCAATCAGGCCCTGCATGAACTGGTCGCGGATTCTCTTGTCAAGCTCCGCGCGGATATCGGGGTTGTTTTTGATGTACTGGCGCGCGTTCTCCCGTCCCTGGCCGATGCGGATCTCCTTGTAGGAAAACCACGTTCCTGACTTCTGGATGATGTCGCGCTCAACTGCCAGATCAAGCAGGCAGCTCTCGGCGGAGATGCCTTCGCCGTAGAGGATATCGAACTCGGCAACGCGGAAGGGAGGCGCGATTTTGTTTTTGACGATCTTCGCCTTTGTGTGGTTGCCCACAACCTCGGTCCCGCTCTTGAGCTGCTCGGTGCGGCGGACGTCGATGCGGACGGATGCGTAGAATTTCAGCGCTTTACCGCCTGTAGTGACCTCGGGGCTGCCGTACATGACGCCGACTTTCTCACGAAGCTGGTTGATGAAGATGCAGATAGCGTTGGTTTTAGAGATGATGCCCGCGAGCTTTCTGAGCGCCTGGGACATCAGGCGCGCTTGAAGGCCCACGTGCGACTCGCCCATCTCGCCTTCAATTTCCGCTTTGGGGACAAGCGCGGCGACGGAATCGATGACCACGACTTCAATGGCGCCGGAGCGCACCAACGCCTCGCAGATCTCCAGACCCTGCTCCCCGGTGTCCGGCTGGGATATATACATCTCGTCGATGTTGACACCCAACTTTTTCGCGTAAGCCGGATCAAGCGCGTGCTCCGCGTCGATAAAAGCGGCGGTTCCGCCCAGCTTTTGAACCTCGGCGACGATGTGGAGCGCGAGCGTGGTTTTTCCGGAAGCCTCCGGCCCGTAGATTTCGATGATGCGGCCACGCGGGATCCCGCCCGCACCCAACGCCATATCAAGCGTCAGGCATCCCGTTGACACAACCTGTATGCCGCTGTTGGCGGCCTTTTCTCCCAGCTTCATGATGCTGCCTTTGCCAAAGGCTTTCTCGATGCTGTGCAGCGCCATCTCAAGCGCCTTTGATTTTTCCTGACCCGCGTCCGCCGCCGCAGCAGCCTTGGCTCGTTTCTCAGACATAGTAACACTCCTTCATTCATCTTGAGCTGCAATGCGTTTGCGATCGTTCAGGGCTTCCGCTCTTCCTCTATAACTCGCTTCGCCGTTTCGCGCGCGTTATGAAACATATCGAGACTTTCGACTTCGCCAAGTGAAAACCACCCCGCGCCCGTTGTTTCGCGCTCATCCCCGCGGACGTCTCCACCGAGTGCGCGAGCCTTGTAGATCAGGTCAATGTGGAAATGATCCGCGTTTCCGCTGATGTCCTCAAGGATGACGCAGTACGGGTTGGGCATCACCCTCGCGCCCGGGTGATCCGCCTCGTAGCACTCCGCGTTGGGCAGAATCTCCGCGCGCACGCCCGTCTCCTCGTAGACTTCGCGCAGCGCGGCTTCGTGCGGAAGCTCATTTTCCTCCACGTGCCCGCCGGGCGGAAGCCATGAGTTGAGCTTTCGGTGGCGGATGAGCAGCACCTCCGAGCGTTCATTGAGCACAAAGGCCGTAGCGGTGAAATGGCGCACGACGCCGCTCATTGGATGTCCTGACCGAGCACGCGGCGGCGCAGCATGTCCAGAGCGTTCTGCGCGGTCAGGTGCCGCACGCGTTCGCGGTCGCCGCGGATGTTGACCTGCCGCACCACGCAGCCGTGTTCATCCGCGATGCCGATGAACGCAAGGCCAACGGGTTTTTCCGGCGATCCTCCGTCCGGCCCCGCGATGCCTGTCGTGGAAAGCGCTATATCCACGCCCGCGCGCGTTCTAATCCCGACGGCCATTTCGCGCGCGCACTCCGCGCTCACGGCGCCGTGCGCGGCCAGCGTCTCCTCCCTTACGCCCAGCACGCGCACTTTGGCCGCGTTGGCGTACGTGACATGCGCTTCTGTGAGCACAGCGGACACGCCCGGAACGGAGACGACGCGGTCAGCCACGCGCCCGCCCGTGCAGCTTTCCGCAAGCGCGAGCGTCATGCCGCGAGACGCAAGCTCACGCACGACCACGACCTCAAGGCGATCCTCGTCCAGGCCATAGACCGCGTCGCCCAACCGCGCGCGTATGTCGGCCTCGGTTTTATCGAGCAGGGGCACCGCGTCCTCGCGGCGATGGACTTTGACGGTCAGGCGAAGCGTGACGTCGCCCGGTGACGCGTAAGGCGCGATGGTCGGGTTGGTCTGTGCCTCGATCATGTCGCGAAGCCGGTGTTCCACGCTCGACTCGCCAACCCCCGCAACGCGGAGCACGCGCGTGACGAGTACGTCGCCCGAAAGCGAACGCAGGAAAGGCTCCACCTGTTTTTCAAACATGTCTTTCAACTCATGCGGTGGTCCGGGCATGATGGCGACGTACTTGGGGCCATCCGCGGCGACAATGCACCCGGGCGCGGTGCCGCAAGCGTTGGGCAGGATTTTCGCCCCTTCGGGAAACACCGCCTGACGCAAATTGTTAGGCGTCATCGTGCGGGCGGAGCGTTCAAACCACGCGCGCAGCTCGCGCTCGCTTTTTTCATCGGAGACCATGGCAAGCCCAAGCGTCTCAGCGACGACCTCTTTGGTGATGTCGTCAAGCGTTGGGCCAAGGCCGCCTGTCACAAGCAAAATGTCTGACCGCCCAAGCGCCGTCTCAAAGCATTCGCGCATGCGCGCACGGTTGTCCCCCACTGTGACGTGGTGATAAACGTCGATGCCCAGATCGGGCAGGCGCATCGCAAGGTATTGCGCGTCCGTGTTGGTGATCTGCCCGAGCAGAAGCTCGGTGCCCACGCAGATGATTTCGGCGATCAAGGGCAGAACCTCCATTTAGTGAAATACCGCTCGCCCCTTGACGATGTAGGAAACGCCCGAAATGAGTGTGAGCGCGACCGACGCCCACAGCCACAACACATCCATAGGAAACCCGATGAAAGCAAACGGCCAGTTGTCAACGATCAACAGGGAGATCGCGACAATCTGCGAGACCGTTTTGAGCTTGCCGAGGTTATCCGCCGGCACGACGACGCCTTTTTCGACCGCGACAAGGCGGAAGCCGGAAACAATGATCTCGCGCAGCGTGTAGACGAGCACCGCAATGACGGTGATATCGCCCGTATCGAGCAGCGCGATTGCGGCGGTGAGCACAAGCGCTTTGTCCGCGATGGGATCCATGAACTTGCCGAATGCGGTGACCTGGCCCGTGGCGCGCGCGATACGGCCGTCGAACAAGTCGGTGAGCGCCGCCAGCACAAACACGGCAAGAGCGACCCACTTGTGCGCCGAAAAGGGCGCGTACCAAACGGCCACGAACAGCGGTACACCAATCAGACGGCCCAGCGTGAGCTTATTGGGCAGATTCATTGAGGAGTTCTCCCCGCATGTCGTAATCGTCCGCGCGCGTCAGCTTGATGTGGGTAAAGCATCCGACACGCGGTGCGTTTTCTTTTTTGATGTAGATCAGCCCGTCGCCTTCAGGCGCGTTCGCTTTGGAACGGCACACGGCGCGCGCGCGATTAACGCTCTCCACGAGCACGCGCACGCTCCTCCCCACGCGCTCTTGGTTGAGCGCGCGTGTGATGCCTTGCTGCTGGCGCATGACCGCGTCCACGCGGGCTTTGGCCGTCTCCTCGTCAATCGCGCCCCGCATGAGCGCGGCGGGCGTGTCCTCCTCCGGGGAGTACGCGAACGCGCCCAGCCAGTCAAACGGGTGATCGCGCAGGAAGGAGAGCATGCCTTCATGCTGTTCCTTCGTCTCTCCCGGGAAACCGCAGATCACGGTCGTTCGGAGCGTGATGCCAAGATCCCGAGCGCGCCCGTAAAGCCTTGAAATGTCGGCGGACGTCCCGCGACGGTTCATGGCCGCGAGTACAGCGTCATCCGTGTGCTGTATCGGCATATCCAGATAGTCGCACGCGCTTTCGTGCCCCGCAAGCAGCTCGAGCAGATCGTCCCCGATGCGGTCGACATAACCGTATAGCATGCGCACCCAGCGCCCCTGCGCCATGTCGCACACGCGCCTCATCAGCTCCTTGAAGCGCGGCTTGCCGTAGAGGTCATCGCCCCAGCGCGTGGTATCCTGCGCGATCAGCGATATCTCCTGAACGCCGCGCGAGAGCAGCTCCTCGCACTCATCCAGGATGTACGCCATGGGGCGGCTCTTGAACGATCCCCGGATGAGGGGGATCGCGCAGTACGAGCAGCGATTGTCACAGCCGTCCGCGAGTTTGACGTAGGCGGTGTGCGCAGGTGTGGTCAACACGCGCCTTACGCCCTCAGCGTACACCGGCGCGCCCCCGCGCGGCAGGAGCTTTTCGCCCAACGCCGCGCGCTCAACCACGCGAACGATGTCGGGCAAGTCGGCAGCGCCCATCATGGCGTCCACTTCGGGCAGTTCGCTCATGAGTTCATCCTTGTACCGCTCCGAAAGGCATCCCGCGACGATGAGCGCGCGGCACACTCCCGCTTCCTTGTAATCCGCCATCTCAAGGATGGTGTCGATCGACTCCTGCTTGGCGGGCGTGATGAACCCGCAGGTGTTGACAATGATGGCCTCGGCGGCCCCTAATTCCGTGACGACGGTGTGCCCCGCACGCACGAGCAAACCGAGCATCAACTCGGTGTCCACGCGGTTTTTGGCGCATCCCAGAGATACAATCCCGATTTTCATGAATCTTTCCTTTATGGGCGACACCGCACAGAGACGCGTCGCCGGCATCGCGGGGACTATCTACGTTGATCAAGGGCTGTAGCGGCGCCACAGGGGTCGCATGCCGGCGGTGCCGCCAGTTATGCTTCCAGCCGTTTGACCATCCGGCGGAGAGACAGGCCGCCCAACGCTCGCGAAGGTAGCGTGCACGGCTGTGCGGCGTCGCCCTAGTTGTTCGCGTACTTCTTGCTGCCTTCGTACCAGCACACCCCACAGCGCGGTGAGTTGACAATCGGTCTGAGCGGACCGCGCCCGCAGGCGTGCGAGGACGCGCACTCGGCGCACAGGTGGGCGTGACCAGTGTGAAGGCATTCACTGCACACAAGCGTCGCCTCCACCTTGCCGCACACCTCGCACACGCGCGGGGTGTGCACGTTTCTGGCCAGCGCGATGACTTCCGTCTTGCCAAAATCACCTTCACGGCGGTCACACGCGCGGATGCGGAGCTTGGTCGGCGCGTCCTTGTCATAGCTGTAACTGAGTACGTTGCCGGCCACCAGGGCGTCGATCAGGGGCGTGTTCTTGGCGACCGGTCCCGCGGAGTTCGTAAACTCGCTCGCGTGGTTGCAGCACTCCAGCCAAATGTCCCGAAGGAAACCGTCAAGCACTTTGAGCTGTGTCTGCTCCCCGATCTCAACAATAAGCCAGTGGTCTTTGGCGCGAAGGTCATCGATAAATAGGCTCAGAATTGTCGTTTTGCGCTTTTTTCCGCTCTGAGCAGAAAGCATCTGCGCCCTTGCCTCGCATACCGCGAGGTGCTGCGACATCTCCGCCATGGCTAACTTTTCTCCGCAAGTGAAACACATCCCCTCTGACATCCTCGCACCAGCCTTCTCTATCTATATCGAGCTTTGCTCGGAACCGCGCTATCCGTAAATCCGGTTGAACTCCTCCCGGCTCATCGTGAGCTGGCGCGGCTTTGAGCCCGCGTAGCCTGTGATGATACCCCGGCTCTCCATGGCATCGATCAGGCGGCCCGCGCGCGCGTAGCCGACCTTGAACCTTCTTTGCAGCATCGACACGGACACCTCACCCGCGTCAAACGCCATCTCCACCGCCTGCGGCAGGAGTTCGTCGGCTTCGGTCTCCTCGTCCTCGCCTTCGCCGCCCGCGGGCTGATCGGTCTTGTTCATGTGCTCTAGGATGTTCGGATCGTACTCCACCTCGCGGTGGCTCTTGATGAACTCGACGATCGACTGGATTTCCTCTTCCTTCACCCATGCGCCTTGCACGCGCGTCGGTTTCCCCGATCCGCTCGGAAAATAGAGCATGTCGCCATGACCGAGCAGCTTTTCAGCGCCGCCCATGTCGAGGATGGTCCGGCTATCAATCTGGGAGGAAACCGCGAACGCGATGCGAGAGGGAATGTTGGCCTTGATGATGCCCGTGATGACGTTGACGGACGGCCTCTGCGTGGCGATCACAAGATGAATTCCCGCGGCGCGCGCCAGCTGCGCGAGGCGGCAAATCGCATCCTCGACCTCGCCCGCCGCGACCATCATCAGGTCGGCCAGCTCGTCGATGATGATCACGATCTGAGGCATGGGCTTGTCCGGCTCTGCCACAGGCGTTTGGACGACGAGCTTGGTCAGCCGCTCGCCCGAGTTGGTTTCCAGCATAAAGTCGATGTCGTCCGGGTCGCTCACGGGTGCGGGCGCCGCCGCGGGCGCGGGTCCGATGCCTTGTGCCGCGCGCTCTTTTGCCTCGTCCGCCAGCTTGAGCACGCGCTGGTTGTAACCCTTGATGTCGCGAACACCCTTGTCCGCAAATTTTTGGTAACGTTCGAGCATCTCCTGCACCGCCCACTGGAGCGCGGCGGCGGCTTTCTTGGGATCGGTCACCACAGGGATGAGCAGGTGCGGTATGCCGTTGTAGACGGACAGTTCAACCACCTTGGGGTCGATCATGATGAGACGGACTTCCTCGGGCTTGGCTTTATACAGGATGGACGCAACCAACGAGTTGATGCACACGGATTTGCCCGATCCGGTTTGCCCCGCGATGAGCACGTGCGGCATACGCGCGATGTCCATGAGCACGCTGCGCCCCGCGATGTCCTTTCCCAGCACGCACGCGACCTTGGAAGGCGCATTTTCAAAATCGCTTGTGTCAAGCACTTCGCGCATGAGCACGGGCGTGACCTCTTCGTTGGGCACTTCGATGCCCACAGCAGATTTTCCGGGGATGGGCGCTTCGATACGCACGGAGATAGCTGCGAGGGCGAGCGCCAAGTCGTCTTGCAAATTGGCGATCTTGTTCACGCGCACGCCGGGCGCGGGCGCAAGCTCATAGCGCGTGATGGCTGGCCCGCGGCTCACGCCTATGACCGTCGCGGACACGCCGAACGTCGCCAGCGTTTCCTCCACCTTGCGCGCATTTTTTTCCATGTCCTCTCGCGACGTGACGCGGCGGGAGGGCGGGCTGCCAAGCAACTCAACCGAAGGAAAACGGTAGGGCGGCGGATCGATGTGAGGCGCGGGCAGCGCGGCGGGCTTGGGGGCGGATGCACGCTGCGCCGGCTGCAAACGCGCGAGCGGTTCGTGCGCTTTTGGCGCGGCCAGCTCCGGCTCCGGCAACGGCGCGAGCGAACCCGGCGCGGGAAGCGGCTCGTCTTCCTCGAAAATATCACCTTCCAGAACGATGCGCGGATGGGAAGGCGGGGCGTCCTCGACCGCTTCAGGCGCGAAAACCACGGTTTCGGCCTCGAAAGCCTGATCGTCGGCACGCTTCTCAACGGGCATGGCCGCTTCCTTAAACAGCCCGCTGCGCTGGACGCGCTCCTCGCGGCTCATGTCGCGCACACGGGGGGGCGCCACGCGGGGTTCTGCCGCCGCAACCCGCTGTGCTGGGACTTCGGGTGAGCGCGGCGAGTACTGCGGTTCCTCGAGCAGCCTTTCCTCAGCCTCGGCCTCGCGCAGCGCGCGCTCCTCGGCGCGCATCTGGCGGCGCTCGGACAAATCGCTGCCCAGCGCGCCCATCATTTCCTGCGTTTTGATCAGACCTTTGTCCACAACCGCGGCGGTCTTGTCATACATCGCCTTGAGTGAAACGCCTGTGAGCGCGAGCACGCACAGAACCAGTCCCGCGCCGGACGCGATACCCGCGCCCGCTGTTCCGAGCAGCAATAGGAGCGGGTACGTCAATGCGCCACCGAGCGCACCCGCACCGCTCAATCGTCCCTCGCGCGACATCATGAGCGAGTAGTCGTAGGAATCGCCCACGAACGTCTGGTATGAATCGTAGGTCAGATCCTTGACGATGGGCAGCTGGAGCATCACAACGCCCAGCGCCAGCGCCGCGAGCACGAGCACGAGCCTTCCCGAACGCGGTCTTTTGTTCACTGTGGCGATGGTGAGCAGGCCCACGAGCACAACAAAAAACGGCACGATGTACGTGAGGACACCGCTGACGCCGAATAAAACCGTTTGCACGTTTTTGCCAAGAACGCCCGCGCTCTTGGTCATCACGCAGAAAAACAGGTACACGCCCAGCGCGATCAGCGCAACTCCCAGGATCTCGCGCGGCGGTGAACGCCTCGGTTTCTTGGGTTGCGTTTTTTTCCGCGAGGACGCCGCCTTGGGCTTTTGTGGCAAAAAAAGTCACTCCAAACGGACAGAATGCTTCACACATTATACCAAATCGCCCGCGATTGAGCAAACATCATTTTGCCCTTTCCGCGTCCGTGCCAAATGCAGAACATTTGAAGCGGGATTGAAACAAGCCGCATTCAAAGGTATACTGAGCGTGATCAAAACAGCAAAGGAATGAGCGGCATGAAGAAGCTACCGGTGGCGCTCCAGTTGTACACCGTGCGGGACGCGATGGAGACGGATTTCGCGGGCGTGATCAAAAGCGTCGCGGCGATGGGCTATGACGGCGTCGAATTCGCCGGATTCGGCGGGTATTCCGCGGCTGAACTCGCCCAGTTGCTCAATGAAACCGGGCTAACCGCCATCAGCTCCCACACCCAGCTTTCCGACCTTGAAAAAGAAGGCATGCCCGAGTTTCTCAAGGAACTGGGTGTTTCGTATGTCGCCATCCCGTGGATCGGGGAAGACCTGCGGCCCGGGGCGTCCGATTACCCATCGTTTGTGGCGCGTGTCAACACCGCGGGCAAGAAGCTCGCCGGCCTGGGCATCGCGCTTTTGTACCACAACCACGCCTTTGAGCTCGAACAGATCGACGGCGAGTACAAGCTCGACATCATGTACCGCGACCTCCCCCACCTAGGCGCGGAGCCCGACTGCTGCTGGCTCAAGGTCGGGGGCGTCGATCCGATCAAGTGGCTCAAGCAATACGCGGGCCGCGCACCCGTTGTGCATTTGAAAGACTTCGTCAGCGAGCCGGAGTTCGCCTTCCGTCCCGTGGGCGACGGCGTGCAGGACTTAAAGGGCGTCATTGCCGCATCTGTTGACGCTGGCGCGAAGTGGCTGGTCGTGGAGCAGGATCGCTGTCCCACCATGTCAAGCGTTGACAGCGCAAAGCGCAGTCTTGACAACATCCGCGCGATCATCGGGTAGGAGGAAGATGGCCATGCAGGAGCGGAAGTGCGCGCTGGTCACAGGCGGGAGCCGAGGCATCGGGCGGGGCATCGCCCGCGTGCTCGCGCGCGAAGGATACGACATCGCCATCACATACGCGACCAAGGACGACGAGGCGCAGATCACCAAGGAAGGCATCGAAAAGGACTTCGGGCGGCGCTGCGAGGTGTTTCAGGCGAGCTTTGACAAACCCGAAACGCCCGACATTGTGATGCCCGAGATCATCCGCGCGCTGGGCCGCATGGACGTGCTTGTCTGCAACGCCGGCGTGACGCGGCATTCCTCTCTTCAGGAGCTGACCGACGAGATGGTCGACTTCCTGATTAACCTCGATTTCCGCTCTTACGTGCTTTGCTCGCGTGCCGCCGCGCGCCACATGATCAAGCACGGCCTCAAAGGCAACATCGTCTACATCACTTCCACGCACTCGGTGCGTGCCTACCCGACCGACGGCATGTACGGCGCGATGAAGTCCGCACTCAACCGTTCGGTGGAGTCGTTCGCGCTTGATATGGCACCCTACGGCGTGCGCGTGAACGCGGTCGCGCCCGGGGCCACGCGCGTCCGACCCATGAACGACTGGTACGCCGACATCGCGGGGCGCATCCCCTTGGGGCGCGTGGGCGAGCCCGAGGACGTGGGCGAACTGGTCGCGTTCCTTATCTCGGAAAAGGCGAGCTACATCACGGGCGTAACCGTCAAGATCGACGGCGGCCTCGTTCTGCCCGGCATGCCAGAAAAAACCGGCTTCCCCGGTTGGAACGGCGGCAAGCGCGAGAAGACGTGGAATGACGACAACTTGTAAGCCGTAATTGGCAAGGAGGAGACACATGTCCGTTCTCATCACTGATATTCGCGCGATTTGCACCGCGCCGCAGAACATTCCCTTGGTCGTCGTTCGCGTGGACACCAACCAACCCGGCCTTTACGGGCTGGGCTGCGCGACATACACACAGCGTTTCCTGACCGTTGCGCACGCGGTGGACAACTACATGAAGCCTCTGCTGGTGGGCAAGGACGTCTCGCAAATCGAAGACATTTGGCAGATGTCCATGGTGTCCGCGTACTGGCGCAACGGGCCGGTGCTTGGCAACGCCATATCCGGCGTGGACATGGCGCTCTGGGACATCAAAGGCAAGATGGCGAACATGCCGTGCTACCAGCTCTTCGGCGGCAAGTGCCGCGACGGCGTCGCGGTCTACCGCCACGCGGACGGCAAGACGCTAGAGGCGGTTGAGGACCGGGTGCGCCAGTACATCGAGGACGGCCTGCGCTACGTGCGCGTGCAATGGGGCGGCTACGGCGGAAAACACGATATCCTCAACAGGCCCGAAAACGCGTCGGGCGGCGCGCTGTTCGATCCCGACCGCTACCTGCGCTCCGTGCCCGTGCTCTTTGAGCACATCCGCAAGACGGTCGGCTTTGATGTCGAGCTTTTGCACGACGTACACGAGCGGGTGCCCGCTATCGAGGCGGTACGGCTGGCGAAACAGCTTGAGCCTTACCGGTTGTTCTTCCTTGAGGACGCGCTCGCGCCCGAGGCGATCGAATGGTTCGCCAACATGCGCTCGCAGTGCGCGACCCCGCTCGCCATGGGTGAGCTGTTCAACAATCCGCGCGAGTGGGTGCCGCTTATCAAAGACCGTTTGATCGACTTCATCCGGGTACACATCAGCCAGATCGGGGGCATCACACCCGCGCTCAAGCTCGCCCATCTGTGCGAGGCGTTCGGTGTGCGCACCGCGTGGCACGGCCCGGGCGACGTCTCCCCCGTGGGCCACGCGGCCAACGTCCACCTCGACTACGCGATCTGGAACTTCGGCGTACAGGAGTGGTCGGGGCTTGACGAGCGCTCCGAGGAAGTCTTCCCCGGATGTCCGCAGCTTCGCCGCGGCTACGTTTACCTGAACGACAAGCCCGGTCTGGGCATCGACATCGACGAGGCCACCGCCGCCAAGTATCCGTGCAAAACCGATCTGCCCCAGTGGACAAACGCGCGCCTTCCGGACGGCACGCTTTCCAGGCCGTAGCGCAAGCTGCCACCGATTTAGCTGCGTTTCGTTGCCGCTTCCGTGAGGAACGTCGATCCAGCCCAAAAAGCTGTTTCCGCTCCGATGGGTCTCGAAGAGTCGCGGCTCCTTTGATTTCAATCAACCCGCCTCGGGTTTGACGGCCTTCGCGGCAAATCCGGCGATACGATCTGCCTCAACAATGATTGATGCGCGGGTACAAAATCGGTTTCCCAGGAGGACTGCACATGCGCAAGATACAGCCGGATTACCGGCACATCGCGGATGCGGCGCACAACAGGAAACCGCTCCGCATGCCCATTTACGAGCACATCATCAACGTGGGCTTCATGGAGAAGCGCCTAGGGGCGAGATTTGCCGATCTGCACCGAGGGGACGACCGCGACAAGCTTGAGTTCTTCAGGAAATACGCGGCGTTTTTCCTCGATCACGGGTACGACTGCGTATCCTTTGAGCGGTCCGCGCGTTCCAGCTTTCCCGGCGGAGGCGCGCTGGGCGCGCATATTGATCCCGTGATCAAGACGCGCGCGGACTTCCAGCGTTACCCGTTCGGCGAGCTGCTCGCGCGGTACCAAGCGATGTTCGACCACGATTTTGAGCTGCTTGAAAAAGCGCTCCCCGAAGGCGTCAAGTGCGTGGGCGGCGTTGCGAACGGCGTGTTTGAGTGCGTGCAGGATTTGGCAAGCTATACAGGGCTTTGTTACATGAGGGCGGACGACCCCGAGCTCTACGACGCACTGTTCATCCGCGTAGGCGAGCTGCTCGCGAGCTTCTGGGCGTGGTTTCTGCCGCGCTGGGGGCACCTGTACGCCGTCCCGCGATTTGGCGACGATCTCGGTTTCCGCACGCAGACGCTCATCCCCGAAGAGGACATCAGGAGGCTGGTCATTCCCGCGTACAAACGGATTGTGGATACGATTCACGCGGCGGAAAAGCCCTTCCTGCTGCACTCGTGCGGGTGTATCTTCGGGGTGATGGACGACATCATCACAAAGACCATGATCAACGCCAAGCACTCCAACGAAGATCAGATAGCGCCGTTCTCCGAATGGGCGGCGCGCTATAACGACCGCATCGGCCTGTTCGGCGGGCTGGACTTGAACGTCCTGTATCTCTCGGACGAGGCGGGCGTTCGCTCCGCCGTGCGCGAGTTGATCGAGCTGTCAAAGACCATGAAAGGCTACGCGCTCGGCACGGGCAACTCCATCCCTGACGACGTGCCAGTGCAAAACTTTCTAACAATGGTCGAAACGGCCAACGAATACCGTGCCACGCAGGAATAGAAGGGACATCCAAACACATGCCACTTGACGGATTTACGCTCGGCTACATCGCGCGCGAGCTGAGCGAGGCGCTGGAGGGCGCGCGCATCGACCGCGTACTCCAACCGGAAAAAGACGAGCTTCAGCTCGTGATGCGCTCTCCCGGGCGAACATGCCGGCTTTTGCTCTCGGCGTCGCCGCACCATGCGCGCATCCACCTCACGCGCGAGGTCAAGCAAAACCCGCAGGAACCGCCCATGTTTTGCATGCTGCTGCGCAAGCACCTGATCGGGGCACGATTTCGCGGCATTGAGCAGGTGAGCGGCGACCGCATCCTCAACCTCTCGTTTGACAACATCGACGAGTTGGGAGATGAGACAACCTTTCAGCTGATCGTCGAAATTATGGGCAAGCATTCCAACATCATCTTGACCGACGCCAGGGGCGTGATCGTGGACTCCATACGCCGCGTGCCGCTGGACTTGAGCCGCGTACGCGAAGTCCTGCCCGGGCTTGACTACGAACTTCCTCCCGGGCAAGACAAGCTGCCCAGCCCGCCCGATCCCACCGCGCTCATTACCGCTCACAGCCAAGCGCCCGAGACGCTCCTAGAAAAAGCGCTTGCGGCGCGCGTATCCGGCCTGTCGTCGGTGACAGCCGATGAAATCGCGCATCTCGTGGGAGAGCGCGCCACGCCGGAATCGCTCGCGCGCGCGGCCGAACTCCTCGCAAACCCGCCCGCACCAGCGCCCGTGGTGCTCTACCGTGAGGATGGCTCGCCTTGCGACTTTTTTCCGTTCGCGTACGCCTCGCGCGATATCGGCATGCAAAAACCGTTCCCCACACTCTCCGAAGCCGCCGAGGCCTACTACAGCGGGCGCGATCATCAGGAGCGGATGAAGCAGAAGACCGCTTCGCTCGGTAAGACGCTCAAGACCGCTTTGGATCGCACGGAAAAGAAACTCAGCCTTCAGCTGGAAGCCATCGAGGATGCTAAGAACGCAGACGCTTACAGGCGCAGCGGAGAGCTGATCACCGCCGCCGCGCCGTCACTGACCAAAGGCGCTAAGCGCGCGGTCGTTCCTGACTATTTCTCTCAAGCGGACGATGGAACCATCCCTGAAATTACCATCGCGCTTGACGAAACGCTCGCGCCTATGGACAACGCCAAGCGCTACTTCCGGCTTTACCGCAAAGCACGCTCCGCCGCGGACATGGCGGCGCAGCAGGCCGAAAAGAGCCGCGCAGACGCCGCATATTTGGAACAGCAACTGCAAAGCCTGTCCACATGCGACAGCGAGCAGGAGATCGACGAAATCCGCCGTGAGCTGGAGCGTGAAGGCTGGCTCCGCGCGTCCCACAACCGAGGAAAGGGCAAGAAGCTCCCGCCGCCCACAAAGCCCGCGGCGTATGTCTCCAGCGACGGCTTCCGTATCTATGCGGGCAAAAACGGGGCGCAGAACGACGCGCTCACACAGTCTGCGGACGGGGACGACCTGTGGCTGCACGCAAAAGACATGCCGGGGTCGCACATCATCGTCAAATGCGCGGGGCAGACGCTGCCCAACGCGACGCGCGAGGAAGCCGCAGTGATCGCCGCGCTGTACAGCAAGGGCAAGAGCTCCGGCCTCGTTCCCGTGGACATGACGCCGCGAAAATACGTAAAAAAACCGGGCGGCGCAAAGCCCGGGTTCGTGATCTACACGCACCAGACCACCGTTTATGTTACCCCCGACGAGGCGCGCGCGGCTGCGCTGTCGGACCGGAAGCAGCGTGATTAGCTAATCAATGATTGGTTCGGCTATCGTCCTGTCATCCCGCCCCGGAGATTCTCACAGGGCCAGCAGGTTCTGTGAGAATGAACGCTGCGTTCCATATTTGACTTAGCCGCGCATGGAACGCAACCGGTTAGTCCGATGAATCAGTCGGCATGCCCAGCACTCCGACTGACCCATCGCTTACTTAGAGGACGTGTGATCTCTTGAGCTTAGCCACGCGCGCCGTGCCTTGAGCGATAATCAGTACAGCGTCAACAAACGCGGACAGGGAGCTTGATTTGCTCGTACAACAAGTGGACACGCTGGCGGTGCTGCTGTACGGCATCGTCTCTTTTTTCACGCCGTGCGTGCTGCCCATGGTGCCGGTCTTTCTCGCTGGATTAACGGACAACAACCTGACCGACAGAAAGGCCGTGCTGGTTGGCGCGGCGCTGTTCGTCGCGGGGTTCTCCGCGTCCTTTATGGCCATGGGCGCGACAGCGGGGCTGATCGGAAGTTTCCTGGTGCGCAACCGCGATACCGTGCGGTATGTCAGCGGTGCGCTCATCGTCCTCCTTGGGCTGTACATGCTGGGCGTCTTCGGCCCGCTATTCCAGCGCGAAGTGCGCGTCCAGACACGCCCGAGCGGTCTTGGGAGGCATTTGCGCGCGTTCACGCTGGGCGCGATGCTGGCCTTTGGCTGGACGCCCTGCAGCGGCCCAGCGCTGGGCGCCGCGCTCACGCTCGCCGCTCGCGCCAGCACCGTTTGGCGCGGTGTGTTCCTGCTCTTTGTCTATTCGCTCGGCCTGGGCATCCCGTTTATGCTCACCGCCGCTTTCATGCAGTCGCTCGTACCGCTCTGGAGGCGCATCTCCCCTGTACTGCCTATCGTCCAGAAAGTCGCTGGCGCGCTGCTCATCGTTTATGGTGCCGCGCTCTGGTTTGGATGGCTCAGCTTTCTGCCGACATAACCCATTTTGACACAAAAAAGCCGGAGCGCAACGCTTCGGCCTTTATGATTGTAGCGCTTACTTCTCCCACACAGGCGACAAGTCAACGGTGGCGGCGTCCTCACAGATATCGCGAAGGAGCAAGCCTCGGATGTAGCCGCGGTCGTTGGAGACGGAGTGGACGAAAAAATCGTTTTTGTAGTAGAACGCCATCAGCGAGTACATGCGCGTGCTGGTGTGGAGCGCGAGCGCGGCGAGACCGCGTTCTTTGGCTTCCTTGACTGCGGCGAGCATGAGGTAACGGCCCAGTCCCCCGCCCTGCGAGTTGGCCTTGACGCCAAAGCGGCTGATGTAACCGATGTTACCGCAGATCTCAAGCCGGAGCGCGCCGTCGTCGCGCCCTTCGACGGCGGCAATAAAGACGATTTTTCTCTCGATATCGCGCGCGACATCCTCGTACGTCTCTTTGAGCGCGGCGACTTTCGCGGGCATGTTCAGGCCGCGCTGATAGATCTGAAACGAGTCCTGCGTGATTTCGTGAACGGACTTGATGTCGTCGAGCGTCGCGCGCCGCACGTCAATGCGCAGCATTTCCTCAAACAGAGCCAAGTGTGATTCCTCCCAGAAGCTGCGCCAAAACGGCTTTTTGTGCGTGGACACGGTTTTCAGCCTCGTCGAAAACCTTGGAGTACTGGGCTTCCATAACCTCATCGGCCACTTCCTCACCGCGGTGCGCGGGCAGGCAATGCAGAAATATGGCGTCCTTCTTGGCCTTGGCCATGAGCGCGGTGTTCACCTGATAGTCGGCGAACGCGAGCTTGCGCTTGGCGGTCTCGGCCTCCTGACCCATGCTCGCCCACACATCGGTGTAGACCGCGTCTGCTCCCGCGAGCGCGTCGTTAAGCGAGGTCGTTACAAGGAGACTCGCGCCCGACGCTTTAGCGTTGGCCATGCAGGCGTCCACGACCGCCGCTTCGGGCGCGTATCCCGCAGCGTGCGCGACCGCGACATCCACACCGATCTTGGAGCAGATCGTCATGAGCGAGTTGGCTACATTGTTGCCGTCGCCCACAAACGCCAGCTTCCTGCCCTTGAGCGCGCCTTTGTGCTCGTAGAGCGTCAGCAGATCGGCGAGCGCTTGACATGGATGGTAGCCGTCGGTGAGCGCGTTGATGACAGGCACGCTCCCATTCTGCGCGAGGCCGTCCGCTTTCTCCTGCTCAAACGTGCGGATCATGATGCCGTCGACCATGCGCGAGAGCACGCGCGCCACGTCGGCGACGCTCTCGCGCACGCCCAGCCCGAACTCCTTCTCGCTCATGACCATTGACCGGCCGCCCAGCTGCGCCATGCCGACCTCAAAGCTCACGCGCGTGCGGAGCGAATCCTTGGCGAAAATCATCGCCAGCATTTTTCCCTTCAGAAACTCGTGCGGCTGACCCGCCTTCTGCATCTCCTTGAGTTTTACGGCGAGCGCCAGTGTTTGCATAATCTCATCGGGTGTCCAGTCCTGCAGCTTGAGCAAGTGCTTTTGTGCGAACGGCTTCTCGGCTGCATAACTTTTAAGCTCCATGTGATCCTCCTTGGTTACAGCGCCGCAAGCGTCTTGTCCAGCGCGGCAAGCATATCGTCGATGAGCGCCGCGGGGACGACGAGCGGCGGCACGAAACGCAAAGTGTTGTTTCCGGCGAGGTTGATTATGAATCCCTCGCGCAGCATCTGCTTGACGATCGGCTTGCCGTCGACCTCGGGTTTGAGCTTGAGGCCGAGCAGAAGGCCAACGCCGTGCGCTTGTACGCAGAGGTTCTCATGCTTGGCGGCCAGTGACTTGAGCTTACCAAGGAAATACGCGCCCGTCTTGGCAGCGCGATCGGGTATTTTTTCCTCGATCATGACGTCGAGCACCGCGTTGGCCACCGCGCACGCGAGCGCGTTGCCGCCAAAAGTCGTGCCGTGATCGCCGGGTTTGAACGCCTGCGCGACGCTCTCTTTGGCGAGAATCGCGCCGATGGGAAAACCGTTGCCCAGCGCCTTGGCCAAAGTGCAGATATCGGCCTCCACATTTTCGTGCTCCGCGCAGAGCAGTTTGCCCGTACGACCCATGCCCGACTGGATCTCGTCGAGCACTAGGAGCGCGCCGTGTTTGTCACATATTTTGCGCACGGCCGCGAGGTATCCCGGCTCCGGGACGACCGCGCCGTTCTCCCCCTGCACGGGTTCAAGCATTACGGCGGCGGTGTTGCCGTCCACGGCGGCCTCCATCGCGGCGATATCGCCGAAAGGTACGTGCTCAAAGCCCGGCAGCAGGGGTGCGTAAGGCGCTTGATACTTGGGTTGTCCTGTCGCGGCCACAGTCGCGAGCGTGCGGCCATGGAAGGAACCGAGCGCGGTAACCACCTTTGCGCGCTTCTCGCCCTTCTCGAAGAAATATTTCTTGACCAGCTTAAGCGCGCCCTCGTTGGCCTCCGCGCCTGAATTGCCAAAGAACGCGCGGTCAAAGCAGGTGTTCTCAACGAGCTTCTTGGCGAGCGTGGCCTGCGGCGCGGAGACAAAGTAGTTCGATCCGTGCCAGAGCTTACCTGACTGCTCGATGAGCGCTTCCCGTACCTTGGGGTGATTGTGACCCAGCGCCACGGTCGCGATGCCCGCGAGGAAATCCGCGTACTTGCTGCCGTTCGTGTCCCAAACATAACAGCCGTCCGCGTGATCGATCGCCGCGAGCCGGATGCCCACGAACGTGCCCATCATGTACTGGCTGTCGAGCTTCATGTAGTCCGTCATTGGCATTGCCTCCGTTACTGCGTCACCATCGTGCCGATGCCCGAATCGGTAAAGATCTCAAGGACGATCGGGTGTGGGATGGTGCCGTTCAAAATATGCGTGCGGTTGACGCCCGACTCGACTGACTTGATGCAGCCTTCGACCTTGGGGATCATACCGCCCTGAATCGCGCCCGACGCGATCATGTCGTGGATCTCCCCCACCGAGATCGTGTGGATGAGCGTTTCCGGGTCGTTCGGGTCGGCACGGATGCCGTCGATGTCGGTCAAGAAGATCAGCTTCTCCGCCTTGAGCGCCGCGGCGATATCGCCCGCGACTGTATCGGCGTTGATGTTGTAAGCGTGCCCGTCCTCACCCACGCCCACCGGCGCGATGACCGGGATGTACTCATCCTTGGACAAAAGCTCAAGGAGCTTGACGTTGACGGAGACGACCTCGCCCACATAGCCCAAGTCCACGTCGTCCTTGCCCTTCTTCTTGACCACGCGCAAAAGCCCCGCGTCTTTCCCGCAAAGACCGATTGCCTTGGCTCCGAGCTGGTTGAGCTGGGAGACGATGTCCTTGTTGATCTTGCCCGAGAGCACCATCTGCACGACTTCCATCGTGTCCCCGTCGGTTATGCGCAGCCCATTGTGAAACTGCGACTTGATGTTGAGCGCGCCCAGCAGCTTGTTGATCTCGGGCCCGCCGCCATGAACCACAATGGGGTTGACCCCCACGTATTTGAGCAGTGTGATGTCCTGGAGAATCTTCGTCGTCAACGATTCGTCCACCATTGCGTTGCCGCCGTACTTGATGACGACCGTTTTCCCGGACAGGCGCTGTATATAGGGCAGGGCCTCAATCAATATGTCCGCTTTCGCGCCGATGTCGTACATGGTTCGGCCTCCTTTTTCATGCTAATATTTATACACGATAATGAATAATAATGCAATACCTTGCCAGAGAAAATCTTTTTGGCGTATAATGGTATGAACGGAGGGATCCGCATGAACACCTACAAAACGCTTCGCGAGGAAGTTTACGAGCAGAACATGGAGCTGCACCGGCGCGGGGTCGTGCTCTACACATGGGGCAACGTGTCCGCGCTTGACGAAGGCAGCGAGGTGTTCGCCATCAAACCGAGCGGCGTCCGATACGAGGATATGACGCCCCATGACATCGTCGTGCTCGATCTTGAGGGCAATGTCGTTTTCGGCGAGAAGAAACCCTCGTCCGACACGCCGACCCACCGCGCGTTGTACCGCGCTTTTCCCGCGGTGCGCGCCGTTGTGCACACACACTCCACTCACGCGACCGCGTTCGCGCAGGCCGCGCGCGAAATACCGGCGCTCGGCACCACGCACGCCGATAGCTTTTACGGCCCCGTCCCGGTGACGCGCGCGCTCACACGCGCCGAGATCGCCTCCGACTACGAGTGGAACACCGGCATCGTCATCATCGAGCGCTTTCACGATCGCGACCCTTCCGCACTTCCCGCGGTACTCGTCAGCGGGCACGGCCCGTTCGCTTGGGGGCCGGACGCCGCGCACGCCGTTCAAACAGCCGTCATTCTTGAAGAAGTCGCGCGCATCGCGGCGCTCACCCTCTCGCTCAGCCCCTGCACCCCGCCGATCGATCAGGCGCTGCTCGACAAGCATTTCCTGCGCAAGCACGGCAAAAACGCCTATTACGGACAATAAGCACATAAAAAGCCGGCTGCAAGAGCGCCGGCTTCAGCGTGAGGTTTTGCGCGCATGTCGCCAAACCTCACGCCGCGTTTTGTCACAAGAAACCGCGGGTTCCCGTTGTATCCCCGGAGCAAGCACGATGGGGCCGGCATCTGGCTTTGTCAGCAGGCAGGAGCCGATGGCAAGAACGCCGGCTTTTTTGTGCCAATCGGTCTATTTTTTCACAAGCGCCAGCGTTTTACCGACGATGTTGTCCACGGTGAAGCCGAAGTGCTCAAACAGGGTCTTGTAGGGCCCGGACGCGCCATAGCCGTTCATGGCGATGATGTCCCCGTCAAGACCGACGTACTGATGCCAGCCGAATGGCGTCGCCGCTTCCACGCCGAGGCGCGCGCGCACAGCGGACGGGAGCACGGATTCGCGGTATTCGGCCGTCTGCGCGTTAAAAAGCTCAAATGAGGGCATGGAAATCACGAGCGCATCCACGCCTTTTCCGGCGAGAACGGCCTGCGCGGCCACGCACTGCTCGACCTCGGAGCCGCTCGCGATCAGGAGCACATCGGGTGTGTCCTTCTTAGAAGGCGAGATGATATAGCCGCCTTTCATGGCGTCCGGGCCGGAGCGTTCATAGAGCGGGAGATCCTGACGCGTGAGGATCATGGCGGTCGGGCCGTCGTGCTTCATCGCGGCGGCGTATCCCGCGGCGACCTCGCGAGAATCGGCGGGCCTGAACGTGATCAGATTGGGAATGCTGCGCAGCATGGCGAGCTGCTCGACCGGCTCGTGCGTGGGGCCATCCTCACCCACGCCGATGGAGTCGTGCGTGAGCACATACAGCACGGGCAGGTGCATCATGGCCGAGAGGCGCATGGCGTGCTTCATGTAGTCGCAGAACACAAAGAACGTGCCCACGTAGATGCGCAGACCGCCGTGGAGCGCGACGCCGTTGGCGATGGCCGCCATCGCGTGCTCGCGCACTCCGAAGTGGAGGTTTGCGCCGTCGGGCGTGGAAGCGGAGAAATCGCCGCGGCCCTTGATGTACGTCTTGTTCGACGGCGCGAGGTCGGCCGATCCCCCGATCAAACTGGGCACGCGCGCGGTGAGACGCGCAAGCGCCTCGCCCGACGAATTGCGGGTCGCGGCCTTGCCCTCGAACTTGAAGAAGTCCGCGTCGGCCGAGAGGTCGACGGGTTTACCGGACTCAAGGTAAGCGTCCAGCGTCGCGGCCAACTCCGGGCACGAGGCGCGGTAGTCGAGCATCAGCTTGTTCCACTCGTCGCGCGCGTGCGCGCTGCGCTTGTTGGCCGCGCGGCAGGTCTCGTAGACCTCGGCGGGAACGGCGAACGCATCGGTTGAAGGCCAGCCGATGTTCGTGAGCATGGCGGCGAGATTTTCCTCACCCAGCGGTTCTCCGTGCGCGGACGCCTGCCCCTGGCGGGGTGAACCATAGCCGATCTCAGTTTTGACGACAATCAAAGAAGGACGCGCGTCCGCCTTGGCCGCGACGATGGCCGCCACGATGGCCTCCACGTCGTTGCCGTCCTCCACGGTCAGCACCTGCCAGTGGTATGCCTCAAAGCGCGCGCCCACGTCTTCCTTAAATGAGATGTCGGTGTCACCTTCGATGGAGATGCCGTTGTCATCGTAAAGCACGATCAGCTTAGACAGCTCAAGCGTTCCCGCGAGCGAGCACGCCTCCGAAGAGATGCCCTCCATCATACAGCCGTCGCCCACGAGCGCGTACGTGTAGTGATCGACCACGGGAAAGCGCGGACTGTTGAACTTGGCAGCCAGGTATTTTTCGGCGATCGCCATGCCCACGGCATTGGACACACCTTGTCCAAGCGGGCCGGTGGTGGTCTCGATGCCGGGCGTGTGGCCGTATTCGGGGTGACCGGGCGTCTTTGAGCCGAATTGGCGGAATTGCTTTAAGTCCTCTACCGTCAACCCGAATCCGAAGAGGTGCAACAGCGAGTAGAGGAGCGCGGACCCGTGCCCTGCGGAGAGCACGAATCGATCGCGGTTGAACCAGTCCTGACACTCCGGAGTAACGTTCATCACACGGCCATACAGCGCGTAAGCGGCGGGCGCCGCGCCGAGGGGCAGGCCGGGATGTCCGCTCTTGGCCTTTTGCACTGCCGCGGCGGACAAGGCGCGGATGGCGCTGACGCACAGCGCGTCCTTCTTGGATGTCATCAGAGAACCTCCTTTATTTGCGGGATGCAAGGTCTGCGCCGATAAATGGGGCGCGCTTCATTTGCGGCAAGGTCCCGGATGGAAGGCCGGGCCATTGATGCAGAAACAAGGGGCGCATGATCAGCGGCTGCTCAAACCGTTCGTTTTGACAATGCCCGCGAGCGCGTCAGCCAGCGCGCGGTTCACTAAATCCACGCCGCCTTTGACATCCGACTCGATGTTGATGGGCAGCACAGGGTCATGTACGGATAACCTGACGATGAACCACGCGGCGTTCTCAACGCCATTCACGCGCACATCGGCGCGCACGCCCTCCATGTTTTCCGTGTCGAGAGCGAATCCGTCGCGTGCCTCAATCACTCGGGTCACGGCCGCGATGGCGCGCTCGCCCTGCGCGCGGAAATCGGGTTCATCGAGCGCAAGCCGGATCTCTGCCTCCTCCACCGGCTCCTTGAGCCCGTCAAGCGCGGAGAGGAAACCATCCGCATTTCGGCCAAACTCGATGAGCAGCCAGCACGCGAGGTACGCGCCGTCGTCAAGGAAGCGGTTTTCGCGCAGCGCCGCGTGACCCGACGTCTCAATCGCGAGCGGGCAATTAACGCCTTGCGCGCACAGACGCTTGGCAGCGTCGATCACGACGCGGTAGCCTCGCTTTGTGCGCCTGTGAATGCCCCCGCGGGCAATGATGAAGTCGGTAAGCCCACGCGATGTGACCGAGTCGGTCACGATCGTCGCGCCAACATGCTCGCGCATCAGCGCAGAAGCGCACAGCGCGATGAGCCGGTTGCGCGCGATCATTTGGCCGTCCGGGCCGCAGAAGCCCACGCGGTCGGCGTCGGCGTCAAAGAGTATACCGAGATCAGCTTTTGTCTCAAGCACGGCTTCGCTCAACGCGCGCATGGCTCCCGCGTCCTCGGGGTTGGGCGCGTGATTGGGAAAACGCCCGTCCGGTTCTAGGCATCGGCCCGCGACATCGGCCCCCAGCGCAGACAAGACATCCACGAAGAAGCCGCCCGCGCCGTTTCCCGCATCGAGCGTGATGCGCTTGCCTTCAAGCGGTTTTTCCGCGCCCGAGCGGGAGCGCACTAGCTCTGTGAGAAACGAGGTATAGCGCTGCATGAAGTCGGCTTGCTCCACAAATGCAGTCTCAGCAAGATCAACCTCGACCGCGTTTACCGCGATCTCCAAAAGCTCGCTTTTATCAAGCCCACCCTCGCGGGTGATGAACTTGAGCCCGTTGCGCTCCGGCGGCAGATGGCTGGCGGTGATCATCACCGCGCAGTCCGCGAGCACCGGTTCAAGCACACAGCACATGAACATCGCGGGCGTGGTCGCCAGACCAACATCCACGGGGGACGCGCCTGAGGCGGTCAACCCCGCGATCACCGCGCGCGAAAGCGCGTCCGCGCTCAACCGCGAATCATGCCCGACCGCTACCCGGAGCGGCCTTCCCGCGTTTCCCGCCCTCGTGCACGCCCACGCCGCAAATCCCGCCGCGCACGATGCCGCAAGCTCAGGCGTAAGAGTCACAGGATTGCCATAACCCGCGAGCGCGACGCCGCGCAAATCGCTCCCGCTGATGAGCGCAGCCACGCGCTCACGCAGGCTCATGTCCATCCCTCGCTCACGACGATCTCCGCCAGCGATTTTTTGGCCGGCGACCCCGGCGCGGCTTCGGGTACGCCAAAGGCCATGATCGTTCGCAGCGTCCACCCCGCCGGCGGGCATACCACGGCGTCGACCACCGCCGCGTTGCTCTCGCTCGCGCCGTTGATCCAGCATCCCGCGAGGCCGAGAGCGTGCGCCGCGACCAGCATGCACGCCGTGGCGCTGGAGGCGTCCTCCACCGGCGTCGCCGCTTCATCGCTCGTGTAGACGACCACGCACACCGCCGCGTCAGCGACAAAACGCCCGTGCGGCAGGCCCGCGGCGATTTTTGCGCGCTTCACACCATCCTCAATGACGGCGAACCGCCACGCCTGACGATTGTTTCCGCACGGCGCGAGCCGCCCGGCGTTCAGTATGGCCTCAAGCTGCTCCTTGCCGATGGGCTCTTTCCTGTACTTTCGAGTGCTTCTTCGTGTCGCCAGCGCTTGCAGAGCGTCCATTGCGTGATCTCCTTTCGAGGTGCCATCGTGTGACCGTCTCAGGTGCGCGCGTTCAATATACCGGTCTGCCTCGGTCATACGCGTCCATGGTGAGCTGGTAGACGCGCGCAAGGCGTTTGTAGCCCGAAAGCACGTCGTCAAAGAGCAGGGGCGTCATGGCGCGCTCGAGAGACTGGCCTTTGAGTTCGTAGTAAAACCCTTTTTTGCGGTACATCGCCGCAGCGAGAGGGCTTAAGTGCTCAGGGATAGAAAGACGCGCGTAGTTCTCGCCTTCCACGTGGATGTCCGCAAGCTTTGCGAGCTCTTTTTCCCAGCGTTCCGGGTGGTCGCGCAGGTCGAGGCGCACGGCGTCCATCACGGGCTTCAGGCCCCCATACATGCCCAGGCCGTAGCGGTAACCGCTCAGAGAAATTTCGAACCAGAACGCGAGCGATTCGCTGGACGTTTGGTCGTGACGGCGGTGCGTCATCCACATATGGTCGCGGTAGGGCGCTTTGTCCTTTGTAAAGCGCGTATCGCGGCGGATGCGCGATATGGAGCGTCCGGCGCGCGCGTCGATGCGCGGGTCGATCTCCTTGAGCGCGGGTGCCAGCGCTTCCGTGAGCGCGCGGAGCGGGGCCATCACGTGCTCCTCAAACTCGCCTTTGTGGTCGTTATACCACTCCGCGTTGTTATTAAAACGTATGCCCGCGAAGAACTCAAGCGTATCCGGCGAAAACCCCGTAAAGCCGTTCGACATTGCGCATTCCCTCCGGTGCGTGGTAGAATACCCCCAAACAGGGGGGATGGCATGCTGTTATACTTTGTGCGCCACGGCGCTACGGCGGCCAACGAAAACGGCGTGTGGCAGGGTGCGGAACTCAACACACAGCTTTCCGAGCTAGGTGTCGCGCAGGCGCGCGGCGTGGCGGAAGCGCTCAAACAGTATCCCATAGAGAGAATCTTTTCAAGTGATCTATTGCGTGCCGCGCAGACCGCGTCCATCCTGCAAAACGCGCTGAGCGTGCCTGTGGAGCACGACCCGCTCCTGCGAGAAGTCAAGCTGGGCATCTGGTCGGGCATGCTCAAAGAGGATGTGTACGCGGGGTTTCCCGAGCTCCTGCCCATGGAAACAAAGCTGATAAACGCGGCGCCCCCGGGCGGGGAAACGCAGATTGAAGTTGTCGCGCGGTCGCGTCAGGCCATCGCGCGCATTCTCGCCTGCGGGTTTGAGCACGTCGCGGTCGTGACGCACGGCGCGTTCCTGCGCGCCACACTGTGCGACATGCTGTGCATTCCGCTCGACCGGCGCAAGGCCCTCCCGCACGCCAACTGCGGCATGACAATCATCGATGCCAACCACGGCTTCTTCTATGTGCGAACCATGAACCGAACGTTCGATCCTATACGTTGAAGCGGAAGAGCACCACATCGCCGTCCTTGAAAACGTACTCCTTGCCTTCGGAGCGGTAGAGTCCCTTTTCCTTGCACGCGGCGATGGATCCGAGCTCGGATAGCGTCTCAAACGGCACGATTTCCGCGCGGATGAAGCCCTTCTCAAAATCGGTGTGGATGCGGCCCGCAGCCTGCGGCGCTTTCCAGCCATTGCGAATCGTCCATGCGCGCACTTCCTTGGGCCCTGCGGTCAGGAACGAAATCAGCCCCAGCGTCTTGTAGCCCGCGGTCACGATGCGGTCCAGCCCGGATTCCTCAAGGCCCATTTCCTTGAGGAATTCGGCTTTTTCTGCGGGTTCCAGCCCGGCAACCTCTTCCTCAAAGCGCGCGCAGATCACCAGCACCTCCGCGCCTTGCTCGGTGGCCAGCGCTTTGACGCGCTCCACGTGCGGATTGGGCTTGCCTATATCGGTTTCGCCGATGTTGGCCGCGTAAAGCACGGGCTTGGTCGTGAGCAGGAACAGCCCGTTGGCGATCGGCTGCTCAATGTCGTCGAAACCGGCCGAGCGCGCCGGTTTCCCCGCCTCGAGCCTGGCCATGATTTTTTCCATGACATCGGCCTCGAGCGCAGCCGCTTTGTCGCCCGCCTGTCCCGCTTTGCGTTTGGGAGCGATGCGCCGCTCGAGCGACTCCATGTCGGCCAGGATCAGCTCAAGCTCGATTGTCTCTATATCGCGCACAGGGTCGATCGAGCCTTCAACGTGCACGATGTTCTCATCCTCAAAGCAGCGCACCACGTGGACGATCGCGTCCACTTGCCGTATGTGCGAGAGGAACTTGTTCCCCAGGCCTTCGCCTTTGCTCGCGCCCTTAACCAGCCCCGCGATGTCAACAAATTCGAGCAGCGTGGGCGTGATCTTTTCGGGATTGTACATCTCCGCGAGCCTGTCCAGGCGCGCGTCGGGGACAGGCACGACACCCGTGTTGGGTTCTATGGTGCAAAAAGGGTAATTCGCGGCCTCCGCGCCCGCGCGCGTGATCGCGTTGAACAGCGTGGACTTGCCCACGTTGGGCAGACCGACGACACCGAGTTTCATGCGTCAGCTCCTCTACATCATCTAAAAGTATTCGCTGCGGGCCGCTCAAATCCTTTCGTTTCCGGGCGGCCGGGGGAGGGCGTCGCGCCGTCTAGTCCGGCGGTCGAATCGGCCGCGCGCACTTACTGCAACGCCATAAATGAAGCGCTGTCACAGCATCAGCTCATAACCCACCGTGGTTTCGGGGCGTTCCAGCTCGTAGTTAAACCCGAGATGCACCGTCACGTTATAGCCTTCGAACTCAAACGTCGCGCTCAGGTATCCTTCGTCGGCGACGATCGCGCTCTCCATCTCCGCGTCGGGCGGAATGCTCGCCTCAGCCTCGTGCTCGTCCGCGTGCTCCTCGCCGTAGTGGTAAAAGCTCATCTCCGCCTCCATGCCGTGCTGCGCCTTCAGATCCGCGACGAGAGCGTCGAACCGCCGCTTGTGCGCGGCGTACGTCTGATCGCCTTCCTCGAAAAACACGCCGCAAAAATTCAGCCTACCCTCGATGAAGTAATAGTACACCGTCGCCTGCTCTCCGAACAGCGTATCGCTGAAATACAGCTCGTCCTGCGTCACTTCGGTCTGCGGGGTGCCCTGACGCGCCTTGACCTCATCCATCGTCATGCCGAAGCGCACGCCGTTGACCAACACTTCCTTGGTCAGCGTTGCGGGATCCACCATCGACCAAAAACTCTCATATCCAACCGCGTCGTCATCGGGCGCGCCTTCGGGGATCGTCCCGAAAAGCGCGGAGACAACAAGCGCAACGGTGAACAGCGCCACAAGAACAGCGCCCGACCACACGCGAATGCGGTTGCCAGGATCCCGCAAAAATGCCGATGGGTTCATGGATCATTCCTCCTTGCCCGTCAGGGCGCGCCAGGGATGGGCGTCGGGCGGCTTGCTGGTGAGCTCGATTCTCTCCCTGAGCGTCGGGTGCTCAAACTCAAGCCTCACCGCCCAGAGCGCGATGTCCGCGCCCGACCGCGCCCGGCCGTACCGCGCGTCCGCCCAAATTGCGTGCCCGCGCGACGCGAACTGCACGCGGATCTGATGCGCGCGCCCCGTGACGAGCGCTACCCGCACCAGCGCGAACCCGCCCGCGCACGCGAGTTTCTCAAACGAAAGCTCGGCGTATTTTGCGCCCGGCGTCACCGCGCTCACGACACGGACATTGTTTTCATCGTCCTTGAGCAGGTGGTCAGTCAGGATGCCCGCGGACGGGAGCGCGCCGCCATTTTCCACGACAGCGAGGTATTCTTTTGTGAGCGACCGCTCACTGACCTGCGCGGAAAGCCGCGCCGCCGCCTTGGACGTCCGCGCGAAAACCATGGCACCGCCCACGGGCCTGTCCAGCCGGTGGACAAGACCGATGTACACATCGCCCGGTTTCGCGTATTTTTCCTTGACGTACACCTTGAGGATCGTGAGCATGTCGGGCGCGCCGGAAGCATCCGCTTGCGAAAGCACGCCCGGGGGCTTGACCGCGGCGATGACATGGTTGTCCTCGTATAGGATCGTCAGCGATTTCATGTTCTCCTTTTCCGCAAGGGAGCCAACGGCTGCTTCGACCGAACCGGCAGGCCTGCCGAGGTTATGCTTTCGCCGTCCAGCGCCCCGTCGCGCCGCAGGGCAAAACGCCGCCGGTTTCCACAGGCAAAACGATTTCATCGGCCTGAATGTGACCGCCCCGCGATCGCGCCACACACGCCAGCAGAAGCTGGTGGAGCACGGCGGGCTGAAGGCCGGTTGTGTAAGCGTTGATGATGAAAAACAGCGGGGTGTCCGACAGGAGCGCGGCGCATGCGGTCACAAGCCCGTAAATCTCCTTTTCAAGCTTCCACACCTGCCCGTCCGGGCCGCGCCCGTAGCTGGGCGGGTCCATGAGGATGGCATCGTAGCGGTGTCCGCGCCGCGCCTCCCGCTCGACGAACTTAAGAGCGTCGTCCACGATCCAGCGCACGGGGCGGTCGGCGAGCTTCGAAGAGGCGAGGTTGTCCTTCCCCCACTGCACCATGCCCTTGGCGGCGTCCACGTGCGTGACCTCCGCGCCAGCGCACGCGCACGCGAGCGTGGCGCCCCCGGTGTATCCGAACAGGTTGAGCACGGAGATTTTGCGACCCGCGCCGCGAATCAGACCGGACATCATGTCCCAGTTGGCGGCTTGCTCCGGGAAAAGCCCGGTGTGCTTAAAGCCTGTGGGGCGCACGACGAACGTCAGCTCGCCATAGCGCACGCGCCACGACTCAGGCAGATCGCGCGCGTACGACCACGCGCCGCCTCCGCTCTCGCTTCGGGTGTACCGCGCCATGGCGCGGTTCCAGAGCGCGGGGTCGCTCGCGGGCCAGATCACCTGCGGGTCGGGCCTCAAAAGGACGATGTCGCCCCAGCGCTCGAGTTTGTGACCGTCTCCCGTGTCCAGCACGGCGTAATCCCGCCAGCCTTCCGCGATGATCATGGGACATCCTCCTCCCCTATGGCTCCTGCGTCTTGGTTTCCCACAGGATGGCGCGGCATTTTTTCGCGCCGAGACGTTTCATCGCCTCGAAGCGGTGGTTGCCGTCATTGAGCGTGAGCGCGCCGTCCTCGCCGCGATAGACGATGAGGGGAGGCATGTCCCACCCACCTGCCTGTATGCGTGCCGTGATCATCGCGATGCGCTTCTCAAACGACGCCTCATCCACACGAAACCGCATGCTCTCTTCGGGCCCGCAGCAGCGCGTGAGCTTTTTGACCGGTATCTCCACCGGACCGGAGTACGCCCGCGGCGCAAGCCTCAGGCCTTCAGAGAAGGGCACATTTCCTCCTTCGCCGGTGAGGAACGCGTGCACCCATTCCTCGAGGCGGCCGGTCACGGAAAACACAACGGCGGAACTGAGCGTTGGGGCATAATCGGGGTGGAAGTGCGCGTAAACGGTCTCGGCGGTGCGCTTATCCACGCCTTCAACCGCTGAAAGCTCCTCAAGTGTAGCCTGCGAGACGCGCGCCATCGTGCGGAATTTTGACAAGAGCGCAGCTCGCCTGCGCGGCCCCACGCCTTCGATGATTTCAAGCTTGGATTTAACGCTCTCCTTGCCTCGCAGATTGCGGTGGTGCGTGATGCCGAAACGGTGAGCCTCGTCGCGCACGCGCTGTATCATGTGGAGCGCATCGGAGTGGCGGTCGAGCACGATGGGCGTTTCTCGGTTTTCCACGTAGATCTCTTCGTATTTTTCCGCGAGACCGAACATCGGAATGTCAAAGCCCTGAGAGCGCATCGCCTCCAAAGCCATTTTGAGCTGCTGAGGCCCGCCGTCGATAAGCACAAGGTCGGGTTTTGCGCCAAACCGCGCGTCGCCCTCCGCGAGGTGGCGAAAGCGGCGCGAAACCACCTCATGGATTGAGCGGAAGTCGTCCGCGCCCTCCACGGTTTTGATGCGGAAATGCCTGTAGTCCGATGGCTTTGGCGCACCGTCTTCGCAGACCACCATGGCGGCCACAGAGAGCGATCCCTGCGTGTTGGAGATATCGTATCCTTCGATGCGCCGGGGAAGCGCGCAAAGGCCCAGCGCGTCCCTTAACTCCCGCATCGCGCCCGATGTACGCCGCTCCACGCGCTCTTTGTCGGTGACGTGCTTGATGAGCGCGTCGCCCGCGTTTTTTTCGGCCATGTCCAGCATTTTGCGTTTGTCCCCGCGTTGAGGGACGCTCATACGCACGCGCGCGCCCTTCTTCTGCGAAAGCAGCTCAAAGAGCACGTCCGCGTCGGCGGGGGGCGTCGCCAGCATGATGTTGGGGGGGAGAAACGCCGCCTCGTCGTAGAACTGCAGGATGAACTCCTGAAGGAGCGTCTCTTCCGGCTCGTCCGCCGCGCGCTCCAGCAGGTAGTGCTCCGCGCCGATGAGCTTACCGTCGCGAATGAACAGGACCTCGACCATCGCGTCTCCCGCGGATTCTTTTTCGCGCGCGGCGGCGATCACGTCCACATCACTCTGCTGAACCGACACAACCTTTTGCTTTTCCTCGAGCGCGCGCACAGCCGATATTTGATCGCGGATCAGCGCCGCGCGCTCAAACTTGAGGTTCTTCGCGGCGCTCTTCATTTCCTCTTCCAAGAGACCGATCAGCTTTTCACGCCCGCCCGAGAGGAAGGCGAGCAGTTCCTTCACTTTGGACGCGTACTGTTCGGGCGCGATGTCCCCTCTGCACGGCGCGATGCATTTCCCCGTTTCAAACTGTATGCACGGCCTGCCGGGCGTCTTGCGCGGCAGCGGCTGCTTGCAGATGCGCAGGGGGTAAACCTTGCGCGCAACCTCCATAACCTCGCGCACCAGCGTCGCGCCCTGATACGGCCCGAAGTATTTCGACTCCGGCTCCTCAATCTTGCGCGCGAGCAGCATGCGCGGGTATGGCTCCTCCTGCGTTACGCGGATGTAGGGATACGCTTTGTCGTCCTTAAGCAGAATGTTGTACCACGGCTGGTGACGCTTGATGAGCGTGTTTTCAAGGATAAGCGCTTCAAGCTCGGTGTCGCACAGGATGATCTCAAAGTCGTCGACTTTGTCCACCATCGCGCGCACCTTCATGGTGTGGTCGGCGGAGAACTGAAAGTACGAGCGAACCCTGTTCTTGAGATTCTTCGCTTTTCCGACATAGATGATCTCGCCCTTGTTTTTCATCTGATAAACGCCGGGCGAATCGGGGAGCATTTTGATTTTTTGCGCCAAATCCGGCATTACAGCCTCCTGAGCTTGGGTCCGCTGGGCGTGTCCTCCACGCTGTAGCCAAGATCGGCGATCGCAGCGCGCAGCCTGTCGGCTTCCGCCCAGTTCTTGGCCTTGCGCGCTTCCACACGCTCAATCGCGAGCGCTTCAGCACGCGGATCCGTTTCGTCCGCGGGTTTTGCCAACACGCCCAGCACGCCGGACAACTCGAGTAAGAGATCCAGCGAGGCCTTGGCGCACGTTCTTGATCTCTCCGCACTTAGGAACGAGTTGGCGTCGCGCACGAAATCGTAGAGCTCGCCCAGCGCCTGCGCGGTGTTCAGGTCGTCGTCCATCGCCTCGATGAACGCCTCGCGCACCTTGGCAAGCGAAGCGATGAACGCGCCGTCCGCGCCATCGGGCGCGCGGTCGGCGGCTTTATCAGCCAGGAACGCGAAACTGTCGCGCGCGGTTCTGAGCCGTTCGTGCGCGGAAACCGCACCCTCGACCAGGTCGCGCGAGAAGTTGACAGGGCTTCTATAGTGCGCGGAGAGAAAGAACAGCCGCACGGCTTCCATGTCGTACTGCCCCGCGATGTCGCGGACGGTGAAGAAGTTTTTTTCCGATTTGGACATTTTGCGGTTATCAATATTCAGAAAGCCCGTGTGCATCCAGTAGCGCGCGAGCGGTTTTCCCGTCGCGCAGCATGACTGCGCCAGTTCGTTTTCGTGGTGCGGGAAAACAAGGTCTTCGCCCCCGGTGTGGATGTCGAACGTCTCTCCGAGATACTTCATGCTCATCGCCGAGCACTCGATGTGCCAGCCGGGGCGTCCCCGCCCAAACGGCGAATCCCACGCGGGCTCGCCCGGCTTTTCCGCCTTCCAAAGCGCGAAATCGGCGGGATGTTTTTTGTCTTCGTCCACGTCCACGCGCGCGCCCGCCTCAAGCTCCTCGAGGTTGCGGCCGGACAGCTCGCCGTAGCGCTTGTCCGAGCTCGTGTCGAAATACACGCCGTCCGCCGTAACGTACGCGTGTCCGCGGGAGATAAGCGTCTCAATGAGCGCGATCATCTCCGCGATGTGCTCGGTCGCGCGCGGGGAAATGTTCGCGGGCATGATGCCCAGCGTGGCCGCGTCCTGCTTATATGCGGCAATGAACCGCTCCGCAAGCTCCGCGACCGTGATGCCCTCGCGATTGGCGCGCTGGATCATCTTGTCGTCAACATCCGTGAAGTTCTGCACCAGCGTCACCTTGTACCCGCGGTACGCGAGATAACGCCGCAAGAGGTCAAACAGCAGAAACGAGCGGCCGTTGCCGATGTGAAAAAAATCGTAAACCGTGGGCCCGCACGCGTAAATGCGCGCCTCCCCCGCGTGGACAGGCACAAATTCTTCTTTCTTTCTGGAGAGCGTGTTATAGATGAGCAAGTCCGTCATCCTTCCTTTCATTTCGCGGACAATCCATGGTTTCCCTGTTCTCACACGCGAGGCAGCTCTCGCCCTCCCCCGTGCGCCGAATACATTGTTCCAGCTGCTCGATCCGCGCCCCGAGACGCTCCAGCGCTTCTTTGACCGGATCGGGCATGTGCACATGATCCAGGTCGATTGCGTCCACCCGCTGCCCATCGCGCCTCACGATCCGCCCCGGATTGCCCACGACCGTACAGCGTTCGGGCACTTCCTTGAGCACGACCGCGCCCGCGCCGATCTTTGCGTCGTCCCCAACTGTGAACGGCCCGAGAATTTTTGCTCCCGATCCCACCACCACGCGGTCGCCCAGCGTGGGGTGCCGCTTGCCCGTATCCTTCCCGGTTCCGCCCAGCGTGACCCCCTGGTAGAGCGTTACATCGCGCCCGAGCACCGACGTTTCCCCTATGACCACCCCGCTGCCGTGATCAATGAACAACCCCGGGCCAATGGCCGCGCCCGGATGGATCTCGATGCCCGTCACAAACCGTGAAAACTGCGAAAGCACGCGCGCGAGCAGCTTGAGATGATGACGCCAGAGCGCGTTCGCCATTCGGTGAAAAAGATTTGCCCAGAAGCTCGGGTAACACAGCATGACCTCCAGCGCGTTGCGCGCGGCGGGGTCTCGTGTTAAGATGGCCTTAACGTCGTAAGAAAACCTGCCGGACATGCGGTTCACCTCGTCTTTCAAAATAAAAGGCCGCCTCCCATCACAGGGACGGCGAACCGTGGTTCCACCCTGATTTGAGCAAGCGCTCCTCATGCGCGCCATATCGCGGCGCTCGCGGCGGTTTCCCGCACAGCTCACGGACGCACGCCTGTGCTTTTTCGCCCGCCCGGGATTTCAGCCGTTTTCGTCCCAGGCTCTCTGTCGGCGCACGCGCAGGTTCTTCCGATCATCGCTTTTGATCATTATATTCGCTTGCCGGGAGGCTGTCAACCGATTTGCGTCCCGCGGCCATCCCGCTTACGCGCAGCCCTGCGTGGTGCAACTTTCCAAAAACTGTGTCGTCCTAATAGAATGGAGGAATGACCATGAAAAAATTTATCATCTGCGCGTGCGCGGTTGGCGCGCTCATTCTCGTGTCGTTGACCGCGTGCCAGCCGGACGCGCCTGTCGTCACCCCATACCCCGCTACGCCGACACCCGTTATCAATACCCCTACGCCCGTTCCCATGATGACAGCAGTCCCCGCAATAACCGCGCAAGCCGCGGTTCCCGCGCCAACGCCCATCGCCACGCCTGTTGCCGCGGCGCCGGCGACACCATCGGTCACGCCCGAACCGAGGTGGTACATCGCCATAGAGGACGGCAAGCTGGATCGCTTTACCGAGCACGACTACGCTAATCTGCCCTCTTCAACTTCGCTTGCAGCGCCAAAAGGCGAGGACATCGTGCATGAATACACAGGTGTTCTTCTCGTCGATGTGCTCAATTATTGCGGCGTGCCAACCGGCACGGAGCTGAAAGTGAACAGCGGGAATGGCCTGACCTACAAAATCCCCGTCGAGTACGCTTCCAGCCCCAACACCATGCTCGCGCTCACCAAGGACGGCAAACCGCTTTCGCTCGTCCCGGGTGACGTCATGCTCGTCGTCGACGATGCGCCGAAGGATCTGTGGATCGAAACGGTCGTTAAGATATCTATACCTTAATCGCGCGCCGACAAGCGGAACGGCCAAACTTTTCACCGACCGCTGACAGTTAACACGATGCCAAAGGTCCCGGAAGCGCGTTCCGGGACCTCTTGTCGTGAATGCAAACCCTTCGCGTCCACCGAGCGGACGAGTGCGCAAGCCATCTGCTATGGCTTCGTAACGCGGGTGCCGGGATCGCAATGCCTAGAGACGAACGCCGGATAACCATTCATAATCAGCTCCCAGACAAGCCGCGGTCGGACATTGTGGTCAAGCAGCGCGTCCTTGCCCATCCACACAGACTCATACGTCCCGCGTGACGCGGACAAGTCCGGGCGGTATTCCTCTCCATCCCCGGTGCCGAAGACGCCGGACACCACGCCGCAAAGAAAAAATACCTGCGGGTTTTCGTTGAACGTAACCTCGGCAGCCAGCCTCTCGTCGCAGGCCTCAAGCCCGAGTTCTTCATGAATCTCGCGCAAGCAGGCGTCTTCCGCCGATTCGCTGAGCTCGATATGACCTCCCGGAACAAATAGCAGGTGGCGTCGTTCCGGACACGCAAGATCAGCGCGACACGGCTGCCCTTCTCAATAATCGCAGCTGTTCTTGGAATGATGTACCCCCCGTTTCGTATTTGCTCAATCCGCGTTGTCCGTTTACGCGACGACGTACCCGCGGCGGTTGCTCGCTTTGGCGAGCCGCATCGCGTTTTCCGCGCGTGTAAGCTCAGCCTCGGCGTCGCTCAGGTCGTCAGGCATGCGCACGATGCCGATGGTCACGGAGACTTTGAAACGCGTTCCGCCGAACTCGAAGTCGGCATCGGCATACGAGAGAATGGCCTTTGCGATGGACTCCGCGACGCCTTGCTCGCGGCTACCCGTGATGACGACGAACTCATCGCCGCCCGCGCGGAAAAACCGCGCGCCCTCCGGGATAGACAGATCGATGCGCTTGGCGACCTCCGCGATGGCGATGTCTCCCGCGCCGCGCCCAATGTCGTCGTTGATCGGTTTCAGGTTGTCGATGTCGATATCCATAATATAGGTTCCTTTTGATGTGAGCATCATTTCCGTCAAGTCGGAAAGATCGAATCGGCTTGCGCTTGGCATGGTTTTATCTCCTTTGTCAGTGATTTTGACGTACATGGGGTGGAGCGTGGTGAAACGGTGGGTTTTGCGAAACTCGGTCGGCGAGACGCGGAACTGGTTTTTGAACGCCCGCGAAAAGCTCTCAGAGTTGCTGTAGTGCATGGAAAACGCGATGTCGGTGACGGAATCGGCCGAGTCGACGAGCCTTTCGGCGGCGCGGCACAGCCGGCGTTTGACGATGTAGTCCTTGAGCGGCTTGCCGAACGCGTGGCTGAACAACCGATGAAGATGGGAAAGAGAGAGGAAGGACGCGCGGGCGACGTCGTCCAGCGAAAAGCCCTCCGTCAGGTGATCTTCTATCCACTCAACGGCTTTGAGGAGCGTCAGGTAATTTTTCATGCGGCGTCCTCCGGGCGGCTCATTTGGGATCCCACGTTCAGAATAGCACAGGCGTATCACGCGCGCCTGATTATTTGTATCATTTTCGTGTTGATATTTGCCGCTTGTCGTGTATGATTGAGGCATCGGATAAACTGTTAAACGGAAAGGGTTGCCATGGACTACTCTTTTGCATTGATTTCGGACTTTGAAAAAGGTTTTTTGTTTGAGGGGTTTCTGCTCATCCGGCAGGTTGACGTCAAGACGTCGGGCACCACCGGCAAGACGTACGTCGACATGACGCTCGGAGACAAAACAGGAGACATCGTATCCAAATGGTGGGACGGCAGCGAAGCTCCCGCGGCCGTGGGCGAGGTGCTCAAGGTGCGCGGGCAGGTTCAGGAGTACATGGGCCGTCTCCAGCTGCGCGTTGAGCGCGTGCGCGCCGCTGTGCCGCAGGACGACGTCGACATGTCCTCCCTCGTGCCCAGCGCGCCCCTTGATCCGCAGGAGCTCTTGCTCGAGATACAGATCGCCATCGACGAGATCGCGGACGAGCAGCTCCGCCGTGTCGTGCGCACGCTCTATGATGAAGCGGGGGACAAGCTCCTGACCGCGCCCGCAGCGCAGAGCTTTCATCACAGCGTGCGCTCCGGTCTTCTGTGGCACGTGACCACCATGCTCCGCGCCGCGCGCGCTCTCGCCGCCGTCTATCCCCAGCTCGACCGCGACCTTCTGTCCGCGGGCGTGCTCATCCACGACCTATCCAAGCTCACCGAAATGAACGTCACATCCATCGGTGTGGTCGACGGCTACACCACCGAGGGCATGCTCATCGGACATATTGTCGCGGGCGTCGCGCGCATCGGCGAGGTGGGCAAGGCGCTCGGGTGTGATCCCGAACTGATCATGCTTCTTCAGCACATGGTCCTCTCCCACCACGGCGTCCCCGAATACGGGAGCCCGCGCGCGCCCATGTTCCTTGAGGCGGAAGTCTTAAGCCACCTCGATATGCTCGACGCGCGCGTCTACGACATCACGCAGGCGCTCGCGCTCGCGCAGCCCGGCACGTTCACCGACCGCGTCCGCTCTCTGGATGGCCGAAGGCTCTATCGCAGGACGGCGCGATAGTAAGGCGGACGCCCCGCTCCACATCTTCGGCGCGATTTGTGATTCCTTCCCGCGCGTGCTATTCCGCGCTATGAGAAAGGGTGTTGACATGGCGGTATCAGAGCTGATCGACCGTGCGAGGCAAAGCATTGAGACTGTGGTGGTTGGCAAAAGAAACGCCATCGACCTGATGCTGGCAGCGCTCCTATGCCGTGGGCATGTCTTGATTGAGGACGTGCCGGGCGTGGGGAAAACGACGCTGGTATCCACGATGGCGCGTACGCTGGGCTGCTCGTTCCAAAGAATCCAGTTCACGCCCGACGTGATGCCCTCCGACATCACGGGGTTCACGGTCGCGGACTTCAAAACCGGCGCGTTCGAGTTCAAGAGTGGCGCGATCATGAGCCAGATCATTCTAGCAGATGAAATCAACCGAACCTCGCCCAAGACGCAGTCCTCGCTCCTTGAAGCGATGCAGGAAGGGCAAGTGACGGTGGACGGCCAGACATACGCGCTGCCAAAGCCGTTCATGGTGCTCGCCACGCAAAACCCGATCGAGTACGTGGGTACGTTTCCGCTCCCCGAGGCGCAGCTCGACCGCTTTTTACTGCGCATCAACATGGGATATCCCTCGCTCCAGCAGGAAGTGGAGATCATGACGCGCTCGCGGGATAACAAGACGGCGGAGAGCGTGCGCCCCGTGATCTCGCCCGAGCAGGTGCTTGAGCTGCAGGAGGCCTGCGACGCCGTGGCTGTGTCGGAGCCGGTCAAACAGTACATCGCGCACTTGATCGCACGCACACGGGACAACTCAGAGATCCTGCTCGGTGCGTCCCCGCGCGCCTCCATCGCTCTTTTGCGCGCGGCGTCAGGCTGGGCGCTGATCGATAAGCGTGACTATGTTCTGCCGGACGACGTGCAGAAAATGCTCCTTCCCGTGCTCGCGCACAGGTTGGTCCTCAAGCCCGAGGCGCGCCTGAAAGAGATGACGCCCGAACGCATCCTGAAAAACATACAGAACGCCGTGAAGGTCCCATCAGCCGTATGAGACGCGCGTTCCGCACAGCCTTTTTCACGGTCTTCGGCCTCTCGCTGGGGCTTGGGCTTGGCACGGGCGAGCGGCTGTTTGTCCAAATGGCCATTGTGATGATGGTGGCGTGCGCGGTGCTGGCCGCGCACATCCTGTACACGGTTGTTGTGGTGATCATCAGGCAGGAGTTGTCCGCGCCGGAGGCGGTCAAGGGCGGTGAGCTGCAGCTGGTGATCACCGCGCACAACGAGACATTTGTGCCCGTCGCGCCCATCGACATCGCGTACCACACGGTCGAGACCCTCATCAGCGGTGCGCCGCGGTACGCGACGCTCTTTCCCGCGCCTCTCGGGCAGGACGCCATCAGCGATGAGATCGCGTGCCCGTACAGAGGCGAGTATTCGCCCGGGATCGTCACGGTGAGTGTGCAGGACGCGTTGGGCATTTTTCACCTGACCATACGCGCGGAGAAACTCACGCACATCAAACCCATCCATCTGTTGATCAGGCCGCGCGTGATCCCGCTGCCGAAGGACGCGATCCCGCTCAACCCTCGCGAAGGTCTGCACGACCAGAGCATGGACAGCGCCGACGACGTCACCGCGGTGGCCGACGTGCGCAGGTTCCGCCCGGGGGACGCGCTCAAGCGCACGCACTGGAAACTTTCGGCGCGCCTGCAAGAGACGATGATCAAACAGTTCGACGGCACGTCCGTGCGCGATCTCGCGATCATCATGGATGTGCGGCCGCCCTTTGGCGAGGGTGAACTCAAGCTTGCGGCGGAGGATGCGTTGGTGGAAGCAGGTGTTTCTCTCGCGCAGTTGTCTTCGCGCGGCGTGCCCATCAAGCTCATCGCCTACGGCCGTTCGCGGGTTGAAGTCAGGGCGTCGCGACCCATCGACTTTACGGCGGTTTACGAACTGCTCTCCCGCGCGGATTTCAACGGAAAGTACAGCGTCAGCGACATCCTCGCGCTTGAGATCACTTCGCGCGCGGGCGTGGGCGGCATTGCCGTGGTGACGCCCGATCTTGGCGACGCGCTGTTTGACGCGCTGCTCACCATGCGCGAGAATGGACACACGCTCATGCTGGTGTGCATCAAGGCGCATGGCGACCGCGACATCCTGTTTACCAAGAAGCTGGCCGAGCTCAAAGCGCGGGGCGCGCGCGTCGTTGCTCTCGCTCCGGGAGAAACGCTGGCGAGCGCGATGTCTGGCAGGCGGGAGGCGGTCGGATGAGGCGCGCGCCCGCCTGGATCACCGTGCTCATACGATGGTTTGGCGCTGTTCTGTTCGGAAGCGGCATGGCTCACATGCTGCTCGTCAGTCAAGGACTGAACGCTGCGATCCCGGGTACTGTGTGCGTGGTGGCCGTCTCCGCTGCTCTCGTATACCTGTGGACGAGGAAGATCGGCGTGTTTGTACGCGTGACGCTTGTCTTGGCGGTGGCGTGCGTCTGCGTTTGGGCGTATGACGAAAGCCTCCCCGAACGCCTTGAGAAGCAGGTGTTCCCCCTGCTCAACGAGATCTACCTGTATTTCGCGGGCAAACAGCAGCTCTCGCAGGAGATCGTCGTGCCTTCCGTACTCGGTATCCGCGTGCTCATGGGCGTGACCGCCGGACTGTTCGCCATACGCTGGCCCAACGCGGTCGTCCTGACGTTCATCGCCGGGTTTTTCTTCTTCCTTGAGTGGATCATCGGGCGCTTTGAAATCCTGGGCTCTCTCCCGGCCGTGCTTTTGGGCGTGGCCATGACCGCCGCCGCCCCTTTGGAGGGGGAGGAAGGTTCGCCCGAGGCGGCTCGCGCTTTCCTGCCCGTGGGGGCGCTGTGCGTCGGCCTGGCCGCCCTGATCCTGACCGCGACGGTCGTGCCTGACGACACGAGCGGGTGGCGGTTTAGGCCGTTTGAGATTGTGGTGGACGACATCAACGACGCGCTCGCACCCTACACGCACTTCACGAGGCCGCGGCACTCGTTTTCTATCGCCAGCTCGGGATTCGCGCCGCTCGGAGACCGCCTCGGCGGCCCGGTTTCACTGGGAACAACGCCCGCGCTCGTTGTGCGCGCTCCTTTTCCGCTCCATCTGCGCGGGAGCGTGATGAACGTCTACACCGGATACTCGTGGCTCGACAGTGTGGATATCCGCACCTACCGCTTCGGCGGGCCGCTCGCGGGTGATCGGATCGACGCGGTGTACGACAACGATAAACCTCTCCCGTCCGGGGAAGCGTTCGGCGAGGAACTTCTGGGCGCGTTCGCCAAGCAGTCAGAGCTCGCGATCCTCCACGAATCATACAGCGGCGCCACTCTATTTTCCGCGGGACGCGTGACCTCGATGTCCTTCGCGGAAGACAAGGGGCGGATTGTCAGCTTCGACGACAACGCGGAGCTGTTCGTCAAAGACGGCGCGCCAACGCAGGAGTGGTACGTCGTGCACGCGAACATCCTCCCGGTCGCACAGCCCGGCTTTGATCAAGCGGCGCTTGCGCTCGAAGCACTCAGCCGCTCCGATACCGCGGATGACATCACGCGCATGAACGTGTTTTATCTTGCCTTGCCCGAGGATCTTCCGCTTGAGGTCAGGGATGCCGCGGCCAAAGCCATAGCGGGCGCGGAGACGGACTACCGCAAAGCGCTGGCCATCAAGGCGTATTTGGCGGATTTCGAGTACACGCTCACGCCCGGCGTGCCGCCGGAAGGCAAGGATTTTGTCGCGCATTTCCTTGAGACCAGGCAAGGCTATTGCACATACTATGCGACTGCCGTGGCGGTGCTCGCGCGATGCGCGGGCATCCCGTCGCGGTATGTCGAGGGTTACTTCCTCAGCGCCGGGGACGCCGAGCCGGACGGTTTCTACCATGTTGACGCGGCGAGCGCGCACGCGTGGGCCGAACTGTACATCGCGGGCCTCGGCTGGATACCCTTTGACGCGACACCTGTTGGAGAGGCCGTTCTTCCAGCGGAGAATTCACCCGCGCTGGGCAACGGTCCGGCGTTTGTCGATGAAGAAATCCTCGAGGAACCGACCGACGATATCCCCGATTTGGGGTTTGCCTTGCCGGACATTGTGGTCCCCAGACTGCCTGCCGCCATTTATGCGTTCGCGGGCGGTGCGGTGCTGCTCGCGCTCATCGCGCTTGTGACCGGGTTGTGGGTGTTCCACAAGCGCAAGTTCCGTGTGAGCAGAATGCTCCGTGTTTTGCGCGGAGACACGCGCGAGGTCATCGCCGCGTACTGGCGGGACAGCGTGAACATCGTAGCCCTTTTTGGTTCGCCCATGCGCACAGGCGATACACCCAACGCGCTCGCGCGCCGCGTGGACGGTGACATGTCTCGCGCTGCCATGCCGCTCTATGTGGTGGCCTCGCTCTATTCGCGCAGCGTGTTCGGCGGTGGCGACCCGAAAGAAGACGAGCTCTCGCGCGCAAGTGATATACACGCGGATTTGATGGACGACCTCATCGTTTCCATGGGCCGCGCGCGCTACTTTTTCGCGCGGGTTCTGCCCGTACGACGGGGGAACGGGCGGGCGCGGGATGTTCAGCCAACGCTTCACACGCAGGAAGATCAGCCGACGTAGCGCGTCACGCGCGCATGGCGGATCAACAGAAAAATCCCGAACGTGCTGTGCTGAGGCGGCCCCAAATGTGAGACTACTAATCAAATTCTGCGGCAAAGAAGGCTTGTTGCCTGTGAAGAGCAGGCAACAAGCCTTTTGGCTTGGCTTAATCCCGACAGTAAAGACCGTTACCCCTGCGGCTCATGCTCTGGCGGACACCTTATTCAACCAGCATCTGCTGGTACTGCAATGCCGGTACTGACATCCTTGGTCGGAATGATCATGCACCCCATTCGTTTTCAGTATATCCTACTGTCTGACGTCTGGGGTGCACTACATTTTATGATGTGCCGCGTTTATCCGAGCAGCTTGAACTTGTCGATGTACCCGAAAACGAAGACGACAAGAACGACGAGCGGGAGCACGAACGTCAGGTAGAATTTTAGGTTGGCGGCGAGTTTCAATCCCTTGCCCGCATTGGCCTCCGCGAGGAAATTTTTCCAGCCCCAGCCGTAGCGCGTCGCGCAGAACAGGATGTACACAAGCGATCCGAGCGGGAGAATGTTGTTGGAAATGATGAAGTCTTCCAGATCCAGCACGACCGAACCCGGCCCGAGCGGGGCAAACCCGGAAAACACGCTAAAGCCCAACGCGCAGGGGATGGAGAGTAAAATGATGACCGCCGCGTTGACCGCGCACGCCTTGGCGCGCGAGCAGCCGGTCAGATCCATGGCGAAGGAGAGAATGTTTTCGAACACCGCGATGACCGTCGAAATCGCCGCGAACGCCATGAAAATAAAGAACAGAGTGCCCCAAAGCTGTCCGGCGGGCATGGCGTTAAAGACGTTGGGCAATGTGATGAACACAAGGCCCGGTCCGGAGTCGGCCTCGATGGCAAACGCGAAGCACGCGGGGAAGATGATCAATCCGGACAGGAACGCCACGACCGTGTCAAGCACGGCGATGTTGAGGCTCTCGCCCAACAAGCGCCGCTCGCGCCCGATGTAGCTCCCAAAAATCGCCATGGAGCCCATGCCGATGGAAAGCGTGAAGAACGCCTGCCCCATGGCCGCGTATATCGCCGACCAAATCCCCTTTTCCTGAATGGCCGCAGGATTGGGCATGAGATAAAATTTGAGACCCGCCGCCGCGTTGGGCAGCGTGACCGCGCGAATGACCAGCACAATCAGCACGATGAACAAGCTGCTCATCATGAACTTGGTAATTTTTTCCACGCCGTTCTTAAGCCCGATCGCGCAGATACCAAACCCAATCACGCATGCGAGCGCCATCCATCCCACGCACGCGAGCGGGTTGTCAAGCAGCCCGCCGAAGATCGCGCCAACCGCTTCGGGCGCTTTGCCCACAAAATCGCCGCGAATCATGAAGAACAGGTACGCGAGCATCCAGCCCGCTACCGTGGTGTAGAACATCATGAGCAGGTAGTTGCCGCCCATCGCAAACCACTTGAAGACATGCCATTTGCTGCCCTTTGGCTCAAGTTCGTCAAAGGATTTCGCGACGCTCCTGCGGCTTGCGCGCCCGACCGCAAACTCGGCGGTCATGATCGGCAGGCCCATCACCACGAGAAACACCAGGTAGATCATCACAAAAATAGCGCCGCCGTAAAGCCCGGTGATGTAGGGGAATCGCCAGACGTTGCCAAGACCGATCGCGCATCCGGCGGAAATCAGAATGAACCCCAGCCGCGACGCAAGACTCTCCCGCTCTTTCAACGAAAACTCCTCCTCATGCTGGCCGGACTCGCCGGCCTTTGAATTGAAGTATACGAATCCTTGGTACAAGAAGCAACACAATTTTCACCATTTGATCACATTTCTTCTTTCGCATGACGCGCGCGGCATCCGCGCATGATGAACCGTGATGAATTCACAGGAGGTGCGTCATGCGCTCAATCAGAACCGATCTTGCGATGGAGGCGCGCGAGCTGCTCGCGGGCGAGATTCCCGGCGTATCCATGGAGCGTTGCGATGAGGACGGCGTTGAAGTCACGCGCGTGGGCGTGCTCGACGACCGTGGGGTGAAAGCCATCGGCAAGCCCGTGGGCGCCTATGTCACGTTGGAGACGAGCGAGCTGTGGCAGCGCGATTCCGAGCGGCTCGTGCCCGTGGCGGAGGCCATCGCGCGAGAGATCACCGCGCTCCTGCCCCCGCTTAATCCCGATGACGTCGTGCTTGTGGTCGGCCTTGGCAACCGCCGCGTGACCGCCGACGCGCTCGGTCCGCTCGCGCTGGAAAGTGTACTCGTGGCGCGCCAGCTCACGCTCACCGGAATCGCATCGCAGCTGCGGCCCGTGTGCGCGTTCGCGCCCGGAGTTATGGGCGTGACAGGCGTTGAGTCGCTTGAAGCGGTGAGCGGGCTCTGCTCCACTGTCAAACCCGCGCTCGTCATTGCGATCGACGCGCTCGCCGCGAGGAGCACGGCGCGCATCATCTCCACCGTTCAAATCGCGGATACGGGCATCGCGCCCGGTTCGGGTATCGGCAACCGGCGCGGCGGCCTCAACCGCGAGACGCTGGGCATACCCGTGCTCGCGGTGGGCGTTCCCATGGTCGTTTACGCGGAAACCATCGCATGGGACGCGGTCGATGAGCTTCGCCGCGCGCTCTCCCGCGAAGGCGGAGCAGGTGTTCTGGGCGCGTTTTCCGACGAGGACATGGAGACGCTGGTGCGAGAAATTTCTCGCCAGGCCATCGGCGATCTTGTCGTTTCCCCCAAGGAAGTCGACGAGGCCGTGCGCAACGTCGCCGCCGTCGTGGGCCTCGCGCTCTCCATCGCGCTCCAGCCCGGTCTTACACCCCAGGATATCCTGATGATGGCATAGCGACGTCCAGCGTTTGCGCTTGAGAGTTTATGCCGTGATTCGCACATAAACAACCGCCGCCCAGCGTTAACGGGCGGCGGTTTTCGCGGGGGCGTACCCCTCTTATTCGTCTTCGTCCTCGTCGTCGTCTTCTTCAAAGCGCTGGCTGACGATCTCGGAGAGCTTCTCGAGCAGCTCTTCCTCAACAGGCTGAAACTCTTCCATGTCGCCCTCGAGCTGAACGACCTTCATGATGTACAGCTCGCGCTCGTCCTCGCAGTCGCAGTCATCGCCGTGTTCGTGCTCTTTGCAGTCGCAGTCTTCACCGCGCTTGTGCTCATGCTCAGCGTCTTCCGCATGATCATGGCCGCAGCAGCCGCACTCGCAGTCGTCTTCGTCGGCGTCGACAAGAACGGCGTACTCCTGACCGTTGTAAAAGAAATAATCCAGGACTTCGAGATCAATTTCGTGGCCTTCGTCATCGGTAAACGTGACGATATCGCGTTCTTCGCTCACAAATGTGTCCTCCTGTTTCCAATTCGGTAGACTCCATTGTAAGCCAATGTAACCAATAAATCAACCGCTCATGCACCCGGCCAGTGAATTTGCGGCCCGCACTTTCAAAAGCGCTCATTTCGGTGTATGATGTGGTCAACTATTGCGTATTTGGAGGGATCAACATGCCTGTGAGGACAAGCCGCGTCGCGTACGGCGGATGGCCAAACTGTGTGCGCATCGAAAACGGCATCTGCGAGCTGATCGTAACCGCCGATGTCGGGCCGCGCGTCATATTTTTCGGGTTCATCGGCAAAGACAACGAAATGTGCAACGTTAAGGAGACCCTCGGCGCGACCGGCGGGGATGAGTGGCGCATATACGGCGGCCACCGCCTGTGGCACAGCCCCGAGAACATGCCGCGCTCTTACGAGCCGGACAACGAGCCCATCGCCGTTCTGGAGATTCAGGGCGGCGTTCACGTCATCCAGCCCACGGAAAAACGCGCTCTCATCCGCAAGGAGATGGAGATCACGCTCGTGGAAGGCGAGGCCAAGGTGCGCGTCACACACCGGCTTGTGAACGAAGGGCTTTGGGACGTCGAACTGTCCGCGTGGGCGCTGACCGTGCTCGCGCCGGGCGGGCTTGAGGTCATCCCGCAGGTCAAGCGCGAAACGGGCCTTCTCGGCAACCGGGTACTCGGCCTGTGGCCCTACTCGCGCATGAACGACCCGCGCGTGACGTGGGGGGAGAACTACATTCTGCTCAAGCAAGACGAAAACGCCACGACCCCGTTTAAGTTTGGCTCCAACAACGAGGAAGGCTGGGCCGCGTACTTCAACCACGGCCACCTGTTCGTCAAACACTTCGCGCACAAGTCTGGCGCGGAATACCCGGACTTCGGCTGCTCGTTTGAGACCTACACGCATAACTTCATGCTCGAGATGGAGACGCTCTCCCCGCTTGTGCGCCTCGCGCCCGGACAGAAGGTCGATCATCTGGAAAAGTGGGAGCTGTTCGACAACGTGTCCATGCCCGAGGCCTCTGAGGAAGCCATTGAAAAAGCGCTCAAGGGGAAGGTAATCCGCTGATGATCATGTCCCGATGGATTTCCGGCGGCGATGACATTTCAGATGCGCTCGCAATACGCGAAACCGTCTTCGTCGATGAACAGGGCTTTTCTCAGGCGCTTGAACGCGACGAAAAAGACGACATCGCCCAGCACCTCATCCTCTCCGAGGATGGTCAGCCCGTAGGCTGCGCGCGCATGTTCGCGGAAAGGCCGGGCGTAATCCGCGTGGGCCGCATCTGCATCCTCAAGCCCTACCGCGGCCAGGGTTACGGCGACCTCATCATGCGCCTTCTCATCGACCGCGCCCTCTATCTTGAGGCTGAAGAGGTCCGTCTCGGCGCGCAGGAACGCGTGCGCGGCTTCTACGAGAAATACGGCTTTATCAAGATCGGTGACGTCTACGACGAAGAGGGCGTCCCCCACATCCCCATGGGCGCGCCCTCCGCCATCCTCGAATCCCTCTTCGCATCCTGCGGCGGAGGCTGCGAAGGCTGCACCAAGTGCGGAAACGGCGAAGGATCGTAGGCTACGGCCTCCGGTTTCTGGTTCTAAAAGGAAGAAAACTAGGGGACTGTCCTCGCAGAGGCAGTCCCCATTCGTTGTTGTCCATTCACTCCGCCGATGTCGCGGTCTGTGGCGCGCGGGAACCAGCCGAGGCGAGTGGCGGTTCATGTGCAATGGCGCGCACCTACTGCATACGCCGACGGTGTTACCCTGTGCGGTTGCAAAGCGCGGAAGCTGACCGCCAAGAGCGCGATTCTCCTGCTGGGTGACACGGTGTCAGGGTTTCTCGTCACGCATGGCTCACAGAAAAACAAGCTTCTTCGCCTACGCCGCTTTTTCGGCAGGCAAACGAGGGCGTTTCGACGCTGATTCCATCTCCGGCGCGACAGCACAGCGGTGAGGTGCAGGGGGCCATGCTCCCTGAGCCTCACCCCCTCTCCATTAATACGCCTTGGCCCAGACGACCATCTTGTCGGCGGGTTTACCGCAAACGACGCATGTGTCGGCGAGCTTCGCTTGCTCAAAGGGCATGACGCGCGCCGTTGCGGAGGCGGTTTCCTTGATTTTACCTTCGCACTCAGGGCAGCCGCACCACATGGCGCGGACAAAACCGGTCTGCACGCCCTCGGTCAGTTCCTCCATGGTGACGGCGTCTCTGACGCGCGCGTCGCGGTAAGCTTTGGCCTTGGCGAACATGGCGTCCTGGATGGTGACCAGCAAGTCGGCGAGGGACTGCTCAAGCCCGTCAAAAGACAGCTGCCCCTTCTCGAGCGTGTCGCGGCGGCAGAAGGTCACGCAGCGGGCTTCGATGTCGCGGGGGCCGATCTCAAGGCGAACGGGCACGCCGCGCATCTCCCACTCATTGAACTTCCATCCTGCGGACTGCGTGTCGCGGTCATCGACGTGCACGCGCACGCCCGCTGCTTTGAGGCGGTCGGCGATTGCGCGCGCGGCTTCGAGCACGCCCTCTTTATGCTGCGCGACGGGCAGGATGACAGCCTGAACAGGCGCGACGCGGGGGGGGATGCAAAGCCCGCGGTCATCGCCGTGGGTCATGATGAGGCCGCCGATCATGCGGGTTGAGGAGCCCCAGCTCGTTTCGTGCGCGAACTTCTGCGTGCCATCCTTGTCAAGGAACTTGATTTCGAAAGGCTCTGAGAAGTTGGTGCCGAAGTTGTGTGATGTGGCCGCTTGCAGGCTCTTGCCGTCCTGCATCATGGACTCGACGCCATAGGTCGCGCGCGCGCCGGCAAACTTTTCGCTGTCCGTCTTCAGGCCGCACAACACGGGCATGGCGAGCACTTCTTCGTGGAAATCACGGTAAACGCCCAGCATTTTAAGCGTTTCCTCCTGCGCTTCCTCGGCTGTGGCGTGGACGGTATGACCCTCCTGCCACCAGAACTCGGCGGTGCGCAGGAAGGGGCGCGTGGTTTTTTCCCAGCGCATCACGGAGCACCATTGGTTGTAGAGTAGGGGAAGATCGCGCCACGACTGCACCCATTTGGCGTACATCGTACAAAACAGCGTCTCGCTCGTGGGACGGATGGCGAGACGTTCGGGCAGTAGATCGTTACCGCCGTGCGTCACCCACGCGACCTCGGGCGCGAAGCCTTCGACATGCTCAGCCTCCTTGAGCAACAGGCTCTCGGGGATGAGCATGGGCATTGCGACATTTTGGTGTCCGGTGTCCTTGAACATCTGGTCCATCTGCTTCTGGATGAGCTCCCATATGCTCATGGCGTAGGGCTTCATCACCATGCAGCCGCGTATAGGCGCGTAGTCCACCATGTCGGACTTGGTGATGACGTCGGTGTACCACTTCGCGAAATCGGTTTCGCGAGGCGTGATCTCGGTCACAAACTGCTTTTCGTTTTTGGGCATACTCGTACCTCCTGACAAAATAAAACGCCCCGGCAAACGCCGGGGCGAGCATGGCTCGCGGTACCACCTGACTTGGTGCGCAAAAAGCGCTCCCTCTCATGCGCCCGTTAACGCGGGCGAGGCGTTCGTTTTCACCGAATGCTCCGGAACCGGATCAATCCTGCGCCGCCGCGGGGCTTTCAGCCGGTGGCTCCCGCTCTCTTTGGGCTTCGCTTGAGGACTGCACTTCCTTCATCGCTATTTTAGGTATTATATGCGCACTCTCTATTTTTGTCAAGCGCTTGGCAAATCCGGTGGTGTCCGAATGCACTGATCAGAGGAAATCGACTAAGCTCAAGGGGAACAGAGCTTTTCCGCGGATCAGGCGGTGTCGGTGCTTGGCCATGCCGAAGCGGTTATAAGCCTCTGCAAACACCGCGATGACAGCGTACAGTGTTTCCATCGTCCGCTGCAAAGCATCGGCTGCGCCGGGCAAGAAGCGGAATGCAGCGCCAAAAGTCCGCGTTCACTCCCTCTACCGTGAAGGTGCCGCTTTTGCCGTGAACGTTTCGTTGATGACGCCCGGGATAGACCACATCCGTGTAGCCGCTCCAGCCATCGGTGCAATCCCATGATGCCGCGGGTGCGTTATCCACAATCTTGAAAATAATACTGGGTAGCTCCTCCGAGTTTGACGTGCGGTGGCAGCGCGCCTATAATGATCATAAGCATAGTTTGCGCAGGGGGTGTCCGCATGACCAATTTCTCCGAGATGCGTGACAGGCTGGCCTCGTTGCCCGCACTGGAACGCAAAATGGCGTCACTGGACGCGTCCCTGCAGTCGGCGGAAACGAAGATCCGAGAATTGACGGCGGCATACATACGGGAAGCGCGCGATGTTGAGGACTTTCAAAAATCCACACTGTCGGCGTTTGTACAGAAACTCTTCGGCAAATATGAGGAACGGCTGAACAAGGAACAGCGGGAAGCGCTGGATGCAAAGCTTGCCTACGACCGCGCCGTCACCCGCGCGGACGATCTTCGGCACGAAAAACGGGCGCTTGGCGAGCGCATCTCCGAGCTCCGGCGGGAGTGCGTGGTATTCGAGGGTGAACTTGACCGGCGGCGGGCGCTTCTGTCCAATGCGGCACCCACGTCGGAAAGCTTGCGCTATCAGGCGCTTGAGCGGGAGCGCTTGGTCGCCGCGTCGCAGCTGGCGGAAGTCAAGGAAGCCAGAAACGCCGCCTCGAAAGTGAAGGCCACGTCCGGCAAAGCGCTCAAGTCACTGAGCAGCGCTGAGAATTGGGCGACATTTGACATATGGACGCGCGGCGGGCTGCTCACCCACGCGGCGAAATATTCGCACATCGACGACGCGGAGGCGTGCTTTTACGCACTCTCCTCGCAGATGAAAAGCCTGAGAGCGGAGCTGGGCGACGTGCGCGGACTAACAACGCCCGGGCTTCCGGGAATATCAGAATCCCAGCGCGCTGTGGATTTCTGGTTTGACAACATCTTCACCGACCTGTCAGTGCGCGACCATATAAAAGAGAATATGGTGCGACTGAACAAACTGATCGACGACATACAGGCCGTGGAGGTCTCTCTGGGCGAAAAACACGCGAGTCTGTGCGCATTGATCGACGAAATTGACAAAGAGCAGGAGCAATTGCTGCTCTCCTGACAACAAATCCGTTCCTGAAGCGAAGCAACTCAACAAGATGGCAAAACGGATTCGCGGGGTTCCCAATCATGCCGTCAAACCTCGCGCGCGTTCCACTGCGTGACGCTGCGGCTACTTACGGACCCTCACGGTTGGAACGACTTGGCTTGAAACATGCTTCGGTGTCAGCAACCTGGGACATTCCGGACACCGATCATCGTTCGGATATCGGGCTCTCGGCCATATTTGAGCCGCTTCGGCTATTCACATGCCAATGCGCTAAGCCCAACGCATGACTCCGCAAAGGCGTTACACGCTATTGCACGAAGACCGATCTGACTCCTGGGATGACGTAATGACTCCCGCCCCTGTCTTTGACGTCTTCCACCATAGAGATCACAAGGAGTGGATTTTTCGTTTGTTCGTCCGCATTGAAAAGAACGAACCAACCGAGCTCGGTCCCAGTTTTGTCATCTTTGGATTTCTTGATTTCTGCCGTGCCCGTCTTGCCGGCGAGCGCAAGGCCACGCACTTTGGCTTCCTTGCCCGTGCCGCGTTCGATCACCTGCACTAGCCCATTTCGCACGACCTCCGCCGTTCCGGCTGAGAACGCGCGGTCGACCCAGGGGATCATCGGAGCGTCCGTGTCAGCAAGGATGAGGCGGGGCCTGGGAATCGTTCCATCGTTGACAAACGCCGCGTAGACGCACGCCATATGGATGGGGTTGGCCAGCAGCTGACCCTGACCGTAACCGCTGTCGGCAAGCTGTATTTCCGATGTGAAGGATTCGGAGGGCGAAATAACCGAGGAGTATAAGCCGTACTCAAACGGAATTCGTTCCTCAAAACCCAAGGCGATCAGCTCTTCGGCGAAAGGCTGGGCGCCAATTCTGAGGGAAGCTTTCGCGAAATAGATGTTGTCGGAGTGCGCGAGCGCGTTCTCCAAATTGGCAGGGCCATCGTACTCCCTGGTGGTCTTGATGTAATAACCGCCCCAGCTGTCATCCTTTTTCCACTTAAGCCCGCTGCGACCAAAGTTTTCCTGCGGATCAATCGCGCCGGTGTTGACGCCGATGGCCGCAGTGATCGCCTTGAAGATCGACCCCGGGCAGTGCGCGGCCTTAAAACGGTTGTACATCGGCATGTTGACATCCTCGTTGAGCGAAGCCCACTTCTGCGAAGACATGCCCAGCACAAAATCGTTGGCGTCATATGCGGGTGTGCTGACCAGCGCGAGGACTTCACCCGTTGCGGGATTCATGGCGACCGAACAGCTCTTGTCCCGCGCAAACTGGGCATACAGCTTTTCCTGCAGCGCTGCGTCGATGGTCAGCGTGATGTCCCGCCCGCTCCTCCGCTCTTTGCGTGCCAGCGTTTTCACTGTTTTACCATCACCGGTCACGGCGACTATTTCGCGTCCGTCCACAGCGCGCAGTGTCTCTTCGTAGATTTTTTCCAACCCAGCTTTACCGATGAGGCTGTTCATGTGGTAGCCTTGCCCGCTCATCGCTTCGAGTTCCTCGGCGTTGATGCCCTGCACGTATCCGGTCAAGTGTGACGCGCTCTCTCCGAGCGGGTATACGCGCACCGCTACGTCGACGATTTTCACTCCGGGAATCATCAGGAGCTTTTCTTTGAGCTCCATCGCGCTTTTGGGCACCGACTTGATCGCGACAAAAGTGTCAGGCTTGACGTAAGAGGCGGCAAGCTTTTTTTGTACGCTCTCCGAGGTCATCTCCAACAATTCTGCAACGAGGGCGATGTCCTGTGCGGCCTCTGGGTTCATTTTCTCCGGCACTAGGCCAACCGAGGATGCCACGCCTCTTCCGGCCAGCATCATCCCGTTCCGATCAAGGATGCTCCCACGATCGGCGCTCAGCACGTTCACACGCACCCTGTCCTCATCAGAGGTCAACTCCGGAAAGATCAGACTCGGCGACCACAAAACGCCGTACTCCTTGCCCTCTCCCCGGAAAAGTGTAGCGGCATTCGCAAATTTCACTCTACCCGCGACAGTTTCCATGTGCATTACATAGGTGACCAGCGCGTGGGCCTCGGTTGTATCGTTCGCAGGTATGGCCTGAACCTGCACGTTTGTGATCTCAAGATGCTTGGCCTCGATGCCCGTATAAATGTTTTTACACTTGGCGGCAAAACCCGCGCCGGTGTATTGAGCTCTGCTCTCCGCGCACAGGAGCTCGTAGGCTTTGTCGTACGCGCCATCGGCGATGAACGCAAAGTACAAGCGGAGGCGTTCATCGGGCGTCGCGGGAGGTGAGGGTGTCGCGGGAGGAGCGGACTTCAAAAGCGCGCCTTCGGTCTGGCCGGGCGTGGTTCCGGAGGCGGTACAAGCGCCAAGAACCAACAACAGCGCAAGAATCCCTGCGATCAGGTATCCGCGCATGCTTGCGTGACACATCAGCCTCGCCTCCCACCCCATCATTTGACCAACAGCGTTTTTTCTTTTGCCGCTTTCCAGTCCAGCATAAAATCATTTATTGTCTGCTGCCGCTGTTTTCGTGATTCACTGATGGCCCTTTTCGCGACTTCATATAAATCGCCGCTTAAAACCCACTTTTCACGCGAATTTTTGTCGTCCTCTGCGAAGTAAACAAACGCGGCGGCTCCCATTGTAAAAACATTGCTGATTTCGTCAACGATCGCACCGCTTCTTGATTCTTCCGGTGACATGAGGGAGGGGTCGCCCCATATTCCGCCATACCCATTCATGTAGCATTGTTTTGCGTAAAAATCAACGTCGCAGATAGCAAAGTCTCCGTTGTCAAAATTATACAGCGTCGCCTGGTCATTAAAATCGATTGCCACATACCCACATTGGGCAACGTGCGCATGAAAATCCAAGATCCCTTCAAATACTGGCAGCTTTTTTTCAGCTGGAAGCGCCGCGAATTTTTCCCGCATTTGCCGTTGCGGGTAGCCACAGCTTACCCCGTCAAACCAATCAAAAACAGTTATAAACCCGCCGCCGATTTCTTCCGCACCTATTTGATCGATCAGCAGCGGGTGCTTGAGTTCTTTGTATTTGAGAACAGAATATTTGAGCCTTGTTATGGCATCCTCAGTGTTTATCAAGCTGTCATGGACGGTTCTCGCACCCGCAAATTTCAAAAAAAACCGCTTTCCTGCTTTTTCAGCGCCAAAGCATATGCACCCCGAACTTGATTGATCGTATACTTTGAATATCTTTCCGTACTTACTCAAAAATGAAAAGTCGTACATCTCCATTATCTGAAAAGAAATACCGTCAATCGCTTGAGTAACCATACACTCATCCCTTCGTACCCAAAAGAAAATCAATGCGTCCCGAATGCGTGGTTTACATAGCGCGCTCCCATGCCGCCGCGCCTTATGGGCGCTTTATATGCGGCGCGTTCACCGGCTATTCGGAGACAACCGGCTCCATGGCGGCATCCGGAGCGCGCTGAATGATCTTCGCCGTCTTCCACTTGCCCAGCAGCACATACGTCAGGCTCGCGGCGAGGCCGAGCAAAGACGCGCCGGGCGCCGCAAGCCCGATGCCCGCCACGCCCATGCCCATCGTGCTGCTGAAAAAGTACGCAAGCGGCACGCGCAAGACCACAGCGCACACGAGACTCTGGGCGAGAGAGAACGTGGTGTGTCCTGAACCGTTGATGAACCCGGTCAAGCAAAAGATAAACGCCACCAGCAAAAAGTCCCAGCTGAACGCGCGCATGTAGACCGAGCCGACCTCAAGCACCTCCGCATCGCGGGAGAAAATGCCGATGATGCTGGACGGCGAGAGCTGCGCCCACGCAAATACGACAAGCGCAAACGAAAAGCAGATGCCAATGCCAATCCACAGCGAGCGAAGCGCACGCGCGTGCTTGCCCGCGCCTACATTCTGCCCCGTGAAAGCCGAGAGCGCCATGGACATCGCCATCGCGGGGAGCATGGCAAAGCTGTTGAAACGGCTGGTGATCCCAAGCCCCGTCGACGCGGCCAACCCGAACTGGTTGACGAGCGATGTGTTGAACGCAAAGGAAAGCGAAGTGAGCACATTCTGTATGGATACCGGCAGCCCCACCTGCACAAGCAACTTGAGTTTATCCGGCACAATGCGGAAACTGGATGGCTTAAAGTCGAACACGAACGCTCTTGACTTGAGGTATACCACCGCCATCGCCAGCGCGATCGCCTGCGAGACGACCGTGGCGATGGCCGCGCCGCCCGCGCCCATGCCAAAGCATGCCACCAGCAGAAAATCGAGCCCGATATTAATCAGGCACGCGATCGCGATGAACCACAGCGGGCGCGTGGAGTCTCCCATGCCTCGCAAGATCGCGTTGATGGCGTTATATCCGAAAATAAACACCACACCCGTCATGCAAACGCGCAGATACGCGAGCGCTTCTCCGTATGCCTCCTCGGGCGTTTTCATCATGGTGAGCACGCTTGGCGCGGCAACAATCATGATCGCCGTCAGTACCGCAGAAGCCATGAGCGCGAACGCCAGAGTGGTTTGGATCACGTCGCGCGTGTCGTCCGGTCTGTTCGCGCCTTGATACTGCGCGATGAGTACCGTGGTCCCCACCGTGATGCCCGCGACAAAGTTCGTGACAATCATTGTCACCTGTCCGCCGATGTGTACGCCCGAAATGCCGCCCGCGCCGCCAAACCAGCCCAAAATGAGCATGTCTGTGAGCGCGTACAGCGCTTGGAGCGCGTTTGACAGCAAAAACGGGAGGCTGAACCGAATGAGCTGCCGTGCGATCGGTCCCTCGGTCAGGTTGTTCTGGAAGCGTGCTTGCTGCATGTTCGTGATCATCCCTTCGTCCAGCGAGTATAGCACGCCGCGAGCGGTTTGTGTGTAGGAAATACCACTGAAGCGTCGGAAATGTTTACTGATGCCGTTCAGCACAAAACGTGAGAATTTCCACCCAAAGAGAAAGCCTTTTCCCCTGCGAGAGCAAAGCGGGGCTTGTTGACATTTTGGCCTGCCATGCTATGCTCAGATCAAGACACTACGGGAGGGCTAGCTGTGGCCAAAATCACAGGGTACGTCATTACCGCCGGTCATCTGGATATCGAGTGGTATCAGCCGCTTTGCTCCTACCGCTTCTGGACAGCGGAGGCGCTTGAGACGCTAAAGCGCATTGATCGCGAACGCCATGATTTCACGTGCTACGTTCTGGACGGCCAGGTTTTCCCACTTGAGGAGTACCTGGAGGTCGTTCCGGAGGATGAAAGCGCGATGCGCGCGCTGATCGCCTCTGGCAAGCTGGCCATCGGCCCTTTTTATACCCAGTTTGACGAGTGGCTGCCCTCCGCGGAATGCATCATCCGCAACTGTCTGTACGGAAACCGAAAGTCACTGGCGATGGGCGGCATCATGCGCGCCGGGTATCTGCCGGACAACTTCGGGCATCCGATGCAAATGCCGCAGATCCTGCGCGGTTTTGACATCGACTCGCTGTTGTTTATGCGCGGTTTTCCCGAGGTGCCCGGAGGGCACCCTGATGAATTCATCTACCGCGGCATCGACGGTTCCGAGGTGCTGGCCAGCCATTTCCGCGAGACTTACGCGGGCGCGTTCGACATCTTCCAAAAGAAGGCGGATCCGCTCACGCCGCGCGAAGTGCCTTATTACGCGGATTACCTTGGGTACGAGTATTTCCGTGAACTCGCGGTGCACGACGACCCACAGCGCATCGCGCGCAACATGATCCAGAACGTACACCGCATCAAGGAGCGCTATCCTTCGGGCGTGATCGCGCTCGTGGCGGGATATGACCACCTCCCCCCGCAGATCAATGTCGGCGACTCCATCCGGGCGGCCAATGAAATGCAAGACGAGATTGAGTTCGTCATGGGCGACGCCGAGGGATACGTGCGCGAGGTCAAAAAAGCCCTGCGCTCACCAGCGGTATACGGCATGGAGCTCATCGGCTCAAGGTATCAGTACATCCTTCTGGGCGCGCTGTCGACTCGCACCTACCTCAAACGCGCGCACTTTGCGTGCGAAGCGCTCCTCGAGCGGTATGCAGAGCCGCTGGACGCGATGGCATCGCTCCTGGGCTATCCTGACAAGCCCGCGCTGCTCCACCAGGCTTGGCGGAGCATGCTCATCAACAGCGCTCACGATTCGATCCACGGCTCAAGTGTGGACGAGGTCCATGTAGAGATGGATGCGCGTTACGGCACCGTGCGGCAGATCGCCGCAGGGATTATCCACGATGCCATGAAGCACATGGGCGCGCGCATGCCGCTCCCACCCACGGGGCGTGCGATGCTCCGCTACGCGCCCGTGCGCTCGGCGCACCCGCAGGTGTGCGAGGTCTGGCTGCCCGTCGGGGACGATCCTGTGAGCGTGGCGCGATCGGATGGGCGCGTGCTGCCCACGCAAATCCTTTCGCGAGAGAAAATCGCACTCAACGGCAAGGGACAGCCGCGCAACGCGCCGTATCACAACAGCGTTCTGCGCAAGCTGCTCTTCCTTGACGACGCAGGCGAGGGCGCGCTCGCGATGTTCACGACGACTGAAGCGGCCGCGCCGAAGACCGCGCTTAGGGTCAGCGAGCGCTCCATCGAGAACGAGTTCATCCGCGTCGACGTCGAGGGCGCATTGATGAGCATATTCGACAAACGCACCGGCAAAAGCTTTGAAAACCTCAATCTCTTGGAAGAGGACGCCGAGGCGGGGGACGCATGGGATCACTCTCCCCCGTGGACACACGGCGAGAAAGTGCTTTCCACGGCGGCGGCGATGACGGCAAGGATAACCGAGCGCGGACCTGTGCGCGCGACAATCGCAATGGAAGGCGTCATGAGCGTTCCCGCGCGTTTGATCGGCGACGAGAGAAGCCAGGCGCGAGAGAGCATGCCCATCTCCTTTGAAGTCGCTGTGTGCGCAGGCGTACCGCGCGTGGACGTAAAGCTCACGTTGGACAACCGCGCCCGCGATCACCGCGTGCGTTTGTGCGTGCCGATGGGTGTAGTGACTGATGCCATACGCTCGCAAAGTCAGCTGGCTGTCATCGACCGCGCTGTGCGCCGGCCGGTGGAGATCGAACCGTGGCACCAGCCCCCCACTGTACTCCTCCCCTTCCGAGAGTGGGTGGCCGCTCAGGATGGCAGCGCCGGACTGGCCGTCGCGCTGAAAGGCGTTTACGACTACGAGGCGCAGGAGACGGCATGCGGCCAGCCGCGCGCGTGCTTCACACTTCTGCGTGGATTTGAACTCATGGGCCGAATGAACATGCCCGCTCGCAGCGGAGGCGCGTCGCCATCAAGCCACACACCGGGCGCGCAATGCATCGGTGAGCACATCGTTGAGTGGGCGTACATGCCTTACGCCGCCGACGCTGATGATCGCGCACCCTTTCTCGGGCTTGCGCAGTGTTTCCTGTATCCCCCAGTTGTTCACGCACTGCGGGAGCCGCAGGTGGATAAGGCCACAGCAGTTTGCCCTGACCTGTTTTCGTGGACGGAGAAAAACATCCAGTTTTCCGCGTTCAAACGTTGCTTTGACCGGGATGGATGCCTTCTTCGGCTTTATGAAAACCAAGGCAGGAAAACAACCGCCCGCGTCCGCGTGAACGGTTTTACGCGGGCTGCGCTCTGCGACATGAACGAGCGTACGTTATCCGAAGTACGCATCGAAAACGGCGTGATCACGTTGCACTTTGAGCCGTACAAAGCGCTGAGCGTCAAAATCATCTGACGGCGCATCTACCCTTGCAGGATCGTCCACGCACGAAAGGAGCGAGCATTGCATGAACGTCATCTACATCCACACCCACGACAGCGGGCGCTACATCGAACCCTACGGCTGCGGCATCAAGACGCCCAACCTCATGGCTTTCGCGCGCGAGTCACTGCTCTTCCGGCACTGCTACAACGCTGGGCCAACCTGTTCGCCCAGCCGAGCCGCGCTGTTGACCGGTATGTCCCCCCACGAGTGCGGCATGGAGGGGCTGGCGCACAGGGGCTGGAAACTCAGGGATTACGCGCGTCACCTCGCGCCATTTCTCGGGCGAAACGGCTTCCACACCGCGCTTTGCGGCGTTCAGCACGAGGCGCCAGATCCCGCGATGATCGGGTATGACGAGCTGCTATCTCCGCCCGAGAACGACGCGGCGAACCCCAAGTCGCGCGACCTGGTCAACGCTCACGCATGCGCGGAGTACATCGCGCGCTACTTCAGCACGACGGGACAGCGGCCACTCTTTCTGGCGTTTGGCATGACGTCGACGCACAGAATCTACCCCGCCCTTGATCCAGATGACACAGGCTTTGATTATGTCACGCCCCCGCCTGTCGTCTACGACTGCGAGCAGAATCGCCGCGACATCGCCGAGTTCCAAAAGTCCGCGGATATCGCCGATCAAAGCGTGGGCGTCGTGTTGGACGCTCTCAAGCGCGCAGGTGTGTACGATGACAGCCTGATTATTTTCACGACCGATCACGGCCTCGCGTTCCCGCACATGAAGTGCACACTGTACGACACAGGCATTGGCGTTAGCCTGATCGTGCGGCATCCGAAAGGCGCGAGAAACGGGCGCGCGACCGACGCGCTGGTTTCGCACATCGACCTTTACCCAACGATCTGTGATGCCGCAGGCATTGCGCCCCCCGATGGGCTGCGGGGGACGTCGCTCATACCCCTCCTGCGCGGGGAAAGCGATGCTGCGGGAAGCGAAATTTTCTCCGAGGTCACGTTTCACGCCGCGTATGAGCCCATGCGCTGTATCCGCACGAAACGTTACAAGCTTATTCGCTTTTTCGACAGCCACAACGGGTCGGTGCTCGCCAATACTGACGACGGGTACGCCAAGCGATTCCTGCTCGAACACGGCGGTTTCTCCGGCGTGCGCGCGAGAGAGATGCTCATTGACCTATACATCGATCCGCTCGAGCGCGAAAACCTCGCGTGGGATGCGCGCTACAAAGAAGTGTATGCCGATATGTGGGACCGGCTGGACGCGTGGATGAAGGACACCCACGATCCGCTCCTAACCTCAGGCGCACGCGCGCCCCGCCCGCAGGGGTCGCGCGTCAACAGCCGCGGGTGCATCCATCCCGGCGACAACGACTTCGAAGACAATTAACGCGCGTCTTCTTCCTTGCATATACAAACGGCGTTCGGATCGGTCCGAACGCCGTTTGCTTAAACGTTTGGCATGCCACTGGCCCGCCGTCAACCCCGTCTGCCGATTTTGAGGTGCTTGTCCACAGCGCTCAGCACTTGTGTGATATCGATGGGCTTGGCGAGATGGTCATTCATGCCCGCGGCGATGGCGCGCTCAACGTCCTCCCGGTAAGCGTTGGCCGTCATGGCGATGATGGGTACCGTTCTTGCGTCCGCGCGGTCAAGCGCGCGAATGGCCGCCGTGGATTGGTAGCCATCCATGTTGGGCATTTGTACATCCATGAACACGAGATCGAAATAACCTTGTGGCGATGCGGAAAACACTTCGACCGCCTCAGCGCCATCGCGAGCCTCCACGATCTCAACGTCGGTTTCCAACAGCAGTTCCATGAGAATCATGCGATTGATCTCAATGTCCTCCACCAGCAAGAAACGCCGACCATTGAGGTCAAGTGACCCTGGGACAACAGCATCCGCGGCGGAACCGGGCACCTCGGTCTTGGGCAAGCTGATTGTGAAGAAAAAAACCGAACCGCCGCCGGGCTCGCTGATCACGCGGATGACGCCGCCCATCTGCCCCACAAGGTTTTGGCTGATCGCAAGTCCAAGTCCTGTCCCGCCGAACTTCACGGCCACACTCGCGTCAGCCTGCTCAAATGCGACAAACAGCTTTGATACCTGTTCAGGCGTCATACCGATGCCGTCGTCTTCCACACGGAACTCGAGCGTGAGGGCATCGGGCGTATCTTCTGCGACATTGGTGCTAAAGCTGATTTTTCCTTCCTCGGACGTGAATTTGACGGCGTTTCCGAGGAGGTTGATCAGCACTTGCTTTAAGCGAAGTTTGTCGCCCATGACGCCCGAGTCGGGCAGCGCCGCATGGTTTGTATGAAAGCGGATGCGTTTTTCTCCGCAACGCTGACCAATGATCTTGGTGACCTCGTCCATAGCTGCGCGCAGATCAAACGCTTCGCGCACAAGCGCGAACTTGCCGGACTCGATCTTGGACATGTCCAAAATGTCATTGAGTATGCCCAACAGGTGGTTAGACGCTGTGCTGATCTGCTCGAGCGATTCACGCGTTTTCTCCGAGTCTGCGGAGCGTTTGGCAATCTCCGTCATACCGATGATCGCGTTGAGCGGTGTGCGAATTTCGTGGCTCATGCGCGCGAGGAACTCACCCTTGGCCTTAGATGCGACTTGGGCCGCGTCCGTCTGCACCTCAAGCTCAGCCGAACGCGCTCGCAATTCCTGCGTGCGTTCCTGCACCGTCGCCTCAAGGAGCTTACCTTGTTGCCGGTTACGAACGAGCATGATAACCAAAAGACCCAGTACAGCGACCATGAGGACGGACGCACCCACAAGGTAGGGCACCTGTGCGCGCGCGAGCTTGCCGCGGTAATCGAAAACCTTGCGGATCCAGTTGTCTGAAAACTCCATCGTGTCAATGTATTTCAACGATTTATTGACAAGCGACGCCAAAACGGCCTCGTTTTTGTTGAAGCCAAACTGCACGCCGTACGTGTGGCTGAAAACGAGATTGGCTTTGAACCCGGTTCTCTCCATGAAATTGGTCACGCTCAGGAGCTGGTTCCGCGTGGCCATGAGCAGGTCGATCTCGCCTTTTTCCAATGCGTCGAAGGATTCGCCCGTGCTATCGTACTCTACGCAATTGGTGTGCAGCGGAAAGGTCTCCCTGAAAAACTCAGTGTACGCAGTAGACTTTATCAGTCCGACGCGCAACTGCGAAACCTGGCTGATATTGATGTCGGGCATGTCGGTCGAGGACAAGAGCGCGTAGTAGTCCCGCAGATATGGCTCGTCCGTCCAGAGAAAACGCCCCTCGCGGTCAGCGGTGCGGATCAATTCAGTGCCCATCGCTGCCTGACCGTGCTCAAGCATGGACAGGAGCGTGTCCCAGTTGTCTGTCTTGGCGTTAGCGATGCCAAAACGCATGCCGGTCAGGGTTTCGATGGCGTGAAGCGTGTCCATGCCGATGCCTTGCCACTCGTCATCACGCTCGTTGTAGAAGGTGACCGGGTAGTTGTCATACTCCACGACGACCGGAATGATGGCTGCCGGATTCTGATGCACCTGAAGGTAACGGCGCTCGTCGACGGTCAGGTCGCGCAAGAGCTGTTCATGCATGTAAGTCTCGGTGCCTTTGCCGTAGAGTTTGCTGAGATGAAACGATCCACCGGCCTGAATGTACTTGCTCAGAACGGAGATTATCGGCGCGTACTCCGGGTTGAACGTGGCGACAGAGACCAGATTAAAGGTCAAAGGGGTGAAATCTTCGACCGTGAGATCCCCGACCGCATCCGTGAAACTCTGGGAACTCGCGTCGGTGATAATGCCATCCAACTCTCCGCGCCTGAGCGCTTGGTACGCGTCCTGGAGAGTTCCGAACTCCACGGCTGTCATGGTGCCGGTTTGAGCCGCCTGTTCGCGCACTGCGGAGCCTGCCAAAAATCCGTATGTGGGCACCGCGGGTTTCTGCGTGGTGCGGCGGTCACGCTGCTTGACAATGATCAGTTTTCTCTCCGCGACGGCGTCCGACGCGTACAGGCCAGCTTTAGCCGCCAACAGCGTTGGGACAGCGCCGGAAAAGTCGATGGATTTGTCGGCAAGACCCGCTCGCAGGTCGCTCCATGAGTAGATTTCAACGTTGAACGGGATACCGAACAAGCTTGAGAGCCGATCGCACAACAACACCGCGAAACCACCCAGATCACCGGAACTACGGGTAAAGCACTCGGTGCTCTCCGGCATGCCAAAGGAGAACGTCACGCCCGACGCCACGAAGGCTCGGATGGCGTCGACTTCCCCCTTTGTTACGCCGGGAACCTCAGCAAACCCGGCATACTCCGCCGGCTCAACGACTTGGCGATGATCCCGCACATCCGCGCACGCGGACGAGCAAATGAGCAGCGCGGCGACCAGCAGAACGCACGCGTTTCTCGCGCTGTCTCGCATCGGACGGCACATTGTCTCAGCCTCATATTTTGCAAATTCCTGTGAATACTTTACCATAAATAGCTGATAATGTAAAATTCGAGTTGTGGGCATTCCCCGCCTGTGTTATGCTTATTACTGCAATCTTTCACACTTGATGAGGTGAGCTCTTGAAAAGGATCGCGGCCGTGCTGGCCGTTTTAGTCACGCTGACAGCCTGTGCTGGCGGAAATCAAGCCGTGAAAGCCATCCGTGAACGCGGCGCGCTCAGGGTTGGTGTCAAAGTTGACGTACCGCATTTCGGTTACCTCAACCCTGAGACAAGCCAGATCGAAGGGCTTGAGGTCGATCTGGCCAAGGAGATCGCCAAGGGCATATTCGGCAGTGAGAAGGCGGTCAAACTCACGCCGCTCACGGCGCAGACGCGCGGCCCCATGCTCAACAACGGCGAAATCGACATCGCGATAGCAACGTTTACAATCACAGATGAGCGAAAAAAAACCTTTAACTTCACAACGCCGTATTTCACCGATGAAATCGGCCTGCTGGTTCACGAAGAATCCCAGATCTCCAGTTTTGCAGACATAAGCGCAAAGACCGTTGGCGTGGTGCAATCCGGCACGGCGCGCGATACCATCGCTTCGGAGGCGGAAAAACGCGGTTACCTCGTTGCAATCAAGGAGTTCGCGAGCTATCCCGAGGTCAAGGCCGCGCTCGACGCGCACCAGATCAACGCGTTCGCGGCTGATAAATCCATCCTGACGGGTTACAAGGACGACGCGTGCGTGGTCCTCGAGGAAGGCTTGAGCCCGCAGGTGTACGGCATCGCGACGGCACTTGACAACAAAGGGCTGGCGGCGTACATGGACGGAGTCGTCAAGTCCATGATCAAAGATGGCCGTCTCGAGCAGATTTTCGAAAAGTGGCATGTGAGCAGCAAAAACCAATGAGCAAGACCAACGCGATCACAGGTAGCAAAAAAAGCCTATAGCGGCACGGAAAACCGGCTGCTTTAGGCTTTTAGTTAAGCCGTCCACCCTATTCCTGGCACCGCATGGCTCAAGCGCGTTTGTGACGCAACTCGGCGCGCTGATCAACGACACGCGCGTACTTCGCCAGCCGCGCTTTGACTCTGATGGCAGACCCCAAGTGTAAGCGAATGGGTGCGTCTCGCACGACGCGGCCGAAAACCGGGCGCTTCGTGTCAGCCTGCCGACAAAGCCAGATGCCGGCCCATCGCGCTTGCTCCGGAGATCCGCTGGGAACCCGCAGCTCCTTGTGACAAAACGCGGCGTGGGGGGGGGGGGGGGGCGGGGCGGGACCCCCCCCCCACACAAAAAAAGAGAGGTAGAGCAGCGGCGACCGCCGGGGGGTGTGTTTAGGGCACACACATCACGGCCGCGCAACAGCCCCACGCAGGTG